>NZ_VOZO01000001.1:0-606637 GCF_013419715.1 Acinetobacter sp. YH12063 | reverse complement strand
TTATGTCCACTAAAGAGCCGTTGAAGACTACGACGTTGATAGGTTGGATGTGGAAGTGCGGTGACGCATGAAGCTGACCAATACTAATTGCTCGTGAGGCTTGACTATACAACACCCAAACAGTTGTTGTATCAAGCATCAATTGATTCGATATTAAGCAAAATAACTTGATTTAGTTAACGCTTAAGAACAAATGAGAGTATAATTAAGCACTGCTTAGTTCTACTCGCAAGAACTCAGATATGATCTGTTAATAACTCATTTGACCAAGCAACGGCACTGAAAAGATAAGACCAAATGCAAAGTCATAACAGTTGTGCTGGCGACAATAGCAAGAGTGAACCACCTGATCCCTTCCCGAACTCAGAAGTGAAACCTCTTAGCGCTGATGGTAGTGTGGGGTTACCCATGTGAGAGTAAGTCATCGCCAGCTCATTATTCGAAACACCCCCTTCAAAGCGAAGGGGGTGTTTTTTTATGCGCGAAGAAAAAAAGGAAAAAATAAGAAGAAAAGCAGCAGGATAAAATAGGGAAACGAGAGATATTTAAAAAGAAGAAAGCTAAACAGCGCAAAAAATTTACATCAAGGTGAGCTTATATTCTTTATAGTGAAGTTCAGTCTCCAATGTATAAAAACAATAGGATGTACATATGCTCCAAGATCTCGATGAAGTCTCTATTTTAGAGATATTGCAGCAACGCTTTGAGACAAATATGCAGCGTCATCCAGAATTGCTTTGGGATGATGTTAAAAAGCAATTGATTGCACAGCCCTCAAAACTAAAAATTTTAATCGAAATGGAAAAAACAGGCGGTGAGCCAGATATTGTTATGCTGAATCGGCAATCTAATGACCTGATATTTTATGATTGCAGCTTAGAGTCACCAAAGCTTAGACGAAGCTTGTGTTATGACCGTGATGCCTTGGATAATCGGAAGGATCATCCTCCCAAAAATAACGTTATAGACATGGTTCGAGACATCGGTGCTGAGCTACTGACGGAAGAAGACTATCGAGCGATACAGCAAGTTTTTCATTTCGATTTAAAGACTTCGAGTTGGATCGTAACGCCAGCGGATATTCGGCAAAAGGGCGGGGCACTGTTTTGTGACCGACGTTATGATCATGTATTTAGCTACCATAATGGCGCACAGTCATATTATGCGTCTCGTGGATTTCGCTGTAAGCTGGTGATTGCTTAATCTCAGTGCTATCAAGGTATTTAAAACAATCTAGAGTGTTCAAACGAACTTTTCTAAAGATATATTTTCGTTTGTTTTTTAGACATTTAAAATTTTTCTAAACTAAAGATAGAAATAAATGATGGTGTGTCGTTCTGAAGTTTAATGAAAGAATAGAAGAATTAGACCTAAAAACTAGGATATTATGATTTAAAAAAATCAGTTAAATAATCATATATTGATAATGTTTAATAATTAAACTAAAACATGAAAAATAACACAATTAACATGTACTTATAAGTGATTCGATTTATTAAACATACGTCTAATATCCCTAGAAATTACTGTTCCGTATATTCCGTGGCTGTTGAATTTTACTTAAAAATTCAATGAATGTTATGGACAAGTACTCATGGGAGATGAGAACGATGACAACGGAAAAAATAGACATAAATTCTGTAGTCGATAAGGCTAAATTTACCCCGTTCCACTTCAATGTAGTGGCTTGGTGCTTATTGATTATTTTATTTGATGGCTACGATTTAGCGATTAATGGCGTGGTTTTACCATTATTGATGCAAGACTGGGGCTTAACTGCAATGCAAGCGGGGATGCTTGCCAGTACTGCGCTCGCAGGCATGATGTTTGGTGCCATGTTCTTTGGTTCTTTAGCAGATAAGATTGGCCGTAAAAAAGTCATCATGATCTGTATTGTTTTATTTAGTGGTTTGACCTTTGCCGGTGGTTTTGCGTCGAATCCAACAGAATTTGGTATTTTGCGTTTCTTGGCTGGTTTAGGGATTGGCGGTGTAATGCCTAACCTTGTGGCTTTAACGTCTGAATACGCGCCGCAGAAGATGCGTAGCACACTGGTAACGACGATGTTTAGTGGTTATGCAGTCGGTGGTGTGATGGCGGCACTTTTAGGTTCATGGTTCACCCCTGACTTTGGTTGGCAAATCATGTTCTTTATTGCGGGTATTCCACTTTTCCTTTTACCTGTGATTTGGAGATTTTTACCAGAATCTTTGGCATTTATGGTGAAAGAAAACAAACAGGAAAAAGCCCGCAGTATCGTGAAGCGCTTAGCACCTGAAGTGAAAGTGACTGAAAATACAGTGTTCACTTTGCCTCAAGAAAGCGTGCCTGAAGCTGCTAACGTGGTGAGTTTGTTCCGCCGTGGTCGTGCCGTAAATACATTATTGTTTTGGGTGGCGTTCTTTACGTGCCTATTGACCATGTATGCGCTAAGCAGCTGGTTACCAAAACTGATGATGGCAGCCGGTTATTCTATGGATAACAGCTTAATGTTTATGATGGTCATGAACGTGGGCGCAGTTGTGGGTATTGTTGGCGGTGGTATTTTGGCTGACCGTTTCCATTTAAAACCTGTGCTGATGGTTTTGGGTATGATGGGCGCGATTGTGATGAGCTTGATGGGCTTCCAATCAAATCAGTTCTTGCTATACATTTTGGTGTTCTTGGCAGGTGCTGCATCTATTGGTTCGCAAATGCTGCTGTACAGCTATGTGGCGCAGTATTACCCACTTGCTGTACGTTCGACGGGTATTGGTTGGTCTTCTGCAATTGGTCGTATGGGCGCGATTGTAGGGCCGATTCTGATTGGTGGTTTGCTCGGTATGAACTTACCTGCGCATTTCAACTTTATGGCGGTGGGTTTACCTGTACTGATTACTGCGATCGCGGTTGCATTGATCATGCATGAAAACGACAGTGATAAAATTGATGTTAAAGAGGCATCTACAGCGAAAGCCTAAGTTGTGATTCTTTAAAAAGAAAAGCCTCCGAAAGGGGGCTTTTTATGCTCTAATAGAAATGATATTTAGAATATTTAAAATTATGACAAAAGAAAGATGTTTAGAAAAAATGAAATACGTCCGTGATGCCTTTTGGTTTAGTTTAGGTGCTTACGGATTAGCAGTAAAAGAACCAACAAGCCGTTATTTGAGTAATTATAATTTAACAGTATCAGATAAAGAAATATATGTCTTAAGCGGAAATGAAGTAGCTGCTACAGATTGCCTTTTATATAATATTAATTTTTCAAATACTTTAGACAATGGTTCAGCAAAAATGTTTGTTAAACAAACATTTTACTACATGATTTTAGAAACTTTCGAAGCTGCCAAAAGTTATGCTTTTGAAAATAATAAATCTGATCATTTTAGGTCACAAGAATGGTATGCCTTTGCAAGGCATCTTAGAAATGCAATTGGTCATAATGGTGTATGGTCTATAAAAGGAATTCCTAATGATTTGCCTACTACTTTTAGGAATAAAACTATTGATTTGAGTTTTAACGGTCAAGAGCTAGACGACTTTATTGGTTGGGTATATGGATTACAATTGTGTGCGACAATTCAACTGTGGGTTGGAGAGAGTTAATATTTTGTTGTGTTGTTAATTATTTGGTTTTAATTAATCTAATATCTAACTAAGCCCTTATTAATACTATTGTGAGAAAAATATGAACTTTAATTCTATCTCCCCAATCCCTGAAGACGATGAAGAACTGCATCTGCCTGAGCTAGTGTACTGGGCATCTTTAGGTGAACTTGCAGAAGTCGAAAAATCTTTGGCGAATGGCACAGACGTAAACTCTGCCGATGAAGAAGGCTACAGCGCACTGCATGCAGCAGCAGAAAACGGCTATTTAGACGTAGTGAAGCTATTGGTAGGCAAAGGTGCAGATGTAAAGCACAAAACCCAATATACCGCTTTAGAACTTGCAGAAATGGCAGGTCATGACGATGTTGTGGCGTACTTGAAAAGCCTCTAAGTCCGATTGCGCAAAATCATGATCGTGAAATCCTCCAGCTGAATCTGGGGGATTTTTTAATGGGCCATAAATTATTAATAGATAGAAAAAGAAAACCCCGACATCCTGTCGGGGTTTTCTTCGTATTTCGTGTTCTAGATACAACTGCTTGTCATATCTCACGTCCTGATGCAGAAACTTATTGTTATTGTTTTATGTTTCGGAAACTTCCTGTCTCCTGATAACTGTAGATTAGGCCTGTTTCATAAACTTGGAAAGCCGCAATTTTCTGCATGTCATGTAAGCCAAAACGTACAAAATTATTCTGTTACCTTTCCAAAGAAAAATCATCTGATTAATTGATTAGAATCAAATGATTATAAAAGGGAAGGGAACAGTAAATGAAACAATGCATACAATATTTTCGAACGCCTAGCCTGATCGTTGGCATCTTGATGACAGCCGCATGCCATGCGGAAAACACCACAACTACAGCACAAGATCAAACACCAAGCCAAACTCAAAATTCTGCACAAGTCCAGCAAGAACAGGGCTTTAAAATACAAAAAATCGCTCAATTCAATGAGCCTTGGGCCATCCAGCCACTTACAGACGGCCGTTTATTGCTGACTGAAAGAAAAGGTCAGCTAATTATCTTTAATCCTCAAAACCAGCAGAAAATACAGGTGAAAAACCTTCCCAAAGTTGCCTATGGCGGACAAGGCGGCTTAGGTGATATTGCACTCGATCCGCAGTTTGAAAATAATCATCAGATATATCTGAGCTATGCAGAAGCCGGACAGGGCGGTTATGGCGCTGTCATCGAAAAAGCCACATTAAACCTCAATGAAGCTGCGCCAAGTTTAAAACAGCGAAAAATCATTTGGAGGCAAATTCCAAAAGTAGAAGGTCAAGGCCATTATTCACACCGAATGCAGTTTGGCGCAGATGGAAAATTATGGGTGAGTTCGGGCGAACGTCAGAAGTTTGATCCTGCACAAGATCTGCAGTCAAATTTGGGTAAAGTACTGCGCTTAAATAGTGATGGAACACCTGCTGCGGATAATCCATTTCAGACCCAAGGCGAAGTTGCAAAGCAAGTGTGGAGCTTCGGGCACCGTAACCCTTTAGGCATGGCATTTGATGCAAAACAGCAGCTTTGGGTGGCCGAAATGGGCCCGAAAGGCGGTGATGAGTTAAATCTTGTGCAGCGTGCGAAAAACTATGGCTATCCACATGTGTCGAATGGTGATCATTATGATGATCAGCCGATTCCTGATCATCTTACACGGCCTGAATTTGAAGCGCCTGCCATCAGCTGGACACCGGTGATTTCACCGTCGAGTTTGATGTTTTACCAAGGGCAAAAGTTCCCCTTGTGGAAAAATAAAGCGCTGATTGGTGGTTTGTCGTCTCAAGCAATCCTGATTGTGGATACAACACATCAACCGGCAACAGAAATCCAGCGCATCGACATGAAACAGCGGATCCGTGGCTTGATTGAAGCCAAAGATGGTGCCATTTGGGGGATTGAAGACGGTGAAAAAGCATGGTTATTCAAAATTGAGCCAAAATAGCGGCTAAAAAATAAACAAAAAATTCAAAAAATAAAAAAAAGCCCCTACGGGGCTTCTCACATACAGGCCTGCACGAATTTTAAATCTGTTAGCTAAGCCGCATAGTGTTCATCGGCATTAAATGCATTGGCTTGAATTTGAATCAGTTTACGATTTCCTTGCTCTCCATTCATCCGCCAATGCGCAATTTTAATATTATCGACAATCGCAACATCGCCTTTATGCCATTGTAAAAGCAGCGCATCTTTATACATCGCATCAAAAAATTGCTGCTTTTCCGTATCGCTCCATTCAATTTGTTGACCTTCTGGTGTGTAAATTTCCCAAGTTAGTTGCATGCCGTCCGCCGTCGAATCGATTTCAATCTCCCCTCGATTTTCAAAGCAATTTTTCGCGGCCTGATGGGCAAATGGATTGGTATTATTGGCAAAAGCCCACGGCTGAATGACATGCTTTTTTGTATCGGGGTGATGAATCACCAGTGGCGAACGCTGTAAGGTCAGTTTGGCTTTTTTATCTTGTCGAATCTCTAAACTAAACGGGCTCTTTTTCAGCAATAACCGGTCAAACAGTCCCACCTCGCGCGCCGAGACATAAGAAAAATGGTTCCATGCGCCGAGATATTTTTCCTGTAGATGTTTCGGAAAACGCTCCCAAATCTGCTCTAAGTTATTAAATCCTGTTTCTGCCAAATACGTCGAAGGTTCCTGACAAAATAAGGCGATATAACGCGAGCGTTCTGAGCGCACTCCGCCCTCAACATGCGGGCCTTGTACCGAGTTTTCGACTGGACCCAATTGCACTGTGTTGCGATCGATATAACGACGGTAGTCACCTGCGCCGAGCAATTTCTCGCTGTATTTTCGCATCCAAGATGCAACCCAGCTGGGCATATTGGGGTTAAATGCATTCCATGGCGTAAACTGGAAATACTGTTCAATCAGTTGGTTAAATTGTTCGGGTTGCTCGATGTTAAAACCACGAAATAGTAAGATGCCATTTTCATGGATTTGCTGTAAAAGCTCTTGTCGATGCGCGCCAATATATTGTGCAAGATCTTGTGGGCTATTGTGTTCTGGAGCGGCATGAAAAATGCGGGTAAAACTATTCAGTTGTTGCTGTTGCAATTGCATAGGTCATTCTCTAATTTTTTAATTCAATTTTTATTGTTGTCGCCTAATCCCTAAGCGCTGACAGTTCGAGCTGCTGAACTCGTAGCCGCTATTCTGTCTAAAATCTCTGCCGATTATAAGTACAGTTTTACTGTTGCGATGTAAGTATTGTTGATAAATTGCGATTTTTCGACGAATAGAGTGCGATAGCTAAGTGAATGACGACATGAAAAAAGCCCTCGACATCCTATTGCAAAATCAATAAGTATTTGGACACCCATTCTTTTTTAAGTTGGACACTTTAATAAACGTATTCATTAATTTTGCAGTGTTCCTCAGTTGGTAATGTGAATACCATGCCACTCACCAACGAGCTAATACGATTACTTTCAGCCTTACGTTGCTTGGTATTCACCGACAGGGCATAAATGATCATTGTGTCCCGATACATTTTTTCAGGCTCAACTTTATAGTCAATTTCCGCAGCACAAACCATTTTTCTACTAACTTCGTGTGACGCTCTACGATAGACCTCACGATCATCACTAGCCAAAGTCAGCTTTCTTCGTAATTCTTGTGCATACTGCATATATACGCTAACAAATTCAGGGTTATTCCCATATTTGAGCTTTATGTATCCCTCAATATCATCACGCACACCATTACTATTTGCATCAATCCCACCAATGTTTTTTGTTTTATCTTCATTTTTTAGGAATTTTGATGTTCTCACTTCTTTTAGTGAATTCTGAATACTTGGATTAAGAAGCGAGGAACAGGCCATCAAAAATATACTTAAGCAACTCAGTGCAATAACCGCTTTTTTCATAGGAATCATTTTACTTTTTTCGTTTTAGATGCAAAGAGTGTCTGAAAATAAGAGTGTCCAATTAAAAGAAGAATCTGTGTCCAGTACGATATACTATCAAGTGTCCAATTGGGCAAGAATATGCATCCTATCGAGGGCTTTTTCGGATTCATTCTAAAGATATGACTCCTGTCATACCGATCAGCGTTCCTGCTGCATGTGCATTATTTATTTTTATTGCAAGACATCCTGTCTCTGTATGTTCTTACTATAGGCGCGTTGCTGTTGAGGCCATAGGCGTAAATACTGCAAGCGCTGTAGGTAAATGCCTACAGCAGAACATCGCTAAATCCTGCTAGTGTAGTGATCTAAATAACAACAATGAGTTTCGCGCATGCCTGCAACACAAATCGATATACGGATGCAATACAGCATAGAACAAGAACAACAGTTGATAAATGCTGTCTTTAACGCCTTACAACAGAGTTTTCAACTGCCTCGATATGACCGCAATATACGTTTGCAAGTGCATGCGCTACATCGGTTTCAGGTGCTTGATCATTTGACGCAGCCTGAGCGCTTTACACATATCACCATCGATTGTTTTGCGGGACGAACCGTGGCAACCAAGCGTAAGTTATATCAAATGCTGGTGCAAAATTTGGTGGAATTTGGCATTCCGGCCGACCATATCATCATTACCTTACGTGAAAGCCCTCTAGAAAATTGGGGGATACGAGGTGGTCAAGCCGCCTGTGATGTCGATTTAGGTTTTCAGGTCGATGTTTAGTCTGTGCAAATACATGGAATGTTGCTTTCACATCGCCTAAACGAAAAAAGCCCCGACATCCTGTCGGGGCTTTTTCGGATTCATTCTAGCGGTATAACTCCTGTCCTACCGTTAAGCTTCCTGCTCATTGTCTTATCATTGTTGTTTTATGTTCAGTGACATCCTGTCGCTGTATGACCTTAATATAAAAGTAATCCAATAACGTGAATAGTGTCTATTATCCGCATCTAATGTAAGCCAAAACGTACAACACTTAAATTTTAATTCTGACCGTTCCTTCAAGGCATTGCATAGCAGCTAGGCTCTCGACTGCTAGATCTATGTTTCCAAATCGATCTAAACCGCTTTTAAAACAGCTGGAAGCTGGTTTTGAAGTGACTAAAAGCTTTATCAGCGGTGTTACATATTTTTGCGATTAATTGGTTGAATGGTGAACTAATTTATCAGACATTAAAAATTCATAATGAAAAATATACAGGGAATAAGATCGATGCTAAGAACACTTACACAACAACGGACGACGTCAAAACTTCAGCTCGCATTAGGCTGTGCCATTGCGCTTAGTGCTTCAGCAAATTGGGCAGCATCTCCACAAGAGATTAAGAAAATTGCGGAAAGTCAAAAACACAGTTATTTAGAGACCTTGAAAACCTTGGTCAATATTGAATCTGGCAGTAAAGATATTGAGGGTTTGAATCAAATTGCCAAGGTGGTCGCAGAGCAATTAAAAGCCACAGGGGCTGAGGTGAACGTGATTCAGCCCAAAGACATCATGAAACTCGATGGTGCGCCAGATCAGACAGGGCCGATTGTAAAAGCGGTACTAAAAGGCAAAGGTCAAACGAACATTATGTTGTTGGCGCATAACGATACGGTGTATCAAAAGGGTCAATTACAAGGTCAACCGTTTCGTATAGACGGTAATAAAGCCTATGGCTTGGGTATTTTGGATGACAAGCAAGGTGTTGCTGCAGTGATTCATGTCTTGGATATGCTGAAACAGCTGAAGTACCAAGATTACGGCACCATTACAGTGTTAATTAATTCAGATGAAGAAATCAGTTCACCCGGCTCGCGCCAATTGATTATGGATACAGCTCAAAATCAGGATGTTGTCCTCTCCTTTGAAACCGGTGGTTTAGAGGGAAGTTTGATGTTAGCCACCAGTGGGATTGGTGCGGCTTATTTAGATATTAAAGGGCGGGGTTCGCATGCGGGGGTAAAACCTGAAGCAGGGGTCAATGCCTTGACAGAACTGGCTTTTCAGATTCAACAATTGGAAAATCTATCCAATCCGAAAACGGGTTTAAAGCTGAATTGGACTGTTGCGACGGCTGGAAAAACCCGAAATGTGATTCCTGACCATGCGACAGCGCAGGCAGATGCTCGTTCCTTAAAACCACAAGATTTTGCTGAGTTGGAAAAAACCTTGAAGCAAAAAGTCAAAACCAAAAAATTGGCGGAAAGTCAGGTCGAGGTCAAATTTGAAGTCCGTCGACCACCTTTAGAAGCCAGTCCACAAGCCAAAAAATTGGCCGCGACAGCCCAGCAGATTTACACAAACGAATTAAAGCTGCCGATGAAAGTTGAAACGACCGCTTGGGGTGGTGGTACTGATGCCGCTTTTGCTGGGGTTAGTTCGAGAGCCGCGATCATTGAGGGACTAGGCATGTCAGGTGATGGATTACATTCAGATAAAGCTGAATATATTTTGACAGATTCTATCGTACCGCGTTTGTACCTGGTGACGCGTTTAATTGTGGAGAGTTCTAAAAAGTAATCGTATCCGATTGGGTGAGACCCATTGAGCCATGGCCCTGAGTTCGGTTGTGGCTCATGTTAGAGCTATTCTTGTGTAGCATTTGAAATGAAAAAAGCCTCGACATCCTGTCGAGGCTTTTTTCAGATTCATTCTAGCGGTATAACTCCTGTCCTACCGTAAGCTTCCTGCTTAGTCTTATCATTGTTGTTTTATGTTCAGTGACATCCTGTCTCTGTATGTTTTAACTTTATCGTGGATGATGCATGGGGTATAGCTGCCATCTGCCGAAAATAATGTAAGCCTGAACTTACAAAAGGCGGCATCTATCACGCGAACGGCAAGAATTAAGCACTCACATATTGCAGTAATTTTTTGAAAATCGCTTTAACCGCTTTGTTGTCAAATTCATTCGGTTCAAATTTATCTGCTTGATTACGCGTGAAAATGTCACGAATTTCAACCACAGCATTACTGTCAATTAAGCCCAATTGGGTTGCCACTTGGCGAATTTGATCAATTGAACGTGAACCATTGGTGCCACCATAGCTAACGTATGCCGCAGGTTTTCCTCCCCATTCTTTACCGAGGTAATCCAATGCATTTTTGAGCGCAGGGCTGTAGCCGTGGTTATATTCAGGGCTAATGAAAATAAATGCGTCGCCTTGTGCGATTTTATCTGCCCATGCTTGTTGTTTGGGTTGGTCATAAATCCCGGTTAATGGTGGATGTGCGCCTGCAAAAATAGGCAGATCCCATTCTTTTAAATCGACAATTTCAGTTTCTACGGTACTGTAGTCATAGCTTTCGATTTCTGAAAGTAGCCAGTTTGCAATCTTAATTGCCGTACGGCCTTCGCGGACACTGCCGACAATAATATGAAGTTTCATCGTATTTCCCGTCTTGTTTTAAAGTCTTGCATTAAATTAATATGAAAACGGTCCGTTACATATACAGAAAATGTATCGAGTCGATTGATAGTTATAAAAATAGTGATAAAAAAAAGCTCCCGAAGGAGCTTTTTATTTGCTGAAACTTAGATCAGTTTCACGCCTTGTTGACCGGCAGGGGTCACTTTGAAAATTTCAACTTCAAAGGTGATATTTTTACCGGCTAGAGGGTGGTTGAAATCCACTTCGGTAATGTCTTCACCTACAGTTTTGATCACCCCATACAGACTTTGTTTGGCTTTATCTTCAAACTCAATCATATGGCCTTCAACAGGACGTTGCTCAAATTTGACAGTATCAAATTTTTGTACGTTTTCCGGGTTCCATGGACCAAAAGCATCTTCAGGAGGAAGGCTCACAGTACGGCGGTCACCTGCACGTAAACCGAATAAAGCTTTCTCAAAACCCGGTAATAAGCTGCCATCACCCATGACAAGGCTGACAGGTTCAGCACGGCTACGGGTATTGTCAATTTCTACGCCATTTTCAATAGCAACAGAAAAGTGAAGGTCTACTTTAGAGCCTTCTTCAATACGAGTTTCCTCGTTAGGATTGATAAAATCAGTCATTTTGCGCTTCCGCACGTTGAATTCGGTGTTTTTCTAAGAAAAACGTATCGATAAGAAGCAGGATCGTGCCTAAAGTAATGGCACTGTCTGCAATATTAAATGCAGGAAAGTGGCTGTTGTTGTAATACACGTGAATGAAATCCACCACATAACCTAAAGATACACGGTCAATTAAGTTGCCGATTGCGCCACCTAAAATCAGGGCAATGGCAATCGGAAGGACTTTCACGTTTTTTGGCATACGCATGAGCCAAAATACAAAAATGACAGACACAAGTCCTGCGAGTGAAGTAAAGAAATAACGTTGCCATCCACCGGCATCGGACAAGAAACTAAAGGCAGCGCCATAGTTATGTAGTAATGTCCAATTTAAAAAGGGCATGACAGGTACAGGATCTGCGTAGTTCAGATGTGTACTTGCAATCCATTTGGTCCATTGATCCAAAATAATGGCAACAATGGATAAGCCCACCCACACTAAATTGTGTGGGTAGAATTGAAAGAAGCCCTTTTTTTCTTGTGGATTAGGCATATTTTCTCTCTTCGCCTTGACCTGTAGGAAGGTTAATAATACAACGAGAACAAAGACCTGGATGTTCGTGATGTGTATTCACATCTGGCAGTACATGCCAGCAGCGTGCACATTTTTCACCGTCAGCAGCAGAGACTTTGACATTTAAACCATCAAGGTCAGAGGCTTCACCTTGCGCTGCATCAAACTCATTGACAATCACTTGAGAAGTGATGAGGACAAAACGCAGTTCTTCACCGAATTTGTCTAAAACAGCTTTCAGCTCAGCATTGGCCCAAAGTTCAACTTTGGCAGACAAGTTTGAACCCACAGTTTTTGCAGTACGTGCAGCTTCAATAAACTTGTTCACTGCAGATTTGACAGTGATTAAGGTTTGCCATTCAGCTTCAGTCACCAGATTCGCTGTAGAAGCTACAGGAATGTCATACCACTCCGCAGTAAATACATATTTCTCAGACTGCTCTGGAATCAGTGGCCAAGCTTCTTGTGCGGTGAAACTCAAGATTGGAGACATCCAGCGGACAAAGGCTTGAACCAAGTGATACAACGCAGTTTGTGCAGAATGACGCGCTGCAGAGTCTGCTTTGGTGGTGTATTGACGGTCTTTGATGATGTCGAGGTAGAAACCACCCAAGTCATTAATACAGAAGTTGGTCAATGCGCTGGTCACGATATGGAAGTTCATATCTTCATAGGCTTGCTGAATGGTTTTTTGCACTTCCGCAGCACGTTGCAAGATGTATTGATCCAGTGCGATCAATTGATCGACAGGCAAAGCATCAGTCGATGGTTTGAAGCCATTCAAGTTCGCCAACAAGAAACGCAACGTATTACGGATACGGCGGTAACCATCTGATGCACGGCTAAAGATTTCTTTACCTGCAGTCATTTCATAACGGTAGTCTGCAGACGCAATCCAGAAACGTAGGCCATCTGCACCCATGTCTTTAATGATGTCTTGCGGAGTGATCACGTTACCGATCGACTTCGACATTTTGCGGCCTTTTTCGTCCACAACGAAGCCGTGAGTCAATAAGCCTTTGTACGGTGCGCGGTTATTAATCGCCATAGATGTTAACAATGAAGATTGGAACCAGCCACGATGTTGGTCAGAACCTTCAAGGTACAAGTCAGCAGGGTCTTGCAATTCTTCACGTTCACGAAGTACTGCAAAGTGTGTTGTTCCAGAGTCGAACCATACGTCTAAAGTGTCACGTACAGCATTGTACTGCTCTGCATCTGCACCGATAAACTCAGACGCATCACGGTTATACCAACCATCAATACCTTCTTGTTCAATCAGCTTCGCGACTTCTTCGATTAGCTCAGGGGTACGCGGGTGAAGTTCGTTGGTATCTTTATGCACGAAGAATGGAATTGGCACGCCCCATGTACGTTGACGTGAGATACACCAATCTGGACGACCTTCAATCATCGATTGGATACGGTTTTTACCCCAATCCGGTACGAAGCTGATGTCATTTTCAATCGCGTTCAATGCACCTTGGCGTAAACCTTTTGCATCCATGCTGATGAACCATTGCGGTGTTGCACGGAAGATAATCGGTGTTTTATGGCGCCAGCAATGTGGGTAGCTATGTTTGATCACCACATGTGCCCAAAGTTTGCCTGCTTCGGTTAAAGCAGCAATGATTTTTGGATTGGCTTTGTAGATGTGTTCGCCTGCAAAAATTGGCGCAGTCGGTAAATATACACCGTTGCCGCCAACTGGATTGTCGACTTTCAGGTTGTACTGTAAGCCAACTTTATAGTCGTCCACACCATGGCCTGGCGCGGTATGCACAGCACCTGTACCACTGCCGTCTGTGACATGCTCACCCAAAATCACTGGCACTTGGCGTTCAGCAATTAACGGATGTTGTAGTACTAGATTTTCAAGTTTTGCACCAGCAAATTCAGCAATCACTTCTACTGCGTTAAAACCATAACGCTGCGTTGCAGATTCAACCAATGATTTTGCAAGGATGAAGTTTTGCGCTGCTTTGTCTTCGCCAGTTGCTTTCACCAATTGGTATTCAAGCTCAGCGTGTAGAGCAACCGCTTGGTTGGCAGGCATGGTCCAAGGCGTAGTTGTCCAGATCACGATATCTGTAGAATCGCTAACTGTAACACCTAGGCGTGCAGATAAATCAGCTAAATCAACAACGCTAAAACCAACGTCAATCGCATCTGATTTTTTGTCTTCGTATTCCACTTCAGCTTCAGCTAAGGCAGAACCACAGTCCAAACACCAGTTCACAGGTTTAAGACCCGGCTCAATATGGCCTGCTTTGGCAATCTCACCGAGCGAACGAACGATGTCGGCTTCTTGTTTGAAGTTCATGGTGAGGTACGGGTTGTCCCAATCACCAAATACGCCCATACGCACGAAGTCTTTCTTTTGTAATTCGACTTGGGTGTAAGCATATTCACGGCATGCTTTACGGAAAGTTGAGGCATCTACTTTCACGCCGACTTTACCGACTTTTTCTTCAACTTTCAGTTCGATTGGAAGACCGTGACAGTCCCAGCCCGGCACATACGGCGCGTCAAAACCGTCCATTACACGGCTTTTGATGATGATGTCTTTCAGGACTTTGTTTACCGCATGGCCTAAGTGGATTTGGCCATTTGCGTATGGAGGGCCGTCATGAAGCACATATTTTTTCTTGCCAATACGCGATGCACGAATCTGCTGATAAATGTTGTCGGCATACCACTCTTCTAACCATTTCGCTTCACGTACTGCGAGATTTGCTTTCATCGCAAATTCAGTACCTGGGAGGTTTAGCGTGGCTTTATAATCCACTGCATTTTCAGGAGTTTGCTTATCGCTCATGCAAGTTGTCTTCCAAATTTATCAGCCCGTTGACTGACGCGTTTTACAATAAATAATCGGGGTTTAAAAGGGGAAATGAGGGTGCTGACCTCGAAACTCAAGGAGTTTTTCGACGTCGTCATCAATTCCGGCTTTCAATGCTTCAAGCGAAGGGTAGTCCTTTTCGCCATGTAAAAAGTTCAAGAACGTCACCCGCATTAACAGGCCATACAGATTAGCAGAAACATCAGGAAAATGTACTTCTAATCGCCATTCAGGATGTTCCTGTTTAATTGCGGGACGCGTACCAACATGCCCTGCACCAAACAGGGCAGAGGGTGCATAACCTGCAACCCCTAATTTGTCAGCATTTTCGTTTTTTACTTTATCTGTTAAAGATTCGGTTTCACAAATGACATCGACTGCATAAATGCCATTTAAACAAGGTTTATGACGGTTTAAACGCACATTAATGGTAGGAAAATTAATGGTGCGACCGATTTGATCGCCATACTGCACACGACCGGTGATGCTATAAGGACGACCTAAAAGTTTTGCGGCATGGGCAAGGTCGCCTGCTTGTAATGTCTGACGAACCAGTGTCGAACTGACACGTTCGCCATCAACTTCGACATTTTGCAGGGCTGTGACTTGGAAGCCGTATTGGCGTAAAAATTCGCTATTGCCTTGACGGTTTTTGCCAAAGTGGTGATCTTCGCCCAAAACTAAACTTTGTGTATTGAGCTTATTTTTTAAAATATCGGCAAATTCTTCAGCGCTGAGATTACGAAAGGCATTGTCAAATTTCGCCACCACAATATAGTCGACGCCCAGTTCAGTTAAATATTCGACTTTTTCACGTAGTGAACTGATTCGAGGTGGAGCGTCATAAGCTTTAAAGAATTCAAGTGGTTGTGGCTCAAAAATCATCACAGCTGTTTTTAAGTTTTGTTGCTGTGCTATGTCTTTGAGCTGGCTGACCATCGCTTGATGACCCAAATGTACGCCATCAAAATTGCCAATGGTCACGGCAGTTTTGGGGAGTTCTAAGTGGGGCGCTAAAGCATTCAGACGGAGCAGCTTCATGGGCGAATCAATTGTTGAAAATGTTTGAGGGCTATATATTGCCATAATCTTCTGCGTTCGTCTTGTTGTTGTGTTTTTACTCAAGTTTTTTTATGCAGAGATGAATTTATTATCAGTAAAATAAATTATAAAAATAAATATTAATAAATTTTTCTTATTTAATGGTGTGCTTAAACTATAGACATTCCATTTTGATGAGCATCATGCGATGAAAATGCCATTTTATCAACTCCAGCATAAACAAGACTTGATTCGTCATTTCACCCCAAACTGGTTTACGGTGGTGATGGGCACAGGTGTGGTGGCCCTCATTTTACCATCTATAGCGGTGGCGCCGCAGTGGATGTGGTCCTTCGGAGCAGCGCTGTGGCAGATCAGCATCGTGTTGTTCATATTGTTTAGTGGGATGTATCTCAGCCGATGGATATTGTACCCACAAGCAGATTTTCCAGCATCCAGTGATGAGTTTATTTCTTGGGGCGATCCCCATGGCACTGGCAACCCTGATCAATGGCGCATTGAAATTTGGCACCACGCTATACACAGAGTTTTTGGGCATGAGCATCATCACATGGGCTGAATATTTATGGTATGTCGATGTGTTGATGTCAATAGCGATTGCATGGTGTGTTCCATTTCTGATGTTTAGTCGTCAGCAACATGCGCTGCAAGGCATGACCGCAGTATGGTTATTGCCGATAGTGGCTTGCGAGGTGGTTGCCAGTTCAGGCGGTTTATTGTTGGCGCATTTACCTGCACAGGCCCATTCTGTCCATATTTTGCTGGGGAGTTATCTGCTTTGGGGGATCTCAGTATTTCCTGCATTTGCCATCTTAAGCATCTTGTTGCTGCGTCTGGCTTTACATCAATTGCCAAGTAAGGAAATGGCGATCAGCAGTTGGTTGGCCTTAGGACCGATTGGGACAGGGGCTTTAGCGCTGTTACTTTTGGGCGAGCAAGCCCCACGTATTTTGACAGCAGTAGACTTGGCAGATTTAGGACAGGTGTTGCTTCAAGGCGGCGTGTTCGCAGCCCTTGTTCTGCTCGGATTTGGTGTATGGTGGTTTGGAATCGCTATACTCATCACACTAAAACATTTACGAGATTTACCCTTTAATCTCGGGTGGTGGGCGATGACGTTTCCATTCGGCGTTTTTAGTTTAGCAGTCATCAATTTGGCGGAACAGACGCAATTACACGCTATTCAACAGTTCGGTACTTTTTTTGCAGTATTGCTCTGTACGCTTTGGTTATTGGTGATGCTGAAAACCATACAAGGGTTTTATCGCGGCAGCTTATTTTTTTCTCCGTGTTTAAAAGCGTATTGTGATGCTCAGCGCGCATCTTAATTGATGTCGGGTGAATGTAAATCCGTTGAAGAAAAATATAGCGCGTTGGCTTTGACGGATTTCAGCAAACAAATATAGAGCTTGTGCAAGCGTGTGATGCAGTTACGTTATTTTGCTATCCAAGCAAAACATTCATGTATAAAATTTGCGCGTATTTTCGAGAGATCAACTGGCTTCGAGATATAAACTTGCTTGAAGTGTAGGAACTAGAGCAAGGCATATGGATTAAAACAAAAAAGATAAAAATAAGGATCGAATTATGTGTAATCAAACCCGTTTTTGGGATGATGCCAAAGGATTATTAGAAGAGTGGTACGTCGCTTGTACCTCTAAAGAACTCAAAAAAGATCAACCTTTTTCAGCCACCCTGTATGGTAAAAAATTTGTTCTGTTCCGACAAAAAGATGGAACAGCCGCTGCATTGCTCGATCAATGTGTGCATCGTGGTGTGCCTTTGTCTAAGGGTAAAATGACCGATGGCTGCGTGACATGTCCATATCATGGTTGGTCGTATCAGGGCGATGGGCATGTGGCGCATATTCCTAGTGTCAATGGACAATTTTTTCCAGAAAAACCGCATCCCTTTAAACAGCGTAGTTTTGATGTATGTGAGCAAGATGGGGTGGTATGGATTTATCTCGGTGAAAAGCCCAAACAGGAACGCCCGGAAATATTTAAATTACCGTTTTATGATCAAGCCGGCTGGGTCAGCTATTACATGGTCGGCAGTTATGATGGCGAGATGGGCGCTGTTGCACAGAATATAATGGATGTAACCCATACCATATTTGTCCATGAAGGCTGGTTTCGTTCAGAGTCGGGAAAAGCCGTGGATGCCACCATAGATGTCGGGCCGCGCAAAGTAGTCGTTGACTATCATGACCATGATGCAGATGTCGGCATGATGCCATGGCTGACCAATCCGCATGGTGCTGAACAGGTCCACCGCGACAGTTTTATCGCGCCGAATATTACCTTGGTGGAATACCATTGGGGAGAGCCATCGGGCATGGTGTTTAATAGTCTGATTAGCCCTGTGGGACCGTATGAGTCAAGGGTTTATACCTGTGTTAGTTATAAATTTCCGATTCCAAAATTGTTGTCTAAGGCATTGATGCCTGCTGTGAATGCCTATATTTGGGTCGTGAATAAACAAGACATTAAAATTTTGTCAGCGCGAAGAGCTGGGATCGAGCATATGCCAATGACCCATTCGCATAGTGTACGAGGGGATATGGCACATATTGCCTTAGAGAAGATTTTAGATGCCTTACGTCATGACCAACAATTGGCACCGTCATTTATTGGCAAACGTCCGATGCAATTTCAAATTTGATAACAGTCGAATCTGTTTGAGGAGTTTATTTTTCTGAGCAATGTGATTTTGGAAGATGATTTTTTCTGCGCACGTGCAAATGTATGCTATATGAAGGCATCAATTTGAGGAGACCGCTATGCGTCAGCAAATCGCTTTAATTATGGCACTGCCGAGTGAATCTAAAGGCTTGTTTGAAGCCGCAGGCATTGAAGTGCATTACAGTGGTATTGGTAAAGTCAATGCCGCATTTAAAGCCTTTGATGTGATTCAAAAAACCGGATGTCGTACTTTACTGAATTTGGGCACAGCGGGAAGTTCACATTTTGATGCACATGCTTTGGTTGAAGTGGCTCAATTTGTACAACGGGATATGGATGTATCGCCTTTGGGCTTTGATGTGGGTGTGACCCCGATGGATACTGATCATCCTGCTGAAATTCAGCCAGAGAGCATGTTTAGTCATTTGCCTAAAGGAATTTGTGGTACAGGCGACAGCTTTGAAACTGGGCTGCCGAAAGTACCGTGTAATCTTGTCGATATGGAAGGCTACGCAATCGCTAAAGTATGTAAAAAACTGGGTGTTCGCTTTGTATCGGTAAAATATATTACCGATGGTGCGAATGACACAGCACATCTGGATTGGGAAGAAAATTTATTATTCGGCGCAAAGAAATTATTGGAATTATATCAAACAGTAAAATAAGGCATTTAGCTAATTTCGGTCGGCGACCATAGAATGCTATGGTCGTATGCCAATTCGACCCAATTCAATTTACTTTTCTGGGCGTGGAATTACACCGTAAAGCAT
Organism: Acinetobacter sp. YH12063; assembly: GCF_013419715.1. Taxonomy (NCBI): domain Bacteria; kingdom Pseudomonadati; phylum Pseudomonadota; class Gammaproteobacteria; order Moraxellales; family Moraxellaceae; genus Acinetobacter; species Acinetobacter sp. YH12063. The sequence continues at coordinate 587,200 of NZ_VOZO01000001.1, read as the reverse complement.
CATATGAACGGTATGTTGAATAATCCGTTGTTGCATACTGCGATTACGTAAGGTTTTTCCAGTGACCATTTCCATTTGGGTTGCAAAGTCAGCATAGTTTTGCGTAATTGCCCAAATGTTCAGAATTAAAAGTTCTGGATCAATATCTTTTGAAATTTTACCTTGCTCTTGCCAGTTGCTAATGACTTTGGCTTTGCGTTTCACTAATTTTTTTAGTGGGCCTTTTAAAATTTCAAGAATGTGTGGTGCGCCCTGAATGACTTCAAGTGCGAACAAACGTGAGGCTTTCGGTTGCGTACGAGATACTTCAATTTTCTGCAATAGATAATTGGTGATCGCTTCTTCAGGCTCAAGGTCTGCTTCCAACATTTGTAGCGGAGCAAGCCATTTTTGTAGAACCGTTGTCAGAACTTCAACATAAAGTGCTTCTTTATTTTCATAGTAATAGAAAATATTCGATTTATGCATTTCTGCAATCTGTGCGATCTCATCCAAGCTGGCGCCATTGAAGCCATACAGGGAAAAGACATCCAGTGCTGCATTAAGCAACTGGTGGCGTTTCTGGGTACTCTTTTTTTGTTCCATTAGCTCTTTTAAGAAAATGAAAAGGGAATATTGAATTGTACGGCAAATCAACAGATTTGTGCACAATCATCGTTTTTAATTTTATGAATTTTGGCAGTTTATTCTGTTCAACGGTCAAATAAATACGACGAATGCCATAATATTTCAAATAATCATTTTAGGGTGAAATTTAAATTAATCATTATTTTTAGTCATGGATTTATATGATTTGTCGTAATTTTTGTGATGTATTTGTCAACAGGTGATAAATCGCCCTCAATGCCATACTTTGTTTTATTGTGATATTGGTCTTGAACAGAACAGGAAGTCATACGGTTTAAGTGATGATTTCCTGCACATGTATAGCTTAAGTGGCCAAGACTGCTTGTAAGACTTGTTGTTCAAGTTCAGTAAATTCAATGCCTTTTTTTCGTGGGCGGGCCAAATCGACATGAAATTCTTTGGCAATATGGCCTTTATCCAGCAAGATAATACGGTCTGCCAACTGCACGGCTTCACTTACATCATGCGTGACCAAAATCGCGGTAAAACCTTGTTCAGTCCAGAGTTTTTCAATCAAATTCTGCATATCTAAACGTGTTAAGGCATCGAGCGCACCCAATGGTTCATCTAGCAGCAAAATGCGTGGTTTATGTGACAAAGCACGTGCCAATGCAGTACGTTGACGTTGCCCCCCTGACAGCTGTGTTGGCCAAAGTCCCGCTTTGTCTTTTAAACCGACTTTTTCGAGGAGTGCTGTAGCATTGGCGTGTTGGTCTTTGCTTAAACCAAGTTGTACATTTTTCTCAATACTACGCCAAGGCAGGAGGCGAGGGTCTTGGAACATCACACGAATATCATCACTGGTGATGCCTTCACGAATATGACGTGCAGACTTAAATTTAATTTCGCCATAACTCGGTTTTTCTAAGTCGGCGATGAGGCGAAGCAGGGTACTTTTACCACAGCCACTACGACCGACAATCGCCAAGAATTCACCGGGTTGAATATGTAGGTCAAGGTCTTCAAGGACTTTAACATCGCCATAAAATTTGTGTAGCTGTTCAATCAGGATCTCTGCGCCCAACACCGCATGGGGGTTGATATCCTCGACAGAAGAACGCTGAGGTTGGGTTGAGTCGTCTGCATGACGGCTTATGCTTAAATCGGTCATCACATGCTCCTTATTTTTGGTAACCCGAGTGCCAACGGAGTAAATATTTTTCTAAGGCAACAGCCAGTACATCGGCCAATTTACCGAGTAGGGCATACAATAAAATCCCGACCAAGACGATATCGGTTTGTAGAAATTCGCGTGCATTCATGGTCATATAACCGATGCCGGCTTGTGCAGAAATGGTTTCTGCCACAATCAACAAAACCCAAACGAGCCCGAGTGAAAAACGCAGACCAACCAAAATAGACGGCATCGCCCCCGGTAGAATGATTTCTTTATAAAGTTGCCAGCCACTCAAACCGTAGCTTTTGCCCATTTCAATCAGTTGAGGGTCTACAGAACGAATACCATGATAGGTATTGATATAAATGGGAAAGAATACGCCAATAGCGACTAAAAAAAGTTTGGCCGATTCATCGATCCCAAACCATAAAATCACCAAGGGAATCAGGGCAAGAGCAGGAATGTTACGGATCATTTGCAGCGTGGTATCGAGTAGCGTCGATGCTGTTTTGGATGAACCATTCAGCAGCCCTAAAAAAAGACCTAATCCACCGCCGACTAAAAGCCCAACCAAAGCACGACCGGCACTGATTTGAACATGCTTCCACAGTTCACCACTGATCAGTAAGTTCCAAAAGGCCACCACCACCGCACTTGGCGCAGGCAAAATACGACTTTCTAACAGCCCTGTAACAGAGGCAATTTGCCAAACAATAATTAATGCAATAGGAAACAACCAAGGCAGCAAACGCTGCCCGAGTTGTGTTCCACGTGAAACCTTCGGTGCTTTGAAGGTTTCAACAGAAACAGTTTTGGACATTAGGCCGGCTCCTGAATCTTTTCAGCTTTTTTATTTTCATCTGGTGTGTAATTGTTCGCGACAATCTCACCAAATGGGCCGGTTAAGTTAGGTTGAACCAATTTCTGACGTGTTTCCAATGGCAGTAATGGGAACACTAATTCTGCAAAACGGATCGACTCTTCAAGGTGTGGGTAACCAGAGAAAATAAAGGTGCTAATCCCGAGATCGGCATATTCTTGGATACGTGCGGCGACGGTTTCAGGATCACCAACGAGTGCCGTACCTGCACCACCACGAACCAGACCAACACCGGCCCATAAGTTTGGCGATACTTCTAATTTGCTACGGTCGCCATTGTGCAGTTCAGCCATACGGCGTTGACCAACAGAGTCCATGGTTTTGAACTTGGCTTGCGCGGCTGCAATGGTGGCATCGTCGACATATTGGATCAGCTCTTCTGCTGCTTTCCATGCCTCTTCATTGGTTTCGCGCACAATGACATGTAAACGAATGCCATAATTCAGTTCACGTCCTTTGGCTTTGGCTTTTTCACGCACCACTGCAATTTTTTCTTTTACCGCAGCAGGTGGCTCACCCCAAGTCAAATAGGTGTCAACTTGATCTGTTGCCAGTTCAACAGCAGCCTCTGAAGAACCGCCAAACCATAATGGTGGGTACGGTTTTTGTAGCGGCGGATAGAGTAATTTGGCGTCGTCCACACTCAGACGTTCACCATGGAAGGTATAGCTTTCACCGGTATGTGAGCGGGTTAAAATTTCACGCCAAATGGTGGTGTATTCCGCGGCAGTTTGGTAACGCGTTGCGTGATCTTCATAGACACCATCACCCTTGAGTTCCTGCTCATCACCGCCTGTAACTAAGTTCAGTAAGATACGGCCGCCAGATAAACGGTCAAAAGTTGCAGCCATACGTGCGGTTAGTGCAGGCGTTGTCACCCCCGGACGTAGCGCCACTAGAAATTTTAAATTTTTAGTGGCATCAATCAAGCTTGCAGCTGTAAGCCATGGATCTTCACATGAACGACCTGTTGGAATCAGAACGCCTTCATAGCCAAGATTATCCACCGCTACTGCAATTTGCTTCATGTAGGCATGATCGACTTGGCGTGCACCTTTACTTGTTCCTAAGTAGCGACTGTCACCGTGGGTAGGGATAAACCAGAAAATTTTCATGTTCAGTTCCTTGTATTTTTGATGGCTCGGGTATCAATGTGATGAAGGTGTCCAAACTTGCTTTTGGACTTGAATGTTGTTTGGAATCAGTTGGACTTGTTTAAATAAGTCCGCAATATTTTGCTGTGCTTGAATGACCTCAGGTGTCAGCGGGCGCACAGGAGATGGTTTAGATCGGCGAGAAAAGGCTTGCGCAGCAATATTCTTTTGCAGCCCAGTGCTGTTTTGATAAATCTCTAAAGCCACATTTTGGTTCTTCACAATCCACTGATCGGAAGCATCTAGGGCCTTCAAAAATTTAGCTGGGGCATCAGGGTGTGCTTGAACGACCTTTGGATTTGCCACATAAAATGAATAGGTCTTTGGAAAATCACCAGATTGAATCAGCACTTTAGCTTGAGCATCCAACTCCGCTGCAGATAAAAACGGGTCCCAAATGGCCCATGCATCAATTGATTTTTTATCAAATGCGGCCCGTGCATCTGCTGGTGGAATCCAAATCGGTTGAATGTCATTCCAAGTCAAACCGGCTTTTTCTAAAGTTTTGGCTAATAACTCATGCGCACTCGAGCCTTTTTGTACAGCAACGCGTTTGCCACGTAATTCTTGAATGGTTTTGATTGAGCTGTCCGCTGGAATCACGACAGCGAGCGACTGTTCAGGCACCACTTCATAGCCAATATAATTGAGGTCTTTATTGGCAGCTTGGGCAAAAATAGGCGGGGTGTTGCCGACATAGCCATAATCCACCGCACCAACCGCAAGAGCTTCTAACATTTGTGGGCCAGCAGGGAATTCCTTCCACTCAATGTGAGCGCCGGGAAATTGTTGTTCAAAGAGCTTTTGTTCACGGGCAACTAGCAAATTTAAGGCTGATTTTTGAAAACCAATAACCAAGGTTTTTACGGCTGTTTCAGCTGGTTTTTCACCATCCTGCTGTGCTGTTTCTTGTTTTTGGCAGGCACTGAGTCCAAGGCCAAAAGTGGCTAAAGTCAGTATGGAAAATGTTCTTAGAATACGCATGGCATCGCCCTTATGCTGTGGTCGGCTTATTTGATAATGGCCGACTCAATATTTAATTTATTTGGAATTAATTTTTCGTTATAAAACGCATCAGCGACTTGCTGCTGCTCTTGCGCCACTTGTGCAGTAATCGGCGTCACTTGATTGCCTAAGCGAGAAATTGATGTTTTAAGTACATCTAGACCTAAGCCGGTTTTGCCTTCGAGTAACTTGGCCGCTTCATCTTGATTTTTTGAGACCCATTGCGTGGTCAAATTCAACTCATTCACCACAGCTTGCAGGACTTTTGGATTTTCCTGAGCAAATTTGCGATCGGCCAAATAGAACTGGTAGTTCTTCACCAAGTTTTCGCCATTGGCAATGGTGCGAGCATTAAGTTGATGCTCAGCGGCGGAAAGGAACGGGTCCCAAATTACCCATGCATCGACTGCACCTTTTTCAAAGGCAGCTCGTGCATCGGCAGGCGGTAAATACACGACATTGATGTCGCTAAATTTAAGCTGATTAGCTTCCAACAACTTGAGCAACAGGTAATGCACGTTTGAGCCTTTGTTTAAGGCCACACGTTTACCTTTTAAGTCCTGAATACTGTGAATAGCCGAATCTTTTTGCACAATTAATGCTTCTGCTTTTGGAACAGCAGGTTGGTTGGCAATGTAAACCAAATCGGTTTGAGCGGCTTGAGCAAAGATAGGCGGTGCTTCACCGACTTCACCAAATGACACGCTGCCTACATTGAGACCTTCAAGCAGCTGTGGACCCGCAGGAAATTCCACCCATTTGATATTTACACCTTGGCTTTTTAAGGCCGTTTCTAAGGTTCCGCGTTCTTTTAAAATTGGCAATAAGCCATATTTTTGGAAACCAATATTTAAGGTGACATTTTCTTCAGCCTCTTTTTTGCCACAGCCCGACATCATCATGGCACCCACAACCGCTGTAGACAGTACAAGTGTTTTTGTCCAGAGTTTTGCTTTGTGCGTACGCATGTGTTGCTCCTATAAAGGTCTAAATGTGCGGAACTGTTGATTTATAAACACATAAGCTAAAGAGTTTTCTTTTTCGAAAAAAATAAGAAAACTTAAATTTAAAATCAGGAAAAAAGATAAATAAAAATCAGCAAAACTTATGAGAAATTATGATTTTAGAAAAACATATAATGTGTCGAAGTATTATTTTAAGTTATTGAAATTATTTTATTTATTTGGGTTATTTAAATGGTAGATATGGTTATTCTATGGCTTGCAAAGTGATTTGAGGGGATAGCCAAGGGATTCGGCATAACCTTATGCAAAATAATGCTATTCAGCGCATAAAAAAAGCCACTTTAAAGTGACTTTTTACAAACCAACGAGTTTCTTTGATAGTTATATAAGGCCTGACGGGCACTCGGTAAGTCATCGACGCTGACTTGTTCAAAACCTTGTTCAAGGAACCAATGCGCTGTCCGGGTGGTCAAAATAAACAATTGTTCAATACCTATATCTCGCGCTTTTTCTTCTAAATAATGCAAAATTTGGCTACCGCGATTCGATTTTCGATAACCCGGATGCACAGCCACACATGCGATTTCAGCAGAGCGTTTTTCATTCCCTGTGACAGGAATCGGGTATAACGCAGCGCAGGCCAAAATCGTACCGTCACGTTCAATCACTGCAAATTGTCCAATTTCATTTTCCAGACGTTCGCGTGAGCGATAAACCAAGATACCTTCTTGTTCGAGAGGACGTAAGAGATTGATTAAGCCGCCAACATCTTGAATATCGGCAGTACGCACTTCTTCATAATGCGCATCCGTGATCATGGTGCCAGAACCGTCACGTGTGAACAATTCTTCGATCAATGCGCCATCATAGGCATATGAAATAAGATGAACACGGTGTACGCCTTGTAACGAGGCATCTTTAGCAACGCTTAAATGCAGGGCAATATCGGGATTAGAATCTTGATATTGCAAAATATGCTGATCAAGTTGATGAGGTGTAATTTCGCGTTGTAGCTGCCCATGTTCATTGTGCAAACCGTGTTGTTTGCCCAAGAAAATTAACTTATCCGCTTTTAAGCTTATGGCGGTTTTGGTCGCAACTTCTTCAGCCAATAAATTAAACACTTCACCTGTAGTGGAATAACCTGTCGGCCCAAGCACCACAATATTTTGGCTATCTAAATGACGTTGAATTGCATCGATATCGACGGAACGAACTTCACCAGACAGTTGAAAATCGATACCGTCACGAATGCCATACGGTTTTGCCGTGACTAAATTACCTGAGACCACATCAATACGCGCGCCGTACATCGGTGAGTTGGCTAAACCCATAGATAGGAGGGCTTCAATTTGCAGACGAATGGAGCCAACAGCATTCATCACTGCAGGTAAGGATTCGCGAGTGGTAATGCGACGATGATGATGAAATGGTGTCTGGATGCCGCTGCTTTGTAAATTATGATTGATTTGCGGACGGGCACCATGCACCAAAATTAGACGAATACCAAGCGAGTGTAATAAGGCAATATCGTGAATAATGTGTTGAAAATTTTCATGTTGCAGCGCTTCACCATCAAACATGATGACAAAGGTTTTGTTGCGATGCGCATTAATATAGGGTGCAGAATGACGGAACCAATGCACATACTGTAAGGTTGTGCTGGAAGATGGTTCAGTGATATTCGTTTGCATGCCTATGCCTGTTTATTCGCTTTGGTATGGATGATTCTAAACAAAAACATATGACAGCGGAAAGCAAATTTGACATCCTCACCCCCTTAAACGAGGGTGATTCCTACAGCTAGACGCTTATGCCCAAGCGCAAGAATGTTTAGAGCTGAGTTTATATCTCGATCATGAGCTGTACCACAGCTCATGCACTCCCATTCTCTTATTCCAAGATCTGTCTTACCTTTTGGACTACTTGAGGTGATCTCACCGCAGCACGAACAGATTTGGGTGGTATAGGCTTCTTGGACTTCTTCAAACAATACGCCTGCGTTCTCGCATTTATACTTGAGCATTGTTTTTAGTGCCGAAAATCCTGTATCCAAAACAGATTTTGCCATTTTGGTTTTTACTAATTTTTTAGCACTCAAGTCACCTGCAATAATCAATACATTTTCATTCACAAGCTTGGTGCTTGCTTTATGCAAATGATCTTTTCGGCTATTTGCAATCTTGGCGTGTAATGTACGAACACGCTTCTTATTCCTGGCTCTCTGAGCAATACCTAATTTCTGCTCATATTTTCGATAGAATTTTGGATTTGAAATTACAGTGCCATCAGAACAGGTGGCAATATCTTTTAAGCCTAGATCAATACCAATCGCTTTGGTTGCTGTCGATTTATCTTGCTTAGGCGATTCAACAACAAGACATACATACCAACGCCCACGGCTATCCTCTACAAATGAACCTGTTTTTAACGTGTATTTGCTTAAACCGTAGCTATCCCAAAGCTTAAATTGGTGTTTTCCATACTGGACATATCCATTGGCATATTTGATAGCCACCTTTTTAAAGGGAATCCATCCCAAAGAGCGCCTTGCTGATTTTTTATTGCTGACACGCCATTTCAGCTTTGCCTTTTTAAATTGCTTTCTTCGGGTGACTAATTCTTCAGTTACAGCCTGAATGGTTTGACTATGTAAATTACATTCTTTGGATGTGCCTTTCGTATATTTGGCAATATCAAAAGCAGAGAGAAATTCACCTTTCCGCTTCAAATGCCTAAACCCTAAATCATTGACATAATTCCAGACGAAGTTCACTTCTGATGCTAGTTGGTCTAACACCTTGCAATGTTTGTCTTTTATACGTAATTTAAGGGTTTTCATGTACTTATATTAACAATCAAAACTCAAGGAAAATAGTCCTTAGTTAAATCAAACGACACTTCAGGTCGTGTCGCTTATATCTCTGACCTGAAGGACAGAGTTTTACGCTCCATTTGATAAAAAAACACCTGAACAGTGTTCAGGTGTTGGGAAAGGGACTTAAGAGATCGTCGAATGATTAGCCATTCTTAATGCGAATGATGCGATCGGTACGATCATTGACTAGCACGTAGTCACCATTGATTTTGTACCATTGTTGATAACGACCGGTGTTCGGTAAGCGGCGCGCTTCACGGTCACTCACTTTGTAGCGGCTTGAATCGAAATAACGAGGAAAGCTTTGACCAACACGCCAATCGCGGCTTGGATTTACACGACGAAAGTCATTACGGTCGTAGCGATTATTGTCATAACGGTTGTTGTTATTCCAATTACTCGGACGGTGATCTTTGTCCCAACGGTTGTCTTGATGTTGGTATGACGGATGGTAACGGCGGTCATCTTGACGATGGTCTGGCGCAGCAATGGCTGCTGTTGTTGCCATCAAAGCCGATACGGAAAGAACTAAACTCGATACGATTTTGTTCATGGGACACCTCTATACATTTCTAATCTGTTTTTCGATGATTCAAAATTAGCGAGAAAGTTCAGAGAAAGCGTGGGGGCAATATAGTTGAATTGTGAAATGTATGGAGGAAATTTGAAGGTGTGTAAATGACCTGAAAGCTAGGCAGCATCAGGCTTTTCGGTTAAATGTTGAAAAACCTCATAAAAAAACCCAGAGTTAATCTGGGCTTTAAAAAATATGGCGAAATTTAATTCAAAATGGCTTACATACCTAAAATTTTCAGAATACTGTTACTATCTGAGTTGACCAATATGTAGTCATTATTGATTTTATACCATTGCTGATTACGCGATGGTTTAGGTAAGTTATGGTCTTTATAATCGACTTTATAACCATTACCACGATAATGCTGTGGCATCACATAGCCCGTTTGCCATTTATGTTGTTGCAAACGTTTGACTCCACGTTGTTCACGCATACGGCGTCGATCTTCAAGATCGTCATCGTCCTGATAACCACGGAAATCACGATCTTTTTTCATTTGACCATATGCATTGCCGCGTGGGCCATCAAAGCCACGTTCATCGTTCTTGAAGTGAGGCGCTGCAGACGTGATGCTGCTTGCTATTAAAGCACTGAAAGAAATAGCCAAAATTGGCAAAATCTTTTTCATGTTCAACCCTCATGAGTAATTTATCTTCAATATCACTACTGTACGCATTAAATGCAGAGAAACTGTGAAGAAAGATGAATATTTCTTTAAATAAAACGAAGAGATTGCGGATATTATGCGATAAATTTGGCGCCGGGAACAATCTTTCCATCTTGAAAGAGATGGTCCGATAATGCGCGCTTTTTATCCTTGCAATTCAGCTTTGATTAAATTTGAGGTCTATTGTAAGCACGATCAAAACAGCCCATCAAGTCTTGACAGGCAAATGAGAGGAGAGATGAAAGACTGAAAATGTTGAGTAACTTCGGGTTTCAGTACCACTGCTCGTTTAGGCATTGGAGTGAATAAATTGCTTGAGCCACAGATTCAGCTTGCTCGGCATCGTCCATTGCAGAGATCAAATTTTCAGTCAGTTGTAAGTTTTCAATTGAACGAATGGTTTCAATTTTGCGTGTTTGATCAGCCATTTGGGTCTCCTTGCCGTCGGTCTATGTCACGGCAAGCAGTCTATGCTTTTATACTTAATTTGAAAAACCGAATATTATTATAAAAATAATTTAAAAATACGATCAATGGAAAGTTGGGTAATGAAGCTGTCTATTGATCAAAGCTTGTTGAATTTCAAATGCTAATCTAAGGGTTTAAAAAAAGGGCATCAAATGGCCCTTTTTAGTTCTAAATGTGTCACTTGGAACGTAATTAGTATGCGTATTTCAGGTCGGTATAATCCGTTAATGATTTTTGAATATGAGCTTGAATAAATTCATTAATATCTTCAGGTGTCATTGCTGCACCTTGTTTGGTAATCACATGCTCAAACGGTGCTTGATCTTGCGCAATGATACGATAAACAAAGTTAGTGATCACTTGAAAGCCTGCTTCTTGCTTTTGAATGCAAGTGACATAGAAATAGGCATGCTCAAAGTTTAAGTCAGTATGCGAAAAAATAAATTGTTCAAATAATTTTGCATTTTGACCGACATCTAAGCCTTTTAAATCGTCCACGATACTCGGGTCGAATTTCATGCCATATTTTGCTGAAATCGGTTGACCATCGACCAGTAGGTTAACCATGCCATCCTCAGTTGGAGTCACTGTAATATTGCTAAAGTCAGACATGTATCAATCCAATGTTTTTAAAGAATGCCCCAAGTATCGGCAAATTTGCTAAAAACTCAAGTCGACTTTCGCGTGGGCACTGCAAAATCATTCGGTTAATGATGCGTTGTAAGGATTCAAGACATAAAAAAGGAAGCTTGCGCTTCCTTTTTAAATTGGGTTTTCACCCTATTCATCTTGGGCATCTATGCTGGCACCGGTTAAATGCAAGCTGTCGTCACCCATTAAATATAAATATGCAGGCATGATGCTTTCAGGCGTAGGCAAAGTTTTTGGATCTTCGTCTGGATAAGCTTTTGCACGCATGGCAGTACGTGTCGCACCGGGGTTAATACAGTTAAAACGAATATTGGGATGCTCATTTTCTTTGGCGAACAATGTACTCACGGCTTCAATGGCAATTTTTGAGACTGAGTATGCGCCCCAACGTTCACGGGCTTCACGTCCCACACCCGAACTGGCAAAGACCACTGAGGCATGCTCAGATTTTTGCAGTAATGGCATCAGCTCTTGAGTCAGTACAAAAGGCGCACGAAGGTTCACCGCCATGACATCATCCCATACATCCACAGGATAATGTTCTAGTTCAGTCCGCTCACCCAAAATCCCGGCATTATGCAAAATGCCGTCAAGGCGACCAAATTGCTTTTCTAAGGTATCGACCAACAGCTCATAATCACGAGGAGAGGCACTAGACAGTTGTAGCGGTAAAATCGCCGGTTGGGGGGCACCCAAGCCTTCAATTTCATCGTAAATCACTTCTAGTTTATTCAGTGTGCGTCCATGTAAGACCACGGTTGCGCCATGTAAGGCATAACTGAGGGCAGCCGCACGGCCAATACCATCGCCCGCACCTGTAATCAGGATAATGCGATCTTTGAGCAGATCGGGGCGAGGTTGATATTCTGAATATTTCATCCGTACCTCCTCGTTTTATTGTGTTGTGTTCTATCGTTATAAAGTCGCTGTGTTGAGCGTTTTCGGTTTGATGACCAAATCATGAATGACTTCATGCAGTTCAGCAACAGTCTTCACTATACAATCTGCATGCCAAGCTGTTAAGTCATCTTTGTGTTGTAAAGGTAAATAGCCATAAGCCGCAAGAATCGTGTACATCTGCGCATTACGACCAGCATCGATATCACGTGGATGATCACCGACATAGATACAATCTTGAGCATCTAGATGAATGTGCTTGGCGGCTAAATACATCGGCTCTGGGTCTGGCTTGGTTTTACTGACATCATCTGGGCAAACCAATACCGAGCAGCGCTCAGTTAAATTCAGCGCTTTGAGCAACGCTTCACTGAGTGAGCGCGGTTTATTGGTGACGATACCCCACGGAATTTGATGCTGTTCCAGTTCATCGAGTAGCGGATACATGCCTTCAAAAAGGTCTGTATCGACGGCTATATCAGCACCATACAGATCTAGAAAGCGTTGACGATGTGTCAGAAAGACAGGATCTTCAACGTCTAACTCTGGATAGACCAGTTTGACCATCGCACGCGCGCCTTCAGATACTTGTACACGAATGTCTTCTGCACTGACCACCGCAATGCCTTTGTCACGGCACATGTCTTGAATAATACGAATAAAATCAGCCGCGGTATCAATCAGTGTACCGTCAAGATCAAAGAGTACAGCTTTCATTAGGCTTCTTTCACCGTATGAACCATGTAGTTCACATCCACATTCGGTGCGAGCCAATAGCGTTTGGTGATCGGGTTATAATGTAAACCAGTCATATCTTTGAGTTTTAACTCGGCTTGACGAATATCATGAGCTAATTCTGAAGGTTTAATAAACTTGGAATAATCATGAGTGCCTTTCGCCAACATACGTAAAACATATTCCGCTCCAATAATCGCAAACAAATACGCTTTAGGATTACGGTTAATGGTCGAGAAGAACACATGACCACCCGGTTTTACCAGTTTTTGACACGCTAAAATAATTGATGCTGGATCAGGTACATGTTCGAGCATTTCCATACAGGTAACGACGTCATATTGACCTGCTTGTTCTTCTGCCAATTGCTCTACAGGCACTTGGCGATATTCAATATTTTGCACATTTTCTTGTTCGGCATGTAGGCGTGCAACATTTAATGGCGCTTCGCCCATGTCGATACCCAATACTTGCGCGCCACGACGTGCCATGCTTTCAGCTAAAATACCGCCGCCACAGCCCACATCTAATACTTTCTTGCCAGTGATGCCATTTGAATGCTCATCTATCCAGTTCAAACGCAGAGGATTAATCATGTGCAAAGGGCGGAACTCAGAATGCTGATCCCACCATATGGCTGCGAAAGCTTCAAATTTGGCAATTTCTTGTGGATCAACATTCAATTGCGACATCGGTTGCACCTCAATCAAGTCTTTATATTTTAGAAAAAAGTTTATGGGAGTTAGTGTAGCGCGTCCTGAAAAAAAAGCGATAAAAGCCTTAAAAAAGTTCACAGAATGAAAACGAAATCGACAGATTTGATTTATAGTGTTGCCATAAACTAATCATAATGATTTTGAGGACGATAAGTTCAATGAAAAAATTCCTTTTAGGCACGATTACAACAGCTATTTTGGCTTTTTCCGGCAGTGCGATGGCAGCACAATTTGTCGCGGGGACTGATTACACGGTTATTCCAAAACCGATTAAAGTCGAACGTCCGGGTAAAATCGAAGTTCGTGAGTTCTTTTGGTACGGTTGCCCACATTGCTTTAAATTAGAACCACATATGCAAACGTGGTTAAAGCAATTGCCTAAAGATGTACGTTTTGTCCGTACACCTGCAGCAATGAACCCACTTTGGGAACAAGGCGCACGTGCTTACTATGCATCAGAAGCACTGGGCGTTCGTCAAAAAGCACATTTACAATTGTTCCATGACATTCATGTGGGTCAGAAAAATATCTTAGAACAAGGCGCATTTGCGAAGTTCTACACCCGTTATGGTGTTCCTGAAGCGAAATTTAACAGCACATTTAAATCATTTGCTGTGTCATCAAAAATTGCTCAAGCGAAAAACTTAGCGGCTCAATATCAATTGAGCGGCGTGCCTGCGATTACCGTCAATGGTAAATACATCGTACAAGGTGAAGATGCACGTACCGTTGAAATCGTGAAATTCCTTGTTGATAAAGAACGTAAAGCGAAATAACAGATGTCATAAAAAAGCCGCACAAGATGCGGCTTTTTTATGACAGCACATTTTGAGTTTAGGGCGATAAATTTTGTGGATCAGCGATTTGAGCCAAAGATCGATCCCAATGTAAGATGCCACGAAATAAGAGCTGAACTTGGGTCTGAGCTTGGCGGCGAAATTGTTGTAGCGCATCAGTACGTTGTGGAAGGTCAACATGTCGATGTAAGTCAATCCACTGCATTGCCCAACTCAAGGCCAATTCAAACAAAATTTGTCCCAATACTTTGAGGTCTTGTTCGGATTGAATATGTTGAGTCGCTTCAACTTGAGCCAGTGCATGGGCCAAATCGGTACTGAGAAAATTAAACTCACGTGTAATGGCTTGTCTTAAGGAAGCTGAACCACCCCAACGCTCTGCAATGAGAAACATCCATGCCTCAGGAAATTGTTCTACGGCATGAAATAAATAATCCAGACTCTGTCGTGTACGTGCATCGGGTGCTTGAAAGCATTGCTGACTCAGTTGATTGAGGACATTGCGAAGGTGCAAGGCCATTTGGTCGACCAGCTCCAAGCCGAGCTCGTTCATGTCCTGAAAATGGCGATAAAACGCAGCAGGAACCAAGCCGACATGACGGGAAATTTCGCGTAAGCTCAGACTACTGAAAGAACGGCCCGTAGTACTTAATGCAAGCGCTGCATCAAGGATGGCTTTACGACTTTGTTGCTTACGTTCTTCCCGTATCGACATGCAATTCGTCCTGAATTTTGCGTGGCTTCAGTCTAACAAATTTCCTGATGTCGTACGATGGGCCTATCAAAACTTGGATGAATGGATTTTGTAAATGCACACGAATGCATCCCGAATCTGGCTGTACCTTCTGTTATAATGTGCCGCAATCAATTTTGTCAGATTAAGGACTCATTATGCGTATCGACCAACGAGCATTAGATCAATTACGTGAAGTAAAAATTACCCGTAACTACACACGTTATGCGGAAGGTTCTGTATTGGTTGAATTTGGTCATACAAAAGTTCTTTGTACTGCAAGTGTCGACAACTCAGTGCCGCGTTTCCTTAAAGGAAAAGGTCAGGGTTGGGTGACTGCTGAATATGGCATGTTACCTCGTTCAACACATACACGTACTGACCGTGAAGCGGCGCGTGGTAAACAAAGCGGTCGTACTCAAGAAATTCAACGTTTGATCGGTCGTAGCTTACGCGCGATGGTGGATTTGAAAAAATTGGGTGAAAATACCATCAGCATCGACTGTGATGTGATTCAAGCAGATGGCGGTACACGCACAGCATCAATCACAGGTGCAGCTGTTGCTTTGGTCGATGCGATGAATGTCTTGCTTGAAAATAAAAAAATCAAACAAGATCCATTAAAAGGTTTAGTTGCTGCGATTTCTGTAGGAATGTATCAAGACGAAGCATTACTTGATCTTTGCTATGAAGAAGATTCAAGCTGCCAAACAGACATGAACGTAGTGATGACACAAGCTGGTGAGTTCATTGAACTTCAAGGTACAGCAGAAGACAAACCATTTACACGTACACAGTGTAATGAAATGCTTGAATTGGCTGAAAAAGGCATTCAAGAATTGATCAAAAAACAACAAGAAGCTTTAGGCTGGTAAGTTGTTTGATTCAGTTCAAACTGAATAAAGAACGCATCTTCGGATGCGTTTTTTTATGCGTTGAATATAGAAAATCCAACACGAATCGGCTATTCAGTAGCGTGTCTTTGACTCAAATTAATAGGATCAGGATGCTTTGAAGGACTAAATATGAAAAATTGGATGATGTATTTTTCTTTGTTCAGCGTATTGTTGATCAGTGGTTGTGATTTTTTTGGGAATCAGGATCAAGAGCGTGAAGGTGGTCGTTTTTCTGAACAAAGTGAAAACTCAAAAGATCAGGACGATGATCAAGATGAGCGCGAGCAGCATGAAGACGATGCGGCGCATGAAAAGGACTCTGAACATGAAGATCAACGAGGTGCAAAACAACAGCAAGATGATGATTAAGTCATGCTAGAGGTTAAGCATCAAAAAGGGTGCAATAGCACCCTTTATTTATGTTTAGAGTAAGTCTAGAGCGTTAGGCATTAAAGCGCATCGATAAATCAATCGCTGTGACATCTTTGGTGAGCACACCCATCGAAATATAATCGACCCCTGTCGTTGCCACTTCACGTAAGTTTGCAATAGTGATATTGCCTGACGCTTCAAGTTTGCAGCGACCATTGACGTGTTTAACGGCATCAATCATTTGTTGCTGACTAAAGTTATCCAACATCACAATATCCGCACCTGCTTCCAATGCTTGGTTGAGTTCATCCCAAGTTTCGACTTCAACTTCCACAGGTTTGCCCGGTGCAATCTGGTGTGCTTTGGCAATCGCTTGTTGGATGCCACCTGCTGCCATGATGTGATTTTCTTTAATTAAAAACGCATCAAATAAACCTAAGCGATGGTTTTGACCACCTCCGACAGCAACCGCATATTTTTGTGCAATACGTAGGCCTGGCAAGGTTTTACGGGTATCGAGTAGACGAGTATGCAAACCTTCAAGCTGCTGGACATAGGCAGCGGTTTTGGTCGCTACTGCAGATAAGGTTTGTACAAAATTTAAGGCTGGACGCTCAACCGTCAGTAAGCTACGCGCAGAACCTGCGAGTTTTAAAAAGGCTTCGCCTGCGGCCACACGGTCACCGTCATTTTTCAACCAAGTGACTTGTACACTTGCATCAAAAGTTTGAATGAGCGCATTGACCCAAGGCTGACCTGCCAAGATCATCTCTTCACGGCTGATAATCGTTGCAGTGGCTTGTTCATCTTCTGGAGTTAACAGGGCTGTAAGATCGCCTTCGCCAATATCTTCTTGTAGTGCGTGTTGAATATTGATTTGGATTGATTGTTCAAGCAAAGATTGCGATATGCTCATAAGAAGTTCCGTATCTTTTTAACCCAGGAAAATGTGCGCGTTATATTAGCATTGTTCATGAAAAATGAGCGATTTTTAACTCCTTTCACAGACTTGAATTGAGATTTCAATGTGAAAGTTTTAGCATTAAACCTTTCAAGTAGGGCTCGGCGTTTTGATCTGCAGCATTGCAGGCCGGCTTAGACACAGGATTTTTTTATGTCACAAGCAACAACATTTCAGGTGCAGGATGGGCAATTGCTAGGTGCGCGTCAAATTCCATCACCGAATTTTAACCAGCGTCCTGAAGATACCGAAATTCAGCTTGTCGTCATTCATAATATTAGTTTGCCACCTTCACAGTTTGGCGGTGGTTATATCGAACAATTTTTCCAAAATCAGTTGGATTGGTCGAAACATCCTTATTTTCAAACCATTGAAGGGATGCAGGTATCGACACATTTATTGATTCTACGTACGGGTGAAGTCCTACAGTTTGTCAATTTTAATGATCGGGCTTGGCATGCAGGTCGTTCAACCTATTTAGCACAAAAAGAATGTAATGATTATTCGATAGGCATTGAACTCGAAGGAAGTGATGATTTACCTTTTGAGGCTGCACAATATGCCGTACTGACCGAGGTCGTGGCATGTTTACAACAGGCTTATCCTAAAATTCAACAACATATTGCAGGGCATTCAGATATTGCACCGGGACGTAAAACTGATCCGGGTCCATTTTTTGAGTGGAACGCTTTTCGTCAGCAGCTGCATCATTTTAAAAACAAATAAACAATACACACTGCGTTTAATAAACCAATGAAATTCCTTGACGAGTTTCATTACAATAGGCGCACTTTCAAAAGTGAGAAATACCGATGGCGCTTTGGCGTTCGACAGTCATTGTCAGTGCAATGACTATGTTGTCCCGTGTATTGGGACTGGTACGGGATATTGTCCTGTTAAATGTATTTGGTGCAGGTAAAGACTTCGATACCTTCGTGGTTGCCTTTCGTATTCCTAACTTTTTTAGGCGTTTATTCGCAGAAGGGGCATTTTCACAAGCCTTTATTCCTGTATTGACTGAATATAAAACCAGTCGAACCCATGCCGAAGTCCAGATTCTGATTAGCCGTGTTTTTGGCTGTTTAGGTCTGGTGATGACCAGCTTGACGTTCATCGCGATGGTGGCCGCACCCGCGATTATTTATATCTATGCACCGGGTTTCCATGGTGATGCAGACAAGTTTGCGTTAGCCACCGATATGTTCCGCCTAACGATTCCTTACTTACTGTTTATGTCCTTAACAGCATTTGCCAGTAGTATTTTGAATAGTTATGGCTCATTCAGTACACCTGCGTTCGCTCCAGTGTTACTCAATGTCGCGATGATTGCCGGTGCGCTATGGTTAACCCCTTATATGGCTGAGCCAATTATGGCTTTAGGTTGGTCTGTTGTCGCTGCAGGCTTCTTACAATTGGCGATTCAGATTCCAGAGCTATGGCGTAAAAAATTACTGATTCCACCGAAAGTTGACTTCAAACATGAAGGTGTTGATCGCATCATGAAGTTGATGCTGCCAGCGCTGTTTGGTGTCTCAGTGACGCAGATCAACCTGCTGTTGAACACCATTTGGGCGTCTTTCATGCAAGATGGTTCAGTATCATGGCTGTATAGTGCTGAGCGTATGACCGAGCTGCCTTTAGGTTTGATTGGGGTGGCCATTGGTACCGTAATTTTACCTTCGTTGTCTGCGCGTCATGCTGAACAAGATCAAGAAAAATTCCGTCGTATGATTGATTGGGCGGCTAAAGTCATTATCTTGGTGGGTGTGCCTGCCAGTATTGCGCTGTTCATGCTTTCGACACCTATTATTCAGGCCTTATTTGAACGTGGTCAATTTAGCTTTGAAGATACACAAATGACTGCATTAGCATTGCAATGTATGAGTGCTGGTGTGATTTCATTCATGCTCATCAAAGTGTTTGCACCAGGGTTTTATGCGCAGCAAGATACAAAAACTCCAGTACGTGTAGGTTTAATGGCGGTCGCAGCCAATGCTATTCTTAACGTGGTGTTTATTGGGTTCTTTAAACTGATTGATTGGCATGCTGAGCATATGGCTTTGGCATTGGCATCATCGGGTTCCGCTTTAGTGAATGCAGGGATGCTGTATTTTTATTTACATAAGCGCAATATTTTCCGTTTTGGTGCGCATTGGAAAAAATTGGTGATTCAGTTTGCGATTGCCAATGCTGTGATGATTGCTGCACTGTGGTATGGCTTAACATGGTACAACGGTGATGTATCTGCGTGGATGCGTGTCGCGGAAGTGATCATCTTATGTGTGATTGGCATTGCTGCTTATGGGATTGCTTTAATTGCAACCGGCTTTAGACCTCGTCACTTAAAACCTTAAAGCTAAAACCTACAGCGTAATGCGTTTGACGTTGATGTAAAAAATAAGAGCCCATAGGCTCTTATTTTTTTGATTGAGACTCAAGATGATAAAAACATAGGTTTCTGATTCATGAGTCTGAGGGGAGTAATTTGTAGTTTAAAACGACATTGAATCAGTCACTCAGTCGCCTAAACTTTTCCTCGAGAGAGGAAACCAACAATTGCGAGAATGACTGCAATAACCAAAAGAATAACAGCAAAGTCTTTGGATAAGCCTGCAACACCACCAAAACCTAGCAGACTCGCAATCAATGCAATTACAGCGAAAATAATAGCCCAGCGGAACATAGTTTTATCTCCATGTGATTTTTTATTCTGTCTCATCAGTATAGGAGTCACAGAAAGCATGCTATGTATTCTTTTGTTTATTTAATGTTCAATATTCGGTAACTTAAACAAGGAATTTATGTGCGGGTTCAGTTAATATGCCTGCCACCTTCGTTGCGAGCGAGAAGATGACCGATACTCTACGCCCACATTTTTGGAAAAAGCATGCTTTGACTGAACTCACTCATTTGGAGTGGGAGTCCCTCTGTGATGGTTGCGGGCTGTGTTGTTTAATCAAGCTTGAAGATGAAGATACGCAAGAGGTGGCATACACCAAAGTGGCATGCAAACTTTTAGATTGTGAAACTGCCAGTTGTTCCGATTATCCAAATCGCAAATCACACGTTGCAGACTGCATACAGCTGACACCTGAACAAATTCACCAATTTCATTGGCTACCGCCGAGCTGTGCTTATCGTAGAATTTCTGAAGGTAAAGATTTACCGCGTTGGCATCATCTCGTGACGGGAAGTCGTGACAGTATTTTGAAGGCACGAAAGTCTGCCGCAGGGCGTTGCATCAGTGAAGAAGACGTCAACCCTGATGATATTGAAGATTATATTGTGCGTTGGGTACGCTAAAGGACATAGATACGCTCTATCTTGGGGCTAGAGTTGATCTTGTATCATGGCCAGAAAGTCTTGTTCTGACAGAACCTGAAAACCATGCTGTTTGAGGAGTGCTGTGGTTACTCCATAGCCTTCAATTTTTGTACGCGTAAAGGTGCCATCATAAATATAATGACTGCCGCACGACGGGCTACGATCTTTTAAGACCACCACATCAACCTTATGCAATTGGGCCAATTCCAACATGCGGTGGGCACCCGCGATAAATTCAGCACTGACATCTGTGCCCAAGACATCTTTGACTTGGGCTGTACCATTGAGCACATCAGTGGCTTGACCATTTTGAATTTCTGCAGGAAAACGTGGACAGCTCAGGCCGCCCATCATTTCTGGGCAGGCCGTAATGACTTGGTGAGTCTGCATCAGTTGGCAAATCGCAGCTTGTGTATTTGATTTGGCATCATAACGAACGGGTTGGCCTGCCAGACAGGCACTGACTAAATACTTCAGTGTCATCGTGTCTTGCTCCACAAGTTTTAGTGACTCAAAAGTTCCATCGCATGGTCATAACTGAGCGGACGATAAAAGTAAAAACCTTGTCCAGTATGACAATTACATTCTTTTAAGGTATCGACCTGTTCCGGTTTCTCTATACCTTCGACTAATATATTCAGGGAAACACTCGCACCAATTTGTGTAATCGCTTTGACAATGGCAAGTGCTGAACAGTCGGTATGCATGCGTTCCACAAAATTACGGTCGATTTTAATACAGTCGACAGGGTAGTTACTTAGACGTGTTAATGATGAATGACCTGTACCAAAATCATCTAAAGAAATGTGGATGCCATGGTCTTTCAATAAATTGAGGGCGCGAATCACATAATTTGAGCCACGTTCTGACAGGCTTTGCTCGGTAATTTCGACCTCAATAATATCTGGTGATATACCAAACTGCTTTAAGCGATTCAGTAGTTTTTCCGCATAATCATCACGTAAAAATTCGACAGGTGCAGCATTTATTGAAATCGGTAGCGGTTGCAGTCCAAGTTCAATCCATTTTTGAATATCTTGAAAGATTTTAATTTGCATTGTTTCACTAATGCGTGAAGCCAATTCATAATCTTGAAATGCAGCAAAAATTTGAGAAGGTAATTGTAATTGTTGGTCTTTATCGTACCAACGCAGCAAAGCTTCAAAGCCGACCACTTGACTGTCAGAAAGGCGAACTTTGGGTTGATAAAACGGAATAATTTGATTGGACTTAATCAGGCTGCGGGCTAGCGTTAATTGGCGAGTGGTGTTTTCAAGAATTTTAAACATGGTGTGGTTGAACATTCGCACCCCACCACGACCACTGCCTTTTAAATCATTCAGTGCAATATCTGCGCATTTAAGTAAATTCGAGGAATTTTGTGCATCGCGTGGGTAGATCGCACAGCCAATACTCATACCTATATTGATGCTTTGTCCATTATAGAAAATCGGCATATCCATTTGCTGACAGGCGATGCTGGCAATATCTGTTAATTGTTGTTGCGATTTTAAGTTCGGAATAGAAATGGCAAATTCATCGCCACCTAAGCGTGAAACCACGATATTTGCATCAAAACAGTGCTGAAAACGCTGTCCAAGGGTATGCAGTAAATGATCTCCGGCACTATGCCCTAAGGTGTCATTAATATGCTTAAAATAATCCAGATCGATCAATAACAAACCCAGTTGTTGCTGATGTTCTCGTGCCACTCTTAAGTGACTTTTAAAGACTCGACTAAACGCACGGCGGTTTAATAAACCTGTTAAATCATCCTGTTCAATGATCCGTTGGAGTTTATTTTCCGCCAGTCGCTGTACCGTAATATCACGGGAGACACAGAGAATTTCTTTGACTTGACCATATTCATTGAATACTGGGCTGAGCATGTTATCCCAATAAGCCATGGGTTCATCGGCCACTTGGCTCATGCCGACAAAGCGAGAAGTTTTTCCTTGTTTGGCTTCTGCAAAAGCATTCAGACACGCGTCGCGGACTTCTTCAGGCAATAATTTGTGCCATGATATACCAAACTCAGTTTCAGTCGGCGACACACCGAGAGCTAAGCAACCAGCGCGGTTCATATGCAGAATATGACCGTCTAGGCTTAATAATTTAATACAGTCGACACTGGCATCTAACATTTGATTACGGCTGTCGAGTTTTTCTCGTAATTCTGCACATTGGGTATGTTGTAA
This sequence comes from Acinetobacter sp. YH12063, assembly GCF_013419715.1. NCBI lineage: Bacteria > Pseudomonadati > Pseudomonadota > Gammaproteobacteria > Moraxellales > Moraxellaceae > Acinetobacter > Acinetobacter sp. YH12063. The sequence continues at coordinate 564,582 of NZ_VOZO01000001.1, read as the reverse complement.
TTGTATATTCTTGGCTTGAGGCATTTGTTGAAATGAATATATAGATAGATCAATGCCTTGTTGAACTTGAGGTATTTGCTTTTGCTTTAATGATTGCTTCATACAATCTGTCCAATTGGGTCAGGCAAGCTAAAAATGGGATATCTAGCCGATCATACTTTAATTTGATCGATAAGGGATAAGATCTCTTGTTACATTATAGTTAACATTCGCCTAAGGATTTTTACATGCAAGATACTTAAATAACGACATTAAACCACCCTCCTAAATTGAATACCGAATAAAGCAAAGATTCTGCCAAGGCAGTGTTAGAATAGAAAAAACGTCCCCAATTGCCGGAAACGAAATAATAAGATGTCAGACAGCCAAATTCCTCTTCCTGAACGCATGCGTCCTCATGATTTATCGCAAATTATTGGACAAGATCACCTTTTGGGTGAAAATGCACCGTTACGCCAGATGATTGACCAAGGGCATTTGCCATCGATTATTTTTTGGGGACCTCCGGGTGTAGGTAAAACCACAATTGCATTGTTGTTAGCGCAGGCCGTTGACCGACCATTTATTAGTTTATCTGCGCTCAATACTGGGGTGAAAGAGTTACGTGAAATCATCGCCGATGGTGGAGATTTATTGACACCTGTGGTGTTTATTGATGAAATTCATCGCTTTAATAAGTCACAACAAGATGCCTTACTGAATGCAGTTGAAAAGGGCAAAATTACCCTGATTGGTGCAACCACAGAAAACCCTTCATTTGAAGTTAATAATGCCTTATTGTCGCGTTGTCAGGTGTATACCTTAAATGCTCTGGATAATGACGTAATTCAGCGCTTATTGGATCAAGCCATTCACCAAGATTCGTTTTTAAAAGAGCGTTATATTCAAATCGAAGAATATGAAGCTTTATTTCAATTTGCCGCAGGTGATGCTCGTAAAGCATTAAATCTTTTAGATTTAATCGCCAGTACGTTTGAGCCAGACTTAGAAAATATCATTAACAATGCGGTGGTAGTCAAAGTTGCGCAGCAAAATATTGCACGCTATGACAAATCGGGCGAACAGCATTATGATCTAGTTTCGGCTTTTATTAAGTCGATTCGAGGCAGTGATCCAGATGCCGCTTTGTATTGGATGGCTCGAATGCTCAAAGGTGGTGAAGATCCTGTTTTTATTGCCCGTCGTATGTTGATTGCGGCATCTGAAGATATTGGCAACTCAAATCCAAATGCTTTACTGTTGGCTGGAGAATGTTTCCGATCTGTGCAGGCAATTGGTATGCCTGAGTGTCGAATCATTTTGGGGCAATGTGCGGTGTATTTGGCAACCAGTGCTAAAAGTAACAGTACTTATTTGGCCATCAACAAAGCCTTAGATTTGGCAGAAAAAACCTCGAATCTACCTGTGCCACTACATTTGAGAAATGCACCAACCAAATTGATGAAAGAGCAAGGCTATGGCGTGGACTATTTATATCCACATAATTATCCTGAGCATTTTGTCATGCAGGATTATATGCCGCCTGAACTGAAAGGCACTAAGCTGTATGAGTCTGCACGCAATAAACGTGAAGTCGAAGGTGAGCGTTTGCAGCAACGACGTTGGATGCAACAACAACAGCAGTAATAATTTGAATGATCATAATGGGAAGGCGCTTCGGCGCCCTTTTTTATGTCTATTTCATGCAAAAAAAAGCCCAACTCAAGGCGAGCTGGGCTGAAAAAATAGGATGTCTTTGGGGAGATACATCCTAGAGGGTAGATGGAAAATTTGGTCGGCATACACATTGAAAACTTATAGATTCTGGTGCTGCCTGGTATGTAGGTATCTTAGTGTGAACTTGGCTAAATGTGAAACAGAGGATTTTTATCGTTAACATTTGTTTTTTCGATCATAGATTAATCGAGTAATATTTCATTAAAAAACCGAGCTAAAGAGCTCGGTTTTTTACATCGATGAACGACTTAGATATCAGAAAGGTCGATACCTAAACGTGCAGCAACTTCTTCATAAGCTTCAACTACACCGCCTAAACCTTGACGGAAACGGTCTTTGTCGAGTTTTTTCTTAGTGTCTTTGTCCCAGAGACGGCAGCCGTCTGGAGAGAATTCGTCACCCAGTACGATACGGTCGTGGAACAGACCAAATTCAAGTTTAAAGTCAACAAGCAGCATGTTGCCTGCATCGAATAGACCTTTAAGTACTTCGTTTACTTTATAAGTCAATTCTTTCATTTGAGCGAGTTGTTCTGCAGTCGCCCAACCTAATGCAATCGCTTGTGATTCATTCACCATTGGGTCGCCTAACGCATCGTCTTTGAAGAACAATTCGAAAGTTGGCGGAGTAAGTTCTTTACCTTCTTCAACGCCTAAACGACGGCAAAGTGAACCTGCTGCATAGTTACGAATTACGCACTCTACAGGAACCATAGTCAATTTTTTCACTAAAACTTCAGTTGGAGAAAGAAGTTTTTCGAAATGAGTTTCGATACCAGCCGCAGCCAATTTTTCCATGATAAAGGCGTTAAAACGGTTGTTCACCTTACCTTTGCGATCCAGTTGTTCAATTTTTTCACCGTTGAATGCAGAAGCATCGTCACGGAAAACTAGGATGAGGTGGTCAGAACTATCTGTTTCATAAACAGATTTCGCTTTACCAGTATAGAGCAAGGTTTGTTTTAACATGAGGGAACCTTTTTCGAGAAAAAATGCCTAGTACGACTAGGCTGGCCAATTTTGGTAAATCTGAGCTAACAGATCTGCAGCTTTTTCTTTGTCTGCAAAACTGTTATCGGCATTGAACACAGCGATGTTATTGCTTGAACCTACAGAAGAAAGTCTTAAGACATAGGTCTGCTGATCGACCTTGACGGTTACTTCGTAACGGTTTTTGCTCTGACCAACAATGGTATGGTTAAGGCTGCTGAGGGTAGCAAGTGTGTATTGCCAAATTGTAGCAGAATTTCCTTCAACTTTGATCAGTGGATTTTGATTTCCATCCACCAATAGTTGAGGGCGGCTAATATTTGTACTGTCTGTTGAGGAATCTGCAACGACATTATTTTTTTCCGCGGCTGGACGCGGAAGGGCATAGCGATTGCCGCGCTTATTTTCAAGCTTTGGTGCATGCTCAATTGCTAGTGGGTCAACAGATGGAGCAGGATACAAAGGCGTTGCAGGACGAACCATCGACCCTTCAGGGTATTTCAGTGGTTCAACATCTGTGGTTTGTTTATAGTCCAGTGTGCCATTATTAAAGGCAAGTGAACTACAACCGGCTAATGTAAACACTGAAAGTGCCAGGCTAAGTCCTAAACGTAATTGCATGATGTTTGCTCTTCTTTATTTGATAACGCCCGCAGTGATGAGTGCTTCACGAAGCGGAGTGCGATATTGTTCTGCAAGGGGTGTTAATGGTAAGCGAATGCCTGTTTCAATCAGGTTCATCTCATGAAGTGCCCATTTCACAGGAATTGGGTTCGATTCGCAAAATAAAATTTGATGTAAATTTGCAACAGTATTGTTTTGTTGCTCGGCTTGGACTGCGTCACCCGCCAAAGCGCTTGCACACACTTCGCTCATTTCTTTTGGCGCCACGTTCGCAGTAACCGAAATGTTGCCCTTAGCACCTAAACCCATTAACTGATAAGCCGTTGCATCATCACCTGAGTACACCACCATATCTTTGCCTTTAAGGCCTTCAATGAGTTCTTGACCACGAGGAACATCGCCAGTGGCGTCTTTAATCCCTACGATTTGTGGAATATCAGCAAGACGGATCACGGTGTCGTTGTGCATGTCTACACCGGTACGGCCAGGGACGTTGTATAAAATTTGAGGTAAATCAACAGCTTCAGCAATTGCTTTGTAGTGTTGATACAGGCCTTCTTGGGTCGGTTTGTTATAGTATGGTGTTACTAATAATGCCGCATCTGCACCTAATTCTTTGGCTTCTTTGGTGAGTTCAATCGCTTCGTGGGTTGAGTTTGCACCTGTGCCGGCAATAATTGGAATGCGTTTGTTCGCCACACGGATGATTTCTTTGATCACCTGAGTGTGTTCGGCCATGCTCAAGGTAGAAGCTTCACCTGTAGTCCCTACAGCAACAATACTATTGGTGCCTTGCTTTATATGCCACTCAACCAGCTTCTCGAGGCTCTTCCAATCTACGCTGCCATCTTCAAACATTGGGGTGACGATTGCGACAATTGAACCTTGAATGGTCTGAGCTTGCTGAGTCATTTTGAAAAGCTATCCTATTTGTCCATCCGACAAGATGAAATATTGATTTCTGGATGGTTTCGAATTTTGATTTGTAGCATGTTCATTGGGCTATACCCAAATTGAATAATGCTTACGCAAATTATGACTGATCAAACGCATAAGAACAATATGCTTTGGTCAAAGCCATAAAATTCTTTATACAAATCAAACTTAAAACAATCAAGTGTAAAATAGCGGTTTTTTTGCAGCCTGAAAATTGTTCAGCAGGGGCTGAATCTTGAAAATGTTTTATTTAATCGAGAGGGTTGGCATGGTTGATGGGATTGATTAAATCATCAGCAAAAGGTTGATCTATGTGTATTCCGTGCTTTTTAATCAGAATTTAAGATTAAATAACAATGACTAAAGATTTAAAAACTATATCAATTCGCTCGGGTTTTATTACAAATGATTGTTAAAAACTTGGGTAATAATCTTTTTTATATCTAATAGAAATGGACATGTTTTTATGAGTGTTTAAAAAGATCGCTTGATTTGACTGTTCATTGCACGATTCATATTTTTTTATTTTAAATTTTTAATTGTTTTTACGACTTTGTGACTTAAAGCACAAAAACTATTACACCATGCACGTAATCCAATTTTGGACGAAAGGCTTCAACTTATTGGTAGTTATATCCTTTATAAGGCTCAGCGATGATGCGACTTAATTTGAACGCTGATGACAACAAGGATTCTCCAATGGAAAAGTCAGATAATAAGCATGCTATTGTCACGGTAGCAATCTGCTTCCTTATTGCCGTAATCGAAGGTCTGGATATTCAGGCTGCAGGTATTGCAGCAGCAGGGATTCGTGAATATTTCGGGCTGGATAGCTCGCAGCTAGGGGTGTTTTTTAGTGCCGGTATTTTAGGATTATTACCTGGTGCTTTGGTGGGTGGTCGGATTGCAGACCGAATGGGCCGTAAAAAAGTATTAATTTGGTCTACGGGGATGTTCGCCATCTTTACCTTATGTACGGTATGGGTAAATAGCTTCCATAGCTTACTCGCTGTACGTTTTCTTGCAGGTGCAGGTTTAGGTGCAGCAATGCCAATTTTAATTACCTTGGCATCTGAATCGGTAACGCCACAAAATCGTGGTCGTGCAGTCGGTTTGATGTACTGTGGTATGCCTGTAGGTGCGGCAATCTTATCATTGGTCGCAATGACGGACTTCGGTGCAAACTGGAAAAATATTTTCTATTTAGGCGGTTTATTACCGATTGTTGTGATTCCATTGATGATTTGGTTCCTGCCCGAATCGCGTGAATTCTTGAAAGCCAAAGATCAAGCGGTTCAAGCGACCGCCAATGGCGAAGTGCAACAAGGTGCTTTCAAAAACCTCTTTAACACAGAAAACCGTTTACGTACTTTCTCAATTTGGGTGAGCTACTTCTTCACCTTGATGGTGGTGTACATCATGTTGAGCTGGTTACCGTCGTTGTTCACCGAACTCGGTTTCACTCGTAAAGATGGTGCAACTGCGCAGTTCTACTTCATGGTGAGTGCAACCATTGGTACGATCATTTTAGGTATGTTGACTGATCGTTGGAAGAAAGCTTATGTGATCATTTTGATGTACGGCGGTATTTTGGCAGGTCTATTTGCGCTGAATGGTGCAGGTTCATTGACTCAAATGTACATGGCGTCAGCTTTAGTCGGTGCATTCGTGATTGGTTGCCAAGGTGTATTGTATGCCTTCGGTGGTATCGTGTATCCGACACAGTTACGTGGTACGGGTGTTGGAGTAGCTTCAGCCGTTGGTCGTGTCGGTGCAATGTTAGGCCCTGCAATTGCGGGTCAGTTATTGGCAGCAGGTTTTGGTGCGGCAGGGGTGATTACCGCTGCGATTCCATGTATCGCAATCTCTGCAGTATTTATGTTGTTGTTGGTACGTCGTATTCCAGCTTAAGGAACATGTCATATCAAAAAAAGCCCGTATATTGCGGGCTTTTTTATGGCGACAATAGAAGTCGCACTAATGCTTTAAGCCAAGATAAATAAACGTATTTGATGTAAAAATACAGCAGAATGAAAAAATAAAAAATCAACGTAGAGGGGCTATGTCAGCAAGAAAACTGGTCGCAATTTTTAAAGTTGATCAACGTGAATTTAGTTTGTATCTACATCAGCACGAATTTATTTTGGAACTCAAACCTGTATTTCAAAGACATCGCCAACATCCGAGAAAAAATGCGTGGTTGGCCTTTGCCGATGAACCTACCCTAGAAGATGTTGCTGAAAATATTAATGCATTTGAGGTCATGCAACAGACACGCAGCCATTTATTAAAATATATCTTTAAACATCAACCGCGATATTTTTATTTTCATGCTTCGACTCGGCGAAAAGCCCGTATTTACCCACGATTTGCACAGCGGCTGGTTGAGCATTTGCCCAAGTATCGGTATTGTCAGGAAGGACAGTCATTTTATTTTTATGCACAGGACTGAATACTAAGGCTTTTAAAATATGAGCGAATCAGTAGAGTCGCCGAAAATGCATGACAACGGATGGAGAGATATGCAAAAAAATACAGCGCTGATTGTGGTCGATGTACAAAATGGTTTTACCCCGGGTGGTCAGTTGGCTGTTGCCAATGCCGATCAAATTATTCCAGGGATTAATCAACTGGGGCAATACTTTACGAATATTGTGCTGACTCAAGATTGGCATCCAGCCGACCATATCTCTTTTGCTGAAAATCATCCTGAGCATGTACCTTATGACAGCATAGAGCTGAATTATGGAACGCAAGTATTGTGGCCGACGCATTGTGTACAAGGCACACAGGATGCCGAATTGCATCCTGATTTAAATTTACCAACGGCGCAGCTAATTATCCGTAAAGGTTTTCATCAGCATATCGACAGCTACTCTGCGTTTATGGAAGCAGATCAGAAAACTTCAACAGGTTTGGCGGGCTATTTGCGCGAACGTGGTATTGATACAGTCTTTGTGGTGGGCATTGCCACGGATTTCTGTGTTGCATGGACGGCAATGGATGCACGTAAGCTTGGTTTTGAAACTTTTGTGATTGCTGATTTGACCAAAGGGATCGATTTACAGGGTTCTTTACAGCATGCATGGCAAGACATGTTGGCGAATAGAGTGAAGCGTATTTACCTGAAAGATATTGTGCAGCAGCATGCACAGGCATTATCTTTGGCATGACCCAGTGGGCTCAGTTGAGAAAAGGCACAAGGGTGTGCCTTTTTTTGTCCCTGTTTTTAAATGGAAGATGCCTATGTCGGCTTTCTTAAAATTCACTCAATTTGTGCAGAAAACATTTGCGATTTGGGTGGTGCTGTTTGCAGCGCTCGCCATGTTTTTTCCCGATGTATTTGTTTGGTTAAAAGCATATATCCCATGGATGCTAGGCATCATTATGTTGGGTATGGGCATGACCATGACACTGCAAGATTTTAAAAGTGTATTGCAAAGCCCTAAAGCTGTGATGATCGGGGTTTTGGCACAGTTTATTGTGATGCCGGGATTGGCTTTTTTCTTGTGTAAATTATTACAACTGCCGACAGAAATCGCGATCGGGGTCATTCTTGTCGGTTGCTGTCCGGGTGGAACGGCTTCTAATGTCATCACCTATATGGCAAAAGGCAATACCGCATTATCTGTTGCCTGTACCTCTGTTGCGACATTACTCGCACCGGTTTTAACCCCTGCGATTTTCTATTTGTTAGCAAGCCAATGGATCGAAATTAATGCGGCATCGATGTTGGTTTCAATTTTACAAGTGGTTTTATTTCCGATCATTGTGGGGTTAATGATTCGAACTGTCTTTAAGCACCGAGTGGATGCCTATATACAGGTCATGCCATTGGTTTCTGTTGTGGCAATTGTAGCGATTGTGGCAGCAATCATTGCGGGTAGTCGAACACAGATTTTGCAATCAGGTTTACTGATTCTTGGGGTAGTGGCCTTACATAATGGCTTGGGCTATCTATTGGGTTTTTGGGCCAGCCGACTGTTTAAATTGCCCTATGCAGACTGTAAAGCAGTGTCGATTGAAGTTGGGATGCAAAACTCAGGTTTGGGTGTGGCATTGGCGGCGACCCATTTTGCCGCTTTACCTCTGACCGCTGTGCCGAGTGCGATTTTTAGTTTGTGGCACAATATTTCGGGTCCCGCACTGGCAACCTATTGGGCAGCACGGACGAGTGAGCCCAAAGCATTGGAACAAGACAAGCCTGTGCAATAAACAAAAAAACAATTCAGTAAAAAAGAGGGCAATGTCCCTCTTTTTTGATGTCGAAAATAAATTTTACGATTTGATGAACAGGGCTTTAGGGAATTGCATGCTTTTTTAATTGATTAATGCTATTTGTAACATAAGTGTCATCTCCGCTGCCTAACATGCCGGCAAACACTTTAGATATAGACTGTTTCAAACAGCATTGAGAGGGTATGCAACATTTTCAGCATTCATCAGAGACCTATTATAATCGTGAATTGTCACTTTTAGATTTTAATCGGCGGGTCTTGGCTCAGGCACTCGATTCAAGTTTACCTTTACTTGAACGCTTGAATTTTCTCATCATTTTTTCACGCAATTTAGATGAATTCTTTGAAATTCGCATTGCGGGGCTGATGAAACAACGAGATTTGAATGCGATTGCACGGACGCCAGATGCCATTCCGACTGAAGTGGTCTTAGATGAACTTTCCCAAGTGATTCATGACACGGTTGCACAGCAATACCACACCCTCAATCATGCTGTATTGCCTGCATTACAAAGTGAAGGCATTCGCTTTATTCAATTTAAAGATATTTTAGAAAAACATCGGGCGTGGATTAGCCATTATTTTAGTAAAGAAGTTCAACCGGTCTTAACGCCGATTAGCTTAGATCCATCGCATCCGTTTCCACGCTTGGTCAATAAAAGCCTCAACTTCATTGTGAGCCTAGAAGGTAAAGATGCCTTTGGTCGTGCCATTGAAATGGCGATTGTGCCTGCACCACGTTCCTTGCCGCGTTTAATTAAAATGCCTGCCGAGGTTGAAGGAAGTATAGAAACACAAATTTTTCTGACGGCCATCATCCAGCAACACATTAATGATTTATTCCCGGGGATGAAAGCGACGGGCTGTTATGCTTTTCGAGTGACACGCAATGCAGATTTGGTTCTAGCTGAAGATGTGGATGACTTGGCTGTGGCCTTAAAAGATGAATTGTCTTCACGCCGTTTTGGTCGGGCAGTTCGCTTAGAAATTGAAGATGATTGTCCGCAAAGCATTATTGATTATTTGTTAGATGAATTTGATTTGAGTGAGCAGGAGCTCTATCGCATTGACGGCCCGATCAATTTATCGCGTCTCAGTACCAGTTTTAATCGACCTGAACTGAAATATCCGGTCTATACACCGATTATTCCTAAAGTTTTTCGTAAACAAACTGCGATTTTTGATGTATTAAAAACACAAGATGTGTTGTTACATCATCCGTTTGACTCCTTTCAACCGGTCATCAACTTATTACGTGAAGCTGCAAAAGACCCTCAGGTATTAGCCATTAAGCAAACGCTCTATCGTAGTGGGCCAGATTCGGACATCGTACAAGTTTTAGCGGAGGCGGCACGCAACGGCAAGGAAGTAACCGCCGTCATCGAACTTCGGGCGCGGTTTGATGAAGAATCCAATATTACCGTGGCCAATATATTGCAAGAAGCTGGGGCTGTCGTGGTGTATGGCATTGTGGGCTATAAAACCCATGCCAAGATGATTTTGATTGTACGCCGTGAAAATAATCAGTTGTTACGCTACGCCCATTTGGGAACAGGTAATTACCACGCAGGCAATGCGCGGATGTATACCGATTATGGCCTGATGACGACGCATCCCGATATTTGCGAGGATGTGCATCGTATGTTTCAGGAACTGACCGGTATGGGCAAGATGGCGAAGCTGAAAGCTTTATTGCATGCACCATTTACCCTGCATACTGAATTATTGAAACTAATTGAACAGGAAATTGTTGCTGCACAAGCGGGAAAATACGCACGAATTATTGTGAAGGTCAATGCACTTACGGAACCGCAACTGATTGCTGCTTTGTATCGTGCATCGCAAGCAGGGGTACGTGTAGATTTAATTATCCGTTCGATTTGTTGTTTGATTCCTCAGGTCAAAGGTATGTCTGAGAATATTCATGTGAGATCTATCGTTGGGCGCTTCTTAGAGCACACTCGAGTGTATTATTTTGAGCATGCAGGCGAAAAACGATTGTACTGTGCCAGTGCCGATTGGATGGGACGTAACTTATTTTCACGGGTCGAAACCTGTTTTCCCATTTTAGAAAGCCGTTTGAAAAAACGCATTATGAAAGATGGTTTACTTAACTATTTGGACGATAATCAAAATGCATGGGAAATGCAGTCGAATGGGCAATGGGAGAGAGTCGTGGTTGAAGCAGGTGACGAGCTGCATAACGCGCAAAAATATTTGATTGCACAGAAAATTTCGACCGTTTAAGACAAAAAAATCCCGATTCAAGTCGGGATTTTTGATTTTGCTAAAACCTTTAAGAGGCTTTTGATTGTTTGGATTTTAAAATTTCAGTTCTGAAGTTTTGAGCCAATTCAGCGGCATCACTGTCCATTCCATTGAGCATAAACGCATGACGAGTGAGCACATTGGTCGGATTTGGCAAGCTGACCAATTGGAAATGATCTGAAATCTCTTTGAGCAAAGTTGTCGGCACATGAATGGCACTTTCTTTGGCAACCAATTGTTGTACTAACCGCTCAGCCGCTTGTACAGAAGACAATTGCATAGCTTCGACAGAGCTTGAAATTGCACTACGGGTTTGTAAAACGAATCGTTTTTCTTCACGGTAGCGTTTATATAAAACATCTGAAAGCAATTGGAATACTGAGCTGATCATGGTGAGGCAACGCAGCGCATCTGGAGTGTCAGCAGTCATGCTGATGGTTGCGCCATGTTCATCAAACTTATGCACTGTACTGATGTCAGAACTGTTCAATTTATAATGTTGAACACAGAGTTCTGTGGTTTTATTCAAGAAAATTTGGCAGAGATTAAAATACGGCACAGACACGGTTTTGTTGACGCTATCGAGCAACTGTTTCGGATCATAAAATTGAATATTTAATGCCAAGCTGTTGCTGTCGAGAACCACTGGTTTCATGTCTTTATGCTGTTTTGCTTTGGCTTGCGCATTTTGCTGCGCTTGAGCAATCGCCACAGCGGCATTATGTTTTTCTTGTTCTAAAGCCTGCGCTAGCGTTTGAATTTCATGTTTTAGACGTGATTCATTGTTGATTCGCGCTAAATATTCAGTACGGCTTGGACGTGCAATTGCGCGATACGCCAACCATAACAAGCCATGTAAGAATAATGAAAATAGAATCGCAGCCCATTGCGTACGTAAGATTTCACCAATACTTGGTTTAATTAAGGTGATTTCAACCGTTCCAACTTTCTTTTCGTTTTGCAGCGCATCACGAACAAAGATTTCACCGTCACGGGTTTTGGTCAAACCGCCTGTGGCCAAAACTTGATTATTGGCATTTAAGATGCGGATGGAAGCCACGCTCGGGTTGGTTGCATAGCGGTCAGCAAGTAAGGCTAATGATACGGTATTGGCCGGCTCAAGCTCAGATAGGCTGTCTGTAACCAATTGACTGGTCATCAGTTGTCCCTGACTGGCACGGTTTTCGTTCAGTTGGTGGGTTGTTGCCAATACCAATAAAAAGGTATGCAAAGCAAAACAAACTACTAATAGGCTAGCAAATAGCCCTTGTCTAGGCGCATTCAACGTAAACTTCCAAGGCAATTCTATTCAATTTAGATTATGATTCTTACATTAGTTGTAGCTCAGACCCGAGTCAATTCATGCGAGAAATCATTCTTATATCACTTTTAGGACCTGACCAACCTAATCAATTTACACGATTAATGCAGGTTTTGTCCGCACATTCCTTACAGATTTTAGATGTCGGACAAGCAGTCATCCACAATCAGCTGACTTTAGGTATTGTTGTTTCGTCGGAAGACCAGACTGCGACAGCATTAGCCATGAAGGAGATGTTGATTTTAGCACATGATATTGGCTTAACTGTGCGCTTTAAACCAATCTCTACAACAGAATATCAACAATGGGTAAATGAGGGAGGCCGCACACGCTATATCGTTACGGCACTTGCGCCAGAATTACAGGCGTCTCATTTACAGGCAGTTACAAATATTGTGTCGAGCCAAGGCTTCAATATTGAAACTGTGACTCGTTTATCTGGCCGTCCAGAGTTAGATGGATCAAGCGAAGGCCCACGACGTGCCTGCGTTCAATTTGGTCTAAAAGGCCAAATGTTGGATGCTACTGCAATGCGTGCAGCATGTTTACGTCTATCTACCGAACTTGGGGTAGATGTTGCCGTTCAAGAGGACAATGCTTACCGTCGTAATCGTCGTTTGGTCTGCTTTGATATGGACTCGACGCTGATTGAGCAAGAAGTGATTGACGAATTGGCGATTGAAGCGGGTGTCGGCGCTCAAGTGGCTGAAATCACTGAACGTGCTATGCAAGGTGAACTCGATTTCCAACAAAGTTTCCGTGCACGTGTGGCACTACTCAAAGGTATGGATGCTTCGGTATTGCCTAAGATTGCAGAACGTCTGACTGTCACAGAAGGTGCGGAACGTCTGATTTCAACGCTTAAATCACTGGGCTATCGCACGGCTATTTTGTCAGGTGGTTTTCAGTATTTTGCCGAATATCTACAAGCAAAACTGGGTATCGATGAAGTCCATGCCAATGTACTGGACGTCCAAGATGGCGCTGTAACCGGTGAAGTGAAAGGCCATATTGTGGATGGTGCCCGCAAAGCCTTCTTATTGACACAAATCGCTGAAGAAATGGGGATTTCATTAGAACAAGCGATTGCTGTCGGTGATGGTGCGAATGATTTGCCAATGTTGTCTTTAGCCGGCTTAGGTGTTGCCTTCCGTGCGAAACCTTTGGTGCGTCAAAATGCCAATCAAGCCATTTCAAGCGTGGGTTTAGATGGTGTTCTTTACCTGCTTGGTGTGCATGATAAAGATTTAAATCGTGCTTAAAACCATTTAAGTCATACTAAAAAACGTAGCCAAAAGGCTGCGTTTTTTTATGCCAAGAATTCAGCTCATCCGATGAACGGTAGAAGAAAATTGTCGATAAAAACAACGATTAACAGCATTCGAAAAATTAATTTTTTTAGCCTAAAACCAGCTGTTTTTTTTGTAATGACACTCGAAACGAGATGCCATCATTGTTCTAGAAATTCTTTAAAAAGAAAAAATGTAATGACAAAATAATGTTGCGACAAGGTGTGTCGCATGGACAAAAAACGAGACTTTTTTTATGCAAAAAACTCAGCATAATGCTTGCAAGAGATTGAGATCGACCAAATCTATTTACTGAAGATACAGTAGTGAGACGGCTCAGCATCCTGTAAGACAAGAGATGTCAGCTGTCAAATGACGGAGGTTTTTATGTTAACAGCGAATTTAGCAACAATCGTTGGCCTGAGCTTGGTATCGGCGGCTGTGATTGCTGTTTTCTTCTCGCCTTATCGTCGCTGGTTAAGTTTTATGCTGGCGGGGATGCTGGTGTGGGGACTCATTGAAGTGATTCGATTTGGCACACAAACCATGTTTGAATTATCAGTGACTTATAGTTATTTAACGGCATTAATGGCCGCAATGGTGGTATTCACTTTAGTATTGTTACGTGAAGACCGCCGTGCAGAGCGTGCGATGGCAAAGCGCCAATGTATAGAGCACACGCCTGTATATGATGAAGAACAGCAATGTTCGAGCCGATAAGTGCCAGAACAAAATTTCAATGAAAATGCGCCAGAGGGCGCATTTTTTTATGAACGCATTAGTCCGATTTGAGATACAAAGCCTTACTTCTCAAAAGCCAAGTTATGGTAGGATGAAGCCAGTCAATTTTCCAACAATTACAATAGGCTTTAAGTCATGAAACTATCATCAATTCCTGTCGTAAAACTACCTTTAGTTGATGTCAGTACGGATCCACTTGATTTACTCGTGGCAGGTTTAGCGCTTCGTATGAAACAGCTTGCACGTACTAGCCCTAAATTCATTGAATTGGTTCATGAACGTCAATTCCGCATTCAAATCGGTACAGATTTGGGTGTTGCACGTCAAATTATTGTAAATAATGGACAGATTGATACTGTTTCAGGCGATGCGGAAAAAGCAGACTTTATTTTGCAATTTGCGGACAGCGAACAGGGCGTAAAAACTTTGATGAAAGGTGACCCAACAGCATTTATGACGGGTATGCAAAATGGCAGTATTAAAATGGAAGGTGATTTTGGTCTACTGGTCTGGTTTAACCAAGTGGCGAAGTTAATTCCACCTAAACTTCCAAAACCGGTTAAAGAAAAAATCAAAATCGCACGTGCGTTTATTAAAGAAAAAACAGGTAAGTAAGATTTACGCCTTGTTTTCCCTCCTTTAGCGGGAGGATTTAAAAAAGCCCTCTTTTGAGGGCTTTTTTAATGCTTCAGTGGTTATTCAACTTCTAAATTAAAGGTCACTGGACCGTCATTGACCAAATGCACTTTCATGTCGGCAGCAAAGATGCCTGTTTGTACATGGTCATATTGGTTCTTGGTGTAATCGACCAACTGTTCATACAGTGCTTTGGCATCGCTTGGCGGCATGGCAGGGCCAAAATCGGGGCGCAGGCCTTTTTGCGTTTGCGCCATCAGGGTAAATTGAGACACCAAGAGGATACCGCCGCCGGCTTGTCTGACATTCCAGCCCATCTTGCCTTGTTCATCATCAAAAAAACGGTATTTCAAGATCTTATCGATCAGTTTTTTGCCTTTTTCTAAATCGTCAGCTTTACCAAGTCCTAAAAACACTAAAATACCGTGATTGATTTCACCCGTGATCTCACCATCGACCACCACTTTGGCTTCCAAAACACGTTGTAACAAGGCCCGCATAAATTCTTCCGAGTAGAAAATTGAACATAGGGCAGGGATTGTAGCAAAGACAGCATTCTTTCGAAGCGATGTTTAGAAAATTTTGGGCTCAAACATTTGAAAATGAACTGTATATTTTTTATAAATCTAATAATGCGATTGAATTTATAAAAATAATCTGTTTTATCTATTTATTAAATATCAGTATCTTTGCGGGGCAGGAAAGGTATTTAACAGAGAGATTAAGACGATGTTTAAGCGTTCTTTATTGGTTGCGATGTTAGCAACAGCAACAGCGGCGACTCAAGCAGCGCCATTAACTAAAGACAATGGTGCACCAGTAGGCGATAACCAAAACTCGATTACTGCGGGTCCAAATGGTTCAGTTCTACTTCAAGACGTACAATTGGTTCAAAAATTACAACGTTTTGGTCGTGAGCGTATTCCTGAGCGTGTGGTACATGCCCGTGGTACAGGTGCTTATGGTGAATTCGTTGCAACTAAAGATTTATCTGATCTAACCATTGCTTCATTGTTCAAAGCAGGTACTAAGACTCCAGTTTTCTTACGTTTCTCGACTGTAATTCACGGTAAACATTCTCCAGAAACTCTACGTGACCCGCACGGTTTCGCGATCAAGTTCTATACGCAAGAAGGCAACTGGGATTTAGTGGGTAACCAAACTCCAGTCTTCTTCATTCGTGATGCAATTAAATTCCCTGACTTCATTCACGCAATGAAGCCAAGCCCAATTGACAACGTTCAAGACGCAAACCGCGTATTTGACTTCTTGTCTAGCCAACCATGGGCAACCAATATGTTGACTTATGTGTATGGTAACCAAGGTGTGCCTACCAGCTACCGCGAACAAGACGGCTTTGGTGTACATGCGTACAAGCTTTATAACGACAAAGGCGAATACAAATACGTTAAATTCAACTTCCGCTCTAAACAAGGCGTGAAAGGTCTGAACGTTAAAGAAGCTGCTGAGCAACAAGGTAAAGATTTTAATCACTTGACTAACGATCTTTATAACAACATCAACGCTGGTAAATTCCCGAAATGGGATCTTTACATCCAAGTGTTAGATCCTAAAGATCTCAACAGCTTCGATTTCGATCCATTAGATCCAACTAAAATCTGGCCAACGAACTTAGTTCCAGAAACTAAAGTGGGTACGTTGACACTGAACCGTATGCCGAAAAACTTCTTCCAGGAAACGGAACAAGTGGCATTGGCTCCGGGCAACTTAGTACCAGGTATCGAGCCATCAGAAGACCGTCTGCTGCAAGGCCGTATCTTCTCTTACTCAGATACTCAAATGTACCGTTTGGGTGCGAATCACCAGCAAATTCCAGTCAACCGTCCATTGGTTAACGTGAACAACAACAACCAGGATGGTTCTATGAATGTTGGCGGCACTTCATCGAACGTGAACTACGAGCCAAGCCGTATTGAGCCAAAACCAGCGACTGCGAAAGCGCGTGCGGTTGAAACGCCGCTTTCTGGCACAGTTCAACAAAAAGGTGTGAAAGAGCAAAACTTCAAGCAGGCGGGTGAACTTTACCGTTCATACTCTGCGAAAGAGAAAGAAAACTTGATCATGAACTTGGCGGCTGACCTTGGCAACGTGAAAGATTCAGAAACCAAGCACATCATGCTGTCTTACTTCTACAAAGCAGACGCTGACTACGGTACGCGTATGACTAAAGCAGTAAACGGTAACCTTGCAACTGTAAAAGCTAAAGCAGCACAACTGAAAGACTAATTTCGATCAGTCTTAAGGATTGGTAACTAGGGTCTAGAACGTTACCTCAAAAAAGTCCTATGAAGCTCCATACCTTTCCTGCACCCTAGGGGGAGTTTCATAGGCACTCCTTAAATATTCATTTTTATGAAATGAATTATTTCTAATTCAATTCTACATTCGATTTCTGTTGGAGTTCATCATGAAAGTTATGCAACATTTGACTTTAGCCAGTCTTCTAGCGTTTGGTTCCGCATTCGCAAACGTGGCAATCGCGGAAGATATCTCCCCCGCTAAAGCAACTGCAAGCGATCAGATGACCTCACAACAGGAATTGATCGCAATTTTCTTTGCTGCAGCCAAAACTGGCAATGAAGAAGTCATCAATGAATTTCTTAAGCACGGTTTTCCGGTCGATGTGCGCAATGCTTCGGGTTTTACACCACTGATGATGGCGACCTATTACGGTCATCAAAATATTGTGACTCGTTTGCTGGAACAAGGTGCAGACCGCTGCGCACGTGACAATAAAGGCAACACCGCATTGATGGGTGCTATGTTTAAATTAGAATGGGCGATTGCAAAGCAATTACGCCAAGTGGATTGTGATGCAAATGCCAAAAAAAATGGGGCAAAAGACTGCAGAACAGTTTGCGCGTGAATTTGGTCAAGAAGAAAAATATCGACAGTTACTCAAAAAATAGTGAGCTTGATCGCGCTCAGCTTCAGCAAAAAAAATGAAAAAAGTCGATGAATCGCGGTGATTTATAAGTTATTCCACTAAATCAATCGGCTTTTTATCAATAAAGTATGCTTTAATGCAAAGAGTTGATAAAAACTGAAAGTCTTTATGTCTCCAATCATCCAATCCTTATTAGACACAGATCTGTATAAATTCACCATGCTTCAGGTGGTGTTACACAAATTTCCGCAAACCCATAGTGTGTATCACTTTCGTTGCCGTAACTTGGACGATACAGCCTATCCACTGGTTGAAATTTTGGATGATTTAAACATGCAGCTCGACATGCTTTGTCAGTTGAAGTTTAAAGAAGATGAATTGCAGTATTTACGCAGTTTACGTTTTATTAAAAGCGATTTTGTTGATTATCTTGAATTATTTCAGCTTAAACGCCGTTTTATTAAAGCGGGTATTGATGATGAAGGTCGACTCGACATTTGGGTAGAAGGCCCAATGGTTCAAGCGATGATGTTTGAAATCTTTGTTTTAGCCATCGTCAATGAATTATATTTCCAACGTATTCGTACGCCCGAAGTTTTAGCCGAAGGTGAGCGCCGTTTGCAACATAAGATTGCCTTGCTGAAGCAGTATGAAGCACGGCAAAATCCAAATGATCCACCATTCTTGGTCTCTGATTTTGGCACGCGTCGTCGTTATAGTTATGCATGGCAAAAGCATGTAATTGAAGAATTAAATCAGGCTTCACCGTATATTTTCCGCGGTACAAGTAATGTTCTGATTGCCAAAGACTTGAATATTACTCCAATTGGTACAATGGCGCATGAGTTCCTACAAGCATTCCAAGCGCTTGATGTTCGTCTACGTAACTTCCAGAAGTCTGCGCTAGAAACATGGGTGCAGGAATACCGCGGTGACTTAGGAATAGCCTTAACGGACGTTGTCGGTATGGATGCGTTCCTACGTGACTTCGATTTGTACTTTGCCAAACTATTCGACGGTTTACGTCATGACAGTGGCGACCCGTATGAATGGGGCGATAAAGCCTATGCACATTACAAAAAGCTTAAAGTCGATAGCAAAAGTAAAATGCTGACCTTTAGTGATGGTCTAAATATCGAAAAAGCGTGGGATTTGCATAATTACTTCAAAGACCGTTTCCAAGTGAGTTTTGGTATTGGCACCAACTTGACCAATGATATGGGGCAAACTGCGCTGAATATCGTACTGAAACTGGTTGAATGTAATGGTCAATCTGTGGCAAAAATTTCAGATAGTCCGGGTAAAACCATGACGGATAATGATACTTTCTTAGCGTATCTGCGTCAGGTGTTTGACATCTCTGAAGTTAGCGCTTAAACACAGCATTAGATAAAACTAAAAAAGCCGAATCAATGATTCGGCTTTTTTATATCTAAAATATTGCTAAAGGAATGCAAAAATTCAGAATAATAGTGAAAATGACTTATGCTAAGATCGAATTTAATCGCACAAAATACAACACGAACAACGATGACAGCATCTACACTGAATTTTGGTCTGCTGATTGAAGCGGAAGAATTGGTTTCACATCTTGGTAATGAAAAACTACGGATCGTCGATTTGAGTCGTCGTTCGGTTTATGACCAATTGCATATTCCACATGCACTGCATGTGCAGCCGAAACTGTTAGTGCGCCAAGAAGAACAAGCGATGGGGCTTTTACCTGACCAAGCCGGTTTAGAACAGCTCATCAGCTATCTGAATATCAGTCCAGAACATCATGTAGTAGTGTATGACGATGAAGGTGGGGCATGGGCTGGTCGACTGATTTGGAACTTACATTGCCTCGGTTTTGAAAATACCAGTCTCCTCAATGGTGGCATCCATGCTTGGCTTGGGGCAGGCTTACCGACCTCGTCTGAAATTGAGCAATTTGAACCCGTGAGCCCATTGGTTGAAGTAAGTGCAGAGGCGCGTGCTCAGTATCAAACAGATTATGATGAGCTATTGGCTCGTGTGCAGCAGGAGCAGATCCAAGTATGGGACTGCCGTACCGAAGACGAATATACAGGCCTACGTTTGGCTGCGCGACGCGGCGGTCACATTCCGGGGGCACGACATTTCGAATGGAGTACTGCCCTTAACCGAGAAAATCATTTAAAATTGCATCCTTTAGAACGCACACGACAACGCTTAGAACAATTGGGATTCAATTTAAACGAACCTGTGGTGGTATATTGTCAGTCCCATCATCGGTCGGGCCTAGCTTATATACTGGGACGTTTACTCGGTTGGAATATTCAAGCTTATGATGGTGCGTGGAGCGAGTGGGGCAACCGACTCGATAGTCCTGTGATCACCGGAGAGTTGCCGTCTTGAGCCTTACATCTCAGTTAAAAAAACAAATTTTTATTCAAGCTCAGCGTGTTGTTCCACAGCACAAATTATCACGTATCGTGGGTAAATTGGCTGCAAGCGAAAACCCTGTGGTGAAAAATGCCGTGATTACCGCATTTAAAGCGCAGTATGGCATCGACATGTCGATTGCTGAGCAAAGCAATGCCTTAAAATTTAAATCCTTCAATGAATTTTTCACTCGCTCTTTAAAAGAAGGCGTGCGTGCAGTCGATGCTGATCCATCCAGTGTTGTTTCACCTGCAGATGGTGCGATTTCACAACTGGGTAAAATTGAAAATGGTGATGTATTTCAGGCCAAAGGCCAGAAGTTCACTGTTGAAAACCTAATTGCCGATCCACAATTGGCTGAACCCTTTAAAAATGGGCAGTTTGCTACGGTTTATTTGTCACCAAAAGACTACCACCGTGTACATATGCCATTTGCAGGGACATTGACAGAAACTTTGTATGTACCGGGTGAATTATTCTCTGTAAACCAAACCACTGCTGAAAATATTCCGGGTTTATTTGCTCGCAATGAACGCATGGTCTGCTTATTTGATACAGAAGTTGGTCGTATGGCGGTTGTACTGGTAGGTGCAATGATCGTGGCAGGTATTGAAACCGTGGCTACAGGTAAAGTTAAACCGACAGGGCGTTTGGAACTGAATCAACACGATTTATTCTTAGAAAAAGGTGCAGAATTGGGCCGTTTCTATTTAGGTTCAACAGCGGTTGTGTTGTTTGAAGAAAACAAAATGCAATGGGATGCGACCTTTAAAGCCAACTCGACTGTGGTGATGGGCGAAGCTTTAGGGCATACCATTTAATGAATTCCCTGTCCCTTTAGGAGAGGGTTAGGGAGAGGTTTTTGAGCTAAGCTGATGTATTCAAAAAAGAATCCCTTCTAACCTCCCTTTATTAAAGGAATGAATAAAAAAAAGCGCCATCAGGCGCTTTTTTTTAATTTCAAAATTTAGCGTTTTACGACAATCGAGTCGATACTGCTATGACGTAAAGTTTGCTGTGCAATCACAGCAGCTTCTTGTGAATCATAGGGGCCAGACACAACGCGATACCAAACTTTGCCGTTTTCATTACTTTGAATCACATCGGCAGATAAACCGTTCAAAATAATTTCAGCACGTCGTGCATCGGCTTGATCAGGATCATCATAACTGCGCACTTGCAGAATATAACTTGCAGCAACAGGCGCAGTTTCTGTGGTTTCTAGTCCAAGCTCTGTGGTTTCAACTGGCTTTTGTTCTGGTGCATCAACAATCACCACCGTTTCTTTATTTTCGGTTTCTGGAACAGCTTGTTCAGGAATTGGCGTCACTTGTTGCTGAGGCAATAGGTCGTAGAAACGATAGTCTTTATTGGTTTCTTCTTGGTAGTGTTCAGAGGTAATTTGACCTTTTGGCTTCACAGGCTCCCAAGGTTTCCAAAGCATGAGCGCAACTAAGAAACTCAACACGATTAAAATGATGACAAGTGTACCTAGCCATGCTGGAATCAATGGTTTTTTAGGCTTATTTGGCCGATCAGATACACCGCGCTGCGTTTTTCCAAACACGTGGAAACCTCATTTAATTTTAATTGTCACGAACCACTTTGGGGCAGCCCAAAGTAGCAAGTCTTGATTGTTATATATTACATGAGTGTCATCAGGAATTTGTTTAATTTTCACAATTTCAGCACAGCCAAGATGACACGGACATATTGCTGAATATAAACGAAATACAGGCTCATTTCGAGCCTGTATTGAAAAGGATTCTTTTTAGCACAATGCAATTGATGACGCTTAAACCCATGCGCTGTGTTTGTGCATGGGCGATGCCGATGAATTTCTATTGTGCTCGCAACATAAAGGGTTGCTTACATGCTTTCAGGCGCACTCACACCCAATAATTCAAGACCATTGCGTAAAACTTGCTGTACGTTTACAGACAGTAATAAGCGCGCTTGAGTCAGTTCTGCATCATCACCTAAGACTTTATTTTCGTTGTACCAACCATGGAACAACGCCGCTAATTCTTTCAAGTAGTTACCTACTTGGTGTGGTTCATAGCTGTTTGCTGCACGAACCACAATTTCAGGGTAAGCCGCAAGTTTAGCAAGAACTTCAGTTTCAGCTTCTAACTCAAGTTTAGCTGCAAATTGACGTGCAGCTTCAGCAGAGAATTGAACGTCTGTCGCAGCCGCTTTTTCGAGCATACGGCAGATACGTGCGTGTGCGTATTGGATGTAGTACACCGCATTGTCTTTACTTTGAGACACAGCAAGGTCTAAGTCGAAGTCAATGTGTTGTTCTGATTTACGCATGACGTAGTAGAAACGAGCAGCATCGTTGCCCACTTCTTTACGTAAGTCACGTAAAGTCACGAATTGACCTGAACGAGATGACATTTGAACCATCTCGCCGCCACGCCATAGGCTCACAAATTGAACCAATAGCACAGTCAATTTTTTAGAATCATAGCCAAGCGCATCAATCGCTGCTTTCACACGTGCGATATAACCGTGGTGGTCTGAACCCCAGATATCCACGATATCTGTATAGCCGCGTTGTAGTTTATTTAAGTGATAAGCAATGTCAGATGCGAAGTACGTAGTTTGACCATTACGACGTTTCACAACACGGTCTTTTTCATCACCAAATTCAGTTGATTTGAACCAGATGTTGCCATCTTTTTCATAAAGGAAGCCACGTTGATCCAGCATTTGTAATGCTTCATCAATTTTTTCAGTCAAAGTTGCTTCGCTGAACCATTGGTTGAAGGTCACACCAAACTCACCAAGGTCATCTTTAATATCATCAAGAATGGCTTTCAGCGCAGCTTGATGGAATACACGGTAGCCTGCAGCCAAATGGTTTTGAGAATTATGAATCAAACCATCAATATGCTTTTCTTTGTCGCCAGAAAGCACCACTTTGTTGCCTTCAGCATCAAGCTCAGCTGCATATTGAACGTCTTCTGGTACATCTTTATAGATGTCGGCAACAGGGCGTACATAAGCATCGCCATCTTTGTCGATAATGCTTTGAGCGATTTCTTTAACGTAGTCGCCTTGGTATGCATTTTTAGGGAAGACCAGTTGTTGACCGGTCAATTCTAAATAACGCAAGTAAGTCGATGTCGCCAAGATATCCATTTGACGGCCAGCATCGTTGACATAGTATTCACGGTCAACTTTAGCACCTGTTGCTTCAAGAAGATTGGCAACGGTCATACCGTAAGCTGCGCCACGACCATGACCAACGTGTAGGCTAGACGTTGGGTTGGCTGAAACGAATTCCACTTGAACACGTTTTTCAGCATTGGCCTGTGTGCGACCGAACTGATCTTTCTGAGCTTGAATTTGGTCTAAGACAGCAAAACGTTGGTCAGCATTTAAAAAGAAGTTAATAAAGCCAGGACCTGCAATTTCTGCTTTGCTGATATCTGCGACTTCTGGAAGATTTGCCAGAATTTTTTCGGCTAAATCACGCGGCTTCATACCTGCAGCTTTAGAGGCAATCATGGCAATGTTTGACGCAAAGTCACCGTGGCTTCGGTCTTTGGTTCGGGTCAAATTGCTAGTATTGTTCCAGTCAGTTGGGAGTACACCTTCAGCTTGAAGGGATTGCACTGCATGATCGAGCGCTGCTTGTATTGCCGTATTCATAATCAGTCGAAAAATAAATGTCGCAGAAAAACGGTAAATATAGCAAATTTCAGGCTCTTTAGGTGAACCCATTTGTTGCGAATAAAAAATATTCGATAAAAGTGAAGCATTGCTTATATCGAAGTAAAACGATATAAGTGGTTTAGCGATTCAGGATCACTGCTTGAGTATATGGACATGTCACAACCCACCCCTAAAATTTTTGGCAATGTGCCGAAGTTAGCTGCACGCTGGGCGCTGATTATCGTGCCGTTTATTTTATCCTGTCTCATGAGCGGTATTATTTCGTTTATTAATATGCTCAGAAATTTAGGCTGGTTTGAGGGATTTCTGACTCTATGGCTGCATAATTGGATGATTTCATGGGCAATTGCTTTCCCCATTGTACTGATTTTATTGCCATTTGTTCGAAAGTTTACAGGCCTGCTGGTTGATATGTCAGGGCCACAGCCACCTGCAAAATAAGCCTGCATGTAAGTCACAGTTGAGTAAAACGGTGACTTACTGCATTTCGCTTTAAATATTTATAGGCTATCGCGACAACTTACGGCTTTAGAGAGTAATTCGGCTTTGTTGTTTTGGAAGGTATAGAGTTTTGAGGCATTAAACACTTTGATGACTTTGGCTTGAGCGATAGCGGTTTTAAAGTTTTGGAACTTTTGCTGATTGGCTGTCTCAAACGGATTTCCAAAGTTTTTATTGTCGAGCAAAATTTGGATTTGCCCCACATTCGTGTCATGTGCTTTTAGGATGTCTTGGCCATCTGCATTGCTTAAACTGAAAGTAGGGCGCTGAGTGCTGATTTTGCAATTCAATTTGAGGCTCAAGGTGAAATTGTCTGCCGATTTATTTTTGAGGGTGGATGTGCCTTGTTGATCATTTTCAATATAGACCCACTGATTTTTCGGCATATTGGTCAGTAGAGTTTCTAACTGTTGTTGGGTACTTTTGCTGATATCGACCGTGCCTTTTTTATCGATTTCAGGGGCTTTTTCTTTACCGAGCATCCCCATCACTTTGTCGCTGACTGTACTGCTGGTTTTGGAAATGGTCTGGCAAGCGCTTAAGCTACTGATGATTAGAATGAAAGGTAGTGTATAGATGGCAGGTAAATGCATAGATTTTATTGTTCTATTAAATTTTCAGATCGGCAAAGTTTAACGGTTCTACGCATAAAGCTCAAACCTGCGGCCTATCATCTCCTGTGATGAGGACTTTAGCGGGCGGCTAAAGCAGCCATTCTACACAGGCACGAATAATCCCCAGTGCAAGGCCAATAAAACCGCCGACCACGACACCATTGACTCGAATCATATGTAGGTCGCCACCAACTTCGTTTTCGATCTTATCGATCATTTCACGTGAGTCCCATTCATGTATACGTTCACTGATAAACCGAATGACTTTTTCGCTGTATTGATCAGAGAGATTGATGGCAATATCACTCATTTTTTCATTCAACAATTGGCGTACAGCGACGTTAGAGACAATATTTTCGCCCACTTGTTGAATGGCGACGCGTAGGTTTTGTGCAATGCCAGAGTTGGGCTTTTCTAAATCAGAACGAATGGCATCGCATAAAATCACCACTGCGCCACTGATAAAATTCAACATTTGTGGACTATCGAGCATGGCGTCTTTGGTGCTATTCAGGCGTTGGCTGGCAACACTCTGATTGTCCGCCAGTTGCTGCATAAGCTGCTGTGCCATGTCTTCGATTTTACGGCGCCACGGATGTTCATGGTCAGCAAGCATGGACTCGACACGACTGACCAGTGAATCAATGGTGCGCTGCTGTACATCAATACCAACCCAGCTTGCACCTTTGGCGAGCTTCCAAACCCCGAGTTCTTTAAACAACTGACGTGATAAATCACGGGTTTGTTCAGGGTGCTGTAACATCCAGTCATGGGCTAAATCTAGTCCACGTTGCAGGACATCTTGATGGAAATCATTTTCTAAAACTGCTCGCAGCATTTCACTGGCAAGATGGTTGACTTGCGTATTGCGCACCCATTGCACGCTGTTATTTTGGATAAAGCGTCCAATTTGTTCCTGACCGACAAATTCGAAAATTTTCGGGACCGTTTGCTGAATGACTTGGGTCACTTGCGCATTATTGTGCGGATTGGCCAACCATTTCCCGACGGCAAGAGAGAGATCCGTCTCCGCTAAACTTTTTTCAACCACATGTGGTGAAAGAAAATTTTCCTGAACAAAGCGGCCCATCGACTCAGCAATGCGCGCTTTATTGCGTGGAATAATTTCTGTGTGGTCACGTAAAAATTTAGGAATCGGAATCCGACCAAAGGGATTGCGAAATAAAACGGTTATCGCATACCAGTCTGCCAAACCACCAACCACGCCAGCTTCTGCTGAAAGCATTAAAATATGAATGAGCCAGACGTATTCGGGCAGCAATTTAGCTGCGATCATCAATGCAATCCACGCCAGCACCGCCACCACCAAAGCAATGGTGGCGAAGCGTTTACTGCGTTGCAGATTGGGCGAAACAGCAGGCTGTTCAGTTGGGTTCATCAATGATCGGGTCTCTATGGGTTGACTTATTTGGTGGTAGGCTCAGCGGCTACAGGCAAAGGATTTCCTTGACTGTCTAAACCATATTTAGCCCCGAGTGACTGCAAAATCAAGCGAGCATCAAAGGCATCCTGAGGGGCTTTGGCACGATCTTTATAGCAAGTAATACTGTAGGAAACTTGAGTTGGATCGAGTGTGACCACCTGTGGAACGTCATAAAACGGGCCTGGCCAAAAGCCGGGATGGCGACGGTAATAGCCATATGGATAAGGCATAGGGTCTGGGTAAATCACTGCTTGGCGCGGCGGTTTTTGACTCCGATTACTCGGGTCATCCATGACTTTAAAATATTGAAAGCCATTGTGTAGGGTGGTTTGAGCAGCTTTAACCAAGGTGATTTCTTCGGCAGTGCCATAGCTCATATTGGGGCTAGCTTGGAAGCTAATCCGATAGCTTTGAGCATTTAATGGCGTTGCAGCATAACGACCCAATTGTTCGAAGGTTAAAGGCTTCGATGGGGTGCTTGCACAGCCGGTGAAGCCCAGTGCTGCGGTCATGGCTGCTGCGATAATGAGTTTGTTCATGCGCATACTCCTGTTCAGTCGGTTCATGGCAAGGGGGAGATACTGGCCAAAAGCCGTCAATTAAAAGCTAGAATTGGGTTGGGTTAAAAATTCCAATTCCTCTGCTGTAGATGTTCTGCCCAATACCGCATTGCGATGCGGGTAACGTCCAAATCGATCGATAATCACTTTATGCTTTTTTTCAAATTCTAAGTTGATCGGATTGCCCAGTTGCTCAAATAATTTTAACGCGCTTTGATGGATTTTTGTCGATTCGCTATGCATAAAGGGCATATATAAAAATGAGCGCTGTTCAGGGCTTAATTGTAGATCTAAACCCTGCGCGATGGCTTCTTGTGCAAGCGCCAAAGCCAGTGCATCTTGGGCAAAAGCCAAGCCAGAATCACGGAATAAATTTCTAGAAAATTGATCTAAAACAATAATTTCAGCCAAACGACCTTTAGCAGTCGTACGCCATTGCCATAGTTCTGCTTGACTGGCTGCAAGATGGATGTCTTTAAACTTTTTTTCGATTAAAACATCAAAATTATTGCTTTTAGCGAACCAATTGGGCTGATTTTCTGGGTTAAACCAAAATTCGAGAATATCTTGATAATTCATAAGTTTTAAGCATTATTAGCATATATTTGTTTATAAAATCACAAATTTCAAATGTCATATAGAGTAAGTTTGTGATAAAAAATTGCCAAAATAAAATCACGGTTTGTCTCAAAACTATACAGTGGGTCATTTGCCCACTTCAAATCGCGTTATACTGATATAAACTGATGATTTTATTTTAGTAGTTTCTTCCATTTAAGCGAGATAGCAATGAGTCAACCCGAATCGACCTCTCAAGACATTTTACCGACTTGGGTAGATTCTTCGCTGATTAAAGGAATATTGCGCGGTATTGAGCGTGAAAGCTTGCGTATGCAAAGCAACGGTTTCTTGTCTCAGGCCGACCATCCCCAAGCTTTGGGTGCGGCTTTGACTCATCCGCATATTACGACAGACTATTCTGAAGCTTTAATGGAATTTATCACGCCGCCAAAAGAAACCATTACAGAGGCGTTGAACTATCTGCAAGATATACATGCTGTTGCACATACGCATTTGGAACATGGTGAAAAACTTTGGCCATTGTCGATGCCATGCATGTTGGATAAAGATGAAGACAGTATTCGTTTAGCGCAATATGGCAGCTCGAATATAGGACGTTTTAAAACCTTGTACCGTCGTGGTTTAGGGGTGCGCTATGGTCGCCGGATGCAGACCATTTCAGGGGTGCATTATAATTTATCCTTCCCAGATCATTTCTTTGAAGCACTACAACAACACGAAACTGACGATGCTCTCAAAGCATTGAGCTTACAAGATTATCGCAGTCATCGTTATTTCGGCCTGATCCGTAATTTTATTCGTTTAACGCCATTGGTGATGTTTTTGGTTGGGGCGAGCCCATCGGTGTGTAAATGTTTTATGACTGGACGTGAACATCAGCTGTTACCGCTCTTAAAAGGCACGCTATTTTTACCCTATGCAACGGCGCTGCGTATGGGAAATTTTGGTTATCAAAATTCGGCACAAAAACAGTTAGGGATTCACTACAACGACATTCAGGCATATTTGGAAGGTTTGCAAAAAGCGGTGCATACCCCGTATGCCGCATTTAGTCATTTAGGTTTAAATGATGAACAGGGTGAACCGATTCAAATTAATGACCACGTGTTGCAAATTGAAAATGAATACTACAGTTTGGTTCGTCCGAAACAAGTGCCACAGGATGGTGAAACACCATCTGAAGCCCTGCAAAATCGTGGTGTGGGTTATGTAGAATTACGCGCAGTAGACGTCAATCCTTATAGCCCGATTGGGATCAATGAAGACACGGCAGGCTTGCTCGAAGTGGTGGCTTTATACTGTTTATTGCAAGACAGCCCAGCATTGTTAGATGCCGAACAAAATGAAATTGAGAAAAATCAGGCTGAAGTAGTAAACCGTGGCCGTGCGCCAAACGCAGTGATTTTACAGCAAGGCCAAGCGATTCCAATTGAAACATGGTGTCGTACACATGTTGCTGCGATGCAACCGTTGGCTGAATTGCTGGATGATTCTTACAATACAGATATTTACACTCAGGCAATGGCTGTGATGCAATCACGCATCGATGAAGTCGATGAAACATTGTCGGCACGTATGATTAGCGATACTTTAGAACAAGGTGGAACTTGGGGCTTTGGTAGCTTTATGGCCTTACAACATGCTGAAGTGTATGAGCAGCATGTTTTGAGCCCTGAAACTGCAGCATATTTTGCACAAGCTGCTGAGCAGTCTTTAGAAAAACAGGCTCAACTTGAGCAAGACTGCACCTTGAGTTTTGAAGAATATTTGAAAAACTTTAGATAAAAAATTTTAAGAGGATTTACCATGAAATGGAGTTTCCGCTTCGTGAGTGGTTTGTTGTTTTTAGCCAGCGTGATCGGTATGTCTTTTGCGCTGTTTTTAGAACATGTACAAGGCTTAGAACCTTGTCCATTATGCGTATTCCAACGTATTGGTTTGATTGGACTCGGCATCATTTCATTGATTGCGTTGATTCACAATCCAGCATCGAATTGGGGTAAACGCATTTACGCATTGTTGGGGACACTATCAATTCTTTGGTCTGCTGGGGTGGCTGCGCGTCATATTTGGCTGCAAAACTTACCGCCAGACAAAGTACCTAGCTGTGGCCCAGGACTGGATTATTGGGTAGAAACGCTGCCGTTAAAATCAGTCTTTGAACAAGTACTAACCGGCTCTGGTGAATGTGCCAAAGTGGATTGGACGTTCTTGGGACAATCATTACCGGTTTGGTCATTGGTGTTTTTTGCGGTCTTAACTTTGCTCAGTCTTTGGCAGTTATTGCGTAAATACCCAAGCAAACCCGTGCCACGTTTACGTGATAAATTCTAATTCAGTGATATATAAAAAAGCCCTCAGTTGAGGGCTTTTTTATACGAGTCTGCATGGGGGAAGTTTACCTTAGGTCAGGGCAATGCCTTCCATACTTTCCAAGTCCATCATAAATTCATAGATATGATCACAAGCTTTATCGTCATTGTTTGGATAGAACCAATGCACGATTTGCTCGGCCACTTGTGGATGATGCTGAATTTCGAAATGGTTCAGGCCATAAAAAATTGCTTTATGTGAATCTGGCACTTTCAGTTGATACCGTGCATTTGGATGTTCCCCCAACGCACTTTTCACACTGACCAAGTAATCTCCAATCACATGTCGCGTTTTATTGCGACGATGTTCATATTCAATGGTCCCTGCCACGAGGTAGGTATTGATATGTGATGGAATCGGGGCAGGTTTACGGTTGTCATCCATGAGCCCAATGCGGACATCATTATGTTCCCAATCGTCATCACGCACGCTGCCATAGCGCAAATCTAAAATGCCGTTACTACGAATATTCACCACGTGCCCCACGATTTTGACCAAGGGGAAACGCCCCAATTGATCTTGCAGATGAAATCCGACACGTTCAAGCACAGCACCATGATGTGGTGAGCCCAAGCAGACTAGATTTTCGACTTGATGAATCCATTGATACATATTTTGTTTGCCATAAAAAATGGCACTACGGGAGACTAAGCCCCCCATACTATGACCAATTAAGTCGATACTGGTAATGCCGGGGTTGCGACGGACCAAATCTTCTAATGTATTGGCTAGGCTGCGACCATTGGTCGAGATACGACGACCCGTATTGTAATTTAAATACAGCATGGTGTTATGGTCACGTTGTGACAGTAATTTTTCACCAATGCCGCCATATTTGGCTGTCGACCATGACAGATGATTCATGCACAGCCCATGAATCAACAGGGTAATACGACCGGTTAATTCGCCTTTTTGTACCGCACCATAATGGTCGTAAACCACCATGGGTAAGGCCATCGGGTTGTGATATTTCAGTAAATAGTCGCCCAAGACCCCATTCAGCGCGCCCACTAGAAAATGTAAAGACGGAGTGAGCGGTTTGTCGTGTAAGCGTGGGAATTTTTCAATAATGCTACGCAGCGTTGGTGCGAGTAAATAATTGCCATAATTGAAAAAGGTGTTGTAAGAAAATTCGTAAATCCGTGCAATGGTTGGCTGCTTATGAAAGGCTTTCGAGCCTTGTTCGCTCATTCCAAAAATACTGATTAAAATTTCACGTTGAATGTTTTTGATCAAGTCATGCACGACATCACTAAAACGCATTGTCACGAGTTGTGCCAAACCTTCCAGCACATCTGCTTGACTGGGTGGCGTGCGGTCCCATTTACAATAGGTTTCATGCAATGGTGTTAAGCTAGGCATAATGTTCCTATCCTTACATTCAATGCTATTCCTCGATTGTATTTATTACTGGAATAGCCTGAAGTTTCATTGTTTATTTTATAAAATTCTCACGAACAGCTTTTACAATACCGATAACAGACCTGTCGGTGAATGCCTTTTGTCTGACAATTTTACTAAAAATTCAAATTTAGAAAATGTGACGCAGTTAGCACTTATATGCCACTTTTAAAGCAATTTAAAGATCAATTTGGAATCAAAATGATGAATATTGTGTATTTGCATGGTTTTCAAAGTAACTCAAATTCAGTGAAAGGACAGATATTGCGGCGCTATTGCGCAGACTTAAATGGTCTGCATGTGCATTTGCCAGATTTGAATATGCCACCGCTACAGGTGATGCAGCAGATGTCAGAGCTGATTGAAGGTTTGGATGATGTGGTTTTGGTGGGCAGCAGTTTAGGTGGTTTTTATGCGACGCAGTTGATGGCACGGCATCATATTCCTGCAGTGCTCATCAATCCTGCGGTCTATCCATGGCAATTATTTCGTGATTTATTTGGCGAGACGGCATTGCCCTATCAGGTGACTGAAACGTGGTGCTTGGATGATGCACAGCTCAATCAAATGCAGGCTTTGGCGGTATCTAAGGTTGAGAACGCAGATCAACTGTTGGTCTTGCTCCAACAAGGCGATGAAACCTTGGATTATCGAGATGCCACTGGTTTTTATAGTGCGGCTCAAGCCGGTATGGCTATGCTGATTACGGAGGTGGGAGGAACACATGGCATGGATGATTTTGCAGAAAAAATACCGATGCTCTTGCAGTTTTTGTCCGATGCTGTCAAAAATATGCCTAAATAAAATGATCCAATACAAATGCTGACCTGCTAGATCCAACATACAAAAAATGGGCAGTTATGACATCATTTGACGTTTAAATTGTTTAAGAAAATGGTGGCTGATCGCAAGAGATATGCATTTTAATAAAAAAGCATATACTGTAGCGCTTGAAGAAATGTTTTAACCAAAAAAGCAGGGAATTTTGCAACGTGACGCAATATACGGCTCAATCACTTGAAGTTTTATCTGGCCTAGATCCGGTACGTCGTCGTCCGGGGATGTATACAGACACTACACGACCAAACCATTTGGCGCAGGAAGTGATAGATAACGCCGTCGATGAAGCGCTTGCAGGACATGCCAATAAAATTACCGTGACAGTGTATAAAGATGGCTCATTGTCAGTTGAAGATAATGGTCGTGGGATGCCGGTTGACATCCATCCTGAATATGGTCAAAGCGGGATTGAAATCATTCTGACCAAGCTGCATGCCGGCGGTAAATTCAGCACAGACAATTATCAATTTTCAGGTGGTTTGCATGGTGTGGGGATTTCTGTCGTCAATGCATTGTCCAACCGTGTTGAGGTAGAAGTTCAACGTCATGGCAACCTGTATAAAATGGCTTTTGAGCATGGTGAGCCGGTTGCGCCACTGGAAGTTTTGGAAGGTAAATGTGCCAAACGTGCGACAGGAACAACCGTGCATTTTTGGCCTGAAGCGAAATATTTTGACTCACCTAAATTTGCCTTAAAAGCGCTTAAACATAATTTAAAAGCCAAAGCAGTATTGGCAGCCGGTCTACAAATCATTTATGTCGATCAAATCAATAACGAAAAAATTGAATGGCAGTTTGAAAATGGTCTGGTTGACTATTTGATGGATGAACTGCAAGACCGTGACATCGTTCCTGCCCCTGCATTTGTGGCGACTGGTGAGGCAGAGCGTGCCAGTGCTGAGTTTGCAATTTGTTGGAATGTGGAAGGCGGTGAGTCCATTCAAGAGTCCTATGTGAACCTCATCCCGACCGCGCAGGGCGGTACCCATGTCAACGGCTTACGTTCGGGTGTGACAGATGCGATTCGTGAATTCTGTGAATTACGGAATTTATTGCCACGGAATATGAAGCTGTCTGCCGAAGATGTGTGGGATGGCGTCAACTTTATTCTGTCTTTGAAATTCCAAGAGCCACAATTTTCGGGTCAAACCAAAGAACGACTTTCAAGTCGTGAAGCCTCTGGTGTGGTATTAAATATTGCCAAAGATGCTTTTGCACTGTGGCTGAATCAAAACTCCGATATAGCCATGCAACTGGCTGAAATGGTGATTGCCAAAGCCGGTCGCCGTTTAAAAGCTGCGAAAAAAGTTGAACGTAAAAAGATCGTTTCAGGTCCAGCTTTACCAGGTAAATTGGCTGACTGTGTGGGGCATACCCTCGAAGAATCAGAACTGTTTATTGTGGAAGGGGATTCTGCAGGCGGTTCTGCCAAGCAAGCACGTGATAAGAACTTCCAAGCGATCATGCCGATCCGCGGTAAGATTTTAAATACTTGGGAAGTGTCTTCTGATGAAGTCTTAGCATCGCAAGAAGTACATGATATTGCGATTGCGATTGGTGTAGATCCGGGCAGTGATGACTTGTCAGAACTCCGTTATGGCAAGATTTGTATCTTGGCCGATGCTGACTCGGATGGTTTGCACATTGCAACGTTACTCTGCGCATTGTTCGTCAAACATTTCCATACTTTGGTTGAGGAAGGACACCTGTTTGTGGCGATGCCACCGCTGTTCCGTATCGATGACAATAAAGATGTGCACTATGCCTTGGATGAAGATGAACTAGAAAGCATCTTAAAGAAATGTAAAACCAAAAATCCTCAAATCACTCGATTTAAAGGATTGGGCGAGATGAACGCGAGTCAGCTGCGTGAAACGACTATGGATCCCGATACACGTCGTTTGGTGCAACTAGACTTGGATGACGTACAGTTTACTTCAGGTTTACTCGACAAATTATTGGCGAAGAAGCGCTCTTCAGACCGTAAATATTGGTTGGAACAGAAGGGTAATTTGGCCGATTTAGCGGTTTAAAATTGCAACAAGGAAAAAACCACGCAAGTGGTTTTTTTTTGCTTCAAATTTAGGAAAAGCTGCATGATTTGTGTGCCAAAACACCGTGTTTTTTGAAAAACGTCGCAAAATTGTTCAATTATAGGTCAAATGTTGGATACAAGTTTGTATGCATCTTTGCGGTGATTTTACGATTTTTGAATTGACCCATAAAAAATTAAAAGCAAATTTTATGATTGTAACTATGTGAAAAATAACATTTAAAAATAAATAAAAGCACTCAATCAAAATAAAAAATAAGGCTTGGCACAGTTATTGAATTGCTCTGTTGTGATGAAAGACAACAAATGCATTTTAAAAATGTGAATTACAAGCTTAGGTTGGGAGTGTGAATAATGTTTCAACGCAATGTATTTGCTAAAAGTATTTTAGCGGCAACGATGACTGGGGCGATTGCTTTAACGGGCTGTTCAAAACCTGCAGAAGAAAAAACAGAAAGCGCTACATCAGAACCAAAAGCCGCTGCAGCAAGTGGCGATACTATTAAAGTCGGGATCTTACATTCGCTGTCAGGCACGATGGCGATCTCAGAAACTTCTCTAAAAGATACGGCCTTGATGGCGATTAATGAAATTAATGCCAATGGCGGGGTATTGGGCAAAAAACTAGAACCTGTGGTGGTGGATCCGGCATCGGACTGGCCACTATTTGCGGAAAAAACCCGTCAGTTGATTACCCAAGACAAAGTAGCCGTGATTTTTGGTTGCTGGACGTCGGTATCTCGTAAGTCGGTTTTACCCGTGGTTGAAGAATTAAATGGCTTATTGTTCTACCCTGTTCAGTATGAAGGTCAGGAACAGTCTAAAAATATTTTCTACACAGGTGCAGCACCGAATCAGCAAGCGATTCCTGCTGTTGAATATCTGATGAGTGAAGAGGGTGGTAAGGCAGAACGCTTTGTACTATTGGGCACAGACTATGTTTACCCACGTACCACCAACAAAATCTTACGTGCATTTTTGAAGTCGAAAGGCATTGCCGATGCAGACATCATGGAAGAATATACCCCATTTGGTCATAGCAACTATCAAACCATTGTGGGCAATGTGAAGAAGTTTGCGGCAGGGAAAAAGACGGCTGTGATCTCGACCATTAACGGCGATTCAAATGTGCCGTTCTATCGTGAATTGGGTAACCAAGGCATCAAAGCTGCGGATATTCCAGTGATGGCGTTCTCTGTAGGTGAAGAGGAGTTACGCGGTATCGACACCAAACCGCTGGTTGGACACTTGGCATCGTGGAACTACTTCATGTCGGTGAAAAATCCAGTGAATACTGAATTCACCAATAAAATGAAGCAGTATGCCGTGGAGTACAAACTGCCAAATGCCGATAAATTTGTGACCAATGACCCGATGGAAGCTACCTATGTCGGTATTAATATGTGGAAACAAGCGGTAGAAAAAGCAGGAAGCACAGATGTCGATAAAGTGCGTGAGGCTATGGCCGGCCAAGAATTTAAAGCGCCATCGGGCTATACCTTGCAAATGGATGCGTCGAACCATCATTTGCATAAACCAGTCATGATTGGTCAGATCCGTGCCGATGGTCAGTTTGATGTGGTGCACAAAACCGCAAAAACCATTGCTGCAGAGCCATGGAGCCCGTACATCCCGAAATAATTCAATCCAAATGCCTACTGCCATTGTGTAGTGGGCATGTTTTGATGTGATCCCTAGATGGGGTTGTTCTATCACTCAATAGGGATGCTTATAAGATGAAAAAATTACGCAATTTCCCGATCCTGTTTCTATTCCTGAGCCAATTATTCTGTCTGCAAATCGTGCATGCAGAAACTGCAGCGAATGTCGTGCCTACGGTGCAATCTGTGCAGCAAGGTGACGCCATTCAGCAATTTGTTCGCGGTAGTTTTACCGAGCGCCGCAGTTTACTGAATCAATGGCCGGGCGATATTGAATCCTTAGATCAGTTGGCCGCATTGGTCGAAAAAGACCAGTTATATAGTGGTCAAAGTGGTCAAACCTATATTTTAGAAACTGACGAAAAATTATTGAGCTATCCTGATTTGCAAACCGTGACGGATTGGCCTGCCGATTTATCTCAAGTCACCTTGGTGAATACCCTTCGTAAAGCCTTAACGTTTGCGCAAGCGAAAGAAAAGCTGCAATCGGATGATTTAAACCAACGTTTAGATGCGATCGATATTTTAGAAAATAACTTGGCTGAGTTGGATGTTAAAAATATTAATCAATTGTATTTAAATGAAAAAAATAACAAAGTTAAAGCCCGTTTAGCGCAGCTCAAAGCACGCTTGGATTATCAAAACCCTGATGTTTTACAAAAAATACAGGCGGCCAAAGTGCTGCAAGATTCTAACCGTCCCGATGTGTTGGCGATGGTGGAACAGGAATTACAACAAGCCAACCTGCATCCTGAGTTAAAAGCCGCACTGACAGAAGCCAAGAGCAATATTAAAACTCGTATTCAGGCCAGTGAATGGACTGGACATGTCTTTTCAGGTCTCAGCACGGCCAGTATTTTACTACTGGCGGCGTTGGGCTTAGCCATTACGTATGGTCTGCTAGGCGTGATTAACATGGCGCATGGTGAACTGATCATGATCGGGGCCTATACCACTTATGTGGTGCAAAGCCTGTTTAAGAGTTATCTCAGTAGCTATGTCGATTGGTACTTGATTGCCGCGATTCCTGCTGCATTTATTGTAAGTGCTTTGATCGGCATGTTGATTGAACGTACTGTTATTCGTCCCTTGTATGGCCGTCAATTGGAAACACTATTAGCCACCTTTGGTGTGAGCTTAATTTTAATGCAAGTGGTGCGCATGGTTTTTGGTGCGCAGAACGTTGAGGTGTCGAATATTTCATGGCTGTCAGGGGGCATTGCTGTGACACCAAGCCTGATGCTGCCTTATAACCGTATTGCCATTATTGGCTTTACCGTTGCGGTACTGTTGTTACTGGTTTACTTGCTGAATAAAACCCGCTTTGGTTTATTTGTTCGTGCCGTGACGCAAAACCGTCAAATGGCACAGGCCGTAGGTATCCGTTCTAGCCGCATTGACATGATGGCTTTTGGCTTAGGTTCAGGGCTTGCAGGTCTGGCAGGTTGTGCCTTAGCACAAGTCGGCAATGTCGGTCCTGATTTAGGACAAAACTATATTATTGATGCGTTCTTGGTGGTTGTGGTGGGTGGTGTTGGCCAAGTATGGGGCGCAGTACTGGCTGCCTTAGGTCTAGGTGTCAGTGGCACTGTGCTGGAAATCGGCATGGGTGCGGTCTTAGCGAAAATTATTCTACTGGTTCTTGTGATTTTGTTTATTCAAAAACGTCCACAAGGTTTGTTTGCCATCAAAGGCCGTTTTGTGGAGTAAGCGCATGAAAATCACTTCGTTATTATCGGATAAACCCTATAGCGGTATGGCGATTGCCGTGTGCTTTGCCATTTTGCTGATTTTGCCTTGGTTACATGTATTGCCAGCCGATTCAGCACTGCATTTATCAGCGTATTGGGTCACGCTCATTGGCAAGATTATGTGTCTCGCCTTGGTGGCATTGGCCTTAGATTTGGTTTGGGGCTATGCCGGCATTTTAAGTTTGGGGCATGGTCTGTACTTTGCCTTGGGCGGCTATGCCTTCGGCATGTATCTCATGCGTGAAGCAGCAGGCGATGGCTTACCCGACTTTATGCGCTTTTTGAGTTGGACCGAGCTACCGTGGTACTGGATGGGTACTGAACATATCGTGTGGGCATTGGCTTTGGTGGTTTTGGTCCCAGGACTGATTGCCTTCATTTTTGGCTTCTTTGCCTTCCGCTCCAAAATTAAAGGCGTGTATTTTTCAATTATTACCCAAGCCATGACCTTTGCCGCTGCGCTACTATTTTTTCGCAATGAAACCGGCTTTGGCGGTAACAACGGCTTTACCGGTTTTAAAACCATCTTAGGTCTAGATATTACCTCTGCACCAATGCGCGCAACCTTGTGTTTCCTCACTGCACTGACTTTGCTGGTCTGTTTTGTCGGTTTACGCCACCTGATGAATAAACCCTATGGTCGTGTACTTGGTGCAATTCGTGACAGTGAAAACCGTTTGCAATATTTAGGTTACCGCACCTTATGGTACAAGCTCTCTGCATGGGTGTTGTCAGCAGTGATCGCAGGGATTGCTGGTGCTTTGTATGTCCCTCAAGTCGGCATTATTAACCCGAGTGAAATGAACCCTGTCAATTCGATTGAAATGGCGGTGTGGGTGGCTGCAGGGGGACGCGGTACGCTGATTGGCCCAATTTTGGGTGCAGGTTTAATCAATGGGGTGAAGACCTATTTTACGGTGGCTTATCCAGAGGCATGGTTATTGATTTTAGGTGCGCTGTTTATTGTGGTAACGATATTCCTGCCAAAAGGTTTGATTGGGCTATTAGAGCGGTTTAAAAAGGAGCGCAGCGAATGAATGATCAATGGGTTCAACCGCATGGCGGTCATGCCGCAGAAGGTTATGGACGACCGAAAGAGCAGGGTGCGGACTTCAGTCACGGAATTGCCCTGTATTTAGAAAAAGTCAGCGTTTGGTTTGATTCTTTCCGCGCATTAAATGATTTGTCGTTATATATCAAAGAAGGTGAGCTGCGCTGCATCATTGGTCCCAATGGTGCAGGCAAAACCACGCTGATGGATGTGATTACGGGTAAAACTCGCCCAACAGAAGGTTCGGCTTTTTTTGGGCAAACCTATGATTTGGCAAAAATGAGCACGGAGCAAATAGCAGAAGCCGGAATCGGTCGTAAGTTTCAAAAGCCAACCGTATTTGAAAATTTTACCGTGATGGAAAATCTGTTATTGGCTGCACCTAAAGATAAACGGGTGAAAAAGAGTTTTTTCAGCAAACTCGATCCAGATGCGCAAAACGCCTTGGACGAATCTTTAGCACAAATCCGCTTAGAAGAATTGATCTATAAACCGGCAGGGCTGTTGTCACATGGTCAAAAGCAGTGGTTAGAAATAGGCATGCTACTAATGCAGCGTCCAAAATTGATTTTGCTGGATGAACCTGTAGCAGGAATGACCGATGCTGAAACAGAGCGTACCGCAGAGCTGTGTTTAGAGTTGAAAAAGAACCATACCCTTGTTGTGGTTGAACATGACATGAGCTTTATTGACACCATCAGTGAAAAAGTCACCGTGTTGGCGCAAGGTGCGATTTTGGCAGAGGGTACATTGGCCGAAGTCCAAGCCAATGAAGATGTCATTGAAAAATATCTCGGACGTTAAGGAGCAGACCATGTTAGAAGTCAAAGACGTCAATCAGTTTTATGGTGGCAGTCATATTTTAAGAGATGTGACATTTGCCGCTCCCGTGGGGGCATGTTCAGTGGTGCTCGGGCGAAATGGTGTGGGTAAAACCACCCTCTTAAAATGTTTAATGGGCATTTTACCGATCAAGTCTGGGCAGATCTTACTGGATGGCAAAGACATTTCTAAACTGAGTCCAGAGCAACGTGTACGTGAAGGCTTGGCTTATGTACCGCAAGGACGGGACATTTTTTCAACCTTGACCGTTGAAGAAAATATTTTGATTGGGATGGCAAAATTTAAAGGCGCTAAAACCCGAAAAGTGCCAGAACATCTCTATGAGATTTTCCCCGTATTGGATGAAATGAAACATCGTCGAGGTGGAGATTTATCTGGAGGTCAGCAGCAACAATTGGCGATTGCCCGTGCGCTCGCTTCCGAACCACGGGTATTGATTTTAGATGAACCGACCGAAGGCATTCAGCCGTCGATTATTAAAGACATTGGCCGTGTGATTCGTCAGTTAGCCGCTGGCGGAGAAATGGCGATTGTTTTGGTTGAACAGTTTTATGATTTTGCAGAAGAACTGGCAGATGAATATACCGTGATGGCGCGGGGGCAAGTGATTGCACAAGGTGTCGGTAGTGAAATGCCTGAAAAAGGCATTCGGGAATTGGTGGCGATTTAATATTTAGTTGACTGCGATGTGTGGCGGGCTTGTATCAATCAAGCTCGTTACTCTTTTCATTCAATTTACTACGCTCAAAAAATCGTTGCTGGTCATGGAAATGGCATCAAAAAAACGAGTGGCATAAATTTTTTTTGTTTTAAACCATAAGCTTAAGTTGTTCTCAGTATCGTCATTTGAAGCTTCAGCATGTCGTGCTTCAGTGATGCTAAGTGCAGTACTGAAACTTTGGTAAAGGGCGAATGGGCATCCATCAGTATTCGATCAACTGCAGTCGAATATACAAAATATCTGCTTTATTTTTGTGTGGATTACATTAATCTAAATGTACGACATAACAAGAAGATAAGAATATGGACGCGATATTATATTTGATCCCACCGAATGATTTGGAAACTCTGATTTTAGAAGCAGAAACCCCTCAAGATGTCTTGGATTCACCTTTTGTACAACACTCCTTTTTTTTAGGGGAAGCGTGGCAAGAGTTGAATCCATTATTAAGCGTGAACAGTGATTCAGTTGCGGCACTGAGTTATGCCATTCAGGCAGAACATCCTTTGTCAGAGCGACGACCGGGACTGAGCCTTGCAGTGCATTACAATACTGTAGTTCGCGTTGCAGAAATCCATCAGGCATTACAACAGTTAAGCGTGGATGAAATCAAAAAACGTTATTTGGTCACGATTGCAGAAACCGCACCTGAGCAAGAGCTTAAATTGGCCGAATTAAAACTACTTTTTTTACAGTTACAAGATCTTTATCGTGATGCGGTGCGTCATAATTTATCGGTGCTGAGTGTGATACAAGATGGTATTCGTTTGGATAAATTACCATAAACACAGCTCAATACGGGCTATAACTGAAGTTGCATCAGGACCAGATCACGCCATTCACCAAACTTTTGTCCCACTTCGGGCATATAACCTGTTTGCTTAAAGCCTAATTTTTTGTGCAGGGCAATCGAGGCGCTATTGCCGTGATCAATGCCAGCGATCATGACATGCATACTTTGGCTTTTTGCATGCTGAATTAGGTGCTCTAATAATTGCTGACCGAGACCTAGTCGAGCATAGTTTGGGTCAATATAGACAGAATGCTCAACAGTATGTCGATAGCCAGCAAAATGGCGGAAAGAACCATAGTCAGCATAACCGGCGATTTGCTGTTGATCCTGATCTTCAATCACCACAAAAGGAAAATTTTGCTTTTGGAAATCCAGCAATTTCTGTTGAAAAGAGTCAAGAGTGTAAGCTTGATCATTCCATGTCGCAAAGCCGTTGAGAACTTCATGATTATAGATTGCGAGAATGGCCGCTAAGTCTTGTGGAGTTGCAGGTCGAATGAGAAAAGACATGCGCAAATTTCTGATAAAAATAAAGTCAATTTAAAAACTTAGGCATAAAAAAAGCAAGGTGATGAACCTTGCTTTTTTCTTCATAGCGTTCTGAGTCGAACTTAGAAGTGGTATTTCACCAAAGCGCTGACATCGTTTTGGTCCTGACCTTTCAGGCCATATTTGTTGTTCCAAACCGAGTGTTCAACACCTACGTAGAGCTTAGTCTTAGGAGAGATATGCTTACCTATATTCCATTTATATTGGCTTGTCCAGTTTAATTCACTAGCTTGCGCCCCTTTTTCAGCTGTTGACCAGTCAAGGAAAGCATCTACTAGAAAATCTTCAGAGCCAATTTTAAATGGCACAGCATAAGTGATCGTCATTTGATAATCATCTTTAGTACCGGCTGATTTAGAATCATTATCGGCTTTATAGAAGTTGATGTTTGCATACTGTGTATATGGAATGTCTAAAGCAAAGCCAATACCATACAAGAAGTTATTAAACTCAGAATTTTTGTCGTAGCCGGCATTATGTTCCCAAGTCGTTGCAATCAGAACGTCTTTGATCGGCCCCATAGAAAGGTCTTTACCAGAAACTTCGCCTAAGCTAAGGCGCGGTGCAAGCTCAAGGTAAGTCGATGCTTCATCATCTTTGTCCCAAGCTTGGTCAACGAAGAAGAATACATCTGAATATTTCAGTTTAGCGGCATATTCAGCTGTGATCGTTTTCTGTTCATTGTTGTCACCATCAAAAGGCACAACATAATTTTCACCATATAGGCCAGTTAAGCTGAAATCTTGCCATACGATAGGTGAAGCTTGAGTGAAAGCAGCAGCAGATGCTAATGCACATGATGCAACGATTTGTGTAAGTTTCATTAAAAAATATCTCCCCCGAGAAGC
The DNA here is from genome assembly GCF_013419715.1 of Acinetobacter sp. YH12063. NCBI lineage: Bacteria > Pseudomonadati > Pseudomonadota > Gammaproteobacteria > Moraxellales > Moraxellaceae > Acinetobacter > Acinetobacter sp. YH12063. Next base: position 522,241 of record NZ_VOZO01000001.1, on the reverse strand, counting down.
ACTGAAAGCATACAGATTATTAAGCAAAAATAAAGCCAAATTTTACTCAACGGCAAAATTGTTTTGTAATTTGAAGGGGAAATACGCTGTGAATGATCGATGACGGTAAAAGCGAGATTTTGAGTTTGAATGGAATTGTGCAAATAGAAGGTGGGCGTCGAGGAAATGCACAAAAATATGACCCAAATCAATTAAAACAATGCAAATCTACAATAAAGTCTTACTTTTTTATGGATATTAAAAAAATATCAAAATAGCACTTGCAAAATTCTAACTTAAGACCGATATTCGAAGTATAAGGACACGGATCTGCAGACTCTAAAGTGTTCATCATTCAATGTGGAGGACGACGTTCCATACAAAGTTGAAGATGGTCATTGCTGTAACATTTACAGCAAATGTAACGTGCCAAGATAATAAGTTTTGCACAAATTTTTATAGCTAATACAGATAGATATGAGGATGATATTATGAACATTGAAATCCGTACAGATAAAAACATTATAAACAGTGATCGACTAATTACATACGTTCGTGCAGAACTTAATGAAGAATTTCAGCGCCATAGTGAACGCATTACCCACTTTTCGGTGCATTTAAGTGATGAAAATGGGGACAAGGGCGGCAGCGACGACATCAAATGTATGATTGAAGCACGTCCAGCAGGTTTGAAACCTGTCGTGGTCAACCATCGTGGTCATAATGTAGATACAGCTATTCACGGTGCAATTGATCGACTTAAACGTAGTCTTGAACATGTGTTCGAAAAGAAAGAGAACCCACGCAGTACGCAACCTGCTTTTGCTGAAGCGGATGACAGCGTAGACGACGAATAAGTCTCAAAATTTAAAAAAAGCCCTGCGGGGCTTTTTTTGTGTGTTTTGTATTTTGTTTTACATGAAATTCAAACAAACGCAGCTTTATTCGGCATAATAGATCAAAATAAATTGAAGTGAGCTTTCCCGATGTTAACAGCGCAACAACAGCTTTTTGTGCAAGCGTTAGAAGAACAAGATCTTGCACAGGTGCAACGCCTGTTGGCAGATGGTCTTAATCCAAATTTTATCGACTTTGAAAAAGGACCTGCGGTTTCTGTATGGTCTGATGGTTTGTTTAAATGGTGGGAAATGGTTTGCGAAGCGTATGAAGCAGGTCAACCCTTAACAGCTGAACAGAAAACACAACATTTAGACGTACATATGCAAATCTTGGAAGCGCTGATTCAAGCCAAAGCCAATGTGCATTTATGGGATGCTGAAGAAATTTATGGTCCATTATGGGACGCCGCGAGTGCAGCATGTGTCCCTGCGGTACAGCGCTTATTGGATGAAAAAGTGAATCCAAATATGATTGATAGCGATGGTTTAACCATTTTGTCGTCGATTAGCGAATTATTTTTTGACTGTGATTTTGACGCGGTAAATTGGTCAGAAGCATTGGAAGAAGAAAAACAAACCTTGGAGCTTTTGCGTAGCCATGGCGCAAAAATGACCAAAGAATTAGCATAATTGTGAGTAAAAACATGACTGTATTTAAAGTTTTAAGCATTGCAACATTATCCAGTTTGAGCCTGTCTGCATTTGCGGCGGATTTTTCATTTGACCGTCCGGGCGCGGGTATGGGCACAGGCATTACCCCTGTAGGTCGTTTGGCGTGGGAACAAAGTTTGCCAGCAGCGAGCTATAGTGAAAGTCGTGATGAAAATGGTGAAAAAGTAAAAAACACCACTTTAAATGCAGACATGTTATTCCGTACTGGTTTGGCAAAAGATTTGGAATTGCAATTGGGTTGGCAAGGTCCTGCATGGTCTAAAACCAAAGTTGCGGGTCGCTCAGTTGAAGAAGATGGTTTGGGTGATGTCAGCATTGGCCTGAAAAAAGCCATTGATTTGAATGATGAGAAATTATTGATGGCCATTCTTGCAGAAGCCATTATTGCAACAGGCAATCAAGGCTTTAGTGCTGAGGACGATATTTATAGTCTGACGTCAGCCGTGGCTTATGATTATAGCGATACAATTGGGACTTCAATGACCATGCGTTACGAAGTTCAAGATGGTGATTGGGCTGTGAGTGCTATTCCTGGATTGGAATATCAAATAGCGGGTAATTTATCGGGTTTTTCTGAGCTGGTTTATCGCAAAGCAGAAAGTACCGATCAGGAAGTGTCATTAGCATCAGGTTTGACGTATGCCGTTTCGGATCGTATGCAGTTGGATGCGAGCGTCGGTCTAGAACTTACTGGCGGTCATAAAAATTATCAGTCAGGTTTGGGCGTATCTTACCTGTTCTAAAAAACCCTAAATTTTAAAACGTATAAATACAGACTGAGGATGAATTCAGCTGAATGAAACAATGGACTTATGTTGCGGCAGCGGCTGTGCTGTCGTTCAGTATGGGCGTCTCTGCTCAGGATGCATTACTTTCAGCTGAAGATGCTTTTCCTTTCTCGGTCGTCTCCGATCGTGCAGATCAGGCGGAGCTGAGTTGGGATATTCCAGCGCATTATTATCTGTATCAGCATAAAATAGAGGTGAAGCAGGGCAATCAAGTTTTGCCTTTAGATTTGCCTGCTGCTGAGGATTTAAAAGACGATAACTATGGTCATACGCAGGTGTATTACCAACAGTTGAGTTTTAAAATTCCGACTCAAAAACTGCAGACCTATCAAGTCAGTTGGCAAGGCTGTGCCAAGGATCGGGTGTGTTATCCGCCACAGAGCATCAGCTTTGAAACGGATGCTTCTGGCTTGGTCACACAGCAAAATCTAGCCACTCCAAGCAAACGTTTACTCGACTTTGCAGCAGAAAATACTGCCGAACAGCCTATGGCGAATCGTTTAGATCAGCAGCGGGCAGATAATGCTGCACTGGCTTCTGAACGCTATACCGCAAGCGACCAAATGTGGTCTGAAAAATTAGCGCAAAGCTCTATATTTTATGGACTTTTGCTGTTTTTTGGCCTGGGTTTTTTGCTGGCTTTTACCCCTTGTTCATTGCCAATGCTGCCGATTTTAACCTCACTGATTGTCCGCGACAGCCGAGGTTTAAAAGCATGGATGATTGCACTGACTTTTGTCACCAGTATGGCGATGGTGTATGCCATTCTTGGCTTGGTGGCGTCGTCTGCAGGTTTGAATTTCCAGCGTTGGTTGCAACAGCCTTCGACTTTAATTGCCTTTAGCGTGCTCTTTGTGGTTTTTGCCCTGAACTTATTTGGTTTATTTGAACTTAAATTGCCACGCAGTTGGGTCAATCGCTTAGACCAAGCTCAGTCGATGCAAAAGGGTGGCAGTTTAGTTGGTGCTGGGGTCATGGGGATGATTTCAGCATTGCTGGTCGGTCCTTGTATGACAGCACCGTTGGCAGGCGCATTATTATTTATTTCCCAAACCCAAAGTCAGTGGCAAGGTGCGTTATTGTTATTCACCCTCGGCTTTGGCATGGGGACCCCGCTATTGTTGGCCAGTGTCCTTGGCTCACGGGTATTGCCTAAAGCGGGTTTGTGGATGAATCAAATCAAGGTGCTCTTTGCTTTCATTATGTTGGCATTGGCTTTGTATTTTATTCGACCATTGATCAGTGAAGCTTGGTTACAGTGGTTATCCCTTGCTCTGGGTCTGGTGTTTAGCGCTTATGTGCTTTGGCGCATTTTATGGCGCAGTACTCAGCTCAAATGGCTGTATATCTTGGTGTTCTGTGCCGCCGTACCTTATATTGTGTACAGTCAATATCAACATAGCCAACGTTTTTTAGTCGAAGAAAATCAACAACAAAGTGCTTGGCATGTGGCACATACAGCGGAAGAGTTTCAACGTTTATTAAGTGAAATTCCTCAAGGTCAATCCGCAATTATTGATGTCTATGCCGATTGGTGTGTGGCCTGCCAGCCGATTGAACATAAAGTTTTAAAATCGACAGTAGTGCAACAGGCTTTGGCACCGTATTATTTAATTAAGTTGGATTTGAGTCAGTATGATGCAACCCATCAAGTACTGCTTAATCAATGGGATATTTTAGGGCCACCGACCTATTTATTTTTAGATACAGCGCATCAAGAGATACGTGGACTACGCTTGACGGGCGCTTTTAGCGAGAAAGAATTGCTAGCGCAATTGGAAAAATTTAAATCGCGTGGAGAATAAAAATGATGCAATTATATATTGCCAATAAAAACTATTCGACGTGGTCTATGCGACCGTGGTTGGTGTTACATGCGTTTAATTTACCCTTTCAAGAGATCTTGATTCCTTTTTCTGAAGAAGCAGATGGCGGAGCGTTCAAGCAGCAAATGTTAGCCCTACATGCCAATGGCAAGGTGCCCCTGCTGCAACATGACGGTGTGATGATTTGGGACTCATTGGCGATTTGTGAATATTTGGCAGAGCAGTTTCAAGAACTCCCGTTGTGGCCTAAAGATCCCGCGCAACGCGCATGGGCACGGAGTATTTGCGCGGAAATGCACAGTAGTTTTATGCAATTGCGTAGCTTATGTAGTATGAATCTGCAGGCGGATTATGGTCGTCATGGTCAGAGATTATGGTCTGAGCATGCCGAATTGCGTGCTGAAGTGACTCGAATCGAGCAGATTTGGTCGAGTCGTCCTGCGGTGGATGGCTTTCTATGCGGTGAATTTAGTATTGCCGATGCATTTTTTGCACCCGTGGTGACACGTTTCCAGACCTTCCAGCTACCTGTGAGTGACAACACACAGCGTTATATGCAAAAGATTTTGCAGCATCCTTCTGTGGTGGCATGGATCACGGCTGCTCAACTGGAACAGCCAGTCCGTCGTATGGAACAGTATTCACGTTAAAAGCTCAACGCCACGTCTGAGTTGTAAAAAAGTTTTAAACCAAATGGCTAAATCTTTGTTGTTCGGTGTAGGCCATCACCATATTACGGCCACCAGCTTTGGCTGCATATAGCGCCTGATCTGCATGGGTCAGCAATTGTTGCGGTACCAATTCTGGCGTAGAAATCGCAATACCAAAACTGGCTGTCACATGAATCGACTGACCGTCATGTCCCCAAATTTCAAGCTGTTCGATGGCTTTTCGACAGCGCTCTGCAATGAATATTGCTTGTTCCAAGTTAGAATTTTTTAACACCAAAATAAACTCTTCCCCGCCAAAACGTCCAACCACATCACTACCGCGTAAATGTTGGTTTAATACTTGGCTGACGAGAATCAAGGTTTCATCGCCTTTATCGTGTCCGTATTCATCATTGATGCGTTTAAAATGGTCTAAGTCCAACAAGACCAGTGCATATGTATCTGTTTTAGCACTATCGAGCTGTTCCAGACATTGATTGATACTGCGTCGATTAAATAAATTGGTCAGTGGGTCGACTTGACTGAGTTTTTGAATCAGATGCTCTCGATGACGCCATTGGCTGAGTAAGATTTCAAATAAAGCCAAACAGGTTAATAAAATAGGAACAATGAAAAAGATCATTGAGAAGAGCCAAAAACTATTTTGATAGCCATAGGCATGAGGTTGAAAAATCGGGGCATAGGGGATAATGCCGCGGATGCTTAAATACATGCAAATAGATAAAAAAATCGTGGCTGGGATCAGCATGCTATAGACGATTTTTCGTGTAAATAGTACCAATCCAACGGTCACAAGGCTCACGTAGGAGATCATAGTGGCTGGACTCATGACGCCAATTAAATAACCATCACGACATAAAGAAATGACGAATAAGCCGACCGAAAGATAAGGTAAAATTAGCTGAATCTTGGGATTATCTTTTCCAGCATAGCAAGGCCAAATCAGCAGGACCATCAAGCAAAAAAAGACGATGTTGGTCCACAATTGAGAGTGGATGAGCTCAAGGTTAACCCACTGCCAAAGTTCTGGCGTGACATAAACATAAAATTTCCAGATGATCCAAAGCAGATGAATGGCTGAGCCAAGCATCAGCATGAGCATACACTTTTTCAGGATACTCCAATTCATCACCACTTCATCTTCCAGTAAATACTGGGCGATTCTATTGCGGAGGATCATGTCACGTATGCTTGATTTCACCGTCATCCTGTGTCATTGCCCTGTTCGAGTTATCAGTTTTTTTCTTAAAGTTTATATAGATATCATTTTATAGGCTTACATTAGCATGAAAATTTACACTTGATAACGGTCAAGAACCGCTCAGTAATTTTAAATTTTTTGCGAGTTCAAAATGATTGTTCTAAAAATAAAACATAGTGTCATAAGGATCGGGATTATTCTATTTATGAAAAGTGATTACACTAGGCTCAAGTTAATAACAACAGCTTTAGGTTTTAGTCATGAAAATTCTGCATATTGATTCAAGCATCATGGGCGACGCTTCAGTTTCACGTCAACTCAGCGCTGAAATTGTACAACAGCTACAGCAAAAACATGGTGATGCGGCACAGGTTCAACATCTCGATTTAGCTGTACAGCAGATTCCACATCTCAGCAGTGAAATTTTGATGGGTCAAAATGCAGAACAATCGGCTTTAGGCGAGCAGTTGTTGCAACAGTATTTAGATGCCGATGTGGTTGTGGTTGGTGCTGCTATGTATAACTTCGGTTTGCCATCAACTTTGAAAGCATGGATTGACCGTATCAGTGTTGCTGGTCGTACCTTTAAATATACAGAACAAGGTCCAGTGGGCTTGGCAGGTGATAAAAAAGTCTATATTGCCAGCAGTCGTGGCGGCGTGTATGGCGATAACAGCCCTGTAGATTATCAAGAAGGTTTATTAAAAGCCGTATTTAATTTTACAGGTGTTAGCGATATTGATGTGATTCGTGCCGAAGGTGTCAATATGGGACCTGACATGAAAGCACAAGCAATGGCGACAGCTCAGACTCAAATTCAAGCCATTTAATAGATTGACATTTCCCTCTTAGGTCAGCATCTGCTGACCTTTTTTTATGGTGGCTTTGATCAGTTTTCAGGGATTAGTCCTGATCCAGTCGGTGTGCAAAATCAGCTAAATCACTCAGCGCACGCTGTCCTTCTTCAAACCATGGGCTAAACATTTGGAAGTTATGCCACATGCCAGTGTACAGCTTAAATTCGACATCTAGGCCGGCATTTTCTGCTTTGACTTTAAAGCGCTGCGCATCATCCAATAAAATTTCTTTAGAACCCACTTGAATATGAATCGGAGGCAGTCCTTTGAGTTCGGCAAAAAAAGGCGAGACCAATGGATCAGCTCGATCGACCGAGCGTGGTACATAATAATCAATGCCTGTTTCGAGGGCTTCTATGCTTAACAGCACATCATGCTTGAGGTTATAGCGTAGGGACTCACTACTCAACGTCAGGTCTAAAAACGGTGACATCAACACCAAACCACTGACTTGTGGAAGTTGTTCCTGTTGAATTTTAAGAGCTAAGGCAAGCGCCAAGTTTGCACCACAAGAGTCGCCTGACAAAATAATATCTTTGGCTTGAACCCCTTGATCTAATAACACCGCATACACATCAAAAAGGGCATCGAGTGCTTCAGGAAACTGTGCTTCTGGGGATAAAGGATAATCCAAATGTAACACTTGCATTTGCGTGCGCGCAGCAACTTGAGTCAGAAACGCCCGATGTGTGTTCATCGAACCCAAGAAAAATGCGCCCCCATGAATATGAAAAATTAATTGGGTCGATGCCTGTTGAGGTTTGATTTCTTCGGCTTTTAAGCCGGCTAAGCGAATAGGGCGAATTTGTACATCCGGGTTTTGGGGAAATGCACGACAAATTTGTTCCAAAGCAAAACGTAAAGTATTGGGCGGTAAATTGAACTGGCTCGGCCCACGGATTGTGGTTTTTAAAATGCTTTCTGTAATCAGTTGTTTCGTCAGTGGTGATATCTTCATTGTCTTTCCATCTTTTTCTATTTTTGGAATCGTGTGAGCATATTTACCAACACAAATTACAAGGTTACACTAAACGGTCACATACAAAAATTGATAAATTGTTGTGACTTTTGGATACTAATGTCGTCTATATCAGACCAGGGAAATAAACAAAAATGAAAAAAATTGCACTAGCATTAGGATTGATGAGTTTAGCCGCATTTGCAAATGCTGCAGACCCGCTAAATGGTACAACTTGGAAAACCATTGATGATAAAACCAAGCAGCCAAAAGCGATTGTAAAATTCACCGAGCAAAAAAATGGTACGCTTTCTGCGAGCATTCAGTCAGTTTTGACACCAGGTGAAGAGAATGCATGTAAAAAATGTGAAGGCCCATATCACAACAAATCATTAAAAGGCTTGCGAATTGTGACCGGTCTTAAAAATGTTGGTGGTACAAGCTATGAAAACGGTTCAATTTTGGATCCTCAATCAGGTAAAACTTACAAGTTAAAAGGTCAATTGGCTGATGGTGGCAAAAAACTAGAGCTTCGCGGCTTTATTGGCGTTGCTGCTTTAGGTCGTAACCAAACATGGATTCGCGCCAACTAATTTGACATGATTCAAACAAAAAAAGCCTGACAATGTCAGGCTTTTTTATAGCCTATTTTCAGCCACAATTGAACTAGAGCCGTGCATGAGTGTGATAAAAAAATTTATTTCAATGCACGGTAAGCGCTTTCATCAAAGCCAACCAATAAATCGCTACCTGTATCGAGTACAGGACGTTTAATCATGCTGCTATGCGCTGTTAAACACTGAATCAAATTTTCTTCACTGGCTAAGGCTGCTTGTTGCTCTTCTTCACTGAGTTTTTTCCATGTGGTGCCTTTTTTGTTGAGAATCACATCAGCACCTTTGGCATCGAGCCATTTTTTTACGGTTTCAGCATCAATCGCTTGTTTTTTATAGTCATGAAATTCGTAGCTTAGGCCTAATTCGTTGAGCAAGTCGAAAGCTTTTTTCATGGTATTGCAGTTTTTGATGCCATAAATTTTAAGCATGAACAGGTGTCCTCAATTATTCAAAACAATAAGATAAAAAATACAATTCAGCATTATCCTACAGGCTAATTCATCAATGCTCAAAGCCCGATCGTGATGTGGATTAAGAAATAAATGTTTTGCTGTACAAGTCGCATGCTGTAAATATTAGGCATTGTCATCAAAACGACATTTTGGCGTTTTAGAATAGCCTACAGAACAAAACGATGCTCAGAAAAGAAAGCGATTCAATAACAAGAAAATTCAGCTTAAGGTTGCACAGTCAGAAGTAGAAATAAAGCGAGAATAAGAAAATGCTGTGCAGATCGAATTTTTAGCTGTTTTAGTTGGGGGAGTTTTGAGTCTAGAGATATAAGGGCTAGATAAGAGAAAACCCGCATTTAATCATCCTGATCATGCGGGTCTCAATCCAACGTCCATTGTCACATCCTTGAAAACAAGCTAAATCATTTAGTTTGTTTTTATACTTCCTTCGGCGTCCAATCCTTTTATGTCATCCTGACATGTCCCTTTGCCGTGCGACCATAATGCTATGTTCAAGTTATGAGATAAATCCACAAATTCGTCATGTAATGTGAGAAATAAGCTCTAATTGAGTAAACAATTGTTTACTCAATTAATTGTTGGAAGCTTAAATTTTATAATCAATAATCACAGGGGCGTGGTCGCTAAACCATTCATCTTTAAATATCCAAGCATTGACTGTACGTTCTTTCCAGTCTGGTGAACATGCATGGTAGTCGATACGCCAACCCACATTTTTGGCACGCGCTTGTCCTCGGTTAGACCACCAAGAGTAAAGCTCGGCTTCTTTACGTACCTCACGGAAGGTGTCGACATAGCCAAGCTCATCATAAATATGATCGAGCCATGCACGTTCATGTGGTAAGCAGCCTGAAGCCTTTTGGTTCCCAGACCAATTTTTAATATCAATACGTTTATGCACGATGTTGTAGTCACCGCAAACAATCACTGACTTATTTTCAGCACGCCATTGCTTCAAAATTTGTTGATATTCGCCTAAAAATAGGTCTTTGCGCGCCTGAGCTTCTTCACCCGATGAACCAGAAGGCAGGTAGAGCGAGCAAATATGTGCAGTTTGTCCAAGTCCTAAATCGAACTCAGCAGAAATAAAGCGGCCTTGAGTGTCTGCCAATTCAAAACCTAAACCATCTGTCACTGAAACAAAAGGTAGGCGGCTATAAATCGCAGTACCGGCATAGCCTGGGCGTTCTGCAGGGAAAAGGTGTGTAAACCAACCTTCGGGTTTAAATTTATCGGTCCATTGTTCATGGGTAATGCGGCTTTCTTGCATGCAGATGACATCGGCATCTGAAGTTGCCATCCAGTCAAAAATACCTTTTTTTTCAGCGGAACGCAGACCATTCACATTAATTGAAACGACACGTAAAATTTTTTGATCACTTGGATAGCTACTCTTTGGTATCATGCTCAGGTTTAACCTCAAACTTAAAAAAATGGAGCACCTCATGACAGCGCAAGCGGCATTTAATCCACAAGCTTTTATCGAACTCGCATTATCACGTGGTGTGCTTAAATTTGGTGAGTTTACTTTAAAATCGGGTCGTGTGAGTCCTTATTTTTTTAATGCAGGTCTACTGAACGATGGTGAAGCCTTATCATTATTGGCTTCTGGCTATGCAGCTAAATTAACACAATGCGATAATGTGGAAGTGGTCTTTGGCCCAGCTTATAAAGGTATTCCATTTGTAGCAGCTACGGCTGTCGCACTGTCACAGAACCATGGTGTGAGCGTACCTTGGGGCTTTAACCGTAAAGAAGCGAAAGACCATGGCGAAGGCGGTGTATTGGTTGGTGCGTCTGTTGAAGGTAAAAAAGTCTGGATCATTGATGATGTGATCACTGCGGGTACAGCGATTCGTGAAGTAGTAACTATTCTGAAAAATGCCGGTGCACAAATTGCGGGCGTATTGGTTGCACTAGACCGTCAAGAAAAAGGACAAGGTGATTTGTCTGCGATTCAAGAAGTACAAAAAGAACTCGAAATCCCAGTTCATGCCTTAATTACCATGAAAGATTTGATGACTTTCTTAGAGGCTAAAGGTGAAACTGAAGCTTTAGCGAAAATGGAAGCGTACCGTGTTAAATACGGCATCTAATTTTTCGGGATTTCAAAAGGCAGCTGAAGCTGCCTTTTTTACGTCTTTAAATGATGATTGTTGCATCTAACTAACAAAAAACGTGAAATATTGCTTAAAAAGTAGGCGTTAAACGTGAAGAATCAATAAAAAGCCGTCTCAGTGCGCTATTTACTGAAACGGCTTTAGTTAAAGTATTGATACTTATAGAAAATTTAAGGAATTTCGTATAACGTGTATTATGTTAATTTTAGGGAAATTTAACTATTCTAATTTTTTGGAATCTTAATATTTATAAGAGTCAAATAATGCTAATAAAAGGATATTGGATTCTTTCCATGTATGCACTGTTACTTATTGGGTGTACATCAAAGGATATTCCTCAAGAGGGGGAAATAGTGACATGGAAACAAAATCCAGAACTTATTGTTAAAGCTAAACTAGGGCCACGTCGCGTGCATATACCAGATCAATTCGATTATGAGTTTTATAAACCTGCACGAGAACATTATTTAGGTCAATTTGCCATAAACTATGTTCCTGAAAAATTTCCAACAATTATGCAAGGAGAAGCGAACAGTTTGCCGATGCCTGATTCGAATCGACAATTACAATTTGATTTAAAGTTAAGCAATTTAGATTTTCAAGCAACGGATGGATATTTGCCTGATCATGATGACCAAGTGAGAGTAAGGATTGAAGGTCTTACCATGGATATGCGAGCTGAAAATTTAGATACTCATAAGACATTTTTACAAAGAAAAGAATTTTTTGAAAAAAATTCAAAATTTGAAAAATATGGTCTGACTTGTTATCAGAGATTAGAAGCAGAATATTCCTTTAATTGTTATGGAAAATCTAAAGAGCCTGGCGTCAGTGGTGTTTTATTAAGTATACAAACTTTAGAAAGTTCAGTTGCACTGGAAAACAAGATTATTCCAATTAGAGGTGATAGTTATCAACCTAATAAATATGGCGGTATCTGGATTAAATGGGAAATGAACTTGAATAATTGGGATAGATGGCAAGAAATAGATAGTGCAATTTGGCGCTTATTAGGCACATGGAACTCTGCTCCACCATCTCAAGAAAGTAACTGATTTTAGTTTCATTTAACATAATGGCGATTATACGCAATACACTTGTATATTAATATAAATATCAATAATTTAAAAATTTCACCTTGGTCGCAAAAACAGCAAAAAGCCGACTTTGAAACAAGTCGGCTTTTTTATGAGCAGTTTTGATAGTTCTTGCCAATAAATTTGACTAAAAATTACACTTACTGGATTGAGTTATACAATTTTATGATACATTATTGTATATACAAATTTGAATGTTTTTTATGGAACAGTATTTTGAATGGGATGAGGCTAAGAATCGAAAGAATCAGAAAAAGCATGATGTCTCTTTCGAAACTGCGAGCCTTGTTTTTGAAGATCCACTACGGATCTCAATCCAGGACAGACATACCGATGGCGAAGAACGTTGGCAGACCATTGGAAAAGTAAAAGGCGTACTAATGCTCTTAGTAGCTCATACCATCTTTGATGAAGATGACTGTGAAATCATACGAATCATTAGTGCAAGACAGGTAACTAAAGCGGAGCGAGATAAATATGAGCATGGTTAGATACTCACGCAAAGAGCTGAATGAAAAATTCAGCGACAAGCAAGATGCTGAAATTGAACGCTTGCTTGCTAAAGGTATAGTTCCTGATGATCAGCTAGATCTATCAGATATTCCTGAAATGACTGATTGGAGTAATGCTGCACGCCATAATCAATTCTATCGCCCTGTGAAGCAACAAACTTCTATTCGGTTAGATGCTGATGTGCTTGCTTGGTTCAAAGCACAAGGTAAAGGTTATCAAACACGAATGAATGAAATTTTACGGGATGCTATGCTTAAAGAATTAAAAAATCATCAATAGAAATGGGAGCTTAAGCTCTCATTTTTTATCTTAAACTAATCAGTATCTTAATTTAAAAGCAAAAAATTATAAGTAAAAATAATTTAGGAATTATTAGATGCTTAAATCTCAATTTAAACCGAAGAAAATTTCCATTTATACACATATTACAGTTTTCATTGTATCTATAGTTTGTGGGGTAATACTTCTTCTAAACTTTTTAATTTTCCCTGCAATTTTCTATACTTGCACATATAAAAAAATAAGCGTGATAAAATCATTTATTATCGGAATATTTGTTTGCGTACTATTGTGGATTTCCAATATTTTGTATGGAAAACTAGCAGAGCATTGTTGGTATGAATATAAAACTAAAGGTATATGTGCCCTAGTCAAACCAAACTTTACTTTGTAAAAAAAGAAAGTTGAAAAATTTAAGTTTTAAATTAGATTTTTCTTCAATATTCCAAATATTCATTTAACATAAAATCTCTTATACGAAACTCTCTTGTTAGAACCCATTTAAAGTGTCTATATTCTCACCAATAAAAATGTCTAGTTTATGATGGTTTTTATCACCATGGACTGGATATAAATATAGATGCTGATCACTATGTCTGACAAAGAAATTCAACGGCTTGCAGTTCTGCAAGACGTTCGAGATCATCGTATTACCCAGATCCGTGCTGCTGAAATCCTAAATCTTTCCACCCGTCAAATTACCCGGTTATTGCAGAAGCTCAATCAAGATGGTGTCTCAGGTATGGCACATGCCAGTCGTGGTCAACCTGGCCATCGTCGCCATGATGACTTGTTAAAATCAAAGTGCCTTTCCATTATTGCTGAACATTTGCTGGGCTTTGGACCCACCTTGGCGCATGAGAAGCTCAGCAGCATGTTTGACCTGAATATCCCGGTAGAAACGCTTCGGCGCTGGATGACGGCCAATGACCTGTGGATTCCGCGATCCAAGCGCCTGAAGCGTCCATATCAGCCACGTTATAACCGGGATTGCTTCGGTGAACTGATCCAAATTGATGGCTCATATCATGACTGGTTTGAAGGTCGAGCTGCAAAATGCTGCTTGTTGGTTTATATCGATGATGCTACTGGAAAGCTGTTGCATCTGCGCTTTTGTGAGGCTGAAACGACCTTTGACTACATGCTTTCAACCCGAGCCTACATTGAACAATACGGCAAACCTCTAGCCTTTTATAGCGACAAGCATTCGGTATTCAGAGTTAATCAAAAATCCAGGCAAGACAGCCAGATTACGCAATTTGGGCGGATTCTGAATAATTTGAACATCGATATTATCTTTGCCAACTCACCCCAAGCCAAAGGTCGTGTGGAACGTGCCAACAGAACCCTTCAGGACCGTCTGATCAAAGAGATGCGCCTGGAAGGCATCGGTTCGATTGCAGAGGCCAATATATGGTTACCCTGCTTTATTGAGCAGTTCAATCAGAAGTTCGCCAAATGTGCGCGAAACTCAAAGAACCTGCATCGGCCATTAAGCGAATCTGATCTTGAACTGGATGATATTTTTACCTGGCAGGAACCGCGTAAGGTCACCAAGAATCTGACCCTGACCTATGACAAGTGTATTTATATGCTTGAACCGACAGAGCTGAATCATAAGCTTGTTGGGCAATACATTTCATTTCTGGAGTACCCGGATGGTACTGTGGCAATTATGCATGAAGGACGGAAGATCAACTATAGCGTCTTCAATAAACTGGCTGGACTACAGCAGAATGAAGTGGTTGAGAATAAAAGATTAGGTTCGGTCCTGGCCCATATCCAGCAGCAACATGAGGAATTGGAGAAACAGAATAAACGTTCCCGTCTCAAGAAAAGTATGCCGAGTCGTAAAGCTCAGAAAGTTGTTATTGAACAAAGAAATTTAAATCCTGTGCTTGACTCTTGTAGTTAAAAACAGGACATTTTAAATGGTTTATCGCATAGACATTTTAATTGGTGAATAACATCTCTTCATCACACTTCTTACATTCCAACATTACCCCTAACTTTTCGTTCCGTCCTTGCTCAGTGATAACCCAAGGACGGTTTTGCCAAGGCGGATCATGCCGGACATGCTGTGTATGGCCACAAGCTAAAATAGCATACCAATGATTTTCATCATCCAAGGCAAAATCAACAATGGCTTGCTGCATATCGGACACCTATCTAAACTGAACTTATGTTGAAAAGGGGAGAGAGCTCATGCTGAGCAATCACAACGGCTTGAATATCAAATTGCTAAATAGACTGTGAAATTTGGTTTATTTCTGCCGCACGCTTACGCCGCGACAATTCTATTTTTCCCGCCATGTTTGGCTTTATACAGCGCTAGATCAGCACGCTTAATTGTATCTTCGTAGGTACAATCTTCAGGCATGATGGTTGTTACTCCTATGCTCACGGTGACATGGGCGTTATCTATTGAAAACCGACTTAATTCTTTTCTGGAATGTTCATGAATCCGTTTGGCAAATTGAATGGCTTGTTCACAGCCCGTGTTGGGTAATGCGACCACAAACTCATCTCCACCTAAGCGGCAGGCGCAATCAGTCTTGCGCAGCGTTAAACGAAGAATATCTGCGACTGCTCGGATTGCCTCATCACCGACATGATGACCTTTGCTGTCGTTGATTTTTTTGAGGTTATCAAGATCGAACATCAAAATCGAGGTCTGTATGGAATGTCGTAGGTATGACTCATAATGTAATGCTAAGTCATGCTCTAATTTTCTTCGATTGAAAAGACCGGTTAACTGATCCGTATGGCTGAGTTCCTTCAGCTTAATTTCCAAGTTGTGACGCGCTGAAATATTACTTGCGACCCAAAGCACAACGTCTTCTTCATCTACCGCAAAACTGAGCGCTTGGATGCGCACTTCAAACCAAATGGGCTCTTCAGGACCATAATCGGGCAGACCTTTTACATCCCTATTGCTCAATTCGTACTCTTCGATGAGTAGATTTCCTGACGCTAGAGCTTGGTCGATCAGTTGCATAAACAAGTTGGCTTTATCTGGCTTGATCACATCTGAAATATAGGTACCAACAAGACCGGAACCATCGTGGTAATAGCGATTATCGCGCCCACCAAAAACCGCAACGTATTTTCTACTACGCGATATGACAAAAGCAGGGTCTGGCAAAGCATCAAGAATGATAGCCATCTGCTCAATGTTGATCATTAATTAATTCTATTTCTTTATTTACAATAATTAACACAATAGCTAAAAAAATAAAAAGCACGTGTTTTTTCACCAAAAATAATGATGGGCGAGATGTAGATGTGATGAATATCTGTCTCAATTGCTTGGCGTCGATTTACACAGGCCTAACGCCATAATGCTTTCATGGCTTATTTCCATTATTAAGATAAAGCCGATGATAGAAATGTTTTGAATTATCGCCTGCATCACACGAATCCATACATACACATGCAAAATCAGAATAAACAAAAGAAAAATCTCGGCTATACTTATTCATAAATTAATAATGAACAGAGCACTGAATAATGCGTGTACTTGTTGTGATGGATCCCATCGAAAATGTAAACCTAAAAAAAGATACCTCAATGGCGATGCTATGGGCAGCAGCACGCCGTGGACATGAGCTAGGCTATGCATTACAGCAAGATTTATATATCGATCAAGGCAAAGCCTTTGGTTTGATTTCACCGCTAAAAGTTTTTGAAGACTACAACCACTATTACGAACTCGGCGAAAAACAAAAAGAATCAATTGCAGCTTATGACGTGGTTTTGATGCGTAAAGATCCGCCGTTTGATATGAACTTTGTCTACACCACCTATATTTTGGAACAGGCTGAACGCGAAGGCGCATGGATTATTAACAAGCCACAAAGCCTACGTGACTGCAATGAAAAATTGTTTGCGACGCAATTCCCTGAACTTCAAGTACCGACCTTAGTGACCTCGCAGCAAAGCCTGATTCGTGAATTTTTGCAAGAACACGGCGATGTGATTGTGAAGCCATTAGACGGCATGGGCGGCATGGGCATTTTCCGTTTATACCAAGATGGCGTTAATATTGGTTCAACCATTGAAATCCTGACCAATAACGGCACACAGCCGATTATGGCGCAGCGATACATCCCTGAAATTGTGGATGGTGACAAACGTATTTTGATGATCAATGGCGAACCCGTACCCTATTGTTTGGCGCGTATTCCGCAAAATGGTGAAGTGCGTGGCAACTTGGCGGCAGGTGGTTTGGGCGAGGCGCGTCCATTGACCGAAAATGATAAAGCCATTGCAGCCAAAGTCGGACCATTCCTTCGTGAAAAAGGTTTGGTCTTTGTTGGTTTGGATGTGATTGGTAATTACGTGACTGAAATCAATGTCACCAGTCCGACCTGCGTACGTGAAATTGATGCGCAATTTGGCACCTCGATTGCCGATGATTTATTTGATGTCCTTGAGACAGGTTTAAAAGCTTAATTTTGCACTAGATTTAAAAGAGTCCTTCACGGGCTCTTTTTTGTCCTGCGCTAAGGGGAGGGGAGCTAAAAAAGCAAAAAAACTGTAAGTGAATGCAATTAAAGTGAAAAATTGTCTGATTTTTTTTCAATTCTCATAGATTAATAATAAAACTAGTTTAAACTTTTAAAATAGTAGAAAAAAACAATCATACGCCTGTTGAAAAAAAGTAAATTACCTTTCACGGTCATGCGTTTGTGATTACAATTGTTTGCTTAAAATCGAATATCATTAGCCTCTTTTTAGAATTGAAGAATTAGACAGTGACCGAAGTAACGCAAGTAAAGCCGAAACATGTCATGATGATGGCTGCCGGAACCGGTGGTCACGTCTTTCCAGCGCTCGCTGTTGCCAAAGAGTTGCAACAACAAGGCTGTGAAGTTTCTTGGCTCGCAACGCCAACAGGCATGGAAAATCGCCTGCTTAAAAATCATAATATTCCAATTTATCAAATTGATATCCAAGGCGTACGCGGCAATGGAGTCGTGCGTAAGCTGATGGCACCGTTTAAAATTCTCAAAGCTACATTGAGTGCCATGCGTTATATGAAACAACTCAAAGTCGATGCAGTTGCAGGCTTTGGGGGTTACGTGGCTGGGCCAGGTGGCTTGGCAGCTCGTGCATTGGGCATACCAGTCATTATCCATGAACAAAATGCGGTGGCAGGGTTTACCAATACGCAGTTGTCACGTGTGGCCAAAATTGTTTGTCAGGCATTTCCAAATACCTTTCCAGCACAAGATAAAATCGTAACCACAGGGAATCCTGTACGTAAAGAAATTACAGAAATTTTAAATCCGTCATGGCGTTACCAAGAGCGTGAAAAAGCTGGGTTGCCATTACGGGTTTTAATTGTGGGTGGCTCACTGGGCGCACGTGCCTTAAATGAATGTGTGCCGGCAGCCTTGCAGCAATTAGAACAGCCACTCAGTGTATATCACCAGTGTGGTCAAAATAACGCTGAAAGCACATTGGCTCGTTATGCAAATGCACCTGAACATATGCAAGTTGAAGTTCAGCCGTTTATTGAAGATATGGCAGCAGCCTATTCTGCAGCGGATTTGATTATCTGCCGTGCTGGTGCGCTAACCGTCACTGAAATTGCGACAGCAGGTGTAGCAGCCGTGTTTGTTCCTCTGCCAAGTGCAGTGGATGACCATCAAACTGCAAATGCAGGGTTCTTGGCCAATATCAATGCTGCAAAAATTTGCCCACAAGCGGATATGACCGCAGAAAGTTTAACAGCGTTGTTGAAGCCGCTGATGAATCGCCAACGACTTATGGAAATGGCGGTTAAGGCTCGACAACAGGCACAACCCGATGCGACACAGCACGTGGTTGGTTTAATTCAAGATTTGTAAAATTCGAGTAATCTATGTCTCCATCAACGCCTGCCGATCAAGCGAAAAAGCTCATTAAAGTGCCAGAAATGCGCCGTATTAAACACATCCATTTTATTGGGATTGGTGGTGCGGGCATGTGTGGTATTGCCGAAGTATTGAAAAACCAAGGCTATAAAGTTTCAGGTTCAGATATTAAAGCGTCGAAAACCACGGCTCAGCTTGAAGAAAATGGCATTCAAGTTTTCATTGGTCATGCTGCTGAAAATATTCAAGGTGCCAATGTAATCGTGGTATCAACAGCCATTGATTCTGAAAACCCAGAAGTGAAAGCGGCGATTGAAACCCGTACACCTGTCGTGCGTCGTGCAGAAATGTTGGGTGAATTAATGCGTTACCGTCATGGTATTGCCGTTGCGGGGACGCATGGTAAAACCACGACAACCAGTCTGGTGACCTGCATGTTGGCAGAAGAAAATCTGGATCCAACTTATGTCATTGGTGGTTTGTTAAATCGTACCGGTGTAAATGCTGCATTGGGTGCAAGCCGTTATATCGTGGCTGAAGCAGACGAATCAGATGCGTCATTCCTACACTTACAGCCAATGGCAACGATTGTCACCAATATCGATGCTGACCATATGGATACTTATGGCGGTAGTTTCGATGTATTGAAAGATACCTTCGTACAATTCTTACAGCGCCTTCCATTTTACGGTTTAGCTGTGATGTGTGGTGATGATGCCAACATCCGTGAAATTATGCCGCGTATTGGTCGTCCTGTCGTGACGTATGGTTTCAATGAAGACAACGACATTCGTGCCGTTGATGTGGCTCAAGAAGGCATGCAATCACACTTTACAGTTTTGCGTAAAGACCGTGAGCCGTTACGTTTAACCATTAACTTGCCGGGTCTTCATAACATCTTAAATGCCTTGGCAGCGATTGGTATTGCAACGGATGAAGGCGTTTCTGATGCTGCGATTGCACGTGCCTTAGAAAGCTTCAGTGGCGTAGGTCGTCGTTTCCAAGTCCAAGGCGAATTTGAAGTTGAAGATGGCTTGGTGAAATTGGTCGATGACTATGGTCACCATCCAAAAGAAGTGGAAGCGACCATTAAAGCAGCACGTGCAAGTCATCCAGATCGTCGTTTGGTGATGATGTTCCAGCCACATCGTTTTAGCCGTACGCGTGACTGTTTTGATGACTTCGTCGATGTCTTGTCTCAAGTCGATCAACTGTTGTTATTAGAAGTTTATCCTGCAGGTGAAAAACCAATTGTAGGTGCGGATAGTCGTGCGTTGGCTCGAAGCATTCGTCTCCGTGGTGAGGTTGAGCCGATTCTCATCGATCCAGTAGAAGGCAACTTACAAGCAGTAATGAAAAAAGTGTTACAAGCAAATGACTTGTTATTAACACAGGGCGCAGGTAATGTTGGAGCAATCTCAATCGAACTTGCTCAAAACAATCTCTATGTAAAATGATCACCGCTGGGTGATCCAAAGTTTGTTTAGACCGTAGATAAAAGTTTAAGGATATAAACGTGTCAAATGCTTCAAAATTCGGCAAAGTTGCCGTGTTATTAGGTGGGAAATCTGCCGAACGTGAGGTTTCTCTCGATAGTGGTAAAGCTGTACTTGAAGCATTGGTGCGTTCGGGTGTAAATGCCGAAGCATTTGATCCGCAGCAACGCAGTGTGACTGAGTTGGTGGCTTATGACCGTGCATTTATCGTACTTCATGGCCGTGGTGGTGAAGATGGTCAAATTCAGGGTACTTTGGAATGGTTAAACATTCCGTACACTGGAACGGGCGTTCAAGGCTCAGCGATTGGTATGGATAAAGTCAAAACTAAACAAGTTTGGCAAGGTTCAGAACTACCGACAGCACCTTATCGTATTGTCAGCAAAGATTCAGATTTACAAGAAATTGTAGATTCAATTGGTTTGCCATTTATCATTAAGCCGGTGCATGAAGGCTCAAGCATTGGTATGAGCAAAGTTGAAAAAATTGAAGACTTTGCAACCGCAATTGCAAAAGCGACCCAGCATGATGCAGTTGTGATGGCTGAAAAATGGATTACCGGACGTGAATTTACCATTGTGATTTTAAATGGTCAGGCATTACCTGTGATTCGTTTAGAACCGCCTGCAGATGTGGCTTTTTACGATTACGAAGCGAAATATAACCGTAACGATGTGCAATATGGTATTCCATGTGGCTTGACTGAAGATGAAGAAAAGCGTCTACAAGCTTTATCTTTACGCGCTTTCCAAGCGGTAGGTGCGAGTGGTTGGGGTCGTATTGACGCGATGCAGGATGCCGAAGGAAACTTCTGGTTACTTGAGGTAAATACTGTTCCGGGTATGACCAGTCATTCTCTAGTGCCAAAAGCGGCCAATGCCGTAGGTTATAGTTTTGATGATCTTTGTGTCGCGATTTTGGAACAAACCCTAACAGGTGCGGCACACTAATTATGGCTCAACTTCCTGCGTCTATGCGCCGTAAACGTGCAGCAACGACATCGATACATGACAAACCACCGACACGTAAGGAAAAGCTTACCAATGTGGGTGGATGGCTGTTGTTGTTTATTGCATGTGTGGTCTTGATTGCCGGAATTTGGGGGCTATATAAAGTCATGACGGATGCACGTGTGGCTGAACTTGATGTGGTGGGTGTGCGGAGCGCCCAAGAAAAACAACAAGTGATGTCATACGTTTCACCGATGATGACTCAAAATTATTTTACCTCTGATTTACGTGTCATTCGTGACCGTACTTTAGAAATCTCTTGGGTCGATCGCGTGGTGGTATCGCGTGCTTGGCCAAATGCAATTCGTGTACGGGTGATGCCGCGTCAAGCGATTGCACGATGGGGAACTGGGCGACTGTTAAGCGACAGTGGTGATGTATTTGCCGAATTAACTCCGACCAATCATCAGAATTTGCCGTTATTGCATGGGCCGACGAGTCAGTCCAAAATGATGATGCGTCGCTATAATGAAATTAATCAATTATTTATTCCTGTTGGCATTCGTTTAAAAGAATTATATTTAACAGAACGAATGACTTGGTTTATGCAGTTTGATTCAGGCTTACGTGTGATTGTCGATCAGGATCAGACCATGAGTAAGTTGCAGCGTTTAAGTTATCTCGCACACAGTGACTTAAAACCTGTTTGGCCACGAATTTCTGCCATCGATTTGCGCTACCGAAATGGTTTAGCGATTCAATGGAAAAACTCTGTGCCAGCAAAGTCGGTAAATGGTCAGTTTGTTGTAACCAGTGATGACATAGGCATTGCGAATGCAGCGCCTGTAAAGCCATAATGATCGGCTTTATAAGTAGAGGCTTTAAGCCATAAATTAAACAAACATGTGAATGGTAGTAGTAAATAATGAATGAAGCTGTTCCCTCGGTTGTTGCGATTGACATTGGGACACACAAAGTTTCAGTTTTGATTGGTAAGGTACACGCGCCAGACAATATCCAAGTGGTAGGGATGGCGACCGCTCGTAACCGCGGCATGAATAAAGGGAAAATTGTCAGTCTCGATAAAGTTGTTACCGCAATTAAAAATGCAGTGCAGGAAGCGGAAGATATGGCGGAATGTCGTGTACATTCTGCGTGGATTTCCATTCCAAGTGCTGAACTAAAAAGTTTTTATGCCTCTGGTCGCACTCCAATTGAAAATAATGACCATGCGATTACCACCAATGAAGTGGTGCGTGCATTAGAACTGGCCAAAGCCAGTCACTTAACGTCTGACCACTATTTGGTGAGTGCTGTACCTTTAGGTTTTGAACTAGATGATGAACCTGAGTGGGTATTAAACCCGATTCGCATGTCAGCACGGAGTATGACAGGGCATTATCATTTGATGATGTTGCCCATCAGCACCATGCAGAATTTGGATCGTGCATTAAAAGGTGCCAATATTGGTGTTGAACGCATGGTTATTTCATCATTAGCAACTGCTGAAGCTAGTTTGCTTAAAGATGAAAAAGAATATGGTGTGTGCTTGGTTGATATTGGTGCTGGTACGACCAATATTGCGGTGTATTTAGATGGTCGCTTGGCGATGACACACACTTTGCAACGTGGCGGTGAGCATGTAAC
Source organism: Acinetobacter sp. YH12063 (assembly GCF_013419715.1). Classification (NCBI taxonomy): domain Bacteria; kingdom Pseudomonadati; phylum Pseudomonadota; class Gammaproteobacteria; order Moraxellales; family Moraxellaceae; genus Acinetobacter; species Acinetobacter sp. YH12063. Next base: position 499,337 of record NZ_VOZO01000001.1, on the reverse strand, counting down.
GCGTGATATTGCTGCTGTATTGCAAACCACAACAGAAGAAGCTGAACGTATTAAGCTGTTGTATGGTTGTGTTGATCTGAAAGTGGTTAAACCTGAAAGTATGATTCAGTTCCAAGGGATTGATGGTCCACAAACCATTAGCCGTATTGAACTGACCGAAATCATTATTGCGCGCTATGAAGAAATCTTTAATCAAGTGCGTAATGAGTTGGTGGATCATGGTGCGATTCATGGTTTATACCATGGTGTTGTACTCACAGGTGATGCCTGCCAAATTGAAGGGATGGTGACATTTGCGCGTCGGATGTTAGGTGTTTCTGCACATTTAGGTAATCCACCTATGCAAGTGTATGCTGATGATCAACAGCAAGCCGCTTTACGTCGTTCACAATACGCGACTGCCGCAGGTCTGTTAATTTTCAGTCAAAGTGAAACACAAGATACGATCGTTGAGCCAGAAGATACGGAAAAACTTTCAGTATTGAATCGGGTAAAACGTGCATGGTCGGGCTTCAATGACACCTTGAAGTCGATCTTTTAAGTTGAAATATTTGGGAATATTGTTGGGAAGTTGTACTGATTATTGCTTGTACTTGACAAGCTGGAACTTGGACAGCATTCTAAAAAACAATTTTTATTAAGATCAAGGCAGTATACGGGCTGAAGTGTCTGCCAATTATGGATTAGGAATTTTTTAGGCATGGCCTCATTTGAATTTTTAGAAGATGATCAAAGCGACAGCAACGGTCAAGCCCGTTTCACAGTATTCGGTGTAGGTGGTGCTGGCGGTAACGCTGTGCAACACATGTTGGAATCAGATATCGAGGGTGTGAAATTTGTTTGTGCCAATACAGACAAACAAGCACTCGATCGCATGAATGCACAATTTAAAATCCAACTGGGTGAGCAAAGTACCCGTGGTTTGGGTGCAGGTGCAAATCCACAAGTGGGTCAAACTGCTGCTGAAGAAAGCCGTGAGTTGATTCGCCAACACCTTGAAGGAACGGACATGGTGTTCGTGACTGCAGGTATGGGTGGTGGTACAGGTACAGGTGCTGCGCCAGTTGTTGCTGAAATTGCCAAAGAAATGGGTATCTTAACGGTAGGTGTGGTGACGACTCCGTTTAACTTTGAAGGTAAACGTCGTCAGCAATCTGCTGAGAAAGGTATCGAAGCACTTGAGCAACATGTTGATTCTCTGATTATTATTCCGAACCAACGCCTGCTAAAAGTGTTCCGTGATATCTCGATGAAAGATGCTTACAAAAAAGCAGACGACGTACTGTTAAATGCTGTACGTAGTATCTTTGATCTTGTGGTGCGTCCTGGTCATATCAACCTTGACTTCGCCGATTTGAAAACTGCGATGAGTACACGTGGTTATGCCATGATGGGTGCAGGTTCTGGTCGTGGTGAAAACCGTGCGCGTCAAGCTGCTGAGCAAGCGATCCGTAGCCCGTTGTTAGATAACGTGACCATCATGAATGCAAAAGGCATTTTGATTAACGTTACAGGTGGCGATGACGTAACTTTCGGTGAAATTGAAGAAATCACTGATGTGGTGAACCAAATTGTGGATCTTGATGAAGGTCAAGTGTTCTACGGTACGGTATTTGATCCAGATGCACGTGATGAAATTAGCGTAACGGTGATCGCAACGGGTTTAACGCGTAATTCTGCCGATTCTGCTGAGCCAGTGAAACGCCCTGTCGCACAAGCAACGCGTACAGTCGCTTCTGCACAAGCACCTGTAGATGAAGATGATGTACCAGCGATTCAACGTCAGCACAATGAAGCAGCTGCTCCGGCGGCTGCGGCGGCGTCAGCATCGAATTCACGCCCTACGCCAATGAGTATTCAAGACTACTTGAAAAATCAGCAACGTAAATAACATAAATTCAATGACTTAAGTGTCTATTGATTACAAAAGGTAGCTGATCAGCTACCTTTTTGTTTTTTATCAATGGCTAAATATGCTAACGTATAGCGGTTTTGTGAACTGATGATAGAAGACACATGTTGAAACAACGTACCCTGAAACGCATCGTGAAAGCGAGTGGCATCGGACTGCATAGTGGGCAAAAAGTGATGATTAACTTTGTGCCACATCATGCCGATGGGGGCATTGTGTTTCGTCGTATCGACTTAAATCCACCGATTGATATTCCAGCTGATGCTATGCTGATTCAAGAAGCATTCATGTGTTCTAACTTGGTGCAAGAAAACGCCAAGGTGGGCACAATTGAGCACATTATGAGTGCGATTGCTGGTTTAGGGATTGATAACCTGATTGTGGAAGTGTCGGCATCTGAAGTGCCTATTATGGATGGGAGTGCAGGCCCGTTCATTTATTTGCTTATGCAAGGTGAACTACAAGAACAAAATGCACCTAAAAAATTCATAAAAATACTTAAACCTGTCGAAGCACTGATTGATGATAAACGTGCTGCCTTTCAACCGCATGACGGTTTCCAATTAAATTTTACGATTGATTTTGACCATCCTGCATTTAAGAAAGAATTTCAATCGGCAACCATCGACTTTTCAACCGAAACATTTGTCTATGAAGTCAGTGAAGCGCGGACTTTTGGCTTTATGAAAGATTTGGATTATCTCAAAGCCAATAATTTGGCTTTGGGGGCGAGTCTCGAAAATGCCATTGGCGTAGATGAAAATGGTGTGGTCAATGAAGAGGGTTTACGCTTCTCGGATGAGTTTGTTCGTCACAAAATATTAGATGCTGTGGGTGATTTATATTTGCTTGGTCATCAAATTATTGCGAAATATGATGCCTATAAGTCAGGTCATGCATTAAATAATCAGTTATTACGCAATGTCAAAAGTGATCCAGATAGCTATGAAATTGTAACATTTGATGACATTAATGATTGCCCAATTAGTTATGTGAATGTGACATAAGTCATTGTCTTATAATAGTGATGTTATATTGTATCATTTGTAAGTGTTAAGTCTGTCACATTCTGAGCATTCAAATTTGTCTGTTACAACTGGGTGGTTACTTTTTATTGCTTGCCAAACGCAGCATTGCTTGGCTAAGCTTAGGGTCGCTCACAAAGTCAGCAGCATTACGGAGTAAATCCTGAGTTTCTGTACTGAGGGTTCTTGAAATTTTTTCAGGGGAATGGGGCGTTGGAGACGGAGTTCTCAGACGGACTTGAATCTTGTGCAAATCCTTGAATTCGTATATTTGTGATAATTGTGCAATATATTGCTTTTGCAAATAGGCCAACTGACTAATCAGTGCCTGATTTTCTCCAGTTAATATAAGTACACCATTTATATAACAAACAACTTGCCATTGATCCGGTTGGGGCAATAGCGGTTGAACAATTTTCGTAAGTTTCTGCCATGCAGCAACTTGCGTTGAGAGAAACGACAAGTTTCCTGTTTTTATGTGTTTTCTTGTTGGTTGAAAGACGTTGACAGGTTCTGACATACATATTTCCTACATGTTTATGTCTTAATCTTATGCGCTCCTTTTGGCTGATATCAAGGACGAAATCACACAAGGAACAAAAGAGAACAGTTTATAGAGGTTTTTTATGCATTTACGACGTATTTTATTGGCGTTTTCATTGGCAGCTTCGGCCGCTTCAGTCGCTTTTGCAGATTTAGTTGAATTAAATCAAGCAGACTCATCAGATCGTATTGAACAGTTAACTCGCACTTTGTCTCAAGGTGCTTACTCTGAAAGCAATGATATTGATATTCCAGCGGAAACGAAGTTGAATGTTCAAATTCGTGAAAAATCAATTGAACTCAACAATGCGACAATCGCAAAAAAATACGGTTCAAGCAATTCCTCTCAAAACTATTCAGCAAGTTCAAATAATCCATATTCATGGTTAATTGCCCACCCACTTCCAGACATGAAGCGCGTGAGCTCAAACTATGGTGGTCGTACCATGGGTGGCCGTGCAGAAAATCATTCAGGTTTAGATCTTTCTGCGGCAAGTGGCACACCTATTTATGCAACAGGCCCTGGCATAGTAACTAAATCAGGCTGGGGCACAGGTTATGGCCAATATGTTGAAATCAACCATGGTAATGGTTACCTGACACGTTATGCACATGCATCACGCTTAATTGCACGTGTAGGCGACCGTGTTGCTGCGGGTGAGCATATTGCTAACGTTGGTTGTACTGGTCGTTGTACTGGCCCACATTTGCATTACGAAGTAGTGAAAGATGGTCAACGCAAAAACCCATCGACGTATTTAGCGATGTTGCCATAAGCGCATACAACATCTGTATACGAAGCCATTGTCTGAACCTCTACAGACAATGGCTTTTTTATTTATCGCTAATAACTATAAAATTATCATTCTAAAAAATATTGTCTGTATGAAATATGGCGAAAATTGACCCAAAAATGTAAATTTGTGTAATTGTTAATCAATAAGTATTTAGTAAATAAATAATAGAGCTATTTCGTATTCATCTGTGGCGATAACTGAGCCTAGCCAAAATATGGTACTAATAGAGCCATATATTTAGCACATAGGATAGGTGAAGTATGGCGTTTTATGGCGATACAGATGCGCAAGAAACCCAAGAATGGCAGGACGCATTTGATTCAGTTTTACAGCACATGGGAACTGACCGCGCTGCATTTTTGCTTGAAAAACTCTATCAACAAGCGATTGCTAAGCACGTCCCCATTCAGCGACTAAATACTCCTTACTTAAATACCATTTCAGTTGAAGAACAACCGCCTATGCCGGGTGATTCGGATATGGAGCGCCGTATTCGTGCGCTGATCCGCTGGAATGCCTTAGCGATGGTACTGCGTGCCAATAAAACAGGTGATGACTTAGGTGGTCACTTGGCAAGTTTTGCATCATCTGCAACTTTATATGACGTGGGCTTTAACCACTTCTTCCGTGCCAATAGCGACAGCTTTGGCGGTGACATGATCTATTATCAAGGTCACTGTGCGCCGGGTATCTATGCACGTTCGTTCTTAGAAGGTCGTTTGACTGAAGAACACTTAAATAATTTCCGTCGTGAAGTTGGCGGTAAAGGTTTGCCGTCATACCCACATCCATATTTGATGCCAGATTATTGGCAGTTCCCAACCGTATCGATGGGTCTAGGTCCAATCATGTCGATCTATCAAGCACACATCCAAAAGTACTTGATGAATCGTGGCCTGATCAAAGAAGAAAACCGTAAAGTTTGGGCTTACCTCGGTGATGGTGAAATGGATGAACCTGAAAGTACAGGTGCCATTTCACTTGCAGGTCGTGAAAAGCTCGACAATCTGATTTGGGTCGTGAACTGTAACTTACAGCGTTTAGATGGCCCAGTTCGTGGTAATGGTAAAATTATTCAAGAACTTGAATCATTGTTCCGTGGTGCAGGCTGGCGCGTAATTAAGGTGGTTTGGGGTCGTCATTGGGATCCGTTACTGGCAAAAGATGATTCAGGTGCCTTAAAAGCGGTGATGGAAGAAGCGGTCGATGGTGACTTCCAACGCTATCAAGTGAAAGGCGGTGCGTATACGCGTGCACATTTCTTTGGTAAGTATCCTGAAGCTGAAGAGTTGGTGCGCAACTTAAGCGATGAAGATATTGATAACCTGAACCGTGGTGGTCATGACCCATTCAAAGTGTATGCGGCTTATGCCGAAGCGATGAAGGAAACGGGTCAGCCAACAGTTATCTTGGCAAAAACAGTCAAAGGTTATGGTTTGTCGGAAGAGATTGAAGCAGTCAATAAGACGCATCAAATCAAGAAAATGCAGCTTGAGTCGTTGAAATACGTGCGTAACCGTTTCAACTTGCCATTTACCGATGAACAGCTTGAAGAAGTGCCATTCTACCGTCCAAGTGAAAATTCACCTGAAATTAAATACATGAAAGCACGTCGTGAGGCATTGGGTGGTTATTTACCTGCACGTCGTAAAGAAAGCGAGCAGCTGGCGATTCCTGAATTGTCTGTGTTTGATGCGGTACTCAAAGGCAGTGGCGGTAAAGAGCAATCGACGACCATGTTGATGGTACGTTTGATTTCATCATTATTGAAAGAAAAAGCCATTAAAGATCGTGTCGTACCAATTGTGCCAGATGAAGCGCGTACTTTCGGTTTGGAAGGTATGTTCCGTCAGTTGGGGATCTATGCTGCGCATGGTCAAAAATATACCCCTGAAGACCAAGAACAGTTGATGCATTACCGTGAAGCTAAAGATGGTCACATGTTACAAGAAGGGATTAACGAAGCGGGTGCGATGAGTGCTTGGGCTGCGTTAGGAACCAGTTATTCAACCAATAACTTGCCAATGATTCCGATGTATATGTACTACTCGATGTTCGGTTTCCAGCGTATTGGCGATATTGCATGGGCTGCAGGTGATGCGCAGGCGCAAGGCTTCTTGCTCGGTGCAACTGCGGGTCGTACAACACTGAACGGTGAAGGTTTACAGCACCAAGATGGTCATTCACATATCTTGGCAAATACGATTCCAAACTGTATTTCTTATGACCCATGTTTTGGTTATGAGTTGGCAGTGATCGTACATGATGGTTTAAAACGCATGTACGTGAACCAAGAGCGCGTGTTCTATTACTTAACAGTAATGAATGAAAACTACGAACACCCTGCTATTCCTGAAGGTGCTGAAGAAGGCATTAAACGTGGTATGTATCTCTTCGAAGAAGATGAGAAAGCAACGGTTCAGTTGATGGGTTCAGGTGTGATTCTGCGTGAAGTGATTAAAGCGGCGAAAATCCTTCGTGATGAATATCAAATTCATTCAAACGTGTGGAGCGTCACTAGCTTTAACGAATTAGCTCGTGATGGTATGGCGTGTGAAGAATACAACCGCCTACATCCATTGGCTGAAGATACGAAAGAAGCTTGGATCTCTCAATTACTTCGTGAAAAAGACGGTATTGTGGTATCGGCAACCGATCACATGCGTGCTTATAGCGAACAAATCCGTGCTTATCTTCCAGACAATCGTCCGTTCGTTGCATTAGGTACAGATGGTTATGGTCGTTCAGATACACGTGGCAACTTACGTAGCTACTTTGGTGTCGATGCCGCACATATTGTGGTAGCAACATTGAAAAAACTCGCGGATGAAGGCGAAGTTGATGCGCGTTTAGTCAAAGATGCTATCTCAAGCTTTGAACTAGATACTGACCGTCCAGTGGCATGGGCTCCGCAGGAAACGCCGGAACTGCATGCTGTGGCTGACTACAAAGAGGAGAACTAATCATGCAAATTACGACTCCTGATATTGGTGTAGATAAAGCAACGGTCGCTGAGATTTTAGTGAAAGTCGGCGACAGCATTAGCGTCGATGACAGCATTGTGTTGTTAGAGTCTGATAAAGCCTCTGTTGAAGTACCAAGCACTTCGGCAGGCGTGGTGAAAAGCATTGCAGTTAATCTGGGTGACAGTGTTGCTGAAGGTGCTGTGCTGATCGAGTTGGAATCAGAAGGTCAAAGTGCTGCTACAGCTGAGCCAGTACAAAATGCAACTGAAGACCAAGCAGCAGAACCAACTCCGGTTGTGGAAGCAGAACAAGCTGCAGCAGCACCTGTTGCAGCCAATGCTCCTCAGTCGCAAAGTATCGATGTGCAAGTCCCTGATATTGGCGTAGAGAAAGCTACGGTGAGTGAGATTTTGGTCTCTGTTGGTGATGAGATTGATGTTGATCAAAGCATTATCGTGGTGGAATCAGACAAAGCGACAGTCGAAGTCCCAAGTACTGTATCAGGCCGTGTTGAATCGATCACGATCAGTGCTGGCGATGTAGTGAAAGAAGGTGTAGTGATTTTAACGGTAAAAACGGCGGCTTCATCTGCTGCGGTTGAATCGGCTCCAGTGCAAGAAACTGCACAGCCTGTTGCTGCACCCGTTGTCGCAGAAGCAACACCAGCGCCGTCTACGGCTACAGCGTCTGGACCTGTAGAAATTGCAGTGCCTGACTTAGGTGTTGATAAAGCAGCGGTGGCTGAAATTTTAGTCGCTGTGGGTGATGTGGTTGAAAAAGACCAAAGCATCATCGTGGTGGAATCAGACAAAGCAACGGTAGAAGTGCCAAGCTCTACCGCTGGTAAAATCACCGCGATTCATGTTCAGTTAGGGCAAAGTGTCTCTGAAGGCGTCGCTTTAGTGACGATTGAAGCCGAAGGTCAAGCTGTTGCAGCACCTGCACCAGCGCCAGCAGCGAAACCTGCACCAGCTGTAGCACAGCCTGCGACAGTTGCACCTAAAGCTGAAAGCAAAGTTGAAGCAGCAGCACCGCAACCACAAGGCGCAGATAAGCTCACCAAAGAGCAAAATGCTGCCAATGCCAAAGTGTATGCAGGTCCGGCCGTTCGTAAGCTTGCACGTGAATTAGGTGTGGTTTTGGCAGAAGTCAAAGCATCTGGCCCGCATGAGCGTTTAATGAAAGAAGATTTATTCGCTTATGTAAAAACCCGTTTGACCACTCCGCAAGTTGCACCTGCAGCTCAAGCTGTGGCACAGGTTTCAGGCTTACCGAAATTGCCAAGCTTTGATGCTTTTGGTGGTGTCGAAGAGAAAGTTTTGACACGTTTACAACAAGTGTCGATTCCGCAATTGTCTTTAAACAATTTTATCCCGCAAGTGACGCAGTTCGATGCTGCGGATATTACCGATCTTGAAGCTTGGCGTAATGATTTAAAAGCCAACTTTAAGAAAGAAGGTATTGGCTTAACCATTATGGCCTTCATCATCAAAGCAGTGGCTTACTTGTTGAAAGAAGAGCGTGAATTTGCAGGTCATTTGTCTGATGATGGCAAGTCAGTATTGCTACGCAATGAAATCCACATGGGGATTGCCGTGGCAACGCCTGATGGTTTGACCGTGCCTGTACTGCGTAATCCAGATCAAAAATCGATTAAGCAGATTGCAATTGAGCTGGGTGAGCTGAGTCAAAAAGCACGTGACAAAAAACTATCGCCGAAAGATCTACAAGGTGCGAACTTTACCATTACCAGTCTGGGTTCAATTGGTGGTACGGCATTTACACCGCTGGTTAATTGGCCACAGGTGGCGATTTTAGGTATTTCACCTGCAACTATGCAGCCGGTGTGGAATGGTGAAGGCTTTGATCCACGTTTGATGCTGCCGCTGTCATTGTCATACGATCACCGTGTAATTAATGGTGCGGATGCTGCACGTTTTGCCAATAAGCTGACGAAGCTGCTCAAAGATATCCGAACTTTATTGATCTAATCTGACCTGTTTAAGTTTCAAAATGAACCCTGCTTTGGCAGGGTTTTTTTATGGCGTCGTGGTGGTGGACTGACAAAGCCAATCAGGAAGTTCAATGGGTGAAGGGTAGAGCTTTAATGCTGAGTTTGCATTGAGGTTATAAGTGAGTGGAAGTGTACGATGTGGGTGCGCCGTCGACCAAAGCTTTTGTCTTAAATGTTCAAAGCGTTGGAAGTCTTTTAAAAATAAGCCCCAAAACTTTTCATAATGCTCCAGTTCTTGCACATGTTGATGCTGATACGCATGTGTTTGGCCCTGTTGGTGCTGGAAGTCATAGCCCATCAGCCAAATACGCTGCGGTTGAAAGAGATGTGCGAGTGAATAGGCTTGAAGGCCGCAATTATTACCATACACAAAGTACGGTGAATGAAATAACTCCGCTTGCGTATCGATGCGCACGGTTTTGAAGTTAATCACTTCATGTTCAGGATATGGACGGTTGTGACCTAAACCACATCCGCTAATGATGTCACCTTGAAAGCAGGCTTTGAGCATGGGTTGATAGTGTAACCACCACGCATAATCTGAATGATGGGCAATTTGAGCCTGAGGAAGTTGAAGAAAACTTTGATTACAGCAAATGATTAGCAGCTTTTTTGAGGGCTGAATGGTGGTTAAGTCAAAACTGAGCTGAGACGGGCCGCCTGCAATGATTAATACATCCTGCACATGCATATAGTGTTGAATAAATTCTTGAAATTTTTGATTATTGTTTTGCATATCAAATTGAGTCATCGAAAATTAAAATTGCGAAAACATGCATTCCTCGCTAGAATAGCATTACTTCATTGGGGAGTAGCCGCTTTTTACGCAAAGTAAAAAGGTGATGGTCAACATATTTGCTCTAAAACGAGCATGGTCATCATAGCAAAGAACCAAATGAGCTCTTCGTAGCTTTCTTTTGTTGGCAAGACCTTTGATTTATCACTCTGCACATTGGCTAGCAGGAGGGATAAGTCATCGGTATATGTTATTGCTAGCCAGAGAAATGCACCATGTTAACCGCTTTCTTCATTTCCCTTGCTGTTGTTGCCCTGTCAGAAATGGGCGATAAAACACAATTACTTGCCTTACTGCTTGCTGCACGTTTTCGTAAACCCGTTCCGATCTTAATTGCAATTTTCCTCGCGACTGTGGTGAACCACGGGGTTTCTGCTGTGCTGGGTCAATGGATTACCACCGTTTTAAGCCCAACCGTTTTATTGTGGATCGTTTCTCTGGGCTTTATTGCCATGGCGGTGTGGATGTTGATCCCCGATCAATTGGATGATGAATCTGAAAGTATCAATAAATGGCAAAAATATGGGGTTTTTGGTGCCACTTTCGTGTTGTTCTTCTTGGCTGAAATTGGAGATAAAACCCAAATTGCCACAGTCGCACTGGCTGCACGCTTTGACAGTATTGGCTGGGTGACTTTGGGGACGACGCTGGGCATCATGTTGGTTAATGCGCCTGCGGTATTTATTGGGAACAAACTAGCAGAAAAACTACCGATTTCACTGATTCATAAAATTGGCGCCTTGGTATTCTTGGTGATTGGTTTGGCTGCGTTGGCACAACACTATTTATTTTAAATAGCAATCTCACCATATAAAAAAATACATGAAATCCTGAGTTAAAAACTCAGGATTATTTGCCAATAAATGAGACTCAATTCACTGATATTTCAGATAATATTGACTTAATATTTATTGTAAGTTTCCCTAAATAAATATATGTTATTCACCTATAGAATATATTTTTTTTGATAAAAAATTTGGGGAATGGGAATGGCTTTCGAACGCACAACATCACAGGTACTTTATGATGACGGAAAGCATAAATGTATTAGCTTTACCAGCTTGGTAAAAGGCGAGGGCGTACAGGCGAACCAGTTCCTGATTTTGGATAATGAGCGCGCAGCGGTGCTCGATCCGGGTGGTGACTTGACCTATGTCCCACTGACTATGGAACTGAATAAATATACCCGTTTGACCAATCTTGACTATGTGATGGCCTCGCATCAGGACCCAGACATTATTACCTCGATGCCGCGTTGGTTGGTTTATACCGACGCCAAAGTGGTGGCATCTAAGCTGTGGGCGCGTTTCTTACCGCATTTAAACTCTGCATTTATGAGTGACCGGATGAAAGGCAACTGGTTGGATCGTCTGATCGAACTGCCAGATCATGGTCAGGTGATTCCATTAGGCAACAGTCATTTGGTGGCTGTTCCTGCACATTTCCTACATTCGGTTGGTAACTTCCAATTTTATGACCCGATTGCCAAAATTTTATTCTCAGGGGATATGGGCGCATCTATGGTGGATGATGCCTCTAAACCTTTAGAAAATTTTGCCGCTCATATTCCTAAAATGAAAGGCTTCCATCAGCGCTACATGTGTTCGAACAAAGTGATCCGTCTGTGGGTCAACATGGTACGGACGATGGATGTGGAAATGATCGTACCGCAGCACGGCACGCCATTTATTGGTAAAGAACAGATCAACCAATTCTTAGATTGGATCGAAACCTTGCAGTGTGGTGTCGATTTAATGGATGAAACAGTCTTTACTTGCCCAGTATAATGACCTGAAAATTCAGAAAAAATAATTGAGTTTGCAGATAACATTTTTTAGTATTTTTCGTCCATAAAATAAGCTTTTAGATGACGAGAATAGATAAAAATGTTGTCTCAAATACCGACTCAGGATGCATGTTTAACCTGTGGAGCATGTTGTGCCCACTATCGCGTTTCTTTTTATTGGGCAGAAGGGCTGAATATGCCCGAACATTATACGGAACCTGTGACATCGGTGTATTCATGTATGGTGGGTACGAATCAGGCAAATCCACGTTGTATTGCTTTGGGTGGAGAAGTAGGCAATCAGGTGAGTTGTAACATGTATGAGGCACGTAGTTCATCTTGTAAAGAAGTTCAAATCGCCGATGAGCAATGTAATAAAGCACGCATCGCGCATCAAATGATTCCATTGATCAGTATTCCACTGCATGACGCTGAAAATGACGAAGATTTCGATCAAGTCAGTTAAGGCTTTATTTCCAGAATAAATTTATTGAAATCTAAGAGGTAGAATCTTCGGATTCTGCCTGTATTGCACTGGATGCTGACCAACCCCCAGAGTATTCTTGCTGAAAACAGCATATTCGATGGTTAATATTGAAAACTCCGTAAAGAATTGCCGCAATTAAAATGAAAATTGAACGGAAATTTGTATATAATGGCTCACGGAAATTACCAGCGAGACTGTTATGTTGACCATCGTTCAAGAAGCCCTAACCTTTGATGATGTCTTATTACTCCCTGCCTATTCTACTGTTCTCCCAAAAGATGTCTCTCTTAAGACACGTTTCACACGTGGCATCAATTTGAATATTCCACTTGTTTCTGCTGCGATGGATACTGTGACTGAATCACGTATGGCAATTGCAATGGCGCAAAACGGTGGTATCGGTATCCTGCATAAAAACATGGATATTGCTGCACAAGCTGCAGAAGTTCGCCGCGTGAAAAAATTTGAAGCAGGTATGGTGAAAGACCCAATTACCGTTACACCAGAAACGACTGTACGTGAGCTGATTGCTTTAACTCAAGCAAATAACATCAGCGGTGTACCAGTGGTGAAAGACGGTCAAGTGGTGGGTATTGTTACTGGTCGTGACACTCGTTTTGAAACCAATCTTGAGCAACCTGTTAGTAACATCATGACAGGTCATGATCGTTTGGTGACTGTTCGTGAAAACGAATCAAAAGAAAATATCCAAGCATTACTTCAAAAACACCGTATTGAAAAAGTCCTTGTTGTAAATGACAACAACGAACTGAAAGGTTTAATCACGGTTACTGATTTCCGTAAAGCTGAAAACTATCCAAACAGCTGCAAAGATGACTTAGGTCGTTTACGCGTGGGTGCTGCAGTGGGTACAGGCGCAGAAACACCAAGCCGTGTAGAAGCATTGGTAGAAGCGGGTGTTGATGCGATTGTTGTTGATACAGCACATGGTCACTCTGCAGGTGTAATTGAACGTGTACGTTGGGTTAAAGCCAACTATCCACAAGTTCAAGTGATTGGCGGTAACATCGCGACTGGTGATGCAGCTCTTGCATTATTAGATGCTGGCGCAGATGCAGTGAAAGTGGGTATTGGCCCGGGTTCAATCTGTACTACACGTATTGTTGCTGGTATTGGTATGCCGCAAATCTCTGCGATTGACAGCGTTGCCAATGCACTAAAAGATCAAATTCCATTGATCGCAGACGGTGGTATCCGTTTCTCTGGTGATATGGCAAAAGCGATTGGTGCCGGTGCGAGTACCATCATGGTAGGTTCATTGATGGCGGGTACTGAAGAAGCACCAGGCGAAGTTGAATTCTTCCAAGGTCGTTACTACAAAGCTTATCGTGGTATGGGTTCATTGGGTGCGATGGCAGGTGCAACAGGTTCTGCTGACCGTTATTTCCAAGACTCAAAAGCCGGTGCTGAAAAACTTGTACCAGAAGGTATTGAAGGTCGCGTACCGTACAAAGGCCCAATGGGTAACATCGTTCATCAAATGATGGGTGGTTTACGTTCATCTATGGGTTATACCGGTTCTGCGGTGATCGATGACTTACGTAAAAATGCACAGTTTGTCAAAATTACTGCGGCAGGTATGTCTGAATCTCACGTACATGACGTGACTATTACTAAAGAAGCACCAAACTACCGTGTTGGTTGATATTTAGTAGCTTTTAGCCGAAAAGGCCGTCATTAATATGACGGCCTTTTTGTTTTTGGTGTAAAGTATTTGCAGTAAAAAGTGATGATTAAGATCACCATTAAGAAGTGAGTACAACATGAGTTATTTTGGTACAGATGGCATTCGTGGCAAATTCGGTGAATTGCCTATTACCCCTGAATTTGCATTAAAACTAGGATTTGCCGCAGGTAAAGTATTAAAACAATACAGTAAAAAAGCAAAGCCCATCGTTGTACTAGGTAAAGATACCCGATTATCGGGCTATATTTTAGAGTCAGCGTTACAAGCTGGTTTAAACGCAGCAGGTGTTTATGTTCATTTGTTGGGTCCATTACCTACACCTGCAATTGCCCATTTAACTCGTGCATTACATGCTAGCTTAGGCATCGTGATCTCGGCGTCGCATAACCCTTATTTTGATAATGGCATTAAGTTCTTCTCGAGCGAAGGTAAAAAATTGCCGGATGAAATTCAAGAAGCCATAAACAAAGAACTTGAAAATGACTTGGTGATCGAAGACCCTGCAAACTTAGGTAAAAGTGTGCGTGTAAAAGATGCCAATGGTCGTTATATCGAATTTTGTAAATCAACCTTCCCGTACCATTTTGACCTGACAGGCTTAAAAATTGTGGTGGACTGTGCCAATGGTGCAGCCTATAGCGTCGGTCCTTCGGTATATCGTGAACTGGGTGCAAAAGTAATTGCGCTGTTTAACGAACCGGATGGTTTAAACATCAATAAAGACTGTGGTTCGACGCATCCTGAGTTTTTACAAAAAGCAGTTGTTGAACATCAGGCGGATTTAGGGATTGCCTTTGACGGTGATGCTGACCGCGTGATTATGGTCGATAAAAACGGTCAGCAAATTACTGGTGACCATATTCTCTATATTTTAGCCACTCAAGCGAGTCAAACACCTGCGGGTATCGTGGGTACCGTAATGAGCAATATGGCGCTTGAAATTGCTTTAGATCAAGCCAAAGTGCCGTTGCTTCGTGCCAAAGTTGGTGACCGCTATGTTCTACAAGGCCTAGAAGAAAAGGGCTGGGTAACGGGCGGTGAGCCATCAGGTCATATCTTGACTTTGGACAAGAGCACCACAGGTGATGCGATCATTGCTTCACTTCAGGTGTTAACGGTAATGGTTGAGCAAGGTAAAGCCTTACATGAATTGGTGGAAGGTTTTGAGTTATTACCTAACGTTCTGGTAAATGTTCGCTTGGCTGCGATGTTTGATCCCTACGCTGTACCTGCACTGGTGAGCGAGTTTGAAAAAGCTGAAGCTCAACTTAAAGGGCGTGGTCGCATCTTGATTCGTAAATCAGGCACAGAACCGGTCATTCGTGTCATGGTTGAAGGTAATGACCTTGAAGAAGTCACCGCTTTGGCAAATCATTTGGCTGATGCTGTTCGTGCCAATGCAGCTTAAATCAAGAGGGGAAATTGCATGAATGATGTGATTAAGGACTTAAGTGAACTGCGTTTAACTTATCAAAAAGGTGAGTTGCATGAAGATCAGGTGAACCGTGATCCACATGAGCAGTTTTTATTATGGTTTAACCATGCCTTAGAAGCACAACTGCATGAACCCTATGCTATGTCTTTGGCTACGGCAAATGCCCAAGGTCGTCCGCACGTGCGGACGGTCTTGTTACGCGGTGCGACCCATGCAGGTTATGACTTCTACACCAACTATGACAGTCAAAAAGGCAATGATCTGCTCGATAATCCTTATGCAGAATTATTGTTTTATTGGCAAGAGCAGGAACGTCAAATTCGGGTCAGTGGTCGTGTGGAAAAGATTTCTCTTGAAGAATCGACGGATTATTACCACAAACGACCGCGTGACAGCCAAATCGCAGCACACATTAGCACTCCACAAAGTGGTGTTATCGCCAGTCGTGAAGAATTACAACAGCGATTCCAAAATTTGCATGATCAAGTGGAAAGCAAAGACGTATTGGCGAAACCTGAGTTTTGGGGTGGCTATCGTTTAGTTCCGGATTATTATGAATTTTGGCAAGGCCGTCCGAATCGTTTACATGACCGCTTGAGTTATGAACAACAGGATGGTCAATGGGTTCTACAGCGACTGATGCCATAAATGTCTAAACTTTTAATTCAACAAAGACCCTATTTGACGCGCCCTGAAGATATTCAGGGCGTTGCGCCGTTTATTGCGGACTTATTGGCACGTCGTGGGGTTTCTTCCGCACAAGAGCTGGAATTGAAGCTTAAGCACTTACATACGCCAAACTTAAAGGGTTTAGAGCAAGCGATTGAAATAATCGATCAAGCAATTGATACTCAAAAGAAAATCGTCATTGTTGGTGATTATGATGCCGACGGTGCGACCAGTACTGCATTGATGGTCTTGGCACTACGTGATATGGGCGCGGATGTTGAATATCTGGTTCCAGATCGTTTCAAATATGGTTATGGTCTGACACCTGCCATTGCTGATTTGGCCTTCGTGAGCTTTACTCCAGATGTGCTGATTACGGTCGATAATGGTATTTCGAGCCATGCTGGTGTAGCACAGGCACAGGCGCATGGTATGCAGGTGATCATTACCGACCATCACCTGACCACAAAGGAAACACCACAAGCAGAAGCGGTGGTAAATCCCAATCAATTGGGATGTGAATTTCCAAGTAAAGCCTTGGCTGGCGTAGGTGTTGCATTTTATGTGTTGGCAAATTTGGCCAGTATGCGTAAAAAAAATGCTAAATCCACAGCCAACCTCAGCCAATATTTGGACTTGGTGGCCTTAGGCACTTATGCCGATGTTGCAAGTCTAGATCTGAATAATCGGATTTTGATCGATGCTGGTTTGAAGCGGATACAGCAAGGATTATGTCGTCCAGGGATCAGTGCATTATTGGATATTGCCGGTCGTGATCCTGCACAGTTAAAAGCACAGGACTTGGGCTTTGTGGTCGGCCCACGACTCAATGCAGCTGGGCGTATGGAGACTATGGATATTGGGATTGAGTGTCTGATTGCGGCAGATTTAAGTACGGCTTATCCGATTGCGCAGCAGTTGAATCAACTCAATATTGAAAGACGCCAAGTCGAAGGGCAGATTAAACAGGAAGCTCTGGCTGAGTTAGAACATATTCAGCTTGATCAGGATAATCTACCTGCAGCCTTGATTATGTTTGAACAGCATTGGCATCAAGGGGTGATTGGGATTGTTGCAGGGCGTTTAAAAGAACAATTCCATAGACCTGCAATCGTCTTTGCTGCAGATGAAGATGGTGTGCATATAAAGGGTTCTGCGCGTTCGATCGAAGGTATTCATATTCGAGACAGTATTGAGCGTATTGCTGAATTACATCCGCATTTGGTGAGTCATTTTGGCGGGCATGCTGCCGCGGCAGGACTAACCATTCAAAAGCAGCATTTTTCTGAATTTAAAACTGCCTTTGAGGCACTGATCGCAGCGCAAGACGAAAGTTTATTTCAGGCCACTATTTGGACAGATGGCGAATTGCCTGATTCGGCCATTAATGTCGAAACCGTCGATCTTCTGCAAAATTTAAGTCCATGGGGACAAAAATTTCCTGCACCGGTCTATGAAGGCCTATTTAAAGTTTTAGATTATCGTTGGTTGAAAGACCTGCATCTGAAGTTAAAACTTGCTTTAGATAATGGCTTAATGGTGGACGCAATTGCATTTAATGCGGCAGAAAAGTATGAATTTAATCCTATGCAAGATCAAATCCGTTTGGTCTACGAACTCGATAAAAATGAATTTAGAGGAAATGTCAGTGTTCAATTGAGAGTTCTACACTTGGCTCAATAAATTCTATTTTTACAGGCAAATAAAAAAACCGCTCAGAAGAGCGGTTTTTTTATGATTTTGACTTCAATGGATTAGAAGCGGTATTTCGCTGCTACACCAAATGAATTGTAGTCATTGTTGCCAACTTCACCGAAACCAACACGACCTTCAAGGCTCACTTGTTGGTTGAAGAATTTACGTGCATTGATCCCTACTTCGTTACGATCAGTGACATCGTTGTTGTAGTAGTCAGCACCAACACTGAATGTTTTGTCGATGAAGTAATCCGCTGCTAGATTGAATTCATCTAGATCACCGAATGCTGCACCCGCTTCAAGGTTAATGTCTTTACCATTGCTTAAAGTTGTTACGTATTTAGCACGTAAAGTTGGATCTACACCATCATCATCATCGTTATCCCAACCTTTCACACCAGCTGCAACTAAGAAGCCTGGTGCAGGAAGATAACCGACTTCAGCGCCGTAGTAAGTTGTATCGTTGTCTACTGTGCCGAATGGAGTGTCAACTTCGACATTATTACGGCTTACATCACCAGATACATAGAAATCTGAGTTTGGTACAAAGTATTCGATACCAACGCCATAAGTATTGTCGTCAACATCGCCACGGTCAGCGAAAGTTGCATGTGCATTTACATTACTTGCACGGTTTAAGAATGCAGCTTCTGCAAGAGGAGCGTTACGAGTTTGAACAGGGTTGAAGTAATAAGTACCGTTTACACCAAATTCACTGCCAGAGCTTCCATTATCTGGGTCGATGTAACCAGCTGAAGCGCCTACTTCTGCTTGATAAGCATGAGCTGTACCTGTAATAGCAAGTGCAGAAAGAAGTGCTGAAGCAATTGCGAGTTTTTTCATGGAAACTACCCCTCTAAATTGTTTGGCTAAATTTAATACATTTTTTGTTACAAGTTTTAGTCTAGAGAATTTTTAAAGATGGTCAATCGCTGCAAAGTTGCAGAACTGTGTATTCGGTAATTTTATGTAATTTTAATTACTTAAGATGTTGAAAAATATATAATTATTATTAATGTTTTGTTTTATTAAAACTGTGTAGATATTATGAATTTGTAGATTATTTGGTCAATAAGTCGACTTTTTTTAAAGTAAATATTACATCCAAAAGAAAAAAGCACCTCAATTTTGAGGTGCTTTTTAATGCAAATTTCTAATTCAAACGAAATTAGAAACGTAAAGTTGCATTGATGTTGAACGCTTGAACGTCATCACCAAAACCAACTTGACCACCGATTGCTAGGTTCGGGTTAAGGAAGTATTTTGAACGGATAGCGAAGTAATCCGTGTCTTCATCACCATCATCTTTGATGTTGTAAGATGCACCTACGCTAAATGCTTGATCGAAGTAGTAGTCTGCGCCAATCGTAACAGAGTCTAAATCACCAAAAGCACCATCTGCTTCCAGGTTGATGTATTGACCATTGTTCAAAGGCGCAACATATTTTGCTTTGACAGCAAAACGGTTGTCTTCGTCTTCATCATTGTCACCTTGATAGCCATCAATACCAACAGCAAGTAAAAGGTTAGAGACAGGTAAATAACCTACTAATGCGCGGTATGTTGTTGAATCATAGTCCTCGCTTGCTGAAATACCAGCAACTTTTACTTCAGCTTTTTCTTCTTTGTAGCCTAATTCACCATTAAAGTAGAATTGTTCAAAGAAGTATTCAGCACCTAATGAAATATGGTGGCTGTCATATTCTGCTTTGCCTGCAAGCGGACCTGAAACAGGAAAATAATCTGATACATCAACTGTTTTTGTATCTAAATATTGATAGCTATATTTAGCATAAATATTGCTGTTATGACCTAAAAATGCAGCTTCGTTTAATGGGCCATTTTTAGGGTTTACTGAGTCTAAATATAACGTGCCTTGTAAGTTGAACAATCCGTTTGAATCTACGATGTCATTGTCCCAATCTGTATAAGTAAAACCGCCATCAACTTGACCATCATAAGCAAAAGTTGATGAAGTGATAACAGCTAACCCTAGTGCAAGTAATGTCTTGTTCATAAAACCCTCGAAACATTATTGTTGTAAAAAAAATGTAATAAATAGTAATGCGAGCGTATTGTTCATATTATGTGCATTGAAGTCAATGATTTGGATGATCAATCTGGCTGAAACTGTGCAAATGCTCTGTGATATAATAGGCGGCTATTTAAGCCAAATTTTTTGATTGAGAGTAATTCACGTGGAAATTAATCCGTATCTATTACAGCTAAAAGACTTAAACGACCGTGGTCAAACATTACGGGGGTATCTTTGACTACGATCTGAAAAAAGAGCGTTTAGAAGAGGTTCTACGTGAGCTGGAAGACCCAGCAATTTGGAATGATCAAAGCCGTGCGCAAGCAATGGCAAAAGAAAAAGGTGAACTCGAAAACGTCATTAACGTGCTCGAAGGGCTTTCAACTCAACTAGAAGATGCCCAAGCGATGCTGGATCTTGCGGTTGAAGCAGAAGAAGAAAGCTTACTTGCAGATGTGCAAGCAGAGTTAACTTCAGCGGAAGCAGAACTTGCGAAATTAGAATTCCGTCGTATGTTCAGTAATCCGATGGACCCGAACCCATGCTATGTCGAAATTCAAGCAGGTTCAGGTGGTACTGAAGCACAGGACTGGGCATCGATGTTACTACGTATGTATCTACGTTGGATTGAACGTCATGGTTTTAAAGCAGAAGTGATGGAAGAGTCTGATGGTGATGTGGCAGGGATCAAGTCTGCAACGATCCGTGTAGAAGGTGAGTATGCATATGGTTGGTTACGTACAGAATCTGGCGTACACCGTTTAGTCCGTAAGTCACCTTTTGACTCGGGTAACCGTCGCCATACTTCATTCTCAGCGGTTTTTGTATCGCCTGAAATTGATGACAATATTGAAATTGAAATCAATCCTGCTGATGTTCGTACTGATACCTATCGTGCATCTGGTGCGGGTGGTCAGCACATTAACAAAACAGACTCTGCAGTACGTTTAACTCACGCTCCAACAGGGATTGTGGTGGCATGTCAGAACCAACGTTCACAGCACGCCAACCGTGACCATGCTTGGAAACAGTTACGTGCAAAATTGTACGAACTTGAGATGCAAAAACGTAATGATGCGGCACAAGCGTTGGAAGACACCAAGTCCGATATCGGTTGGGGCAGCCAAATTCGTTCATACGTTTTAGATGACTCGCGTATTAAAGACTTACGTACCAGTGTGGAAAGTTCAAACACCGGCGCGGTACTTGATGGTGATTTAGATAAGTTTATTGAAGCCAGCCTCAAACAAGGTTTGTAATTTAAATTTATATAGAAAACAAAGTTCTATCTGTTTTTGATCATCATATCTAAAAAAATCGATATAAAAATCGAAAAAATACGATATAGTGTATTCAAGATGCTGAATAGAACTTTGTTGTCCAAATTTTTATTTAATTAAACCCGTTTAAATTATGGATATTGATTTAATTTTTAAAGCACTTGCCAATCCGACTCGACGTCAAATCTTGGAATGGTTGAAAACACCAGAACAGTTTTTGTCAGAAGAACAATGTGGCGGCTTTAATCGTGGTGTATGCGCTGGCAATATCGAAAAACTCGGTAATGTTTCGCAGTCTACGATGTCTAATCATTTGTCTGTGTTACAACAGGCGGGCTTAATTCAAGCCGAGAAATATGGTCAATGGTCGTATTTTTCACGCAATGAAGAACTCATTCAGCAATATATTGATTATCTGCAGAACTCACTTTAAATCATTTTTCGCATTTGAAGTGTCAGGCGAGACATATATGGCTGAACTTAATACTCCTCTCATTTTGGGTGATTTACACCTCAAAAATCGCGTTGTAATGGCGCCACTAACCCGTAGTCGTGCAACCATTGACCGTGTTCCAACGCCGATGATGGCTGAATATTATGCACAGCGTGCAAGTGCAGGATTAATCATTTCAGAAGCAACAGTCATTTCAGAAGCCGCTAATGGCTATTTGCAGACGCCGGGTTTATTTACCGATGCTCAAGTTCAAGGCTGGAAACTGGTGACCCAAGCCGTACATGAACAGCAAGGTTTAATTGTGGCGCAATTGTGGCATGTCGGACGTGTCTCACATCCCGACCTTTTGGATGGTGATACACCAGTGTCTGCCAGTGCGGTACAACAGGCAGGTTATGTCAGTCTGCTTCGCCCAAAACGCGAATATGTCGTGCCACGTCCATTAGAGATTGCAGAAATCAAAAGCATTGTTGAGCAATACAAACAGTCTGCAATCAAAGCCAAAGAAGCCGGTTTTGATGGTGTGGAATTGCATGCGGCCAATGGTTATTTGATCGATCAATTCCTACAAAGCAAAACCAATTTACGTGAAGATGAGTATGGTGGTTCTGTCGAAAACCGCGCACGTTTATTGCTCGAAGTGGTGGATGCGCTGATCGAAGTGTGGGGAGCAGGTCGTGTAGGTGTGCATCTTGCGCCGCGTGGTGATGAACACGACATGGGCGATCATGATCCACGTGAAACCTTTGGCTATGCCTTAGAGCAGTTGGGGCAACGGAAGATTGCATTCTTCTTTACCCGTGAATATCTGGCGGATGACAGTATTAGTGACTATCTGAAACAGCGCTCAAATGGTGTGCCGTACATTGCCAATATGCGTTTAAGCCGTGAAGATGCCGTTGATTTATTGGCCTCAGGTAAAGCCGATGCGGTGTCTTTTGGTAAAGCCTATATTGCCAATCCAGATTTGTTTGAACGTTTGCTGGCGAATGCTGCACTGAATGAATTGCAGTTGGAAAATATGATTGGAACTGATGTAGCCGAAGGCTATATTGATTATCCAAGCATGAAAAATAAATTTGGTTCAGGTCGTTCAACCTATTAATCGACACTTGAATACGCATTATCCATTAACATGTGGATAATGCTCTGATATATTCTGCCGATTCAAACCGTTTTTGAGCGTAATAATTTGACTACTCCTTTTTGGTATAACGCAGCTTTGGCGCTGATTAAGCCGCTATATCAATGGCGCATCAAAAAACGTGCTGAAGATCTCCAACTATATCAGCAAGAGTGTCTTGAGCGCTTTGGGCCATTTCAGCCGGTTAAAAACCGCAATGCAATTTGGTTTCATGTGGTTTCCGTCGGAGAAACCAACGCTGCACAGCCGCTGATTGAACATTATCTCAAAGCAGGTCATCCGGTCTTAGTCACCAATACCACCAAAACCGGACAAGCGCGTGCGAAACAATTATTTTTAAAAGCACCGTATGAATCGCTGTTTCAGGCCGTGTATTTGCCGGCAGATCAAAAAAAATTAGTCCGTCGTTTTATCGAAAAATATCAACCGAAAATGTTGGCTCTAGTCGAAACTGAACTCTGGCCAAATTTGATGATTGAAGCCGATCAGGCTAACGTTCCGAGTTTATTAATTAATGCCAGATTATCTGAAAAATCGGCGAAGGGTTATGGCAAAGTCCCGAGTTTGACGCAGCCGATGCTAAAGAGTTTGAAACAATTATTGGCGCAAGATCAGGCAACTTTAGCACGATTTATTGAGTTGGGTGCAAACCCGCATACCAGTCAGGTCGTGGGAAGTATCAAATTTGATATTCATGCGCCTGATAGCTTTGTGCAACAAGCAGCGCAGTTGCGTCAAGATTGGGATTTGCAAGGCCGTAAAATCATCACCATTGCCAGTACGCATGCACCCGAAGAACAAAAACTGCTCGCGGCACTGCAGCCGATTTTGCAACAACAGCCTGAGCTGTTATGTATAGTTGTACCACGGCATCCCGAACGCTTTGATGAGGTTTTTGTAGAAGCGCAGAAACTGAATTTACGCACACAGCGCCGCAGTTTAAAGCAAACGATTCAGCCTGAAACGCAAGTGTATTTGGCGGATAGTATGGGTGAATTATGGCTTTGGCTGGCACTGAGTCAGGCTTGTTTTGTTGGCGGGTCTTTAAATGTACCGGGCGGTGGACATAATATTTTGGAACCTATCGCGCTGCATGTCCCGACAGTATTAGGTCAGCATTATTTTAATTTTCAAACCATTGTGGATGAATTTGTAGCGGCCCATGCGGTTGTGGTTGTGCAGGATTTTGAGCAGGCGGCTAGTGCATTGGTTGAGATCATTCAAAATACTGCGAAAGCGCAGGCTTTAAATGATGCAGCTCAGCTGATTATGCAAAAGAATACTGGGTCGCTGCAAAAGCATATTCAGGTGATTGATCAATACCTTTGAATTTACAACCATGATTTAAATTGGTTGATGCTTTAAATAGATGAATGAATAGGCTCGACAGAGTCTTACATTTAAGATTTGAAGAAAGGGGTTAGCCTTCGGTTGGAGGTACTCTTACGAAACGTTGTTCTCATTCGGCAAAATGGAATGCGAAGCTTCGTAAGGAAGCCATCTTGCGGTGCAATGCAGCTCACCGACAAAACACGTCGAATTTTTATGTCTAACAAATAATCGCTGAAACTTGAGTGATTCTATTGAGTGTTGCCTCGAACAGTTGTGGATGACGTTTTCGCGTATCCAATTGAACTGGGTAAGAGAATTTTTATGAACATCGTCTTGCTTGACCCACGTCAAACTGAATCTGAACTGTGGAATATCAGTGCCAAACGCCAAATTGAGCATTTAAAAACCCATGTCGATGTACAAGTGGGCGATACCCTCAAAGTCGGGATTCGGGAAGGAACGCGTTATTTAACCCAAATCGTCAGTATTGCGGATCACGGCATTCAACTTAAACCCTTACAAGAAGAAGAAGTACCTGCAAAGCATCCGGTGACTTTAATTGTGGCAATGCCTCGTCCGAAAGTGTTGCGCCGTCTGATTATGGATGCCGTCACCTTAGGCGTAGAAAAAATCATTTTGCTGCACAGTTATCGCGTGGATAAAAGCTATTGGCAGACGCCATTTTTACAGCAGCTCGATCACTATGTGACGTTGGGTTTGGAGCAGGCAGGTGACACCATTGCGCCCAAAATTGAACTGTATAAACGCTTTAAGCCCTTTGTGGAGGATGTTCTACCGAGCATGATCTCCTCGGACTATCCCGCTTATGTGGCGCATCCTTATGTCGAAGATGTGATGCCTACAGGGATTCAACATGGATGTACGATCATCATTGGACCTGAAGGTGGATTTATTCCTTATGAGGTAGATTTACTCATAAAAAACGGCTGCCAAGCAGTCAGCTTAGGCAACCGAATTATCCGTACAGAAACTGTGATTCCGTACGTTTTAGGGCGATTATTTAGCTGTTGAAGCTTCTGCCTCAGCTTGATCACCACGGTAAACTTTTACTTCCTGTACAGGGTACGGAATTGAAATACCATTTTGATTGAATGCTTGGATAACGTGTTCTTGCACTTCACTGATCGAGTTCGCAGTGGTGGTTTCTGTGGTATCTACCCACCAACGGACATTGAGGTTGACTGAGAAATCAGCCAAAGCATTCACGTTTACGGTAAACGCAGGTTGGCTCAAAATGGTCGGGTCTTTGTCTAAAATGGCCAAAACAATGTTTTTAGCTTTTTGAATGTCATCTTCATAACCAATACCCACCACAAATTCACAACGACGACGTTGATAAGCGGTATTCACCGTTACCGCACTGGTGTAAACCGTCGCGTTTGGAATCACGATACGACGACCATCGGGAGAGCGTAGGAAGGTTGCACGAATTTGAATATCTTCAACTGTACCTTCCATTCCTGACACAATAATGTCGTCACCGATTTTGAACGGTTCACCGAGGAGAATCAAAATACCCGACAGTAAGTTCTGGAAAATATCTTTAAACGCGAAACCGATTGCAACCGAACCAATCCCCAAGGCACTCATGAGCTGACCCGGTGTGAAACCAGGGATCGCAATGACCATTGCAATCAGGAAACCGAAGAACATAATGGCTGAGCTACCGACACGGTTCAGGACCAAAACTAGATTTTGTTTTGAATAAGAACGGTCAGTGAGCGCTTTACGAACAAAGAATCTAAAGAGTTTTGACAGTAGATAGAAGATCGTAAAAACAATTAATGCGATACAAATATAAGGCAGGCGTTCCCAAAATCCATCGACAAATTTATCGATCGTTGAGTATGCGTCATTATATTTAGAGGTATGTTCCAGCACGGTTTGTGCGGTTTTTTCAGTTGCCTCTTGCAAAAGTTGAGTCGTGCCTTGAGTGACATCACTCAAGGCATTTTCTTTTTCAGCCACGAGTTTTCCAAATGTTCAGATTTTTCGCTATTTTGCCTGAAATTAGTGGCGAAAATAACCCTCATTTACAGGCTTGCGAACAGATGTATCAAAATTCAGACAGGCTCAAATTCGGTCAGTGGCTTAGAAGTATTCAGTACCTTGTTGAATGATTTCTGTAGGCGATTCAATTTCTCCGCTACCCATCATATACGAGGTGATGCTACCTGTAGCCAAGAGCGACAAGACACTGATTAAAATCATCAACCATGCCAGAATTTTTTCCCAAACCGCAGCAGGGCGTGGCGCGCCGTATTGATTTACGGTCGGTGTGCCTGAGGCCAATAATAAATATAGGATAAAAAATAGATTGATCACGGGGATAAATAATAATAGTAGCAACCAACCGGCTTTATTGAGGTCATGCAGCCGACGCACGACAAAGACACAATAAAAATAAATGTAGAGAATAATAATCGCCAAATAGGCGAGGCCAGATACCCCGGTGAATATGCCAACAAATTGCTCATTTAACGCCATGGTATTGATGTTGAAAATACCCACGGCAAGGCTTAAAACGATCAAGGCAAAAAAGCTGATGATATTGAGAAAGCCATACCAACCAATCATGCTCAGTCGACCAAAACGTCCATCAGGTTTCAAGGGATTATCCGATGTAGTGGTCGTCTGACGGAAAAAGAAAGAAGAGTCATTGGTATTCATGCTTGGGTCAACTCAACGTGTATGGAAGAATAAAAAAGCGGAATGCTGAGTAAAATTACCTTTGCATTATAGGTTCAAATGAACTGATCAGATACTGAATTGAAACATGTTTTTGTTGAAATTTTGCTCAAAAATATGCTTTAAATGGGAAAGAATAATACGACCAAAGCATGATTGCTGCGATTAAAAATTAATCGTCATACTGCTGTGATGCAGAAATTATAAAAGTAGAAATGTGGCATGGCATCTCGTGATGAGATGAATCAGATCAAGGAAAATACAATATGAAAGAGATCTATCCAGTACCTGAAAGTTTCAAAAAAACCGCGCGCATCAATGAGTCGGAGTACTTTGAGCGTTATCAAAAATCGATTGAACAACCAGATGAGTTTTGGGCGGAGCAAGCGCAAAAGATCGATTGGATCAAACCGTTTACCCAAGTTAAAAATACCAATTTTAAGCGAAATGATTTTAAGATCGAGTGGTTTGCTGACGGTGAACTGAATGTTAGTGCCAACTGCCTTGATCGACATTTAAAAGAACATCCACATAAACCGGCCATTATTTGGGAAGGTGATCATCCTTCGCGGCATAAAATTATTTCTTTTGAAGAACTACATGATGAAACCTGCCGTTTTGCCAATGTGCTGAAAAAACATGGCGTGGGTAAAGGCGACCGTGTGGTGCTGTATATGCCAATGGTGCCCGAAGCGGCAATTGCGATGTTGGCCTGTACCCGAATTGGTGCGGTACACTGCGTGGTTTTTGGCGGGTTCTCACCAGACTCATTGGCAAGTCGTATCGATGATAGTCAGGCGAAAGTCGTGATTACTGCGGATTGTGGGATGCGTGGTGGTAAGCCGATTCCACTCAAAGAAAATGTCGATCTTGCACTCGACATCGAAGGGACATCTTCGGTTCAAAATGTCATTGTGGTGCACCGTACAGGTAACCCGATCGAAATGAAAGCGGACCGTGATTTGTGGTATCACATGGAAATCATGTCGGTCAATGATATTTGTCCACCTGAATCCATGAATGCCGAAGATCCCCTATTTATTTTATATACATCAGGTTCAACTGGAAAACCGAAAGGCGTATTGCACACCACGGGTGGCTATTTGACCTATGTGAATTGTACTTTCCGTGAAGTTTTTGACTTAAAACAAGATGACGTGTTTTGGTGTACCGCAGATGTCGGATGGATCACTGGGCATTCATATGTATTGTATGGTCCATTGTCGAATGGCACCACGACCGTGATGTTTGAAGGGGTGCCGCAATATCCAAGTTGGGCACGCACGGGACATATTGTCGATAAACATAACGTCACCATTTTATATACGGCACCGACTGCGATTCGCGCCATGATGCGAGAAGGGGATGCCTTTGTCCGAGAAAGTGACCGCAGTAGTTTGCGTTTATTAGGTTCGGTGGGTGAACCGATTAACCCAGAGGCATGGAATTGGTACTACACCGTGGTAGGTGAAAGCCGCTGTCCAGTGGTGGATACATGGTGGCAAACAGAAACGGGTGGTTTCATGATTACGCCATTGCCGGGAGCAACTGATTTAAAACCGGGTTCGGCGACGCGTCCATTCTTTGGTGTACAACCTGCGATTGTCGATGCAGAAGGCAACGAGCTTGAAGGTGCCGTAGAAGGCAACTTGGTGATTAAGGATTCTTGGCCGGGACAAATGCGAACCATTTGGGGTGATCCTGAGCGCTTTATTGAGGCCTATTTCTCTACTTATCCGGGGACGTATTTTACAGGTGATGGCGCACGTCGTGACGAGTCTGGCTACTATTGGATTACGGGCCGTGTGGATGACGTCTTAAACGTTTCAGGGCATCGATTAGGAACGGCTGAAATTGAAAGTGCGTTGGTTGCGCATGATGCTGTGGCAGAGTCTGCGGTGGTGGGTATGCCGCATGATATTAAAGGACAGGGGATTTGCGCCTTTGTGACCTTACAAGCCGGGACAGCCGAGACGGATGAGTTACGTCAGGAACTGGTGGCTTGGGTACGAAAAGTCCTTGGACCAGTGGCGACGCCAGATGCACTGCATTGGGCGCCGGCCTTGCCGAAAACCCGTTCTGGTAAAATCATGCGCCGTATTTTAAGAAAAATTGCGGCCAATGAGCTGGACTCTTTAGGCGACACTTCGACCTTGGCAGAACCTCAAGTGGTTGAGCATTTGATTGCGACGGTTTATCCGAAGTCATAAGAGCAATTTGAGCGTGAGTGATAGCGTTCTGATGAAAGTTCACTATCGCTCATGCGATGGGTTATTAAGGCAATATTGAACGTCCTTTCCCTTAGGAAAGTTGATTAGGAAGAAGGGGTGTTCATGATGCTTTTAATCTACCGTACATACGACGGATAACAAAGACCAAGCCATAAGTCGCCTGAATTTAGGTGGCTTAGATTTCATGAGATATAGATTTTACAGATATAGACTGCAGGCATTGAGATAAGCTGAATGCCTGCGCTTTGTTAAGCTAAAACGGTAACAGAATAATCAGATAGACATATGAACGCTTCAACTCCATTGACTCAAGATCCGATCGATATTGCCCATAAACTGGCGGCAGAATTTGCCACGACGGCTGCTCAGCGCGATAAGCAAGGGGGAAATCCCAAAGCTGAACGTGATTTGATTCGTCAAAGTGGTTTGCTTGCACTGTCCATTGGACAGCAATACGGTGGACAGGGTGCAGATTGGCAGACGATTTTTAAAACCATTCAAACCATTGCTCAAGTGGATAGCTCATTGGCGCATGTTTATGGTTTTCATCATTTATTGATTGCAACCGTACAGTTGTTCGCGCAGCCCGAGCAATATGGCCCGTGGTTTGAACAGACTGCACGTGAGCATTTATTTTGGGGTAACACCCTAAACCCCTTAGACCGTCGTACTACAGCGACGCAACTGTCTGAACACGAATATGTGTTTCATGGCGATAAAAGCTTCTGTTCGGGTTCTATGGATTCAGACATTTTGCTGTGTTCTGGGTTCAATGATGACGGAAAATTATTGATCGGGGTGATTCCTACAGCACGTGAAGGCGTCAGTTTTCTCGGCGATTGGGACAATATGGGACAACGTCAAACTGACAGTGGCAGCAGTCATTTTGAACAAGTAAAAATTTCCAAAGATGAATTGCTACTGAACCCAGGGCCTTTGAGTACGCCGTATTCCAGCTTGCGTCCGTTGATTGCACAGTTGATCTTTGTGCATATGTTTTTAGGGGTGGCAGAAGGGGCTTTTGAAACAGCAAAACAGACGGTTCAAAACCAAAAAGCGTGGTCAAAATCATTGGCTGAAAATGCCGTGAATGATCCTTTCATTCAAAAGCATTTTGCTGATTTTTATGTGCAATTAGAAAGTGTACGTTTATTGGCAGATAAAGCTGTTCAGCGTTTGCAATGGGCTTGGGAGATTGGTGAAGCTTTGACGGCGGAACAACGTGGAGAAGTCTCTATTGCGATTGCAACAGCCAAAATCGCAGCCACCAATAGCTCGCTGTACATTACGCAAAATATTTTCCAAGTGATGGGCGCACGTGCCACGACGGCCAAATTGAATTTAGACCGCTTCTGGCGCAATGTGCGTACCCAAACCTTACATGATCCGATTGATTATAAATATCAGGAAGTTGGTGAATGGGTGCTCACAGCCAAAGTGCCAGACCCAAGTTTTTATTCTTAAACGTATAATGCACATTGCAAAAAGCCTCCGAAAGGGAGGCTTTTTGCAATGTGCTGTCAGTCGATTTAACGCTGATGAATATTTTCTAAGGTATCGACTAAGGTTCGCGTCGTTTGATCAATTTCATAATTCACGGCATCACCGACTTGAACATCTTTCCATGTAGTGAGGCGCAGTGTTTCAGGAATAAGATCGATTGAAATTTCACTGTTGGCACGATCAACACGGTTCACAGTCAAACTGCAACCATTGAGTCCAATAAAACCTTTGAGAAAGAAATATTTAATATTGCCTGCCGGAATGTGAATATCGAGATGAAAGGTTTCCCCACGATGTTCTAAGTTTTTGATCGTGGCTGTGCCTTCGATATGACCATATAGATTGTGACCACCATTTTCTGCCCCAACTTTGGCTGAGCGTTCGACATTGACCTCATCACCGGCCTTGAGAGCTTTTAGTGTGGTGAGTTGATTGGTCAAATCTGAGACATCAAAATGTACTTGGTTGGCTGCCAAATCAATTTGTGTGGCCGTTAAACATACGCCATTAATCGCCACACTTGCCCCGATAAAGACATCATGAAAAAAATCCTGATGATTTGAAATCACTAAGGTTGTGAAGCCATTGCCTTGACGAATGTCTAAGACTTTTTCTAAACCTTGCACGATGCCTGTATACATGGGAGCGTCTCTAAAATGATTTGCGTTTTCTGTATTGTAGGGACAAAACGAACGCTCGGCTATGCTTTACAGTGACCATTTCAGTACAGTGTTTTGATCTCTAACAGTTCGATCTTGGCAATATCTACAATGCTCGGAATGTTTCAATTGCAGTTAAGCGAGACTGCTTTATATCGACGATCGGTTGAGGGTAATTCAATTCCAGTTGAGGATTTTTGGCAAAGGGTTGGTGAATTTGCTTTGCATCCAAATCTGCCAGTTCAGGTAGCCATTGACGTAAATAATCCCCGTTCGGATCAAATTTCTGAGATTGGCTGATCGGGTTAAAAATCCGAAAATAAGGTACAGCATCTGTACCCGTCGAGGCGCACCATTGCCAACCGCCATTATTGGCTGCTAAGTCACCATCGACAAGGTGCTGCATAAACCATTGCTCCCCCAACCGCCAATCGATCAGTAGATTTTTGCTGAGGAACATGGCACAAATCATCCGCACCCGATTATGCATCCAACCCGTAGCCAATAGTTGACGCATCCCTGCATCGACGATCGGAATGCCCGTCTGGCCGTATTGCCACGCAGCAAAGTCTTGTGGTGCATGGCGCCATTTTATTTTTAAGGTTTTGGTTTGAAACGGCTGGTGCTGAGAAACTTGCGGGTAGTCAAATAAAATGTGCTGGTAAAATTCACGCCAAAGCAGCTCATCGAGCCACGTTTGTTGTCCTCTGTGGTTGATCTGGAAATAGCCGCCTTGTTCACGAAACAGGGCTTGCAGACATTGGCGAATAGACAAGATGCCCAAGTTTAAATACATGCCAATTCGACTGGTTCCATTGAGCGCAGGAAAGTCCCGATCATCAGCATAACGATGCAGATGTTGTTCAATAAATTCATCTAAGCACTGTATTGCGTGATCTTCTCCAATCGGCCAAAGCTCGATTTGAGCAGCTAACAGCGATGTGGGATAAAAAGGACGTAAATCAAATTGATTTTGCCACAGCGGATGCGGTTCGAGAGCCGCTTGGGCTTCAATAGTGGGATAACAAGTAGGCAGACTGATGCTCAATTTTTCGTAGCAATTTTTCTTAAATGCACCGAAAACTTGATAAGGATGTCCAGATTGATTGCGAATACTGCCAACAGGAAACAGGGTGCGGTCATGGTACAGCTCAACAGAGATGTGCTGCTGTTCTAATAACTGTTGTACTTCGCGGTCTCGTTTAAGTTCATTCACACCATGTTCAATATGTGCATGAACAGTGTGTATATTGAGCTGAGTACATAGGGTTAATAGCTCAGTGGCGATGTCTGACCAATGGGGAATATGCTGAATAATCAGTGGAATATTTAGCTCAGCCAATTGCTGTCGCAAAAGTTCCAGTTGGGCAAGATAGCGATGGATTTTAATGGGGGCATCGTCATGCCTTGCCCATTGTTCAGGAGAAAGCGCAATAAAGGCAATCGTTGGACCAGACTGTGTCGCCTGCCACAGTGCGCTATGGTCATGTCGTCTTAAATCTTGTCGAAACCAAACCAGTTGCATATTTATTGCCTCGTTTTTGTTGGAAATATCACCAGAATTACGGGGGTATCTATTGGTAATGAAATTATCTAAAAAATCGATTTCTATAAAAAAACTATATAATATCTATGGTTTAACTTAACCGATTGCGCACAATCCTGTCAGCTTAAGCGTACAAGCAACGAAGTTTTTAGACGCTATGCGCGCTTTTAAATTTTACCTAAGATTAACTTATACAGGAACAGGACGTTCCGGAACATAAAACAATAACAAAGTGTTCACCATCAGGACTGTGAAGCAAGACAGGAGTCATGCTTAAGTATCCATATAGAAAAAGCCCGACAGGATGTCGGGCTTTTTCTTTGTCTATAGGTTAGCTCATTTTCTAGAAT
This sequence comes from Acinetobacter sp. YH12063, assembly GCF_013419715.1. NCBI lineage: Bacteria > Pseudomonadati > Pseudomonadota > Gammaproteobacteria > Moraxellales > Moraxellaceae > Acinetobacter > Acinetobacter sp. YH12063. The sequence continues at coordinate 466,259 of NZ_VOZO01000001.1, read as the reverse complement.
CAAAGCATATCTTTAAATGGGACTCGAGATAAAAAATCCCCTAAGCCGAGCCTTAGGGGAGGAAAGTGAAGTGAGCCGATTGTGATTATTATGCTGATTTTATGAGCTGTGACTGCATCAACAATTATGCTGATTTAGCCTGCACAACTTGCTGCTGTTGAGCTTCCAGTTCACGAACCAGTGGCAACACTTTTTCGCCAAAGTATTCCACTTCTTCAATGAAGTGAAGAAAACCTGAGAGTACCAAATCGACGCCTACACTTTTGAGTTCCACAATACGTTCAGCAATTTGTTGTGGTGTGCCAATCAGAGTGGTTTTAAAGCCGTCGTTATATTGAACCAAATCTTCAAAAGTTGATTTTGCCCAGTTACCTTCGCCCTCTTTGGTGGATGCACCTGCTTCACGAGTTGCATCGCCAAAAGCATTGACCGCTTCGGTATTGGCATTGTCGATAATAGCTTGAAGCACCGCTTGGGCTTCTTCCTCCGTATCTCGGGCAATGATGAAGGCATTCACCCCGATTTTGACCTGATGGTTGTTGGCTTTGGCTTTTTCACGAATATCATCGATCTGCTTTTTCAACTCAGCAGGAGTATTGCCGTTGGTGAAGTACCAATCGGAAACACGGGATGCCATGTCACGTGCTGCACGTGAACTGCCACCTTGGAAGATTTCGATATGCGGTTTTTGCACAGGTTTTGGAGATAGGGTGTAGTCTTTAAATTGATAGTATTTACCATCAAAACTAAAGTTATCCTGCGTCCACACGCCTTTTAAGCTACGAATGAACTCTTCAGAGCGCGCATAGCGTTGATCATGTTCGGACCATTCTTCACCAATCGCATCAAACTCTCCACGGAACCAACCACTTACAACATTGATTGCAATACGGCCATTGGTAAGATGATCGATGGTCGCCAATTGTTTCGCAGCCAGAGCTGGTTTCCAAGGGCCAGGTAAAATCGCTGCAATGACTTTGAGCTTTTCGGTTTTGGCCAAAATACCATGACTGAAACTAACCGATTCATGTTGATTTTCCGCGTTATAGCCTGCGGTAAAACGAATTTGAGTCAGCGCATAATCAAAGCCACTTTTTTCTGCAGCTTGTGCCAAACGCACGTTATAGTCGTAGCTCCAATCGGTACGCTGTTCAATATTACTGACCACCAAACCACCACTGACGTTTGGTACCCAATACGCAAATGTAATGTTTTTTTCTTGTACTGACATTTTGCAAACCCTCGGGATCGAATTGTTAAGCTGTGGTGTTTAGGCCACTTGCGTTTTTGGCTTTTTACTATGCAGTCGAGCTTCAGCGGCATCCAAACTTGGAACAGCTGCAGAAGGAAGGACTTCTTCTTGCTCGATTTGCTTATTAATGCCCAAGTTTTGGTTGGCTTGTTGAGACTTGGCTTTCACCACTTCAGCACGCTGACCTTTGGCTGGAGCCCATTCCAAAATCGGCAGCGCACGTGCTACAGCTAAAGTAATGCGGTCACGGAGTAATTCACTATGAATGGTGTATTCAGGGGTGAAATCACGATCTGTTGCATAGACTCCGATTGGTAATGTTTGCGCTTGAAAGAAACTGAACAATGGACGCAGTTGATGTTCAAGCACTAAAGCATGGCGTTCAGAACCACCCGAAGCTGCAAGCAAGACAGGTACATCCACCAAGGCAGTTTGTTCGACAAAGTCAAAGAAGTGTTTAAACAGGCCTGTAAATGAAGCACGGTAAACTGGTGTTCCAACAATCAGTGCATCAGCAGCTTCAACGGCAGCAAGGTCATCTTGTACACGTTGCGGCAATTGGTTACGGTAAATCGTGCCACCTAATAAATTGCCAATTTCACTAAACTTAATAAAATGCACATTGATTGGAGTCGCATCACCGAGCTCATCAACAATGGCTTGTACCAAAGCTTCAGTTTTAGATGGATTGTTTAGACCACCTGACACAGCAACAATATTCAGGGGTTTTTGTAGATTAACTTGAGACATTTTTTAAACCTAAAAGTGTGGTTTCTCGGAATGCCTTTTATTAATCCCGATGGGTGGATCACTGTAAAATAACGAAAATCAGAAAAGTTATCTGATTTTTAGATATATTGGAAAAATCACAAGATTCGTGAAATTTCGAATTTTAAACTGTTGATATTTCAACATATAATGCTTAGATATAAGCATTTTTACTGTGTTGATAAAATTTATATGAAAATATGATTAGATTTAAAGATTTATAGAAAATGTGAAAAAAGACGCATTTTAGGTGAAAATCTACATTTTAAATGCAAAAAAATAAGTTCTTGCATATCCTTCACATAGCATGTGTGGTTAGAATAGGGTCATTGTGCACAAGATCTCTCACGTTGCTTATGAATATTTTAATCGTTGATGATCACCCGCTGTTTCGTCATGCTTTAATTCAGGCGGTTCGTTATAGTTTGCCTCAGGCGCAAATTCATGAGACTGCAGCAGTCAATGAATGCTATGAACGTCTTGAAAATGGCCCTGAGCCTGATCTTGTGTTATTGGATTTAAACTTGCCAGGTGCTTCAGGCTTTTCTGCCTTGGTGCATATTCGCGCACAATATCCATCGATTCCAATCATTGTGGTCTCTGCGCATGAAGAAGCGTCGATTATCCAACGTGCGATTGCACATGGCGCGATGGGTTATATTCCAAAATCTGCGCATCCAAGCCACATTGGTGAAGCGATTCGTCAAGTCTTAGAAGGCGAGATTTGGTTACCACCAAATTTACCTGCCAACATGAACTTTGACCCACGTGCTGCAGATGAAACAGCATTGGCAGAACGTATTCAGTCTTTAACACCGCAACAATTCCGTGTGTTAATGATGGTGGCGGAAGGTTTGTTGAATAAGCAAATTGCCTATGAGTTAGATGTATCTGAAGCAACTATTAAAGCGCATGTAACGGCGATTTTCCGTAAGTTAGGCGTACAAAACCGAACTCAAGCTGTATTGGCAATTAATGCATTGAATATTGAAGAAAAGAAAATCTAAGGATTTTTTCCAAAAAAAAGACCTCCATCGTGGAGGTCTTTTTTTATGCTGTTTAAGCGATAGAACAATGCGAATTAAACCAATAACTGATATTACGCACCTAAAAGTAATTTCGCATTTTTAAAATGATTTTTAAGTCAGTTCGACGGAGTCTTACATCTAGGGATTAAATAAAGGGATCAGCCTTCGGCTGGAGGTACTTTTGTTTCGGCAAAAGTACCCAAAACCATTGTCATCCGCAAAACTCGTTCACTTGCGCCAAATTATTCAAAGTATCGCAAAAACATTTGTGATTAGAAGTCGTCCTGTCTCAAACACTTGCGGATGACGTTACCGCGTATCGTTCTTTTATTTGAATCAAATTGTGCTTCTGATGTTACTGCGTAACATCAGTTAATACCTTATATAAACAACTTCAACAATAACTTAAGCAATATAGTCTTGCTTAGGCGTCAGATCGGTACAGTACAAAGGGTTGAGCGCACATTGTAATTCATCAATTTGTTCATCGGACACATAGCCGCGCGCTTTGAGATAATCCGCGACACGGTCATCACGTAAACTCAGGAAAGCCGCATCATAAACACCCAAATCCACAAATAGGGCTGCAGTTTCTAAGCTGTTAAAACGATCCAGATAAACATCATTGTCATACATCAGGAAGATATGGTCTTGCTTGGAGTTGGCATCGACATTCAAACGTTGTGCCAATTCAAATGGCGCTGTTTTAATAAATAGTAAATCAGATAATTCATCAAACTGTGTTTTATCCAGCTGGTTTTTATCGGTTTTGACTTTACCGAGCCACGCTTTAAACACCAAAACCGCACCACCACGCAGTAGCATGCTCCAAATCTGATGACGGGTGTCCAAACCCAAGCCATTGGATTCTGCTTCTAAATTTTGCAGCAGTAGGTCTTCTTGCTCTGCCAGTCGATCGAATAAGCCAAGGCCTTGAGGTTTGTAGGCATTCGGCGCAAAGACATCAAAATTCAGTTCATCAAACACTTGTAACGCGAGAGGAACGGCACTGCGATAGAGCGTTTCCAGCGCTTCGACTTGCACATCACTTAATTTGCTGAACTTAAATAGCTGACGCCAATCGATCTCTGGCAAAATGGCATTGGCACCATACTGACGATGAAACTGTAGATTTTGATCAAAACCATGCGGCATTGTTTCTGAAATATTCACAAGATCACTCCTAATATGCGGGGGAGATCAGCTTCTCAAGTGTTGAGTTATGATGCTTCTTGAATTGGCTTGAAACTGATCAACTTCTTATGAATATTTTTAAAACGAACGGCGACAGCTAAATATACGACTAAAGTTTTAGTTTTTATTTTTGGTTATAAGAATCTGATTTAAATCAAATAGATTTTTAATTGTAACTAAGTGTACAAGTGTTCACTCACGCATTCGATATCTTTTGCCATAGGCAATCTAAATTTGATATTTATGGCTAATGAATAGACGAAATGTCGGGGCTATTTTGAATGATCTTGCCGCAGAGGCCAAATTTTTTGCCAGTTAGGTAAGTTTAAGTAAGAGCAAGGTAAACAAAAGCCCATTTCATGTGACTGAAATGGGCTATTTTTTACAGAGCGATGTCCTGTAACAACGCTACTGATTTGAAATTTTTAAACCAGATAACCATGAACGCAGTGAAGCCGGTTTCAATGGTTTTTTCAGTAAGACGATGTTTAACTCTTTTAGACGTTGCGGTAGTTCAGGATCAGAATCTGCGGTAATCAGCGCCACAGGGACATTTTCCTGACGGTTATCTAAAATAAAGTCGAGACCGATCTTGTTGTTATTCAAGTGTTGGTCAACCAACCAAACTTGAATATTTTCTTGTTGAATCAACTCCATGGCCTGTTCAGGTTCAGTGGCCTTAAAGACTTGATAGCCCCATTTGGTCAGTAAGGTCGACATCCCTTCCAAAATGGTTTCATCATTGTCTAAGCACAGAATCTTATAGGCTTTGGTCTTCAGCGGAACCGCTTGAGTCGGTGCAGCGACCACTTTTGGCGCAGCGACCACAGGCACTTCAATCATAAAACACGAACCATGACCAAGTTCTGAGAACACATGCACTGGGTAGTCGAGTAGGCTGGTCATGCGTTGCACGATGGCTAAACCTAAGCCCAGGCCCTGTTCGCCCCAAGGAGAGGTATGTCCACAGCGTTCGAACTCTTGGAACAACTTAATGCGCTGTTCTTCCGCGATCCCTGGACCTGTATCCCAAACGCCAATACGAATATGTCCTGGACGTGCTGAACGTAGCACACCCACCACAACACGACCACGCGCCGTATAGCGTAGGGCATTGCTGACGAAGTTTTGAATAATACGACGAATCCACTGTGGGTCGGTGTCAATCCAGAACTGAGCATCATGTACGGTCAGTTTGATATTACGCTGTGCCGCAATCGATTTAAATTGCAGTTCAAGATCGCTGAGTAAGTCATGCAGCGGATAAGGCTGACGTTTTGGTTGAATGGTTCCACCTTCGAGTCGTGCGATATCCAAGAGGGCAGAGAGCATACTTTCCGCACCATGCAGCGCACGATCTAGTTGCTGAAGCGTTTTACGATCATCGTCATTTTGTACGCTTTGCTCGAGGGCGGTACTAAACAGGCGAGCAGCATGCATCGGTTGCAATAAGTCATGGCTTGCAGCAGCAATGAAGCGGCTTTTCGACATATTGGCTTTATCGGCTTGCTCACGTGCCAATTGTTGTTCGGACAGGGCATCTGCCAACTGTTGGGTACGGTCTTGTACACGCCCTTCAAGCAAGGCTTCATTTTCACGGAATGCAGTAATATCGGCAAAGGTCGTGACGAAACCACCGCCTTCGATCGGGTTCCCGCGCATCTGAATTACACGACCATCTTTACGAATTCGTTCAAATTCGTGTGCGCTGCCGACTTGCATCCAATGCATACGTTTACGCACATGTTCTTCGACTGAACCAGGGCCACATTCGCCGCGTTCAGCGTTATAACGAATCAAGTCTGAAATTGGGCAACCGACATAGACAATGTCTTTTGGATAATCAAACAGTTTGAGGTATTGATTGTTCCATGCCACCAAACACATATTTTCATCAACCACGGACACACCTTGAGTCATATGGTCGATCATGGTCATGATCAGGTTTTGGTTAAAGCGCTGCCACTGTGAGGCTTGGTCAAGAATATTGGCGACCTGACCGAGTGCTAAACCATTATTGACCATGGCTGTGGTGAGTAAGGTACGGGCAGATGCCGCACCGATGGTGCCGGCAAGATACTGTTCGGTAAAACGCCACCACATGCCGTTGGCGCTGCTATTTTCATTCAAAACGACATTGTTTTGTGCGCAGAATTGGTTGAAGGCGCGCATAGTTGGACCTTCACCGGTAATGCGTTTTGCCAAAGTAATCAAATCACCTACTTTTAAGCGTGCCACATCATGATGAATATAGCTGATGTCGTTTGATGTACTTTGAGTAGGAAGGGGCTTGGTTTCATAATAAAAGAAACTTTCGGCCTGAATTTGCTCGGCAACACTTGGACGGAAGACGCGGGAAATCCAAATATAGAGGGTGATATTTAAACCCAGTGCCCAAACCACGCCATGGGTAAGGGGATCAAAAGATTCAAACCCTAACAGTGCTTCAGGACGTAACCAACTCAAGCCTAGCGGTCCCTGACTTAAAAGATTTTCGGTAAATGTTTTAAATTGTTCAGGTAGGCTACGCAATACGGTTGGTAATAACAGGGTATAAGCCCACATGCCAAAACCGACCAACAGTCCTGCATACACGCCTTGCTTACTTCCGCCACGCCAATACAAACCACCAATTAACGCCGGTGCAAACTGTGCTACAGCACTGAAGGCTAATAATCCAAATACCGATAATTGGTCAATGTCATTGAAGAAATGGAAAAACAAGAAGCCCAATAACATGACCGCTAAAATACACACACGACGTGTGAATTTCAGTACGAGTGGTAGGCGCTTATCGTGGCGTGACAATAAACGTGTACGCCACAGTGCAGGCATGATCAAGTCATTACTGAGCATAATCGACAAAGCCACTGAAGACACCAACAGCATACCTGTCGAAGCTGAAAACCCGCCGAGAAAGGCAAGTAAAGTCAACCAGTCTTGGTTATAACTTAAAGGCAGTGAGAGCACGGCAACATCGGGTATTGCCAAGTAAGCCGGTGCTGCATGCAGCGCCCAACTGGCAATCGGGATGATCGCGATAATAGTTAAAATCAGATAAATGGCAAACCAACGACGAGCACCACGGATATGCTTTTCATCTCGCAGTTCAACCACCGCGACATGGAACTGACGTGGTAGACAAATAATCGCTAATGCAGCCAATAAAGTTTGAATCCAAAAGCTTTCTGGCACACCTTTGAGCTGGACATCTTTAAAGGTGGTATTGATGTCATGGCTGATTTGCGCCATGTTTTCAGGTGATTCAAAAACAAAGAAAAATGCGACTGCAAGTAGTGCAAACAGTTTGACGAAAGACTCAAATGCCACAGCCAACATTAAGCCGCCGTGCTGTTCAGTATTGGCAATCTGTCGTGTCCCAAACATCATGGCCAAAATCGCCAATACACCAGTCAAAAACAGCACACTATTGGTGGTGCCGGTCAGACCAGCGGTCGGTTCTAAAATGACCGTTGCACTTAGGGCAATTGCACGTAGTTGCAAGGCTAAATAGGGAATAATGGCAATCACGGCAAGGATCGTGACTAATGACGCTAAGGGGCCACTTTTACCATATCGTGCTGCTACAAAGTCGGCAATCGATGAAATGGCATGATGCTGACGGACACGGCCTAAACGTCGCCAAATATCATAGCCGAGCGCAACAAATAGCAGCGGTCCTAGATAGATCGGCAGGAAAATAATGCCCTCACGAACCGCGGCACCTGTTGCGCCATAAAACGTCCAAGATGAACAGTAAACCCCTAAAGTTAGACTAAAGAGAAGCATTCTGCCGCGAGTACTGAGCCTGCTGGCATGCTTTTCACCAAAGAATGCACATACAAAGAGTAATGCGATGTAAAGGGCCAATACCCCGACGATAAGCCAACTATTCATAGAGTCTGCAGCATATTAATTCTCGCTTAATGATAACGCATCCATAGGCTTAGGGAGGTTATTGCTCAAAATTTAACGACCAAAGTCTAAATTACAAGAGATAAGGAACATTGGTAAGTTTAGCTTCGAAATAATTCGAATTAGAAAATTGCGCGCCAAGGTTCGGCGTAAGGAGAACATTATGGATGAGAGACAGGTAGAACAAATTCTACAGAATCCAAAATTTAAGGAAATGGTTAGCCGTAAAAGTAAGTTGAGCTGGACTTTGACGATCATCATGTTGGTGGTCTATGTCGGCTTCATGCTACTTGTGGGCTATAACAAAGAGTTCTTGATGCAATCCGTGAGTGGTGGTGTAACCACGATTGGTATGCCATTAGGTTTGAGCATTATTGTATTGTCATTCCTGCTCTGTGGTGTGTATTCGTACATTGCAAATAATAAATTAGATGCATTAAACGAAGAAGCAATGCGTGAAGTAGAAGCAATTACTCAAGAAAAAGGACTTCACTAAGATGAAATGGAATTCATTGAAAGCAACAGCACTGGCGGCTCCCGCTCTGCTCATGTCAAGCATGGCAATGGCAGGACCAGATTTAGGTGAAGCACAGCAACAAGCAACCAACTGGCATGCGATTATCATGTTCGCAATCTTTGTTGGCTTGACCTTGTTTATTACCAAATGGGCAGCGAAGCAAACCACGAACACTGCAGACTTCTATACTGCCGGTGGTGGTATTTCGGGTTTCCAAAATGGTTTAGCGATTGCCGGTGACTACATGTCAGCAGCATCGTTCCTCGGTATTTCCGCAATGGTATTCAGTTCAGGCTTTGACGGCTTGCTGTATTCATTGGGCTTTATGGTGGGTTGGCCAATCGTACTGTTCTTGGTGGCTGAACGTCTGCGTAACTTAGGTAAGTTTAACTTATCTGACGTGGTGTCATTCCGTCTGGCTGAGAAACCTGTACGTACACTTGCAGCAGTCAGCTCGCTTGTGGTTGTCGCGTTCTACTTGATTGCACAGATGGTGGGTGCAGGTCAGTTGATCAAACTACTATTCGGTCTAAACTACAACATTGCGGTTGTGATCGTTGGTCTACTGATGATGGCGTATGTAATCTTCGGTGGTATGTTGGCAACAACTTGGGTACAGATCATTAAAGCAGTGATGCTACTTTCTGGCGCAACTTTCATGGCATTCATGGTCATGAAAGGCGTGGGCTTCAGCTTCTCTGAAATGTTCTCTCAATCGATCCAAGTTTTCTCGAAGGTGCATGATGTATCTTTAACTGAAGCTGCAAACATTATGGGGCCTGGTAAATTGGCTGCAAACCCAATTGATGCGATCTCTCTCGGTCTTGCATTAATGTTCGGTACAGCAGGTCTGCCACACATTTTAATGCGTTTCTTCACAGTAAAAGATGCGAAAGAAGCGCGTAAATCAGTAGTTGTGGCAACAGGTTTCATTGGTTATTTCTACCTTTTAACTTTCATCATTGGTTTTGGTGCGATCCTTTATGTTTCAAACAACCCACAATTCCTTGATGTAGCGAAAATGGCGGTAACTGGCAAGCTAGAGCTTGTTGGTGGTAACAACATGGCTGCGGTGCATTTATCTGATGCATTGGGCGGTGACTTGTTCATGGGCTTCATTTCAGCGGTAGCATTCGCAACGATTCTTGCAGTAGTTGCAGGTCTAACATTGTCAGGTGCATCGGCAATCTCTCACGACTTGTATGCAAACGTATTCAAGAAAGGTCAAACAACGCCAGAATCTGAACTTCGTATGTCTAAAATCGCGACTTTAGGTCTTGCGATCTTCGCGATGATTTTAGGTATCTTGTTCGAGAAACAAAACGTTGCATTCATGGTAGGTTTAGCATTCTCTGTAGCAGCGTGTGCAAACTTCCCAGTGCTTGTATTGTCGATGTTCTGGAAAGGTTTAACAACGCGTGGTGCGGTGATTGGTGGTGTGGTTGGTCTAGCAACTGCGGTGATTCTAATTGTATTATCTAAAGCAGTTTGGGTAGATACATTTGCAATCTCTGAAACACCAGTTAACCCATTCAATGGTCCTGCAATCTTTGCAATGCCATTGGCATTCATCTGCTGCTGGTTGTTCTCTGTGACTGATAATTCAGCACGTGCGCAAGCAGAACGTAAAGCATTTGATGCACAGTATGTACGTTCACAAACTGGTATTGGTATCTCAGGTGCTTCAGATCACTAATCTGAATAGCCTAAAAAGCCCCTAACAAGGGGCTTTTTTTATATCTGAATAAATTATATGAAGCAGTGGATCATGGACAAATCACTGTCTTATTTGCGTGTATAATTTTCTCCATTGATCGACATTTTCCAATGGCCTTGATCATCTTGATAAGGCGAGCGCTGAATGGTGAATTGTTGAGAGAAATTATCCTGACCGATGCTAAAGCTCTGATCACCAAAACTGCTCAAATGGGCTTTTATTCGCGACTGTTCAGCACCACTGAAGGTTTGGTTGGCAATACTTTTTTCAGTATGTTCTTGATGGTAATACGTCACTTCGCCCGACGATTTGATCAATAATTCACTGTGGTTGTTTTGCCAAGTCCCCACATAATTTTCATGGCCTTTGAGGAGTGGACTGTCTTGTGTACAGGCAGCGAGCATGAGCAGACAGAGGGGCGCAAATACGAGATGTTTTTTCATAATGAAATCTACCACGCAGGAGATTTCTTTAAATGTGCGCCTGAAAACTGAAACTTACAATAGGCTTTTTGAGTTTCAAGGGTGATCAAAAAATTGAGGCAGAACAGTAGGCATATGTGATGTTTTTCAGGTCACGCTCAACAAATCTTTGCAGTATCAAAAACTCACTTCGTGCTAATTTAAAATCAATCAGTTGATGATGCTTCAGATCGATCATTTCAGCGCATGATAAAAATATAGAGATTGAACATAATGCAAGGATTCGTGGATTTTTGGAAAAGTTTTAGACTTTTACCCTCAGCATGGCTGTTACTGGTGCAGTTTCTGATCTTGGTTTTAACCGCGATTACCCGAGAAAGTCTGTCTTTTCGTGCGCTAATTTGGGTACTTGGGGTGTCGGTACTATTGATCATTGCCAAAGTGATTCGCCAAACTCCAATGTTTACGATTTTAGGACTGAGTTTTGTTGGCTGCGCCGTATTGTTTTCTACTTTGATTATGCTCGGTGTAAATCATCCCAATATTCAAATTATTGCGCATGGTTTTGAAGCATGCGCATATTTTAGTGCAGCCTATGGCTTATTACGCTATATGTTTGCCGATCGCTATTTAACCAAAGATGAACTTTTTGCAGCAGGGGCAGTATTTACCCTCATCGCATGGGGTTTTGCTTTTCTCTATAGTATTTGTCAGCTGATTTATCCGGATAGTTTTGTGAATCCTGCAGAGCCGGGTATGCAGTCGTGGTTAGATTTATTATTTTTAAGTTTTAGTTTGCAGTCTGCCACGGGTTTGTCAGATCTCATGCCAGTGAGCGCGCCTGCACGGGTGTTGGCGATGCTTCAAATGTTCTGTGGGGTGATGTATTTGGCTCTCATCGTTTCACGCTTAATTGCTTTGCAATATATTGCCCATTTACCGGAACGCCATGAGCCCAAAGACAAATAATGGCAGAATAAAAAAAGGACGCAAATGCGTCCTTTTTGGTATTCAGTATCTAATATGAATTAGAAACGGAATTTAGCGTTTACGCCAACAGTTTGAGTGTCAAGCGCAACTTCTTCAGCATTAGCATTTACATAGCTAGCGCCAACTGCAACAGCAGGAGTGATGAAGTAGTTTACGTTCGCGCCCCAAGCTGAGTCTGGAGTACCAGCAAAGCTAGATTCAGCGTAAGAAGCACCAACGCTTAATTTAGGAGTTACGAAAAGATCAGTTTTGAATTGGTAAGCAGTGTCATCACCGTAGATTATGCCTGATTCGAAACCAATTGCCATGTTAGTGTCGTCGATTGCGCCAACATATTTAGCACGTGCAGTGATAGCGTCTTGGTCTTGGCCAATAGTTGTAGCTTCAGCAACAGCTTTAGCAACACCGTTACCCATAACGTTGAACGCGTCAACAGCAGCTTGGTCAGCAACGCTAGTGTAACCAACAGCAACTAAGAAGTTTTGAGTTGGAAGCGCACCAACTTCTAATGCATAACGGTCGCCGTTGTCTTCTAATACTTTAGATGCTTGGTTTTTAGAATCTAAAATAGTGTGGCTGTAAGACGCGCTTGCATATACAGGAACAACTTTAGTTGGAACATAAGCTTCAGCTTTAGCACCAAAGTTATGAGCAATTACGTCAACACCTTGTGAACCAACTTCGCCGTAGTTGTAAGCAACAGCTACGTTAGAAGCTTGGTTTAAGAATGCAGCTTCTGCTAAAGGACCTTTTGTAGAGTCAACATTTTTGAAGTAGTAAGTACCTTGAACACCACCAATGAAATCTTTGTCATTTGCAGTTGTGTCGATGTATTCTGCTTGGCCTTGAACTTCAAATTGGTAAGCTTGAGCACCGGTCATGGCTAATAATAAAGCAGTGGCTAAACCGAGTTTTTTCATGATTTTCTACCAGTTGTTACAAATGGATTAAACATTGAGCATTGTATTGTAACAATATATTAAGTCAATGATCCTAAAGGTTATTATTCAGTCTCTGACTCAGATCTTTATTTCATAATAAGAAATTCAGTTTTTACTCTAACTAATAAGTCACTGAAAAAAAATCATTGAGAACAATTAAGTAAGTTTGATTAAATTCTTAATTAAAAAAATACACTTGAAAAAATACACAACTTTTCAATCTAAAATAACAATTATTATTGTTATCTTAATTTAAAATAACATTTATTGTAGTGGGTAAATTCTAACGCTTTTCACGCATTTGAGGTAATAAATCGGGACTTTGACTGCTGAATTGTTGGGCTAAAACCACTTATTTGTATATTAAATAGACATTTTTGTTTTAAGTTTGAGGGATATGTCACTTAAATATGTGTCTTTGTGATATTTTTAATATCCTAGTGAAATACTTGGCTTTACATCAGGTTTTATTTGATTCATAATTTGCCAATCGAGTCGTCACACGGTTTAAAAGTGTGACTTTGACCCTGATTCTCCATTATTGTTTTTTATTCGCCCAGCTTTCCCCAAGGTTGGGCTTTTTTTTATTCAAAAATGCAACTTTATATTAAAGATAAAATATAGAGCAAATATCTCGTAGAAATAAATGCACTTTTATGGTGCGTTAATAATTCTATTTATCTTTCAATTAAAGTGATATAGACAAAAAAAATCCTGATTTTCAAGGAAAATCAGGATTTTTTAGCCAAAATTTTCGGGAAACTAAAATATTCTGCTGAGGAAGAAATTTAGTGTGCCCTAATACGGTGCATTCTGCACCAATTTATTGCAATTGTAAATATTTATTTAAGCAAGTTCATAAAAAAATTTATTCCTTTCAAATATGTTGCTGTTTTTTAGCAAATTATCTCGTTTTAAAATGATAAAAATGTGACAGATTCAACACATTTGTATAGAATTTAGCTGTATAAATGTTCATTTTATAAATTAATAAATTATTGATCATTAATTTAAATATTCCCGCGTTTAGTTGATAAGTGGGTTGGGGTATGCAACAAGTGTGGGGCATAAAATAGATGGAAACATTACGAACAGAGCATATTAGTAAGCGCTTGCAACTTGCGATGCTAGTAATCGTCTTGTCTATCGTATTTATTAGTGTTCCACTGATTGTGAGCAGTTATCAAAACTACCTCAAAAATGCTCAAGCGCTGAAAGAAATTCAGATGCTAAAAATGGTGGCAGATTTAACCAACCAAATTTCTCGTGAACGTGCGCCAGCTAACAGTGCAATGTCGAGTCAAGGTGAACAGCGCGAGCAAAAAATTATTGAGTTGGCTGAATATCGTCAAGGCGTTGATCGGCAATATCAAGATACACTGAAAGTTTTAAAAGAAACGGGCTTTGCACCGATCGCCCAGCAGTTAGAGTCCAATTTATATCCATATTTGTTGCAGGGTCGCAAAACGGTCGATCAATATATTGCGCTGCCGACACAACAGCGTGAAGCTAAAAAATTGGATCATGCCATTTTGGCGATGTTCCAAGCTTGGGATCAAAGCTATATTGCCATGCAGAAATTGGTCAATCATTCACATGGTAAAGATACCCGTGTATCGAATTATTACACGCTGATTTTATTACTGGCAGAATTACGTGATCAGGCGGGACGAGTCGCATCAAATATTATGGCTGCGGTATCATTTCAACAGGAAATTCCAGAGCAAAATTTAGCGCGGAGTTTACAAACCCAGCGTCAAACACGCTATCTATGGGAATTGATCAATGTCGTGCAGTCCGAACATGACAAAACACCCGAGTTTAAACAGTTACATCATGCGGTACGAACGGAATTTTTAGATAAAGGTTTGCCAATTATTGATGGTTTGGCTCAAAAAAGTCTTCAACATCAGCGTTATCACATGGATGGCACCCAGCTCACTGATGCAATGGTCAATAAATTTGTCACAGTGGTGGAATTGCAAAGTTATATTTTAGATTACAGTCTCAAAGTAGCTGCGGATGAACAACGTGAAGCGCGAAATAAATTGATTTTCACGCTTTTTGTCTCGCTCGTGTCATTACTGACTGCATTATTAACGATGTTCTATGCCAAGAAATGGGTGTTTGAACCTTTAATTCGTGCTCGTAATCAGTTATTTAAACTGGCTCGGCACCGACAAATGGATCAAGGCGTGATTGAACCTGCCAAAGTAGGTTATCTCAGTTTATTTGATGCCATTCAGCATATTGAAAACATGTTGGAACAGCGTGATGCCTTTGAATTTCAGCTTAAACATATTGCCAATACTGACTCACTCACCAATGTCGCCAATCGTTTTGCCTTAGATGAATATATTAAATTTCGCGACAGCCAAAATTCAGGCTTTTTACATACAGCACTGATCGTGATTGATATTGATCACTTTAAACAGGTGAATGACCGCTATGGGCATATTGTCGGCGATTTGGTGATTCAACATGTTGCCAATCAATTACGAAAACATATTCGTTCATCCGACTTGGTGGTGCGATATGGAGGAGATGAGTTTTTAGTCCTGATCGAGGGGATTAATATGCTCAAAGCCCAACACATTGCCGAAACTATACGGCACGATATTCAGAATGTGAATTTTAATTTGGCAGAGGACGAAGCAGATCTCATCGTGACGGTGAGTATTGGAGTGGCAGTGGGGGCCGAAAACTGGATCGATTTATTAGAGCGAGCAGACCAAGCATTGTTTAAAGCCAAAGCTGCGGGGCGTGATCGTGTTTCAGTCTAAATGCAGCTTGGCAGATTCATAAAGTTAGCCAGACAAATGAATTAATCTTCATCTTTATATAATTTATTGCAGGCTTGTTGGTTCATTTGACTACCATCTACATTCCAACACTGGGCTTGGGTAATTTTGCCTAAATCGTACTGAAGCACCGCTTCAGGTTGCCCATTGTCATACCAAATTTTATAACTGTTATGACGAACGCCATTACGATAATAACCTTGGCGTTCTAGTTTGCCGTTTTCAAACCACATTTTCAGCTCGCCAATCAATTTATTGTTTTGAAAATTGGCATAGGTCCACGGTTTACCATTACTGTACCAGCGTTGGCGCAGGCCATTTTCGATCCCATTTTTATAATTTTGAGAAAAAGCCAGTTGGCCATTCGGATGCCAAATTTTGTAATCCCCCTGCGACTCACCATTGATGATGCTACTTTCTTGCTCTTTTATCCCATTGGCAAACCAAAACTCAAGTTTGCCCTCGTACTCCCCATTTTTATAAGCAATGCGGCTACGGGGTTTGCCGTTGGGGAAGAAACTTTCAAATACGCCTGAGCCTTGAATACCATCTGGAAAGTGAATGAGATGTTCACATTCACCATTTTTAATTTTGCTATTACTCAGAAAGATGGTGGTCAGGGCATTGCCATTGGCATAGACATATTGATTTTCAAAGATCCCATTGTGTGGTGTCGGGGTGCTGAGGGCTTTACACTGCAGCTTATCTTTCCATGGGCTAAGATCGGGGTCTTCTTGTGAGACAAACAGCACCATGTATTCGTTTAGATAGCCATCGGCAAAGCTATATATCGGACATAATAAGAGGCTGAAACTTAAGATAAATTTATTCATTGTTAGTATGCTTTTATATTTTAAAAAATTAAAAATTATTGGTTGTTGAGTCCACGATAGGCGTCATCATAAGGATGTTTTGTTTAAAAATAAATAGTGGTTAAGCTAAGTTTGGAACAGATACAAGACTGTTGAAAAGTACACAATTCAGGTCTGAACTTCATCTTATACTGTGGACTTTAAACGCCATAAAAATAGTGCAATGAAAAAAATATATCTACCGTTGATGACTGTCCTGGGTTTGTCAGCATGTACAACAAATGAAGGCATGTTGGATTCATCTCAACACTTAAAACAAACCACTCAAGCCAATTTAGAAAATTCACGGGTGAGTGAGATTCCGTCTTTATTTAATCAAGCACAAACACAGGCAGTATTTGTCACATTTGATGGTCAGCGTTTAAGTCATTATGGCAATGACTTACAGCGCGCCCACACCGAATACATTCCTGCCTCTACCTTTAAAATGTTAAATGCTTTAATTGGTTTGCAGCATCAGAAGGCGACAACCACTGAAGTTTTTAAATGGAAAGGTGAAAAACGTGCTTTCCCGTCATGGGAAAAAGACCTGACTTTGGGTGAAGCCATGCAAGCATCTGCAGTTCCTGTATATCAGGAACTGGCAAGGCGAATAGGCTTGGCGTTAATGCAACAAGAAGTCAAACGGGTCGGTTTTGGCAATGCCAATATTGGCAAACAGGTAGATAATTTTTGGTTGGTTGGGCCGTTAAAGATTACGCCTGAACAAGAAGTCAAATTTGCGTATCAGCTTGCGACAGAGAAATTACCGTTTGATGTCGCGGTACAAAAGCAAGTCAAAGACATGCTTTATATTGAAAGTCGTGGTGATGCAAAGTTGTATGCCAAGAGCGGTTGGGGCATGGATGTGGAACCTCAAGTCGGTTGGTATACCGGTTGGGTGGATGATGGTCATGGCAAGATCATGTCGTTTAGTTTGAATATGCAGATGGCAGCAGGGGATGATGTGGCAGAGCGTAAGCAGTTGACGTTGGATGTGTTGGATAAGTTGGGTGTGTTTCATTATTTACGTTAATTTTTTGAGTTTTAAGTTTGCATGTCCTCGCTTTGCATTGGGGTTGAGTTTCCATTGTGTAGGACGTTGCTACTTTTGAAAGCACAAAAGTAGGCAAAATGCTTTTGTTTGGTTGAAGGTACGTCCGAACGGTTCGAGTAGAATGTATAAAAGGATGGCACGAATTTTGTGGATGGATTTAGTTCAGGTTATTTTCAAAAAAATATGCTTTTCTAAACGTCCTCGCTTAGCATTGGGTTTGAGTTTCCATTGCGTAGGAGATTCCTACTTTTGAAAGCACAAAAGTAGGCAAAATGCTTTTGTTTGACTGAGGGCACATCCGTGCTGCCCCAGTCAAACGGGCGACATCCATGTCGCTGTCATGTAAATAATATTACTAATTACAGTCGATCAAAGACAGATCCCATGTTTGGTGTAAATAGTTTGTGATACAGTCTAGCTGCATATGCATCTGTCATACCTGAAATATAGTCGCAAATCACTCTATTTTTATTTTCTGACTTTTCATATTGCTCAAAGGTAGATTTTGGTAAAAGTTGTTTTGGATTATTTGATAATACTTCAAATAACTCTACAACAATTTTTTGGCCCTTATAATCCAGAATTTGAATTTCAGGTTGTTTAATGACATTGTCAACTACGAATTTTTGGATGATTCCGAGTGCTTTAACATCATTTTCAGTTTCAAGAGTTGCTGTAAAATCTAATAAAGGATGTTGAAAGAGATCTTTTTTATGAATTTGGGCTTTCTTTAGAAAATAGCGCACTAATTTGCTAATAGCATGCTTACGCTCCTTATTTGTTGCTCCAAATAATAAACTTGATATTTGTTCAATATGATGAGTAAGTTCAATATTTAGTTCTTTTATCTGAGAAAGCACTTGGTTTTTCCATTGGGACTCAGTAACTAAGCGTAAAGCTACAGCATCTTCAAGATCATGAATACCATATGAAATATCATCAGCTAGTTCCATAATAGAAGAATCAAACGACGTATAAAGGGGTTTATTAGGTTTCTTAGGGTTAATGGTCATGAATTTTTCTAAGTCATTTTTAGTGAAAATTGAAGCAACCCATGAGGTAAATAGATCTGCTTCAGTATCCAATATACATTTAGGTGGATGGTATTCACTGAGCTGTAGAGGTGTATGTAAATTTTTATTATTTTCTGTAGGTGGATAATTTTTATTAAATTTAGAATATGGAACGGGATATTTAATTAAACCTAACAAAGTGCGTCTTGTTAAGTTCATTCCATTTTCTGGTGTATATTCGGCTAATTTAGAAACAATTCTCAGCGTTTGTCCATTACCCTCAAAGCCACCATCTTTGGTCATACAATAATTTAATGCTACTTCTCCACCATGGCCAAAAGCTGGATGACCAATATCATGAGCTAAGCAGATACTTTCAATCACATTTTGAGATGGTATTAGATCTAGATATTCTGGGTTATTTTTGTATTTGCTTTTTAAACTTTCAGTAATTCCAAAGCCTAATTGAGCTACTTCGAGAGAGTGAGTTAGTCGAGTACGATAAAAATCACTATCACCAATACCTAAAATTTGGGTTTTTGCTTGTAAGCGTCTAAATGAAGCTGAGTGAATAATACGAGCACGGTCAATTTGATATGCAAGATCTCGAGAATGGGAGTTCCAATCATTATCTTGTGTTTCGGTATGATTTACACGCGTTTCTAATAACTGATGATCTAGCATCAAATACCTCTTTTATCATAAAGTAAAAATTTGTTTTTTAAAGGTTTTTAAAACATGAGTTTTATGATAATGAGGTAGACTCCCTCTTTTTCAAGAGGGAGTTATTTGTTTATTTTAACATCGGCTTTAAGAACTTCGCTGTATGCGACACTTTATTCTTAGCCACTTGCTCTGGCGTACCTTCGGCAATAATCATACCGCCGCCAGCACCACCTTCAGGGCCTAAGTCTACAATCCAATCGGCGGTTTTAATCACATCCAAGTTATGCTCAATCACCACGATGGTATTGCCCTTATTACGTAGCTCATGCAGGATGTCGAGTAATTTGGCAATATCATGGAAATGCAGACCTGTCGTCGGTTCATCAAGCACGTACAAGGTTTTGCCTGTATCACGTTTCGCCAACTCACGTGCCAATTTCACACGCTGCGCTTCACCACCTGAAAGTGTGGTTGCAGACTGACCCAAACGGATATAACCCAAGCCCACTTGGTTCAAGGTTTCCAAACGACGGTGAATCACAGGAATGGCGTCAAAAAAATGCATTGCATCTTCTACTGTCATTTCTAAGACATCTGAAATGTTACGACCTTTATAGCCAACTTCTAATGTTTCGCGGTTATAGCGCTTGCCGTGGCAGGCATCACAAGGCACATACATATCAGGTAAGAAGTGCATTGCAACCTTAATCATACCGTCGCCTTCACAGGCCTCACAGCGACCGCCTTTCACGTTAAACGAGAATCGACCTGCAGCATAGCCACGTGCTTTGGCTTCAGGGGTTTGCGCAAACAGTTCACGAATAGGGGTAAACAAACCGGTGTAAGTTGCAGGGTTTGAACGTGGAGTACGACCAATTGGGCTTTGGTCAATATCGACGACTTTATCGAGGAATTGTAAGCCATCAATCGAGTCAAATTTTTCCGCAGTCAGTGTGGTTGCACCGTTCAATTGGGTTGCTGCAAGCGGTAACAAAGTACGGTTAATCAATGTTGATTTACCTGAACCGGACACACCCGTTACACAAGTCATTACACCTAGAGGAATAGTCAAATCGACATTTTTCAGGTTATGACCCGCAGCACCCATCAACTTGATTTGTTCTTCAGGTTTGGGTGGTTGTACACGTTGTTTTGGAACTTCGATTTTTAACTTGCCTGATAAATACTGACCTGTCAGTGAGTCAGGATTTGCCAAAATTTCATCATACGTCCCTTCGGCAATCACATGACCGCCATGCACACCTGCACCGGGGCCAATATCAATAATATGGTCGGCGGCACGGATCGCATCTTCATCATGTTCTACAACTAATACGGTATTACCTAAGTCACGCAAACGTACTAGGGTTTCCAATAGGCGGTCATTATCACGCTGATGCAAACCAATAGAGGGTTCATCCAGCACGTACATTACGCCCATCAGGCCCGCGCCAATTTGCGAAGCCAAACGAATACGCTGAGCTTCACCACCCGACAGTGTTTCTGCCGAACGCGATAAACTTAAATAGTTCAAACCGACAGAGACTAGGAAGAGCAAACGTTCACGAATCTCTTTGAAAATCTTGTCAGCAATTTCGCCTTTGGCACCGCTTAAGTTGAGGTCTTGATAATAGCTTTCAGCATCGCCGATCGACATCTTGGTGATTTGCGCGATGGTTTTATCTTTAACTCGAACATGCCGTGAAATTTCATTGAGACGTGAGCCACCGCAAGCATCACATGCAGCATTGGATAAATACTGCGCCAAATCTTCACGCACGTAGTTTGATTCGGTTTCACGGTAACGACGTTCTAAATGCGGCAAAATCCCTTCAAAGGCTTGTACTCGTTTATGCGAGCGACCACGTTCATCAATATAACTGAGGTCAACTTTTTCCTTGCCTGTACCATAAAGGAATTTCTTTTTGGTGTCGGCATCGAGTTCATTCCACGGTGTATCTAGTGAGTAACCAAAATGATCGGCGACTTTCTGAATCATGCTGTAGTAATACGGACGTTGACGGTCCCAACCACGGATTGCCCCTTGGCTAATCGAAACTTCATTATTGGGAATCAATTTGTCAGCGCTAAAATGGCTGCGTGTACCTAAACCATCACAAACAGGGCAGGCACCGAATGGATTGTTGAAGGAAAATAGACGCGGTTCGAGTTCACCTACGGCACGTTCACATTCAGGGCATGAGTGTTTGGCTGAAAATACGCGGTCTTCTTGTTCGCCTTTCATCCACGACAAAATGGCAATGTCGCCGCCCATGCGTAAAGCCGTTTCAAAACTTTCTGCAATCCGGTTGCCAAGATCATCACGAACCTTAAAACGGTCGACCACCACTTCAATGGTGTGCTTTTTCTTTTTGTCTAATTCGGGTGGCGTGTCAATATCAATGACTTCACCATCGACACGGGCTCGGACGAAACCCTGACCTTGTAATTGTTCAAATAAGTTGGTGTATTCACCCTTACGGTCACGGACCACAGGGGCAAGCAACATAAGCGCCGTACCTTCTTCTAGACCTTTGACCGTATCGACCATTTCAGACACAGTCTGAGCCACCATGGGGAGGTCATGTTCAGGACAGTATGGCGTGCCGACACGGGCATAGAGTAGACGTAAATAGTCGTAAATTTCGGTGATCGTTCCCACCGTCGAGCGTGGGTTGTGACTCGTTGATTTTTGTTCGATGGCAATCGCGGGACTCAAGCCTTCAATCGAGTCGACTTCGGGCTTTTCCATTTGCGAAAGGAATTGGCGCGCATAGGCAGATAAGGACTCGACATAGCGACGTTGACCTTCAGCATACAAGGTATCAAAAGCCAAAGAGGACTTCCCTGAACCAGAAAGACCCGTAATGACCACAAACTTGTCGCGTGGAATATCGAGTGACACATTTTTTAAGTTATGGGTACGTGCGCCTCGAATACGGATATGGCTTTGGCTCATGCAAGGGGTCCTAAAAGATTCATCGAAAAACCTATATATGATAGCGCATGAAAAATGTTCAAGCTTTATTTAAATGAAATTAAACGTCAGCCTATGACGGCTAAATTAACCTATTGTCAAAGCTGTAAACTTTATCTAGGGTAATTAATAGAAAAATTGCATTCATCCAGTTTGAGCTGTTAGGGATGGATCATCATTTGGCAGTTTAGGCAATCTATCCTAAGCGAGTTAAAACAAAAAGGAAAATCACATGATTGTTGGAAAAATTTTCATCGCCCTGATTGCATTCTTGCATATTTATTTTTTAATTTTGGAAATGTTTCTCTGGGATAAACCTTTAGGCATGAAAGCTTTTGGCAACAGTGCAGAAAAAGCAAAACTGACCAAGGTGCTGGCACAAAATCAGGGGCTTTATAATGGCTTTTTAGCAGCAGGGCTGATTTGGTCACTGTTTGCACCTGAAAGCTATGCCGTTGCACTGGCGAATTTCTTTTTGGGCTGTGTGCTTGTTGCAGGGATCTACGGCGGCATCACGGCGAGTAAAAAAATTATCTATGTTCAGGCGCTGCCAGCCTTAATTGCTTTAATAGTGGTGAATTTGGTCTAAGCAAATCATGTTTTGAAGCGTAGACTACGTGGCGTGATGAATTGATTTGTGGAAGCTAGGCATGCTGTCCTTATTTCTCAAAAGCTTAATGGGTGCCTTTGTTGTGGTATTAATTGCCTTGCTATCTAAAAGTAAGGCGTTTTATATTGCAGGTTTGGTTCCATTGTTTCCGACTTTTGCGTTGATTGCTCATGTCATTGTGGCAAATGATCAGGGTGCAGCCGCATTACAAAAAACTGCACTGTTTGGACTCTGGTCTCTTATCCCCTATTTCATTTATTTATTGATGGTGTACCTGCTCGCAACACGTTTGAGCTTAACGGCATGTTTGAGTGTAGCAACGTTGAGTTGGGTGCTTGCTGCGGCTGTTTTGATTTATGCATGGCAGAGTTTTCAGTAAGCATCAAAAGCCTATATCGATGCTGATTTAGATCAATTTTTTATGGGTTCTAGATCATTTATAAAACTATAGATTTGGCTAAAATTATGATGAATTTCCAATCGTTAAATGTGTGATTTGGAATGTAAGTATTTGAATAATTAATTATAATTCTGACAGAACAGCAAATAATCATGATAAGAGCAAATAATGTTAAAACAATTTTGGGTGATCATCTGCCTCATGTTTTCAAGCCAAATCCTGTGGGCTGAAGACAGTCAAATCCTCGCGTTTGAACAGTTTATTGACCCTGCAGCCGAGCAGCGTTATAGCGTGAGCGTGCCTGCGGTCGGGCAAAATGAACAGCTATGGTCTGTGGTATATATGGTGCTACAAACCAACCAAGTTCCTGACAATACTGTTCTGGACTTTAAAGTCGTTCCCCAAGGCTTATTATTGAAAAATAATCCTGCACAAAAAATACAAGAGTATGCTTTTGATGGTGTACAGTTGGCACAGAAAAAAGACTATGTACTGTCCCAATTCTCAGATTTGAGTGAACAACTGGAAGATCAAACTGGCAAGAAAGTGCAGGATGCATCAATCTTTGATATTAGTCGTGCCCATGTATATGCCCGCGTAGAAGATTGGGTGCCTGACTATAATGCACAAGCTACTCAACTGAATATTGAACTGGGAAAACTCAATGAAATGCAAGTCAAAGGGCTTTATTTCATTTTAGGCAAAGGTGAAAAGCCCAAAGATTTATTGGCTATTGCTCAACTAGATCCGATGGTCAAATCACAATTTCATTCAGAAGAGATGCAGGAACGCAAAGCAGCACGCAGTGAGTTGCGTGAAGCACGTTTTGCGATTTTTTTGGTGATTATCGCGATGGGGATTTTTCTCGGATGGTATCGTTTTAAAAGCTAATGCCTGAAATGATCGTGCATGGTCATTCTAAAAACCGAATCTAACCATATTAAAAAAGGATCTAAAAGCAATTTTAGATCCTTAAATTTTTATACAGCTAAAATCACAGGTTTATTCAACGGGCCATGTGCGCTGTTGATACGCACTGTCCCAAAACATCCATTCTAATTTTGCGCCGTTCGTATAAGCCGCATGCATTTTTTCACGTGTATCTGCATCGCAGCGAGCCGCCACTCGATCAATAGTTTGAATCACGTTTTGCACAGCAGTATTGAAGTCTTCACCTGAGTAGGTGTCGATCCATGCTTGGTAAGGGTTATTAGGCACAGATTGGCTGACAATGGCTTTGCCGACTTCAGCATAGATCCAAAAGCAAGGCAGGAGTGAGGCAAGGACCACAGGGTAACTTTCTGACCATGCTGTCGCTGTTAGAAACGAAGTGTAATGATGGCAAGCAAGGGTCAGTGGAGTATTTTCAAACTGTTCTTTGCTAATGTTGAAACCTTGCATAAAGTCATTGTGCAGACTACGTTCCACCACGATGGCAATTTTTGCCGCTTCAGAAAACTGAATCACATCGTCGGCATCAAACGCCTTGGCTGCACACACTGCAAGCGCACGACCATAGGCCAATAAATAATGGGCATCCTGAATGACATAGTGGCAAAAGGCATCGCGGCTTAAGCTGCCCTGAGCCAATTCCTGATTAAACGGTAGATGGAGAATCTGCTGATATAACGCGGTATTACGTTGCCAAACTTCTTCAGAAAAACGCATTGAACATTCCTGTCGTTAAAAATGAAAGACGGGTCTACACCATGATGCGATGTAATTGAGAGCCTCCATCTTAGAGTGTTTATTCAAAATGTAACGAATAATTTTTGGTTTCAATCCTGAAAAGCGGCATAATTGCGCCATAAACTTAGCTTCAAACTGGGTATTCCCTCATTTTGAAATCTTATTGAATGAATAGGTCGATCTATCATGATGAAACATTTTGGTTTCTCAATCGTCTTTACGATCGTGTGTCTTGCCATTTCTGCATATTGGGGTCTGAATCATGGCCCAAATGCAGGTGTGCAAGCCATGCTGACAGCACTGACCATTACTGCAATTTTGGCAGTGATGGAAGTATCATTGTCATTTGATAACGCTGTAGTGAATGCATCGGTACTCCGTGGTTGGGATCATTTCTGGAAAATGATTTTCTTAACTGTCGGGATCGTGATTGCTGTATTCGGTATGCGTTTGATTTTCCCAATCGTCATTGTTGCTGTAACGGCTGACATGGGCGCTATGGAAGTGGTGCAATTGGCATTGAATAATCCAATTGAATACTCTGCAAAATTGATGGCACATCATGCAGAAATTGCGGCCTTTGGTGGTGCTTTCTTATTGTTGGTGTTCCTGAACTTCTTCTTAGATGAAGGGAAAGATACCCATTGGTTCCGTTGGCTAGAGCGCCGTTTAGCTAATCTTGCAAACGTTCCTGCGATGTCCGTGTTTATTGCTCTAATTGCGTTATTGGTAATGGCAGCAAACGTGGCCGAAGTCTCTCGTCTAGCGGTAGTAATGGCGGGTATCTGGGGGATCGTGGTGTATATCGGTGTCCAAGTACTGAGTCATTTATTGGGTGGTGAACCTGAAGTTGATGAAAACGGTAATGCGGTTGGACATGACGCAAATGGCGTACCGACGGGCGTGATCAAAGCAGGTTTTGGTGGTTTCCTTTACCTTGAAGTACTCGATGCCTCATTCAGTTTTGATGGTGTGATTGGTGCATTTGCGATTACCTCTGATGTGGTAATCATTATGCTCGGTCTTGCTATTGGTGCTATGTTCGTGCGTTCGATGACCATATACTTGGTGGATAAAGGCACCTTAGATGCTTATATCTTCCTTGAACATGGTGCGCATTATGCGATTGGTGCTTTGGCCTTCATTATGTTGGCGAGTGGCACAGGTCTGCATGTCCCTGAAGTGGTAACGGGTCTGATTGGTGTGGCATTTATTGTTTGGGCGGTGATTGCCTCAATTCAATATAAAAAGCGCCAAGAAAGTCTAGGCTAATTTAAACTTGCCTCAAATCTCCCAAAAAGCGCAGCATCAGCTGCGCTTTTTATTTGTCCAATCATCAGGATATTTAAAATCAATAAAAATCCTGCTTCGCTTTAAGCTGAATGTCCTATAATCCCATTCCAAGATTAATGAATTTTTAACCAGCTATGATGAATGCTCTTGAACGACGCTCAACTTTTGCTTTGAGTAGTATTTTCGCCTTACGTATGCTGGGGCTGTTCATGATTATTCCTGTTTTCTCTGTGGCAGGTCAGCAATATGCAGGGGCAACACCGGCACTCATTGGTTTGGCGGTTGGTGTCTATGGGTTGACCCAAGCGATATTACAGATCCCGTTTAGTCTGATTGCAGACCGTTATAGCCGTAAACCGTTGGTGGTCATTGGGCTGCTGTTGTTTGCTTTAGGCGGTGCAATTGCAGCAATGTCCGATAGTATCTATGGCGTAATTATCGGGCGTGCGATAGCCGGTGGTGGCGCTGTGTCTGCGGTAGTGATGGCTTTGTTAGCCGATGTCACACGTGAAGAACAGCGCACTAAAGCCATGGCGATGATGGGGATGAGTATCGGTCTGTCCTTTGTGGTGGCATTTAGCCTTGGACCTTGGCTCACAGGTTTAGTCGGTATCTCGGGTTTATTTTGGGTGACCACCATCATGGGACTTGCCGCGATTGCGATGTTGCTATTGGTACCGAAAGTAACGCGTCATCATAAAAATTTTCAACAAGGTTATCTGACGCAGTTAAAGCAAGTACTGAAAATGCCTGATCTAAATCGATTACATGTTTCAGTCTTTGCATTGCATTTACTGCTCACCGCGATGTTTATCTATGTGCCGTCTCAGTTGATTGACTTTGCCAATATTCCATTACATTCACATGGTCTGGTGTATTTGCCGCTTTTGGTCGTGAGCCTGTTTTTTGCCTTTCCGAGTATTATTTTGGCGGAAAAATATCGCAAAATGCGCGGCATTTTCTTGACCGCCATTGGTGGCATTATTTTGGGATTGGGCATCTTAATTTTTGGTTTCGAATCAAAATATATTTTGCTGACAGGCTTAGGTTTATTCTTTATCGCATTTAATGTGATGGAGGCATTATTACCATCATGGTTATCGAAAGCGGCTCCAATTCAATCCAAAGCGACTGCCATGGGGGTGAACGCCAGCAGTCAGTTTCTAGGGGCATTTTTTGGTGGTATGATTGGTGGGCAACTTCTGTTGCTAAATGATACGGCAATGGGATGGGGCATCCTGACAGGGCTAGCCATTTTATGGTTGATCATTAGTTTTGGGTTGGCTCAGCCGCGTTATTTATCGTCTATGGTTTTCAGTTTGCCTGAAGATAAAGAAACGGATGAATGGACTTCTCAGCTTTTAGCAATTCGTGGTATTGAAGAAGTTGTGGTGATGTCTGACCAGCAAGTGGCTTATGTAAAAGTGGATAAGCAGCAGATGGATGAATCTGCGCGACAACATTTAACGCACTTGTTAGGGAAAGAGGTAGCCATTTAAGCATAACTCTTATAAAGTAAATAATAGAAACAAATAGGAAGAATACGTCTGATGCGTGGTGTAAATAAGGTCATTTTAGTTGGTACTTTGGGTCGTGACCCTGAAACAAAAACTTTCCCAAATGGTGGTTCTCTCACTCAGTTCTCAATTGCAACGAGTGATTCATGGACAGATAAAAATACAGGTGAACGTAAAGAGCAAACAGAATGGCACCGTATTGTGTTACATAACCGCTTAGGTGAAATTGCACAGCAATATTTGCGCAAAGGTTCTAAAGTTTATATTGAAGGTTCATTACGTACTCGTCAGTGGACAGATCAAGGCGGTCAAGAGCGTTATACGACTGAAATTCGTGGTGAACAAATGCAAATGCTTGACAATAATCGCCAACAAGGCGAACAAGGTCAAGGCGGTGATTTTGGTCAGCCTCGTTTTAATAATCAACAAGGTGGTTATAACAATAACCAAAACCAAGGTGGCTACGGTAATAGCTCAAACCAAGGCGGTTATGGCAATAACCAACCGGCTCAAGGCAATAGCTATGGCAATAACAACCCAGGTGGTTTTGCACCCAAACAACAGCCTGCACCGACACCGGCTCCAGCTGCAGCAGATTTAGATGACGACTTACCGTTTTAATAAACCTTAAACACAGCGTTTAAAACGGTAGATCATCATCAAAAAAAGCCCTCAATCTTGAGGGCTTTTTTATGCATGGCTTATTTTGAAAGATCAGTTTCATGCTGCAATTGAGTCGATGACTTATTTTTTTGCAGAAACCCACATGGTAATCACGGCTTTAAAAACTGCTTCATTACGTGTGTTGTTCACCACGACATTCACCAAATAATCACTCCCTGCATTCCACGTAAAATTAACATCGACAGGTGTGGCAATGGCTGTTAAATCTGTATCGGCTTTTTTCAAATATTCCACAGTCATGCCTTTGGGAATCCAACGATGGCTGCTCGGAACGGTTACATCGGTCATGGTTCCGCCAGCCAATTCAGCCATATTACACATGGCAATCGCGTGGACAGTGCCAATATGATTCAGCACGCTGCGCTGTTTTTTTATATGTAGTTCACAGTATTGGGGCTTTAATTCATCAAAAACAGGCGAAATGCTACTGAAATACGGTGCTTTCAAACACAGCAATTTTGAAAAAGTCCATTTCCCTGCGGGTTTGTTTTGGAAGGTCTTCCATAATTTTAATGCTTGGCTCATGCTTAATTATCCTTCATTATTCAGAATATAATTCTAATACGGAATAATATTCTGTTAATGGCGTAAATGACGTCACAGCTATTAAAAAAAGCCAACATTGTTTTAAAATGACCCGACAAAGGGAAGGTATCGATGTCGTCAAATCAAGCATTATTGCAACGAATTTACAGTGGTCGCCGAGCGGAACTTAAACGGCAGATCTTAGGAGAAGCCCTTGCATGTTTTTTAGAGCAAGGGATTGAAACGACGACGATTGAACATGTGAGAGACCGTGCAGAGACCAGTGTTGGCGCGATTTACCATCATTTTAAAAATAAAGATGGTTTAGTGGCGGCATTGTATTTTGCGGCGTTGCAAGATCAATTTGCGAAAAGGGCAGACGCCTTGACACAGGCCCAATCGCTGCAGGAAGGCATTCAAGCCATTTTGTGCTCGTATATAGACTGGGTCGAAGCCTATCCTGATTTTGCAGAATTCTTATATGCTGCAGGGTTTAGTATGCGTAAGGAAACGCTACAAGCCGAGTTAAAACAACATAATCTACAACGCAATACCGCGCTGCTGGATTGGTTGACCGCACAATCCGATTGGCATTTGATCGAGCATTTACCCAAAGAATTAATGATGTCATTGGTCTTAGGGGCAACGGAAAATTATTGTCGGGCATGGTTATCACATAAAGTCAAAACGCCACCATCACACTATAAACAACAGTTTATACAGGCTGCTTGGCAGGCCCTCTGTATGGATATAAAGCCTTGCTCTCATTGAAATTGATTGGTTTGCTCGATGGAAAGGCAAAGATTGATTTAAATAACAAATCTAAAAATCCGATAGTTTTTATAAAAAAGTTCGGTTTTACCTATGATTTGATAAGTCGTATTCTAGCTTCAACAGATAAGCAATCCCTGAAATGAGTTAGAGGAATATCAAATGAGTTTAATTAATACTGAAGTAAAACCATTTAACGCTACCGCTTACCAAGACGGTCAATTTATTGAAGTTTCAGAAAAAGACTTCTACGGTAAATGGTCTGTGGTGTTTTTCTATCCTGCTGACTTTACTTTTGTATGTCCAACAGAATTAGGCGATCTTGCTGATCACTATGCTGAATTCAAAAAAATGGGCGTAGAAATTTATTCAGTATCTACTGATACACACTTTACGCATAAAGCTTGGCACGATTCTTCTGAAGAAATTAAGAAAATCGAATACCCAATGGTTGGCGATCCAACTTGGACACTTGCGAAAAACTTTGATGTTTTAATTGAAGCGGATGGTCTTGCTGACCGTGGTACTTTCGTGATCGACCCTGAAGGTAAAATCCAAATCGTTGAAATCAATGCAGGTGGTATTGGTCGTGATGCTTCTGAATTGATGCGTAAAGTAAAAGCTGCTCAATATGTACATGCACACCCAGGTGAAGTATGTCCTGCAAAATGGAAAGAAGGTGAAGCGACGCTTGCACCATCGATCGACCTAGTGGGTAAAATCTAATTTGGTGATCCAACCGTAGATTTAAAAAAGCCAGAACTCAGTTCTGGCTTTTTTTGTGGTCTAGAACATTAAACTAAATAGCCATCATGTTCTGGAGCATAGCCACGAACTCCAGCGACTAAATAGTCAATTAATCTTTCCATGACTAGGCGTTGACCTTTGCGCGAAGCATATACCAATTGTACCGTACCGACATTTGAGCACCATTCGGGGAAGAGGTGAATTAAACGACCTGCCTCAATATCTGCTTGTACCGTTAAATACGGTAAGTCTGCGATGCCTAAACCATCGAGTACCGCATAATAAGCACCGGCTAAGTCATTGCTTTTAATCCGAGGTTGTAAGGCAATTTCAATCTGCTCTTGCTGTCCCGTATGATGCAAATGCCATTGATAGCGGTTTTTCTGTGTACCCAAAACGATACTCGGAAATTCTGTCAATTCGAAAATATGCTTTAACTCGCGTCCTTGTAAAAGTTCAGGACTAATCACTAAGCAATGCACGGTTTTAATCACGTCACGTACAATAATGCTCGAGTCTTCATTTTTACTAAAATTGGTACGAATCGCTAAATCAATGTCGTCATGCAAGACATCTACACGGCGGCTAGACAGCTCAAGTTCGACCTGAACTTTGGGATGATCTTTTAAAAATTGATTTAACAAGGGGCGAATTTGATGTTCCATCATGACCGGTGGACAACTAATTTTAACCAAGCCTTCAAGTTCACTTTTTTGCTTCAGGAGCACCTGATGCGCACATTCAACTTGTTCGATTACTTTTATGCATTCTTCATACAATTCTTGGCCTAATGTCGTGACCTTAAAGTGTCGGGTAGAACGCTGAATAAGGGTGACATTATATTTGGCTTCAAGATCTAAAATGCGTCGGCTTAATTTTGATTTTGTAATATTCGATGCTTCACTTGCAGCGCTAAAACCGCCATGTTTCACCACCAAGTAAAAGTAGTAATAGTCATCAAATGAATGCATGGATCACCTTATGCAGTGAAAAATTATTTCAATTCAAATCATCATACGTCAATTTATACATCAGGTATAAAAAAAGCGGCTCGAAGCCGCTTTTTACTACTGAAGGATTATTTCTTTTCAGTATTTTGCGTATAGCTGTTGATGAGGTTGCGGTAGTCTGGAATATGGTTGCCGAAAAGCGCACCTAAACCTTCAATATCATTACGCCAGTCGCGGTGTAATTCACATGCGGTACCAAACCAGGTCATGAGCTGTGCACCTGCTTGTGTCATACGTTCCCATGCTGAGTCGCGGGTTAAATGGTTGAAAGTACCTGAAGCATCGGTCACTACAAAGACATCAAAGTCTTCTTCTAAAGCAGACAAGGTTGGGAAAGCAACACAAACCTCAGTCACCACACCCGCAATAATCAATTGTTTTTTGCCGGTTGCTTTGACGGCTTTCACAAAGTCTTCATTGTCCCAAGCATTAATTTGACCTGGGCGTGCAATATAAGGTGCGTCAGAGAACATTTCTTTTAGTTCAGGAACCAATGGACCGTTTGGACCTTGTTCAAAACTGGTGGTGAGAATCGTTGGAAGATTGAAATATTTCGCGGCTGCAGCCAGTGCGAGCACATTATTTTTAAATTTATCTGGATCAATGTCGCGAACCAATGAAAGTAGACCTGTTTGATGGTCAACTAAAAGTACCGCGGCATTGTCTTTGTCTAAACGAACGTAAGGTTTGCCCATTTTATTGTCCTCTTTCCTGTTTGCAAGTACGCAGGATCAGATGAAATCTGCGTGTTAACTAGATTTAGAATAGTTGTAAAAATGAGACAATGAAATGGGTTTAAATGAGAAGCTCAATCATAAAATTGGGATAATTTATCGTTATATATGACTTAAAGCTTAGAATTTCTGAATTAATGCTTGGTTTTGAGTGAGGTGCAGATTGTATGTCTGAGTATTGTTCTAAATTTGAGATATAGAATGCTATCTGGATGATGGCCATCAAGTATTTCAAAGCTTAAAATAAGCGCTATGTTCATCCTATCGTATGAATATAGGAGCTAAGAAATGAAAAAAGTAATTGGTGTTTATCGTAATCAGCAAATGCACTGGGTGGGCGATGGTTTTCCAGTCAAAAGCTTATTTTCCTATGATCGTCTAGGTCAGGCGATTAGCCCATTTTTGCTTTTGGATTATGCGGCACCTTATCAGTTCGATCCCACCACTGCACGGCATGGTGTAGGTTCACATCCACATCGTGGTTTTGAAACGGTGACTATCGCCTACAGCGGTGAAGTGACTCATAAGGACTCAAGTGGTGGTGGCGGCACAATTCAAACAGGCGATGTGCAATGGATGACCGCAGGGTCGGGTCTGGTGCATGAAGAATTTCATTCGCCTGAATTTGCTCAAGCAGGTGGTCTTTTTGAAATGGTTCAATTGTGGGTGAATTTACCGGCAAAAGACAAAATGACCCAGCCTCGTTATCAAGCGATCACACGCCAAGATATTCCTCGCATAGACATGGATGAAGGTGCAGGGCATATTCGGGTGATTGCTGGTGAAATGGGTGGTCACCTTGGGCCTGCACAAACCTTTAGTCCAGTGAATGTCTGGGATGGTGAATTGAAAGCTCAATATGAAACCACCTTACATGTACCTGAAGGGCATAACACCATTTTGGTGGTCTTGAAGGGTGAGGTTGTGGTGAATGAAAGCCATAAAGTGCAAGACAGTTCGATGGTCATGTTTGCCAAAGATGATATCGCCATTCAGCTACAAGCGTTGCAGGACACACAATTTCTGTTACTTAGCGGTGAGCCACTAAATGAGCCGATTCAAGGTTATGGCCCATTTGTGATGAATAGCAAAGCTGAAATTATTCAAGCCTTTGATGATTTCAATAACGGAAAATTTGGTGAAATTGCGCTAGCGCATGAGGCTTAAGTGAAATTCATGCCGTTGAAATAGCCGAAAAAAAAGCCTCTGAACAGTCAGAGGCTTTTTTATTGAGCGCTGTAGTATTTATAGTTGTCATGATTTAAATATCATTTTACTTTTTATAAATTGTGATGAATTTATCACTTTCTTATGTGGCGCATCTTAGCGGTACTTGGCTTTAAAGTAAACCGAAAGTTATAAAAATGGTTAATTTAATTGTTTGGTTTTATAGGGTAATTAAAATTTTAAAGAAAAATATGTTTAAAAAACAAAGCTTAAATTGTGTGCTTTTGACTGTAAATATTTGTAAATTTAACTTAAAAACGGCTGTACTGAAATCCATACAAAAAGTGCGAATCTGGTATTTTTTAATAGCTATTTTTAAGTTCTGATCAGTCATACTTTTAAACTGTGTTTTATAGATGGAAAAGAAAATTGGAAATTGCAGTCATCGGTAGTGGCATGGCTGGGCTGGCTACCGCAAGAATTCTTAAAGACGCAGGGCATAACATTACAATTTTCGAAGCTCTGCCGGGTCGTGGTATGGATAGCCACAGCACTGAGTTTGAAGGCGGCTTGATCGATGCCCCTTTGCGTGTGATGAATCCACACCTCTGGAAAAATACCTTAAGTTTGGCGACCCATTTAGGGATTAAAACCTTCCCAGTCCGTACCTATATGGCATGCAGTTGGCTATTTGAAGATCGTACAGAAACGTGGTTGACCACCAGTCGTAGCCGTATTGGTAATTTCCCAATTATTAATAATCGTAAAGGCTTACAACAATATGGCTGGCGTTTAGTCAAAGGAATGTTGCAACTCAAAGCCGCGATCACTCGATTTTTTAAATCAAAAAATCAGGACATTACGCTTGCTGAATTCATTAATAAAAATGAAATTGAAGAAGTATTTTGGCATGGTGCAGTCATGCCTGTGTTGTATACCATTTGCACTTGTAACCCGAAAACGATTGGCGAATGGCCTGCGAAACCGCTGTTGATTTTCTTGCGTCAATTGACCAATGGTGATGCCTTGTTGCGTATCCAAGGTGGTACACCTGCGTTGGTTGATAAACTGATTGAAGGTTTAAATATTCAAAGTGGTACGGCAATTACCAAAGTGCTCGAGCAAGACGATAAAGTCTTGGTGGAAACTGAGGCCGGTGCACATCATCTATTCGATCGCGTGGTTGTTGCGACACCAACCACCAAAACGGAAGAATTTTTAGATTCTACTCAGTTTGCTGACGATATTGAGCTCTTAAAGAAATTTAAATTTGAGCAAGGTCAGTTGGTGATCCACACTGATCAAACCGTGATGCCACCGAAGCGTAAAGATTGGTCTGTACTAAGTTATATGATGGACCGTAAATTTACCCGTCAGCAATTTACCGTATGGCTCAACTCCATTGAGCCGAGCTTGGTGGGTAAAACCCCTGTGTTCCAAACCTGGCAGCCAGTGACACCGATTGATCCTAAAAAAGTGATCTCTTCGGTCAGTTTGACACGTGCAGTGGTGGATTCACATACCGTGGCGCTGAATAAAGAGTTACAGCAACGACATTTATCCCCTGAACGTAAAGTCTTCTTCTGTGGTTCATGGTCTTGTGACGGTCTGCCGATTTTAGAGTCTGCGGTAACGTCTGCTATGCATATTGCAGAAATTTTTGGTGCGCCATTGCCGTTTGTGGGTTTAAAACCTAAAGTGGAGGTTGCCCCTCAACTCGGTTACTAACATGAAATGGCTTCAAGCAATTCGTCAGTACGTCCCTAGCCATAAATATGCGATTAACAGTCGATTACTCGGAGATGATGCGGAGCTTGCTTGGAGCAATTTGGGCTATTGGGATGATGCAAAATCATCCTATCCTGCAGCCTGTCAAAAACTCGCTTTATATCTTGCCGAATCCATTCAATTAAAATCTACAGATCGTGTTTTAGACCTTGGTTGTGGGCAGGGCGCGAGCTTGGTTTTTTGGATGGAACATTTTCAAATTCAAAACTTATCCGCAGTCGAATTGCAAACCGAATGTGTGGAAAAAATCCAAAAAAATTTAAATTCAAAAATCAAAATACAACAAGATTCATTTTTGAATTTAAAAAATATTTATCCACAAAACTGTATGGATGCCGTACTGTGTATTGATGCTGCGTATCATAGTGATTTGAATTTATTGCTTTTATCAGTTGTTAATGTTTTGAATTCAAAGGGACGCTTTGCTTTTCACTATTTGATGTTGTCCGATGCGTTTTTGAATTTAAATTCAGTGCAACGATTGAAATATCAAAGTCTGTTGAAAGCAGCAGATGTGAATTTGAAAAATTTAAATTCAAAGCAAAATTTACAACACCAAGTGCAACAGGCAGGTTTCGAAAATATCCAGATTGAAGATATCAGCGAATTCGTATTTCAGGGTTTTGCCGATTATATTCAAGAACAAAAAAGTCAGATGAGCCTGAGTCATGTGGATCAATTCAAAATCAAGATGACGGCAAAATTGTGTGAGAAGTTGTATCGAGACGGGCTGATTCGTTATGTGCAGATTAGCGCGAGGAAGCCATAAAAGAGCGGCTCTAAAAACATCAAAGCCTCACTAAAAAGCGAGGCTAAGAAATGGTGCCGGCACACGGATTCGAACTGTGGACCTACTGATTACAAGTCAGTTGCTCTACCAACTGAGCTATGCCGGCGTTGTGGAATGCATTCTACAGATTTTTTGAAGTGGTGCAAGTTAAAAAAACAGCAAATCGAATGTAATTTATACGTTTGATTTATTCAGCATTCAACCGATGTTTGGCTCTAAAACCAGAGAAATAAAATTAGGCAATGTTTCGCCCACAAGATGTGGGCGAAAAAATAGGATGGATGAACGTTGAGTGCTATTTCATTCTTAAAATTTGGTCTAGATCCTGTGCGCATTCTTCAAGTGTATATGCCATCTCCAGTTGCATTTGGGGGCGGAGTTCATTGGCGAGCTTTCGCCATTCGTCAATCAGACGCTGTGCTTTTTGAATTTTATGTTTATTGATGTCTTTGGCAAGGGTTGGGGTATAGCCACCACGTTTGGCGTTCTTGATCTGCTTAACATAATTCTGGCTGTTATTCATGTTCTCTCCCGAATAGCAGTGATATATGAAAGGTGTTTTTTAAGTTTTTCGTTGATCAAGTTAAAAGTACCGCAATCGCGTTTCAGTTCTATGATGTTTAAATTAATGAATAATTTTTTGAATAGCACCTATATTGAGAGGATGATTTATTTTTAGCATAGGCTTAAGTAATTGTCTTTAGAATATAAAATTTGTATTTGTAAATAAACGTGTCTTTCTTACTGCCAATAAAAAATCCATAAGTCGTGCATTAGGAAAAAAACGTGTGATTTAAATCCATCAATCAGGACTTAAATACTGTGAAGTTATTGAGCTAAACAAATAGAAGATCAATTAGGGGAATATTTAATATTGAGAACAATAAAATTAAAAAAGGCCTAAATTTTATCAATTTAGACCTTCATTCTGCTTGGCATTGCAGTTTGTTCTGGCGGTGAAAGAGGGATTCGAACCCTCGAAACGCTATAAACGTTTACACACTTTCCAGGCGTGCTCCTTCAGCCACTCGGACACTTCACCTTTTGCGCGGTGGATAATAGCGAAAAAAATATATTCTGCCAAGAGAAACAATTGAATTAGACAAAAACATCTTGAGCGGTGCTATGATTCGCAAAAATCCTGTCTAAATTGAAGACAATTATATGCAAAGTACTGCACAAAAAGCCGCATTGCCTGCCATCACCTTGGCAGCTTTGGGCGTAGTATTCGGAGACATTGGGACGAGCCCGTTATATGCGCTGCGCCAATGTTTCCTCACAGCACACTTGGCGATTAGCGAAGCGTCTGTGCTGGGTATTCTGTCCCTGATTTTCTGGTGCATCATGCTGACGATTAGTTTTAAATACGTCAGCATCATCATGCGTGCAGATAACAATGGCGAGGGCGGTATTATGTCGCTGTTGGCCTTGAATCTACGAACCACACGAATTGCCGAAAACAAAAAAATCTACCTGATCGCCCTTGGCTTTATTGGTGCATCTTTGTTCTTTGGTGATGGGATCATTACCCCCGCAATCTCCGTGCTATCAGCGATTGAAGGTTTAAGTATTGCGACGCCGATGTTTAACCAATGGCTGCAACCCTTATCGATTGGTATTTTGGCGGGGCTATTTTTAGTGCAACGCCATGGCACAGGCACGATGGGTAAATTCTTTGGTCCATTGACGCTCATGTGGTTTTTATCCATTGGCGGATTTGGGTTATGGAGTATTTCGCAAACGCCATTTGTGTTGACCATGATCAGTCCGCATTGGGCTTTCAATTTTGTGGTACAGCAACCCTATGTTGCGTTTTTGACCATGGGTGCGGTCATCTTGACGATGACGGGTGGTGAGGCAATCTATGCCGATATGGGGCATTTTGGCCGACTCCCAATCCGCTTGGCATGGTTTATTGTGGTCATGCCGTGCTTGCTGTTGAACTATGCAGGCCAAGGTGCCTTGCTACTGCGTAATCCTGAAGCTTTAGCCAATCCATTTTATATGCTGATCCCTGAATGGGCATTGTATCCAATGATTGCTTTGGCGACAGCGGCCGCGGTGATTGCCTCTCAAGCGGTGATCACAGGGGTATTCTCTATGGTCAATCAGGCGATTCAATTGCGTTATTTGCCGCGTTTGACAGTGAAACATACCTCTGAAGTTGAACGTGGTCAGATTTATTTACCATTTATTAACTGGGCATTGTTTATCTCGGTGCTGATCTTGATCTTGCTGTTTGAAAACAGTGCGAATTTGGCCAGTGCGTACGGCGTAGCTGTGACCATGACCATGCTCTGCGGTACGATTTTGATCTCAGTTTTGGCTTATGGTTTATGGCGTTGGCCGGTATGGAAAGTAGCGATTTTTGCAGTGCCATTTTTATTGATTGATTTGATCTTTGTTGCATCGACATCATTAAAAATCGCAGCGGGCGGTTGGGTTCCAATCCTGATTGGTGCGGTATTGTTTACGATTTTAATGACGTGGAAAGATGGTCGGGCATTGGTGCTCAATCGACTCGGTAAAGATGCTTTGCCTATTGACCTGTTTATTCGCAGTGTCAGCATGGGTAGTGAAACCAAGTTTGTTCCAGGTGATGCCGTATTCTTGACAGGAACGCCTGAGATCGTGCCTCATGCTATGTTGCATAACATCAAGCACAATAAAGTCCTGCATGAACGCAATATTATGGTTACGGTCAACACCCGAGATGTGCCATTTGTACCCGAAAATGAGCGGGTGATCACGGAAAAACTAGATGATCGATTCTATCGAATCACCATGTTTTATGGGTTTAAAGATCAGCCGAATATTCCTGCCGCTTTGGAGCATGCGTATCGTGAATTGGGCTTTGAATTTGATCTAATGCAAATCAGTTTCTTTATTTCCAGAGACCGTATTATTCATACCTTGGGTGAAGGCATGGCACCTTGGCGAGAAAAGCTGTTTATCTCTATGCAGCGAAATACCAGTCCAGTCAGCGATTTTTATCAAATTCCAACCAACCGTGTGGTTGAGTTGGGCAGTCAGATTGAAATTTAAGACGTAGATTGAACTTTTAGGCATAGATTTAATAGTTAAACACGAAAAAGCCAGATCAATTCTGGCTTTTTTTTATCTGTGATAATTGAACTTTTTTAGTCCAAAGACATAGAGATCATTCTGTTGCTTTTTCTTGGGAGGAGTATGCGAGCAAAGCAACAGAATGAAGATGTTGCGTTATTTCATCCTTGAAAATACGCTGATTAGTTGATTGTCGCGTCTACATCTGCAGAGGCTTCAGGCGCAGCTTGGATGGCTTCGTCAGCAACAGGTGCTTCTGGGTTGGCTTGAATTGATGCGTCTGCAGGATTTGCACTTTGAGTTTCAGGTGCTGCCATAAAAGCATCTTGTTGTGCTTGAGGAGCTTCAGGCAATGCAGCCGATGCGCTATCGGCATTCACTGGCGCTTCTGCAGAAGAGGCAATGACGGGTGCAGCATTGGCATCCGTTGCTACGGCTTCAGGTGCTTCAGTTATAACGGCTTCAGGTGTATTGGCCACTGCCGTTTGTTCAGTTGGAACGGACTGCTCTGTAGGCGCAGCAGCTACACTTTGCTGTTCATTTGCGAGTGCATTTTCCGCTTCAGTCACGGCTTGTTCAGCATTTGCAGGAACTGCAGGGGCATTCGGATCGATTTGGTTTGCCTGAGCCTGTTCAGGGTTTAAGGGCTGTTCTGTTGCAGCGGCATTGACTTGTCCGGCAGGTACTTCAAGCAATTGAACTTGACCACTTGATACCAAGTCCTGAATAGAACCGGGTTGACCATTCACAGTGGTCACAATTTTGACTTTAGACAAGCTTTCTAAAGTGTCACCGGGTTGAATCGGCGGTTCTGCAAATGCTGCTGCGCTCATTAAACCTGAAATTAAACCTAAACCTAAAATTTTAGAATGCATAATCACTCCGTATATTTTTATCGCA
The DNA here is from genome assembly GCF_013419715.1 of Acinetobacter sp. YH12063. Lineage (NCBI taxonomy): Bacteria > Pseudomonadati > Pseudomonadota > Gammaproteobacteria > Moraxellales > Moraxellaceae > Acinetobacter > Acinetobacter sp. YH12063. The sequence goes on along the minus strand of NZ_VOZO01000001.1, from coordinate 426,459 downwards.
ATTTTTCATATTTTTACCTTGTCATAATTCTTGAGGCGAATTCAATGAAACATACGCAACTGCTTCATGACCTCCTATAAAGAACTGCACAACTGCGACATAAAGTTACATCAACTGCTGCTTTGTTAAACAATATTTGTGTGATTGTTAAGCAAATTAAAAAAGAAAAGTGTACTAAAATTTGCACCCTTGCTAAGCTGCGGAAAAATAGTCCTTTTAGAAGTCATTGTTGTAAGTCATGGTCAAAAAGAAACGCAATTCAGCAAATCCGCTTTCACAGTTATTTGGGCAAAATGGCATAAAAGTGCTGTTGGGTCTGGTGGCAACAGGAAGCTTTGCTATTGCTTTCGGGCAAGAAAAAATTCAACAACTTGTTTCTATGAGCAGCACTTCAAATAGCGCCTGTTTGGACCAATTTTATCGTGAAGTGCCACCTTATTTGGTCCGTGAAAGCCTACATAAAAACAGTTTTCCACTGTGTTTTAATGGCTTTAATGTCATGTATTCAGGGATATCCAAGACACCGCTTTGGGTTGCAGAAGCATTAACCCCTGCACGCCTGAGTCAAAAAATTCCGCGTGAAGATAACTTTCATGAAGAGACTCGCGTGCCGTCTGAATATCGGGCTTTGCTGTCAGACTATAAATCTTCAGGCTATGACCGTGGACACATGGCGCCAAATGCCGATATGCCCAATAAAGCGGCACAGTTAGACAGTTTTTCTTTGGCCAATATGGTGCCGCAAGCCCCAAAAAATAATCAGCAAGTGTGGCGCGAGTTAGAAGAAGCCACACGGGCGATAGTGACCAAACAAAAGCAAGATGTCTATGTGGTGACGGGGCCGGTATACAGTGCGAAAAAATTAAAAACCATCGGGCAAGGGGTCATTGTGCCGACCGCCACTTATAAGGCGATCTATTTGCCGAAAAAAGGTGTTGCAGGCGTGTACTATGCAGACAATACCTTGCGTGATACGGCACCGACAGTCAAAGTCATGAGTATTTGTGCGCTAGAAGAACTGACTGGAATTAATTTCTTTCCAGAATTAACTGAAGACCAAAAGCGTAATACCTACCGTTTGCCACTCAAAGCCACCCAAGTAAAAGCAAATCAAGATATCGCTTATTTGCATTGGGATGCTGAAAGCCAGTGTGCTGCAGATGTCGCAGAAGACAAGATTTTAAGTTTGCAAAAAGAGTTTAAATCGAGTGGTGGTTCTGTGGGAGAGACATCCATGGCAAGCAGTGAAAATGACAACAATCAAGATGCCTTGGTCAAACAATTGATTGAAGAAATTCTGCAATATCTGCTACAGATTTTGAAATAATCGAGCAGATAATAGCGTTGAACTGCGAGCGATGAAGAGGATCATTGCTTGCAGTTGAAATCTTTTTCACGTATTTCTATTGCAGCATCAATACAACAAAAAAGAAGGATATCCAACATGTTTAAAGCATTTGAAAATGACACAGCTTCGCATGCAATTCATGACTTAACACTAGAAAATGGCCAAGATCGAATTAATATTTATGGCAACTTACAGGTGACGAAAGACCAAGCAGGTTTAGCTGCAGCGAAAGCTTTACAGGCATTTTTCAATGATGTGGTGTCAACGCTTGAGGCAGAAACTAACTTAGCTGAAAAAATAGCGCAGGGCGGTGAAGGCAACGAAGTGGAAAATCCATTTCTTTAATGCTGTGTCATCGGCTGTCGAAGGACGCAATGCTCAATTCGGGATGAATGAAAAAAAGCTCACAGGTTGTGAGCTTTTTTTGTGGCGTATTTTTCTATTTATGCGTCTTTTGCCATCAGTTTATAGATGACCGCACCAATCACTGCGCCAATGATTGGGGCTACCCAAAACAGCCAAACTTGTGATAGTGCAGCAGTTTCAGCAAAAAATGCCACACCCATACTACGCGCTGGGTTGACCGAAGTATTGGTGACGGGAATGCTGATGAGATGGATCAATGTAAGCGCGAGACCGATCGCAATTGGGGCAAATCCAGCAGGGGCACGTTTATCCGTTGCTCCCATGATCACAATCAGAAAGCCAGCCGTCAGCACAATTTCAATGATTAAGGCTGAGAGCATAGAGTATTTGCCCGGAGATAATTCACCATAGCCATTGGTGGCAAAACCGCCGACGCCTGTAAATCCAGCCTGACCTTGTACAATGATGAATATAATAAATGCGGCGAGGGTTGCACCCAGCAATTGAGAAATAATATAGGGTGCTAGTTCTTTGGCTTCAAAACGACCACCGGCCCACAAGCCGATACTCACGGCAGGGTTAAAATGTCCCCCTGAGATATGACCCAGCGCATAAGCAGCCGTTAACACCGTTAAACCGAAGGCCAGTGCCACGCCTGCGAAGCCAATGCCAAGCTCAGGAAAGGCCGCAGCCAAGACCGCACTACCACAACCACCAAAGACCAGCCAAAACGTACCAATCAGTTCTGCTAAATATTTATTCATTTATTGAATATGCATAGATTTAATAGATTTTGCTGAAAATCACAATATATAAAATGACAACTGCATCACATTTTTAACTTGATGCTTCAATTTGCGATAAGCGCCATTGCTGTGGGGTTAAATTTCGCCATTGTTTAAAAGCACGTTGAAACGCACTCTGTTCTGAATAACCCAGCAGTAGCGCAATTTCCTGCAAACTTAAATGCGGGTCTCTTAAAAATTCTTCAGCCATCATGCAACGGACTTCCTGCATACGTTGCTGATAGGTGCTGCCTTGTTGTTGTAAATGGCGTTGTAATTGTCGGACGGAAAGATTGAGTTGCGTAGCGACATGTTCAATTTGGAACTGTTTTTTTTGCAAACCCATTAAGATGGCTTGCTGTAAGCGTTGGTCGATTTGCGTGGTATTCGGCAGTTTTTCTAATAAAGACTGTGCCTGTTGCATTAACAGTTTTTGTAAGGTCTGATCGCCTTGGGAAAAGGGGCGAGACAGTTCTTGAATGGGAACAATAACCTTCGACTTTTCTTGGGAAAAACGAACTTTGCAGCGAAAATATTGTTCATACTGAGCGACATTTTTTGGTGCAGGATTATGAAAATGCACTTCGTGTAAATTGATATCTTCAAAACGCATGAATAATTTTAGAAACTGCAGCATTAAGGCAATCGCAATTTCATCGGTCAATTGATTGGCCATATTCATGGGTAAATCATTCCAACCGATGGAGAAAAAATCATTTTTAATATCAATCAGCAATGGACTGCCATCGAAGATTAAGCGATGAAAATCATGGTAGCGGAGCAGTGCTTCGCCCAAGTTTTCACAGGACAGAGCAATATACGCAATAATGCCAATATGTTTAGGTTGCACATGTTCTGCAATTTCTAAACCCAGCGCCGGCTTTTGGATCTTTTGATCTAAATCCATCAATAAATCACGCCAAATGGCATAATCAAAACGCTCTAAGTTTTGAACTTTATTCAATTTTTCAGGAATAGCAATGCCTTGGGCTTGGTGATAAGCATAGAGCAAATGGCCCAGTCCTCCATAGACCGATCCTGTATAGTCCTTGAGTTGTTGCATATTTTTTTAATTCTAAATTTTGTCGTGTTTTGTCAATAATATTAAAAAAAACGGTCAATATCTAGCCCTCTTCATTACCTATAGTGGAGCTAAGAAAAGGAGATATTGGTCATGTTAAAAGGTTTTATTGCAGGGTTGGTCGTCGCCAATGCCTTTGAATGGGTCGCGCATAAATATGTTTTGCATGGGACACATCGGTCAGGCAAGCCACGTTTTAGTCCAGTACCGAAAAGCATGAAATCACATTGGGAACATCATCGTGAAGTTCGAAAAACAGATTTTCATGATCATGGCTATGTTGAAGGTGTACAGAACTGGCGCACGAAAAATGAAATATTGTCACTAGTGGCAGTTTCAGCCGTATTTGTCCCGCTGTTTTATCCTATTTCCAAAGGAATGAGTTTGTCTGTGCTGTATTGCGCAGGGAATTATTATTATATCCATCGTCGCGCACATCTTGAGCCAGAGTGGGCGATGAAAAAGATTCCATGGCACTATGACCACCATATGAACTCAAATCAGGATGCCAATTGGTGTGTGACTAAGCCGTGGTTTGATTATATTTTAGGGACTCGAGTGATCTCCTCGGCAAAATTACAGGAACAGAACCCATTGGGTGTGTTACTACCGACAGCGATTGCGAAACCATTGTCACACTGGGTCAATCGGGTATTTCCTGCAAAGTGGGTCGCTGAGCGTGAAAAGCCAGTTGCACTTCTTGAAACGGTCTAATGTGAAAGCGTTGTGCGTTTTGACAACGAGCGTTGCTACCCATTTGAGCTGTCGCAATTTGTCAATAAATTATGAATCTACTGTCAATCAAATACAGTATAAATGTCCTATATTTAAATCATCAAAAGGCTTGTACACGACGAGTTGATTGATGAAGTTGCTATGTATATTTTTTCATTTGTTTTAAGTATCAGACCAAGTGCTGTAGTTTTTCTTGGTTTATAGGAGCCGACAAGGCTCCTTTTTTTATGTCTATAGTGGATGAATTAAATTGACGATTCGCTGCTACAACTCCATGGCGTTGCATCAAAAACACCAAAGCAAAAAAAGAGCGAATCATCGCTCTTTTTCAATCCTCATTGAAAACGAATCAATTAAAGACGCATTTCAATGCCTTGTTCTGCAAGATATTTTTTCGCTTCAGGAATGGTGTGTTGACCAAAGTGGAAAATAGAGGCTGCAAGCACCGCATCTGCGCCACCTTTTAAAATGCCATCGGCCAAATGTTGGAGATTACCGACACCACCAGAAGCAATGGTTGGAATGGTCACACGGTCATTGATGTTACGCATCAGTTCAAGGTCATAACCGGCTTTGGTTCCGTCAGCATCCATCGAGGTGATGAGTAATTCACCTGCACCGAAGTCCGCCATTTTTACTGCCCATTCGATGGCATCGATACCGGTTTCTTTACGACCACCGTGGGTGAAAATTTCCCATTTATTGTCGCCAGTTTTTTTCGCATCAATAGCAACCACAATACACTGTGCGCCAAAACGCTGAGAGGCTTCTTGTACAAATTCAGGGTTATAAATAGCCGCAGAGTTAATCGAAACTTTGTCCGCACCCGCATTTAATAACAGGCGGATATCTTCTACTTTACGCACGCCACCACCGACTGTTAATGGCACAAATACAGACTCAGCCATACGCTCTACCGTACGGTAAGTGGTATCACGACCATTTGAGGTTGCGGTAATGTCTAAGAAGGTAATTTCGTCCGCACCTTGTTCGTTATAACGGCGTGCAACTTCAACTGGATCGCCTGCATCACGAATATCAAGAAATTGAACACCTTTCACTACACGACCGTTGTCCACGTCGAGGCAAGGAATAATACGTTTAGCAAGCATAATTTTTTCCAAAAATAACAGCCGATTATGAAACTTCGCGACTTAGATGCTACACCTTAGTAGTCGGAGCGGTTATTCTATCAAAAATATGTAAGTTTTTTCGCAGGTTTTCTATGTCGGTTTATACCACTTTGACTTTAAAGGAAGTTCAGGATTTTGCAGCACCTTATGGACTGGAGGTGATTGACCTGATTCCGATTCAAGGCGGTATTCAAAATACCAACTATTTTATTGTTTGCGAAAATGGCACGCAGTATGTATTAACTGTTTTTGAAGAGATGGACGAGCAAGGTGCAGGGGAACTGGTCCCTGTACTTGAACATTTGGGGCAGGCTGGTCTAGCTGTGCCTGTACCGCTGAATCATTCGGGTAAAGCGATTCATAGCTTAAAGGATAAACCTGCACAGATTGCGCCACGCATGCAAGGTCAACATCCCATGCCTGCGAGCTTAGCGCAAGCAGAAGCGATTGCTGTAGCCCAAGCGAAAATGCATGTGGCTCTACAAGACTTCCCTTTGGAACGTGCAGAATATCGTGATCATGCTTATTGGTTACAAGTTTCGCGCGATATTCGTCCAACATTAAATGAAGCAGATACCACGTTGCTCAACAATCTGTTGGGCTTATATGACATCTTAACGGCGATGTATCCAGACCGTCCTGCCGGTTTTATTCATTCTGATCTGTTCCGTGACAATACTCTATTTGAAGGCGATCAACTCAACGGTATTTTAGACTTTTATGAGTTAAATAAAGACGAACTCTTGTTTGATATTGCTATTACTTTAAATGACTTCTGTACTGAATATCCGGATGTGCATTTGAATGAAGACAAAGCCATTGCCTTTTTAAATGCATATGAAAGCGTGCGCCCATTAACCGCAGATGAAAAATCATGTCTAGAGTTATATTTGGCAATGGCGGCGGGTCGTTTCTGGATGATGCGTTTACAGGTGGCACAGAAAAATGCTGCAGAAGGCCGTACAGGGGATGATATTTTGCAGAAAAACCCTGCTGAAATGCGTAATATGCTGATTGAACGATTAAAATTCGTCACAGCATAAATTTTAAAAACAACGAGAGGGAAAAGCATGCGTGATCAAGGACGCTTAGTAGAATGGTTTGATGACAAGGGCTACGGCTTCATTCAACCGAACGATAGCACCAAAGATCGCGTATTTTTGCACATTAAAGACTTTTCCCGTCCCGGCCCACGACCAATCGTGGGCTGCGCGTTGGATTATGCTGTGATCTTAGATGAACGCGGACGCTTTCGTGCGCAGCAAGTGCATTATTTAAAAGCCTCACAAACCAAAGCTGCACAACGACCCAATAAAAAAAATGTGGTGCAGATGCCGCGTCAGGCAGAGCCGATGCAAATCTTGTGCATCATGTATATCCTCGCCTTGGCGGGTTTGTCTGTGGCGGGTTTACTCAGTGGCATGGTGCTGCTTTTTGTGAGTATTATCAATGTCCTGACCTATTGGTTCTATGCGCAAGATAAAGAAGCTGCGCAAATGGGGAACCGACGCGTGCCAGAAAATACACTGCATCTTTTGTCTTTTTTAGGTGGGTGGCCGGCGGCATGGCTAGCTCAGCAACGTTTGCGGCATAAAACACAAAAACAACCGTTTCGAAAAATATATTTCTGTACCATAGCCTTTAACATATTACTGATTTTATGGCTAATTTCACCATTTAATATCCTGCATATCTAGGGTGGAATGATCCGAAAAATCATCATGACGGAGAGCGAAATGAATTATTCCATTGATAAAGATCCAAACCGCCTGCTCACGATTATTTTGTATATTCTTTATATTGTGGCGATTTTTTCTGCCGGCTTGCTTGCGATTCTCGCGCTGATTATCAATTACGTCAAACGCAGTGATGTCCGCGGTACGATTTTTGAAAGCCATTTCACTTGGCAGATCCGTACGTTTTGGTGGTATCTCATTTGGAACATCATTGCTTTCGTGCCTTTTATTTTTCTGTTCTTTACCGGCAATAATGCCAATGCCTTTGCGGGTGTGGCACTGGGAGCGAGTACCTTCTGTGTCACGGTGATCGGACTGTCTTGGTTATGGATTGTGTACCGCGCGATTAAAGGTTTAATTCGTGTCAATGACAATAGACCGATGTATGAGTAATGCGAGTTTAAAGATTTTTAGCATAAAAAATCTTGGCATCAAAAAAGCGACCTTATGGGTCGCTTTTTGTTATGGGAAAGGATGCTGAAATTAGCGTTTCTTTAACCGTTTCGGCCGCCATTCACTCACAATCACACCAAGCACTACACACAGTCCGCCAATGAGAGCGAGCGGTGTTAAGCGTTCACCTGCAAGCCGCCCAATGATCGCGGCCCAAACCGGTTCACCTGCATAGATGATTGCTGCCTGTGCAGGGTCAACCATGCGCTGCGCCCAGTTCATCACCAGTTGAATGACGGCGCTAGCTAGCCCCAATCCGCAGAGTACAGCGATTAATGGCCATTCAAATTTTGGCAAAGTGGTTTCACCCACCAGTGGCGCAAAGCAAAAACAGAATAGAGAGGCAAATGCCAACTGTAGAACCGTCACTCTGCGCAGATTGACGCGGGGTGCAAAATAACTGATCAAGATAATTTCAAAGGCAATGGCAATCGACCCGAACAGCGTAATGATTTGTCCAAAATTGAGCTGAATAGCGCCAAAACCATTACCAGTTAAAAAGACCAAACCGACAAAAGCCAAACTTACTCCCAGCCATGTCATCAGATGTGGTTTATGCCGAAAACAGAGCCACATAAAAATCGGAACCAGCGGGACATACAGCGCGGTTAAAAAAGCCGATTCGCTGCTGCTGATACTTTGTAAGCCGACCGTTTGTGTCGCATAGCCAATCGCAATCACAGCGCCAATACTTGCGCCCGCAATGACATCGTATTGAGAAAAATGTCTAAGATATTTGAGCGATAACAGACTCACAGCCAGTGCAGCTGCGGCAAAACGTAGACCGACAAACAGCACGGGACTGCTGAAATTTAAACCGTATTGCACGGTGATAAAACTGGCACCCCAAATCATGGTAATCAGGATGAGTGCGAGCTGCGGGAACTTGGCTTTCCAAGCAGATTGGACGGTTGACATGTGTATTTGATTGTTTGAAGAGGAGAAATAAAAAAAGAGGCCCGAAGACCTCTTTTCTGCTCGGGAAAATTACAAGCTTTGTTGATCAAGCAGTAATTGAGCTTCACGAAGGTTCAATGTGCCTTCATAAATTGCACGACCGGTAATCGCACCTAAAATACCCGGTTGGCCTTTTAAGTTACGCACGTCGTCAAGGTTGGTCACGCCACCCGATGCAATAACAGGTAAGCCTGAATACGTTGCAAGGTTAACGGTTTGTTCAACGTTCACACCTTGCATCATGCCATCACGTGCGATGTCGGTGTAGACAATGCTTGATACGCCAGCATCTGCAAAGCGTTTTGCCAAATCAGTAGCTTTCACGTCTGTGACATTTGCCCAACCATCTGTTGCCACCATGCCGTTCATGGCATCGATACCAACAATGATATGGCCTGCAAATTTTTTGCACGCTTCTTCAACAAATTCAGGCTCTTTTACCGCTTTTGTACCAATGATGACAAACGATACGCCTGCATCAAGGTAGTGTTCAATGGTTTCAAGAGAGCGGATACCACCACCAATTTGAATTGGCAATTCAGGCTGTGCTTTAGCAATCGCTTCAACCACAGGCTTATGAATCGGTGTACCAGCGAAAGCACCGTTTAAATCTACCAAATGTAAGCGACGCGCGCCTTCATTTACCCAATGCTGTGCAGTTGCCACTGGATCGTCAGAAAATACGGTATCGTCTTCCATACGACCTTGTTTTAAACGGACACATTTGCCATCTTTCAGGTCAATTGCAGGGATGATCAGCATGCTTTCGCTCCTTGCTCAATCAAATTAAGAATGAATTTGTGCCTAATCTTATCAAATAAACGGCTATTCACTAAATGCTAATATCAGAATTGATGAATTAAAAAAGCCTGACATAGGTCAGGCTAGTGCGAATAAAGGATTGGATTTTATTCTTGATCTATAAAAATGCGCTGTGTATTCGCGTTTTGAGTCATTAAATATAAGCGGTTGTTTGTAATAAATCGCTGTTTACGGACTGAAGTAAGCTACCGACATCGTACAAGCCATGATTGAGGACTGTGGTACTTTCACCGACCACTTGAACAAGATCACCGACCACAGGAAGTTCAGTGGCAATCGATGTAATCGGTGCAATGTCATCCAGTAAGGCATCTAAAGTGCCTGAAACATCTTGCACGACACCACCTACACTTGTTAAAGGAGCATTCAGGACAGCTGTTAATAATTCGGTAGGATCAATACTGGCTACATAGCCGCCCGTTTCAGCCAACAAGCCTGTTAAATTGCCTGTAGTTTCGCCTACTGCATCCAATAGACCGCCCAGCAATGGCAGGTCAGAAAGTGCGTCTGTGATTGGTGCAGCCCCCCACTGAGATGATCAACCAAACCTGCAACTTCAGTCACAGTTTGACCGACCACACCAGTTATGCCATTGAGAGCGGTCTGTACACCGCCGAGAAGATCACCTGTCGCTAGTTGATCGGCTACCGCATGTAAGCCATCGCCTAAAGTGCCGATCAACTGATTTTCAACTGCCAGTACTTTTTCGATGGTCCCCCCCAATGAGTGGAAGCTCAGTCAGTGCATCCGTTAAGGGGGCTGTTAAGCTACTCACGGTCTCTAAAACGCTGTCTACAGTATCCAAAACAGTATTTAAAACCAGTCCAACCGCTTTACTGATCCCTTGTAAAGTCAGGCTGAGTACACCGCTGATTTTTCCTGTAAATAAGTTCAACATGTCAGGTTCTCTAAGCTTTTAAATTATGATGTGTTATGTATTTTGCAGACTTGTTTTAGCAAAAGGAGATTGATGAAAACAAATTATGAAAGTATAGAAAGAATGAGATAAATCATGTAATTCTGCTAGAAAACCAAGAGAGATCAAAACCTTAGTTGAATAAAAATACAAATGTATATTAATGTAATTAAAATGAGTTAAATCAAAGATATAAATGTACTTAAAAGGTGCAATTTTATTGTTTTTAGGCTGTGCTGTGACTATTTTTAAAGCAATAACGTACTGTTCAAATCTTTAGCGCAAATAAACTGCAAATTCATTGGCACTCTTCAGCCGATCTTTGCACTTGGTCATGCCATAGATTGGGGCAATATCCAGTTACAGAGTGGTTACATCGCTGAATATAAATTAAATCATTAAAATAATTAAGGGTTTATAATTTCATGTGCGGACGAATTCTTAGTTTGAGGGAGGTATTGGGAATGGTTTTAGGTAATAAGCCACGTTGTAATAATTCTTCAAAGACCAAAACAGGGGCATAAGCATCGGCAGCGGCATAACGAATTTGTTCTGGATTTAAGCGCTTTTTGGCCCAATTCGAGGTGCTGACCGATTTAGATTTTGGAAAATTTACAAAAAAAAGCAGTGCCATGGCATTTTTTAAACCGACGGGTTGGGTTAAGCCAAAAGAAGCAAAGCACTTGGAGAGTTCCAAGACACTATTCAGTTCGATGCCTTTTTTACGAAATAAATGCGCATCATTTTTTAAGCCAAAACCTACTTTAATTTGATCCCGATTACTCAAGATTGGTCTTAAAAAATCCCAAGTGCATTCGTTCATTTGAAACAACCACGCCTGTTGCGCCGTCGCAAGTTGGATTAAATGTGGACCGGTAGAGACCTCACCTTTACGAAAAGTCGGCTTAGATTCAGAGTCGAAACCGAATAAGGCAGTCGTCTGCAATTCATCGGCCCAGTGTTGGCATTGTTCTGCATTGTGAATGACATGGATCTGCTCTGGCACTAAATTTTGGAACAATGGAAAATCTTTAATCTGTTCTTTTGTTGGCAAAATAGGTGTCAGTAGAGCATCAGTCATTGTGATTCAATTCAAAGGCTTGTTGTTGCAGCCTAGAGCGTTTAGGTCGGAAATGCAAATACCGAGATGTGGCGTTGAGCATGAGCGATTGACTCATCGGCCTGTCATAGCGCGTTGCTATGACAGTGACGAGGGTACTTAAACACAGTGACCAAGAGACTTAAAGTCAGTGACGACTTAAAATAGAAAACGCGCAGTAAATAATACATTTACCAAGATCAGTAAGAATAAACCGATAAAGAGAAAGGCGAGAACCACCTCCCATGTTTTGGATGCACGTGGCTCACCATATTGATTGGCATTTGCAGACCCGGGGATGAGCATCAGCGCAATGCACATGACGATATTGAGCAACGGAATCAGCTCTAAGAGTGCAAACCAGCCTGAGAGATTAAAGTCATGCAAACGACGCACTGAAAAAATCATCAAAGGGATCAGCATTAAAACATTTAGGATAAATCCAATCACTTGCGTCATTGGATTTTCAGCGTGAGCTATTAGGGCATTGAGGGTATTGGGCATCATGCTGACGATCAGTAGCATCAATATGCTCAGCATGAGGCCATAAAAGACATTCCAACCGATAAAAGACATGCGATTAAAACGACCGTCACGGTTCCAACCAGAGTTTATATTGGGTGAATTATTCATATTAAATGATCTTAAATTATCGTAAAAAGTATTGTTATCATTCATTTTTAACCGCAAAAATTGAGCTAAAAACGACATAAAAATGTGAAAAAGTACAGGATTTGATCCTGAACATAAAAAGCGCGTTGATTATAAAGGTAAAGTACAAAAAAAGCCCACTTGTGTGAGCTTGTTTGAATAGGTGTATTGCTGTTTAGAGCGATCTAGGCGGCATCTAATGATTTATCATTATTGTTGTTGAATCGTGGCTTGTTGAGAGCGGATCACTTAGTTTTGGTAAGACGGAATCATGATCGCAGCAAGTATCCCGACTATAAACACCACGATATACAAAACAGCCAGCACTGTTTCCCAGCCTTTGGTCGGGCGTGGTTGTCCAAAGCTATTACTACCGCTATTACCCGGTGCAAATAACACATAGAGCGCAAACAATATATTCACTACAGGAACTAAGATCAGCAGTGCAAGCCATCCTGAATGGTCTCGATCATGTAAACGACGGATTAAGAAAATGACGCTGTAATAAATGACGATGGCATACATGATAAAGAAAATAATCATGAGTGGCGTTGACATAGCACCCTCAGTCAGCGCATTTTGCGCACCGGGTATGAGCAGGCCGACCACAACAGCAATTAGCGTAAAAATAATGCCGAGAAGTAGATTCCATGCAAGATATGCGCGACGGCTAAAGCGACCACTGGCTTGGGTCGGTGAGTCAGATGTGAAGGTATTCATTATTATTCCTAGGCGTTGGTATTTTTATAAGTAGGCAAATTCTAAAATGAATATGTAGAAAATAAAAGGATGAAAAATAAACTGTACAAAAAAGCCCACAAGGAGCGGGCTTTTTTGCGGTGAAGGAATTTTAAATATCCCATTCCACAAAGTTTTTCAGCAATTGCAGACCGGCTGTATGACTTTTTTCTGGGTGAAATTGTGTCGCAAACAAGTTTTCCTTGTGAATTGCGGTACAAAATTCCAAACCATAGTCACAGGTAGCAGCGACAATGCTTGAATCTTGCGGCTCTACATAGAAGCTATGTACGAAATAGAAACGTGCATCTTGCTCAATGTTTTTCCACATCGGATGGCTAGGGTCTGCCTGATGCACTTGGTTCCAGCCCATGTGCGGCACTTTTAATCCCTCTACGTCAGGAAAGCGTTTAACCGAACCTTCAAAAATACCCAATGCATCTGCACCGCCATTTTCTTCGGAATGCTGCATTAAAGCTTGCATGCCGACACAGATCGCAAGCACAGGTTTATTAAATGCCGCTTTACGGACCACATCATCAATGCCTGCATCATGCATGCCTTGCATACAGTCACGCATTGCTCCCACACCGGGGAACACAATTTTATCTGCTTGTGCAATCAGCTTAGGATCATTGGTGACATCAACAGTTGCACCCACGTGTTCGAGGGCTTTTGCTGCTGAGTGAAGATTTCCCATGCCATAGTCAAGAAGGGCAATACGGGTCATTACAATGTTCCTTTGGTAGACGCAACAGTATTTTCGGCACGCGGGTCAACTTCACACGCCATACGTAATGCACGGGCAAAGGCTTTAAATACGCTTTCAATTTGGTGGTGGCTGTTTTTACCTTTTAGGTTGTCGATGTGCAGCGTCATTAACGCATGGTTCACAAAACCTTGGAAAAATTCAGAGAAAAGATCCACATCAAAAGTCCCGATGCGCGCGCGAGTGAATGGAATATCCATCCAAAGACCCGGACGGCCAGATAAATCCACCACAACACGACTCAGTGATTCATCGAGCGGCGCATAGAAGTGACCGTAGCGACGTAAGCCTTTTTTATTGCCCAGTGCTTGAGCAAAGGCTTGGCCCAGTGTAATCCCACAGTCTTCTACGGTATGATGATCGTCAATTTCAAGATCGCCATCACAATGAATATCAATATCAAACAGACCATGTCGCTTGATTTGATCAATCATATGATCTAAAAATGGAACACCAGTGTTTAAAGTGCCTTGACCAGTACCATCAAGATTCACACGAACTCGAATTTTGGTTTCGTTGGTGTTTCTTACCACTTCACTGATACGATCTGTCATAGACACGTTCCTCAAATACGTCAAAATGATTGATGTAAAAATATTTTCGCTGTGACGAAAAGTCACCGCATATTAGATTGCTCAGGAGGGTTTATCAATGCCTATTACCGTACATGCCTATACTTCTTTAGAAAATGATGAAGTGCGCAGCCAGCTTGAGCGACTGTATGACACCAGCCCTGAGTTTAGCGACGGTTCCGATGCGATTGAACAACTTGAGCAGAACTTAGCTCAGTATACCTTAGTTTATACTGCAGAATTTAATACAAAATTGATTGGTGCGATTTGGTGTACAGGCCAAGGTGAAAGCAAAACCCTTGAATATATTGTGGTACACCCTGCAAATCGTGGGCGTGGTGTTGCAGAGCGCTTGGTCAGTGAGGCCACCCGTATGGAAGAAGAAAAAGGGGTGAAAACTTTTGAACCAGGTTGTGGCGCGATCCACCGCTGTTTGGCACACATTGGAAAAATTACTGCGGCTGAATAACCTGCCCTCCAATAATAAAGCAGCCATTGAGCTGCTTTTTTGTTGGATAAATACAGTTTCGTCACTGTAATTTCAGCTGTGGAAATTTGAAATCACTCAAAAAATAAGCAAATAGTGTGAAATATTGATTTAAAAATAAACATTTGCACAAAAAAGCGCAACGGATGCTTGACGCCATGAGACTGAAATTGTTTAATACGCCCCATCGGCGTGATAGCTCAGTAGGTAGAGCAACGGATTGAAAATCCGTGTGTCCCCAGTTCGATCCTGGGTCTCGCCACCATATTCAAAACTGATTTTTCAGTTTATCAATCCCTGATCCCATCAGGGATTTTTTTTGCCTAAAAAATATGCATACGAAAAATATTTTTATAAATATGATTGACTAATTAACTGAGATGCGGCTTAATACACCGCATCGGCGTGATAGCTCAGTAGGTAGAGCAACGGATTGAAAATCCGTGTGTCCCCAGTTCGATCCTGGGTCTCGCCACCATATTCGAAAAAACCTCAAACCATTGTTTGAGGTTTTTTTTCGTCTGCTGTTTTTCAGGTGTTGATATTTCGCACAGTTTAACTGCTACAATCCATGCCAGATGATGAGCCCAATGGCTATAAGAAAATTATTAAAAAATAAGGGTTAAGGTTGTGAAGAAAATATTATTTCCTGTTTTGATCGGTATGAGTGTCTTGCTGAGCGCATGTGGTGGCGGGGGCGGCAGTAATGTCGATTCTTCCTATTCTAAAACCATTATTCAAAATGGTGTGACCTATGAATGTAAAAGTGAAAATGCAGCAGCGCTTTGTGATAATGGCAATTGTTCTTCTTGTGAATCATCGCTCGATAAAATAATCACAGCATCATGCAGCACCAGTATTTCCGCAGGGCAAACAATTTTTGCCGTGACCAAAACGGGCTGTGTATCCAATATGAAATCGGGCAGCAGAATAACTGCAGCATGTGATAATGGTCTGCTTAAATTAAAAGTTGGATCTAACTTTAGCTTAAATCAGGTGATTAACACGGGTACGACGATGAGCTCTGGTGAATATATTGTCGGCACAGAAGTGCTCCGCTGTAGGCTTTAATCAAATGAACATAGATTCGTGGAGTGACAGTTGAAGCGACTTCAATATGCGGCGATTGGACTGCTCTGTTTTGCACTGGGCTATATTGCGGCATCGTGGAATGACCAACCAAGCTTGACGTCGCCGCCACCTGAGCACTCGCTTGTAACTTTGGCGACGAGTAATCCTGTGGCACGCTTGGCTTTAGATCAAGATGCCTCGGATCAACCTCATTCTAAAGATATACAGCAACAACTCAAAAGCCAACATCGTCAGCTAAAGAGCATTATTCAGCAGACTTCAGATCAACAATTGGGGCAATATTTACAGCAGGCATTTCCCAATTACAGTTTTGCAGGGATTCAAAATAAGCAGCAGTTTGCGCAGCAGATGTTAGACGAATTTCTACAAGCCAAAAATGATCCGCAGCAGCGATTGGCAGGGCAAGCGTATGTGACTGATCAATCACAGACAGATGTAGATCAAGTTTTACCTCGTGAAATCTATGTCACACAGCCGTTGTATGCACATTTTGATACCATGGGTAAAGTTCCAAACAATACGCAAGTTATGGTGCGTTGGACGCATCGTGATAGCGGTGAAGTGCTGCTCTTTACGCCACGCAAAGTCAGTGAGCAACAGCAACAAAACTGGGTGAGTTTCTATCCTATGACTGGATGGAAAACTGGTCATTATGATGTGAAATATTATCAAATGAATGATCAATTAAGCCCGATTGCGCAGACCAGTTTTTATATACAGCATGTGATTGAGTAAATATTTGAAGCTCAAATTTTATCGCTGAAGCTATGACTTAAGTGCTAGTTTCCGACCCTAAAAATTCGATTAAAGTGATAAAAAAACAACCAATGAATCCCCGCAATGAAAGATCTTTTCTCTACAGGGAGTGCGCTGTATCAACAAGCACGTCCAAGTTATTCTGCTGAAGTCGTTGATAGCATTTTGCAGCATGTTGCCGTGCGTGAATTGGCATGGGACTGTGGTGCAGGTTCAGGTCAATTTACCAAAGGTTTGGCGCCCTATTTTCAACAGATTTTAGCGACAGATCTGAGTGCAGAGCAATTGGCACAAGCACCCAATTTAGACAATGTGCGTTATGAGCAAGCCAGCGCCGAACATTGTCCGCTTGCAGACCATTCAGCGGATTTAATTACAGTCGCGCAAGCGATTCATTGGTTTGATTTTACTGCCTTTTATGCAGAAGTACGACGCGTATTAAAACCTCAAGGTCACATCGCCATTGTGGGCTATGGTCTAATTCAATTTGAACACGCGGAATTAAGCCAACTCTTACAGGATCTGTATTTTGTCACGTTAAAAGGCTATTGGGATGCTGAACGTCGTTACATCGACGAAGAATATCGTAGTATTCCGTTTCCATTTCAGGAGTTAGCAGTCCCTCAGCTGTTTTTAAATTACAGGTGGAGTGCACAGCAAATTTTGGACTATTTGCAAACGTGGTCTGGGCTTAAACACTATCAACAGCGGCATCCGACACTTCAGCCGTGTGCAGCTTTGCAGGATTTCTTTAGCCGACATCCGCAGCAAGAGTTTGCTTTGTCATTTCCTGTACTATTAAGAATTGGAACAGTATAAAAGAGAAAAAGCAGCGGCAATCCAGATAGGTAAAGGACGATATCTCAAGTCTAGAATGAGCAAAGTGAGGTTTAAATAAGCTGTGCTCTCCTGCCGTTTGTCGGGGTTAAATCTGGTAAATTGATTAATTGTTGTACAATAATAGCAGTGTAAATTTTTTCAATTTTCTATTTTTAAATCTCTCGGAATGAACATGATGAATCTCCCTAAATCTGTTTCCGTTTTGGTTTTTGTTAGTGCAGCAATGACGGCTATGAATGCTTTGGCTGCGGAAAAAGCCACTACAAAAGCTGATGAAACCGAACAACAAGCTATTCAGATGCCTGCTTTAACCATTATGGCAGAGCGTGAAATGCGTGCAGAGACGGGCATTGTTGAGTATCAAGAGCAGGTGGATCGCCGTAAAGCCTTACAGCAACGGGTGATGCAACTTGAGCGTGATACTCAAAACAAAGGTGTCGATGCAACAATCGTGTCAAATATTGATATCTTACCTGCCACAGCAGTGCCAGATATGTCGAATTTATCGCCTTTGATGCAACAGCATGTTTTAAATATTGCCGCAGGTTTGCAGTCTTCTGACCCACGCAATGGTTTATATATTATGTTGCAACCCTTTGGGATTGACCGTAATGCGACCAATGTGCAAATCAGTCGTGAGCAAATCAATCTCGGAAACATCGACCGTCAGTTAAATACCAATCCGATCAAGACCCCATAATCGAATACACCTCTACAGCAAATTGAATGCGAAAATTCATGCTTTATCCATGAATTTTCGTTTTGATGGCATGCGTAATTTAGGTCTTTCTACATTGATGAAGTTAAATAGCATCGCTAAAAAACATGGCTATTTTATCGTCAATCTTCAAACTTTTGGTTAAACTGAATAAAAGGGCATTCGGAGCTCATTATGCCGCGTATCTTTGTTGTCTTGGCCAGTGCTACGGTATTGGTGTTTGGATGGATGTTTTATCAATATTCAGTACAGCAAAAAGAAGCTGTGCAACTCTCGACCTATGAAACGGTTTTGCGTGAAAAAACCGAGCAAATTTTTCAGCAAGCTCAGCACTGGGAAGAGCCGATACAACTCAATGTGACAGATGCACGGCTAACGGGGGATTATAAAATCATGTCGGATTTTATTTTGAGCCAAATGCTGCAGCGTGCAGAAGCGCGGAATCAATATATTCGTGATCTTAAAGCACTGAATTGGGATAAATTTCTCGATATCGATCGCTTATTAAAAGATAAAAAAAACCAATATCAAGAGACTGAGCAAATGCTGCAGCAGGTGCATGCAGTGGTCGATGCTTATGAACAAAAAACCACACAGCAAGAGGAAAATGGTTTAGCGCAGGCCAAACAGTTGGCGGTCAAACAGGTGTTTCGTCAGCAAATTGCGCAGAGTTTAAGAGACAGTCGTGATAGTGATGAGTCGCATGCTTTATTTGAGTTAGAAAAGCAAAGCTTGGCGAAGGCTGATGAGCTCTTTGCTGTGCTGAAAGCCAATAAATGGGAAAAGAAAAATAAATTATTTATGTTCTATGAAGATGCGCCTTTAAAGCAGTTTAATCAGCTTTATACAGAGATGTTAGCGCTCAATGCACAAATGGATGAGATCCGCCAAAAGAACCGTTCAGAGTTGAAACAAAAGCTTTAACTGACTGTCATCTCTCTTTCAAAATTGCGCGATAAAGTGGCTTATAGCAAGGTTTTACATCATATAGAGGTCCATGCTCATGCGAGCTATTCAGATTTTTGATGATATTCAGCAGGTCTATATCGACTTTATCGCGAACCGCCAATATCCACGTTTGGAAAGTTTAAACAATTGGGGCAAGAACCGTTTTTTCTTCAGTCAGTATTTTCGCATGATTGAAGATTGGCATCTGACTGAACAGATTGTGATTGAATTTAATCAACAATTTTATAGTTTGGATACAGGGACGGCGCCTGACTTTATGGATCAAGATAAATACATGGCTTGGTTGATGGAACAATTACAAATATTAAAATAAGTCCTTTTCATTCAAATTATTCAGCACAACTTCGAGACATGTTATGCAAGTGAAAGCCATCCTTTAGCGGATGGCTTTTTTGTTGTTATCGAGCATCATTTTGGGAACTGAGTTCCGAACTAGCACGAATGGCGCAAAAAACATTGGCTTTAAAACAGTCTTTGATTGTTTAAATTGCAAATTTAATACAACTATCAACCAATAGTGTGACTTAAATCACTTAAAATACGCCGAAAATTTAAACATAACTTTTTAGCCAGCAGCCCATAACTCATAAGAAGCTGAGCTGTATTGAACTTGCAAAAATTCTAACCTTAGACCGATTGGCTTTGAATGAAAGGTTTATCGCCATTTTTAGAGACGATTTTTTTAGCGTATGAAAAAATTAATACTGCTATGGCTTGCCATATGTGCGGTTTCATTGGTGTCGATAGGCTATACCTATGAATTATTCATTAGCCCTGTTTGGGTGGTAAATGCATTCGCTGCCTATGGCATGGTTTTAATGCGAAAGCATTTAAGTCACGATTTACTGATCGTGCTTTATGCTTTTAGTGCGATCTTTGTGGCTTCGCTGATGGTCGATCCTGCCAAAATCTTAGAAGATAAATTTCTCCTGTGTGCGATTTCGGCATTTCAGATTTGGGTATTTATTAAAGCCTATTTAGCGCTGAGCCATTTAAAAAAACGCCGCTTTAAGCGAACCCTAATGTTAGCTGTTCCGAGTATCGTGAGTGCTTTTGCAGGCAGTCTCTTGTTTGTGGCGTGCTTTCAGATGGACAACCAATACTTTGCCTTTGTTGATTATTTTCTAGAGCAATTTGCAACAAGTTTGGCTGTGGTGTGTTTACTGTTTGGTGTTCAGCGCTGGATGAATGTGCCGTGGGTGGATTATGGCTATCTGATCGTGGCACTGGCCGTCCAATATGTGATCTCAAATGATCAGATCTTCTATGCTTGCATGGTCTTGCCTTTATTGATGTGTTACTACGCGATCAAATATGACTTCAAAACCTTTTGCTGGCTGATTGGCTTAATGACGCTGATCTGTGGCTGGTATGGTGCCATGCCATTGGCTGGGGAATATTGGTCGGATGCACAGGTACATATGCTCTCGCGGATCAGTTCTTATCGTTTGGCATTGGGTATTTATTTGATCATTTTTCTGTTTATTTGTGAGCTGTATGCACGAAATAAACGTCTATATTTGGCTTTGCAACGTGTAAGTTTTTGCGATGAGTTGACGGGACTGAAAAATCGCCATGCCTTTAAAGAACAAATATTTATAGAGGGTGCGGTTGATAAAGGCTGTGTCATTTTGCTCGATGTCGATAATTTTAAAAAAATTAATGACCAATATGGACACCAAATGGGGGACAGTGTTTTGGTGCATTTGGCAAAAATCTTAAAAAATTGTAGTCCACGCGCGAGTTTTATTAGTCGTTGGGGCGGTGAAGAATTTTTAATTTTGCTCGAAGGTGCCGATTTGGAGCAGGGTAAAATGTTGTGTGAAACAATTTTGGAACGCTGCGAACATGTGCCGTTTCGAAAAGATCAATTAAGGCTAGATGTCAGCTTTAGTATGGGCTTGGCCGAGTTTCAACAGTTGAGTTTGTCCAATTACTCCACGACTTTACAACATGTCGATGCCTGCCTATATCAGGCGAAATCACAAGGGAAAAATCAGTTTGTTTATCAAAAGATTATTCCGTTGTCAGAAAGCAGTATTGCAGTCTAAATGGGCAAAAAAAAGATGCCGTGAAGGCATCTTTTTTTTGCATTTAATCAACGATTAAGCTGCTTTTTTGAACCAAGAAAAGAAACCTTTTTTCTCAGCTTTAGCTGCTTCAGCTTTTTTCTCTGCACATTTTTTAGCGCAGTCTTTTTTCGCTTCAGCTTTTACTTCTTCAGTTTTAGTTTCAACAGCTTCTTTTGCATCAGTTGCTTTTTCTACAGCTGCATCTTTTGCTTCAACAGTTTTTGCAACGACAGCATCTTTAGTTGCTACAGTTTTTGCTACAGTCGCGTCTTTTGCTGCAACAGTGTTCGCAACAACAGCGTCTTTAGCCGCTACAGTTTTTGCTACAGTTGCATCTTTTGCTGCAACTGCAGTTTCTTTAGTTGCTGCTGCTTTTTCTACAACTGCTTTTTTCATGTCAGCAGTTTTTGCTTTAGTGGTTTCTTTCACTGTTAAAGTTTTAGTTTGAGTCGCTTTTTCTGCAACAGCCACTTGAGTTTTAGTAGCATCTTTAGTTGCTTGAGCAGCAGCTACAGTTGCAGTTTTCGCTTGTGCAGCTTGAGCTTTTACAGCTTCAACAGCAGTCGCAGGTTTTTGTTCTACAGCAGTAGTCGCCATAGCAGAAGTTGTAGCAGCAACTAAAGCAACAGCTAAAGTAGTTTTGATCGCGTTCATAGTCATCACTCTATAAAACTTAGTTAAAATAAGGCATTGTAAATTTTATGCCTTATCAACAGCGCTTAGGTTGCACGGCACAGAGTGAGGGATTTGATTGTGTGAATATTCCACCAATGTTACAAACGGATAACATGGTGTTACGCAGAAATACAAATCAAAATAGCGTGCTTTGCAGATTATGCGAAATTTTCAATTCAAAGCTGATTTAAAATCACTATTAAAGCCGTTATGGTGAATATATATTTCCGCCATTGGTATGGCATAAAAATAACGTGGCATGAGGGATAACTACAGATGCAGCAGCTTATTTGTTATAAACAGCTCCCTGTGTGGACGCAGCAGTCGATTCCACAAGGTTTTAAACAACAGCACAATACCAAAGCAGGCACATGGGCAAAACTCACCGTACTGCAAGGTGAAGTGAACTTTGCCATGCTGGATGCGTCAGGAAATATCCTCTCGACGTATGTATTTAGCCCAGATCAGCCACCGCCGTTTATTGAGCCGCAGGCGTGGCACAAAATTGTGTCTGCGAGTGATGATGTGCAATGTCAGTTAAGTTTTTATTGCTTAGCACAGGACTATTTTTATAAGAAGTATCAACTCAGCCCAACACATTCAGAAATTTTGGCAGCAACACCATATTTGCAAGGTGGTCGTGCTTTGGATGTTGGCTGTGGGCAGGGGCGTAATTCGCTGTACTTAAGTCAGTTTTCTGAGCAGCGTTTTGAGGTGGATGCTTGGGATGTGAACCCACACAGTTTGCATAAGCTGCAAGAGGTGATCGCTGCGGAAGGCATTGAAAATATTTATGTACAGCAGCGTGATCTAAACGCTGACCCAAGCATTACAGGTACATATGACTTTATTTGCTGTACCGTGGTGATGATGTTTTTAGAGGCCAATACAGTCAAGCCGCTGATTCAGCAGATGCAGCAAGCCACAAATATCAATGGTTATAACCTGATTGTCTGTGCGATGGATACGCCTGATCTGCCTGCGCAGCCTGACTTTCCATTTAGCTTTAAAGCAGGGGAGTTAAGTGCTTTGTATGAGGGCTGGAACATTGTGAAATACAATGAAAATGTCGGGGAGTTGCATCGGGTGGATGAGCAAGGCAATCGGATTAAGCAGCATTTTGCGACGTTGTTGGCGCAGAGGGTTTAGGATAGCCATAAAAGCACTTTGACTAAAATAATAAGTCAATGCGTGATTCCACTTTTAAAATGGGATGCTCAAATAAAAAAGATGTCACTGTGACATCTTTTTTATGCTTTAGTAATTTTAAGGAGCTTCTTAAACCAGAAAACCAGCCTTTTTCTCAGCTTTACAATAGCTTGTTCAGCGGTAGCTTTTTTTATTTCTACAGGTTCTGCTTTTCATCACAAATATAAAAAAAATATTCATTGTTAAATTCTTCATGTAATTTAATTTTGGCTTGAAGACGTTTCCAATGTGATTTGATCTGTTTATTAATAGAAGGTTCATTCATGATTTTGGCTGCTTTCAATGCATAGCTTATGTAGTTCCGTTTACCAATATATGAAAATCTTCTATAAATGTGCTTTTTGTTTAATTGCAGGGGGTGGTCGTCTCTTTTAATTCTTGATTCATTAATCTTTAAAAATTTTTTATTAGTCATTCTGATAACTTTTGATGCTTTATGATGATACTGAGCTAAACCTGTATCACGTAATAAGATTTTTTTACCATCGTAGGTGAAACCGAGATATTGAAGAGATTCTCTACTCATATGTGGTTTATCATAGATGTGTAATCCATCTTGAAAATAAACTCGTTTAGTTTTGTCTGGATGAATTTGAACTTTCAGTTGCTTAATTCTTTTTTCTGATTCCAGCGCGATTTTCATTCCTAAGTCAGAGTCACAGATGATTAAAATATCATCACAGTATCTGTAATATGAAGCATTTAATTTTGATAAATAGTTTTTGATATTTTTGTCAAAATCCAACATGTAGATATTTGATAAAAATGCACTTATAGCTGAACCTTGAGGAATTCCTTTCGTTTTATCTTCTTTGATAATTAAATTATTTTTTCTTATTTTATTCCTGAAATCATAGCTGGAGCATAGTCTTTTTAAATCTTTATGATTTTTATTAACAGATAATTCTAAAGCGTTATAAACATCTTTCTTATTTACATAAGAGAATTTAGTAAGTGATTTATAAACTTGGTAATGGTCGCGAGGTAAAAAATTTACATTAAGGACTTTAAGCCATGCTTTCTTTAAAATTTGATGATCAAGCTCATCGAAAAAACTTTTAATATCAAAACATAAAGCAACACAGTTTTGTCTTACTTTTATTTCCTCAAAAACCTTTTTAGCAAAATGAATATTATTAGGGGAGTTAGGTAATTTTCTAAAAGCTAACACACTATCTGACAGATTAGATTCTTCGAGTAATTTTTCATAATTAGGAGTTAGTAATGTAGCGTAATAGGCATATATATGGCCATCTATATGTGAAGAATATTTGATAGGTCTAATCTTTGGCGCGCATTTGACAATAGCATATCTATTTTTCTTTCCCCTTACTCTAATAATTTTGGTTCTATCTTTTTTTATTTTTCGTGATTTTAGCTCGAAATGTATGAATGGATAGAAAGCATGCTTCTCAATATTTTTAGGATTTGTAACGTAATTATAAATTTTCTGAGGCTGCATAGGGTAATCGAAATGCAGATAGTTTTTTTGTCTATTTTTAAAGAAATCAGCATCAATAGTCATTATTAGAAAACTCAAGGGAAAGGTTGTGACGGTAATCCCCGTATTAAACGTTCTACATATGTAGAATTCCCAAGAGCATACTTAAGAACCCCAAAAATCAGTTCCCTCTAAACCGTCCTTAGATCACGAAAGGAATATACTATGAGAAGCATTGATTACATTCTGTGGAGTTCCATATACATTGTTTGTACTTGGTTCCGAGCAGTTTGTAGTGTTTCACCAGATGTACTAGAAATTATTCTAATATTGTGTGGTGCAATACTTGACAACAGATTACCTTCCCCATGTTCTACAACATGGGCTTAAGTAATATACTGAATTCAAATCTAAATCACAAATATTTGTTTAATAAAAATAAACCCCGCAATTAGCGGGGTTTATTTTTATCTCAGTATTTAACTAAACATTAAACACGTTCGATAATAGTCGCGATACCTTGACCAAGACCGATACACATCGTCGCAAGACCGATTTGTGTATCTTGCTGTTCCATCACGTTCAGCAAAGTCGTTGTGATACGCGCACCAGAACAACCCAATGGGTGACCCAATGCAATCGCACCACCGTTCAAGTTCACACGGTCTTGTTGGTCATAAATGCCTAAGCCTTTAAGAACAGACAAACCTTGCGCAGCGAACGCTTCGTTCAATTCAAACGTTTGGATGTCTGCGATAGACAAGCCAGCACGTTTAAGCGCTTTTTGAGTTGCTGGTACAGGACCATAACCCATGATCGCAGCATCACAGCCTGCAACTGCCATAGAGCGAATCACAGCACGTGGCTTAAGACCTAAAGCTTGAGCACGTTCAGCAGACATCAGCAACATTGCAGAAGCACCGTCAGACAAAGCTGAAGATGTTGCAGCAGTTACCGTACCGCCTTTCGGATCGAATACTGGACGTAACGATTGGAATGCTTCAAGGTTTGCATCAGGACGAATCACTTCATCGATATCGCACAGGATTTTGAAACCATTTGCATCGTGACCTTCAACGCCCACGATTTCATTTTTGAAACGACCTTCTTGTGTTGCAGCCCAAGCACGGCGGTGTGATTCAACACCAAACGCATCTTGTTCTTCACGCGAAATACCGTTCATACGACCTAACATTTCAGCCGTTAAGCCCATCATGTTAGATGCTTTTGCATAGTGCTTAGACGCTTCAGGGTTGATGTCGATGCCGTGCATCATGCCAACGTGACCCATGTGCTCTACACCACCAATGATGAAGATATCACCTTGGTTGGTTGCAATTTGCGCAGCCGCTGTGTGGATTGCTTGCATAGAAGAACCACAAAGACGGTTCACTGTTTGACCTGCAACAGTCTTTGGAAGATCAGCCAATAACGCAATGTTACGACCAATGTTCATACCTTGCTCTAGGGTTTGGTTTACACAGCCCCAGATAACGTCTTCAACTTCATTGGTATCAAACTGGTTACGAGCAACAAGCGCGCGTACTAATTCAGCAGATAAGCTGTCAGCACGTACGTTACGGAACATACCATTTTTGGTTTTACCCATTGCTGAACGTACGCCATCAACGATGACAACGTCACGTGGATTTAAAGTAGCCATTCACGTTGCTCCTTAACCGTAGAATTTTTTGTTGTTAGCAGCCATGTCACGCAACATTTGTGGCGCTTCATAAGCCTTACCTAAATACGCATATTTGTCGCAAAGCGCTACGTATTCAGCGACACCTGTTTGGTCGATGTAACGGCATGGACCACCACGGAATGGAGGGAAACCTACACCCATGATCATCGCCATATCTGCTTCAGCAGCAGTCGCTACGATGTTGTCTTCTAGGCAACGAACAGTTTCGTTACAGAAAGTCAGCATCATACGGTCAATGATTTCTTGAGCGTCAAATTCACGTTTTTCCGCAGTTGCAACAGAAGCCACAAGTTCGTAAGCCACAGGATCAACCACTTTGGCTTTCTTACCTTTACGGTCAAGTTCGTATTTGTAGAAACCAACGTCATTCTTTTGACCAAGACGTTTGTTTTCGTACATGGTTAAAGTTGCGCCTTTGTAGTCGGGCTTCATGCGGTCAGGGAAACCTTCTGCCATTACTTCCGCACCGTGTACGCCTGTGTCGATACCCACAACGTCGATGAGGTAAGCAGGACCCATTGGCCAGCCGAATTTTTCCATCACTTTATCAACTTGCTGGAAGTCAGCACCGTCTTTCAGTAGAAGGTCAAATGCACCGAAGTAAGGGAATAGTACGCGGTTTACCAAGAAGCCTGGGCAGTCGTTAACCACGATTGGTGTTTTACCCATTTTCTGAGCAAGAACCACAGTTGTCGCGATTGCTTCAGCAGATGTTTTCTCACCGCGGATCACTTCTACCAATGGCATCATGTGAACAGGGTTAAAGAAGTGCATACCTACGAAGTTTTCAGGACGTTGTAGGTTTTCAGCCAAACGTGTGATTGAAATTGTTGAAGTATTTGAAGCAATGATCGTATTGTCACGAACATTTTTCTCAGTTTCAGCAAGTACGATACCCTTAACTTTCGGGTTCTCTGTTACTGCCTCAATCACGATGTCCACTTCTTTGAATTCGTCATAGCTTAATGTAGGACGGATGCGAGCAAGAGTTTCACCCATTTGAGCAGGTTTCATCTTCTTACGTTCAACTTGTTTGGTCAGTAAGCCATTTGCTTCTTTCATACCTAAAGCAAGTTGTGGGTTACCAATGTCTTTCATGATGATTGGTGTGCCTTTGCTTGCCGCTTGGTAAGCAATACCACCACCCATGATACCCGCGCCTAATACAGCGGCTTGGTTGACAGGGTGCGCACCTTTTTCATATTTCTTCGAAGTTTTCTTCACAATTTGGTCGTTAAGGAATAAACCAATTAACGCACCTGCTTGTGGAGTCACAGCCGCTTTAGCAAAACCTTGCGCTTCGATTTTCAATGCTTCATCACGTGGAAGGCTTGCACCTGCTTGTAATGAGTCTAGAAGAAGTTTTGGCGCTGGGTATTGAGCAGGATTTGCTTTTGCAAGAACTGCACCTTTCGCTGTATTGAATGCCATCATTTGTTCAAGCATGTTCAATTTAACAGGATCTAATTTTTCTTGGCGTTTTGCTTTCCAGTCTACACGGCCAGCAATTGCTTGTTTCACAAGGTCAATTGCAGCGTCTTGTAGTTTGTCTGCAGCAACAACTGCATCAACAGCACCGTCTTTGAGCGCAGCAGCTGGCTTTTTCGGTGCAGCCATTGCCATCCATTCAACCGCATTGTCGATACCAATCACGCGGCTTAAACGAACCGTACCACCAAAACCAGGGTAGATACCCAGTTTGATTTCTGGAAGGCCAACTTGTGCAGCTTCTGACATCACACGATAGTCACACACTAAGCACATTTCAAAACCGCCGCCCAATGCCATACCATTGATTGCAGCAACTTTAGGAACGTTTAGATCTTCAAATGCATTGAAGATGTCGTGAACAGGCAATGCCCAATCCACAATCGCTTGTTCGCCTTGAGCGAAGTTGTCACCGAATTCAGTGATATCTGCACCCACGATAAATGTAGATTTACCTGAAGTAACGATTAAACCTTTGATGTCACCGTTTGCTTTAACAGCATCAATTGCAGCTTTAAAATCTTCAATTGTTGCGCGGTTAAATTTGTTGACCGACTCACCTTGTAAGTCAAAGCGGAATTCTGCAATTCCGTCCGAAAGCATTTGGACGGTAATGGCATTGCCAGCGTGGATCATGCCTGATCTCCTTTATTTTGGAGGACTTCTAAGTTGATGTTGTGAAGCGAGTACGCGGTTCCTGCGTACACTTTATGCCTCGCTAATCTTACGATAACTATATCTAAAAAGAACATAACAAGTTGTATCAAGCCGTGACGCTAGGGTCATCAAAATTTCTTTTGGAAATAGCCTTTGGATCTGCCTTTAATTGCTATCGCTCTAATTAAATATGTTGAAGCTTATGTTTCAGTTCACATTTTTTTATAAATGTAAGCTATAGATTGAGATGCAAAAGAAAAATTCAAGAAAAAAGCAAGTGTATTTTTCGGCAGAATGGTCAATTCACTTTTAACATTGTCATCCATCTTTGCTGAGACACAGTGTTCTATGCTGCTTATTTAGGCATCACTGAGCACTATGCTATACTCGCCGCGTTCTCAAAAGTTAATTTTTCATTAAGCACAATGCTTATTAGCACCAGGTCCTCATATGATTAAGTGGATTATCCTGGCGGTCTTTGTCATTTCTGCGTTTTATATTCAGCAACGCGGTAAAGTCCGTCATTCATTTTATCGTCAGTTTTTTGATCATTCGACATTGCTCGCACCGATCAATTTTCTCATGTACATGTTTTCAAAAGTGCCGAGTCAACCCTATATCGACACGCAGCATTTTAAAGATTTAAAAGTCTTAGATGAAAACTGGGAAATGATTCGTGATGAAGCCAAGGCCTTGTATGAAAAAGGGGGCATCAAAGCATCGAGTACTTATGATGATCTTGGATTTAACTCGTTCTTTAAAACAGGTTGGAAACGCTTTTATTTAAAATGGTATGACTCAGCTCATCCTTCGGCTGCTGAACTTTGCCCAAAAACTACGGCCTTGTTAAAAAATTTACCCACGATTAAAGCCGCGATGTTTACTGAGTTGGCGCCCGACAGTCGTTTAGTTCGTCATCGTGACCCCTATGCAGGTTCATTGCGTTATCACTTGGGCTTACTGACGCCCAATGATGACCGTTGTTTTATTGATGTCGATGGTCAGCGGTACTCATGGTGTGACGGCGAGAGTGTGGTGTTTGATGAAACTTATATTCACTATGCTGAAAATAAAACGGATCAGAACCGGATCATTTTCTTTGCAGATGTTGAACGGCCATTAAAGTCAAAGTGGATGGAAGCTTTTAACCATTGGTTTGGTAAAAATGTCATGACTGCTGCAAGTTCACCGAATGAAAGCGGTGATAAAACAGGTGGTTTAAATAAAGTATTTGGCTATGTCTATCAAATTCGCATAAAAGCCAAAGCCTTGAAAAAAACCAATCGTTCACTGTATTACTTTTTAAAGTGGTTCCTGATGTTGGGGCTGTTCTTCCTGATTTTTGTACGTCCATATTTATTTTAAAAGTGGAATAAATATTGAAAAAATGCGCCCTTAGGGGCGTTTTTTTATACTGACAGTCAGCGAAATATCAGTTATCGTGCAAGCAGAATAAAAATAATCATGCAGAGCAAATCAGCAAAAGCAGAAATAGTGTTAGCCAGAATAAGCTAGAACCAGAATAAGCCAGAAAAAATGTGCCAATAGACGAGGAATATGATGTTGACGTCCAAACTTAAGCCCATGCCAAACCATTGAGCTGAAAGAAAAGCGTCATCATCAATGATAGCCAAAACCCAAAGGTGAAAACGGTGGAAACATTGCAGACCTACTGCATAGAAACCCTGTGTAAACGCCTGAAGGGAAGGATTTGGCGGGAAGGGGATCCGATTCATGAAAGCAACCAACCAAACATTGATGCATCAAATGCATATTTCGATGCAAGATATAGAACGACGTAAACAGTTGCTTGGCTTGACTGATTTAGAGCTGGCGGAATTGGCTTCGATTGGTGGGATTGTGGCGCCGATACTCGACAGTATGGTCGATGAATTTTATGAAAATCAGACCTCAATTCCAGAAATTGCCACTTTGATTGGTGATCTTGATACCTTGAAGCGTTTGCAGCGCGCGCAGCACCAGTATTTATTGGACTTATTTTCGGGACGCTATGACAGCGCTTATGTGAATAACCGTTTACGGATTGGTTTGGTTCATAAGCGTATAGGTGTAGAGCCGAAATTGTATCTCTCTGCGGTGCATACCTTAAAGACCATGTTGTTCCGCTTAATTCAGCGTACCTTTAATGATACGGAACAGTATCAGCGGATTATTAACACCTTGGAAAAGCTCTTTATGTTCGACACTACATTGGTGGTGGAAACCTATGTGTGGAGTTTGATTAATGAGGTGAAGATCTCCCGTGAAAAAATGGAACAGTATGCGCATGCGTTAGAGTTTCGTGCACAAGAAATGGAAGAACTTTCACAGCGTGATCCATTAACAGGACTGTTAAATGTCCGGCATTTATCGACCTTATTGACCAGTATTTTATATACTGCACAGCGTAATCATGAACCTGTGACAGTGGTGTTTATTGATATCAATGATTTTAAAAAGATCAATGATGAACAAGGTCATCCACGTGGAGATCAGGTACTACAAATGGTTGCTGCGGCCATAAAGTCGGTTGCACGTTTAGATGATCATTGCTTCCGTTATGGCGGAGACGAATTTTGTTTGGTCTTGCCCGGTTGCAGTGAAAAGCATGTGGAAGGGAGTTTTATCCCGCGTTTATTAGAAGCGGTGGCGGAAATGGAAGCCGGCTTAAGTTTAAGTATTGGGCTGTGTCAAACAGATCATCAGCAAGGCTATGTAGATGCCATGAGCTTGGTACAACAAGCCGATGCTAAAATGTATCAAGAGAAAAAGAATTATAAACGTTTGCAGGAACAACCTATGTCGAAAGAAGCGTGATTCGAGCGTAAAGAACGCCAAAAATAACAATAGATGAATAGCGAAACTTGAGCGAAATGGATCTCCATATTCTTAAAAATA
Source organism: Acinetobacter sp. YH12063 (assembly GCF_013419715.1). Lineage (NCBI taxonomy): Bacteria > Pseudomonadati > Pseudomonadota > Gammaproteobacteria > Moraxellales > Moraxellaceae > Acinetobacter > Acinetobacter sp. YH12063. The sequence goes on along the minus strand of NZ_VOZO01000001.1, from coordinate 395,291 downwards.
ATGTGATAAGTATGCTTATTTCCTGCAAAAAATAAAGCTGAAATAGCAGATGCATCCTTCAAAATCTTGTATAGAATAAAAGCAGTTGATGGGGGATAAGATGCAAGTTTTTCGTTCAAAAAAAGATTGGTGGGTGGTGGCGTTTATTGTTTGTATGAGCGGTTTACTCATTCAATTATTACTCACCATGCAAGCCAAAGGCACGATGCAACAATATCCTCTTCATACCGCGGTGTATATTTTAACGGTATTACTGCTGTGGTGGCCAATATTCAATACACGTTATCAAATTTCCGCTACAGAATTAAACATCCGTAGCATGTTTCTACGTTGGCAGATTCCTTTGCAGGATATCCAACGCATCAGTGCAAGTCAGGATTTGTCTGCGGCACCTGCGCTTTCCATTAAACGTTTAAAAATTGAATATATACAGAATGGACAACGCAAATTCGTCATGGTTTCACCCAAAGATAAACAGGCATTTACAAAGGCATTGCAGCAAACACAGGTTGAAGCCTAAAGTTGATGTTGTGGTGATATAACGTTCAAGTTAAGATGTTGAATCATATAAAATGAATAACAACATATAAATGGACGTTAAATATAAACTCAGCATCGCAATCTTATCAATCTATCTCACTGCCTGTGGGGGTGGAGGTGGTGATTCTTCTGTTAAGGAAGAACCAAAGCCTGAACCTGTGGTGGTGAGCCAAAGTTATTATTCATTTAATTTTGACTTTGAAAATTACCGATCTTTTTCTTATTTCAACAATGAACCGACTCGAAGTTATATGACAGATGTGGGCTGGGGAGAATATTTGCTCACACAACAAAGCTTATATACAGACATGAAAGTCAAAGGAGACACTCGGGCAATTAATGAACTGACTTTATACTTCAGTGATGCTCCCAATGTCGCTCGAACTGAATATTTAAAGAAAACGGATTTATCCGGAATATCCATTTTTGATGGTGTTTATCTGGGGTTTCAAGGTTTTTTTAAAGCCATGAATGGAACCCCTATTTATGCAAATGAAAAAATCGCCTCGCTTTATGTCAATGCTGGTGTTGAGCAAACATTTCCACCCGGTTCGGTGTGTTATCACTTAGAGAAAAGCGTCCCAACCAAACCCTATATTTGGTTCACGCATAGTGGCTTTAAAGATATTGCATATAGCTATATGCCGCAGTTGATTGAAAGCTGGAAAAAAGATGCAAAATCCTATGGCTACACGACACGGGTGACATCAGGAAAGTGGAATGCCTATCCATGGACGAAGGTGCAAATACTGGATAAATATGGAGTCGTTAATAGTATTGTGGTGGTGAATTACCAAGGGATGATTTTTGAGGCCGAAATGGTCGATGGTGAAGTCTTTGAGCAAAGTAAAGATGCTGCGGCATATTTAAAACGTGCACAGCAATTTGATCCAGCTTCTGAAGCGTATCAACATCGATTGGCTATTTCGACCTATATCGGCAATAACTGTAAATATTACAATGACATCGCAATTGCTGCGATACAGCGATATAACGCTATATCTTAATTCATGTTCTTGCATCATATAAAAAGCACGCGAAAGCGTGCTTTTTGACTTATGACTCGTGTGGTTGAATCACGAATTGTCCATGTTGACGATCTAAAGACAAGGTCGCTTGCATTGGATGATTCAAAAAATACACCGCCAAAATAGGCTCAAGCTCGACCCGCATTTTTCGTGCTAAATGTCGTGCGCCATAACGAATATCATGGTTCTGATAAAAATGTGCTTTGGCTGCATCTGTGAGTTTGATACTGCGTTTTTGATGTTGTAGGCGTTGATTAAGTTTTTCCAGTTCAATCTCCACCAAACGGGGCAAGGCATCATCTTGAACGGGTTGATATTGCAATACACGGTCAATACGGTTAATAAATTCAGGGTCGAATTTACGTTGCATGACTTTTTCAATAATACTGCTGACCGGCACGCGCTTGAGACAAACCTTCTGTATTTTTTCGGGTAAAAAATTTAACTTATCTAGATATTGCTGTGCCGCTTGTGCACCGACATTGCTGGTCATAAAGATCATACAATTACGAAAGTCGATGGTTTTTGTACCTGAGGTTAGGGTTAATTTTCCGCTATCTAGCACATTCATTAAGCCGCGAAGCACTTCGGTTGACGCTTTTTCCAGTTCATCAAAAAGCACGATGCCCGGACGGGTATGACTACCTGCAATGGCAACTTCATCAAATAAACTATGGCCTTCTTTAGAACCGACATAGCCCGGAGGCGCACCAGTAATGGCAGCCGCATAATGTTCCTGTGCGAGCGTGTTCATATCAATGCGGCAAAAGGCATCAGGTCGGCCATAAATCACTTCACTGATTAAACGTACAGTTTCGGTTTTACCAACACCTGTCGGTCCAAGCATTAATGTTACGGAGAGCGGTCGTTCAGGACTGGAAAAATCAGCCTTGACCACATGCAGCATTTTTTCAATTTCGTCTAATGCTGCTTCTTGTCCAATAATCCGTTGCTTTAAGCGTTGCATAACGTCACGCGGTTCAAAATGAAAACGCGGCTTACCCATCAAACGGTTTTTTTCAGCAGTGCTATGCGTTGAAGTTGTCGGGTGTACGACATGGATGGCGGGATTGGCGTTCGTCATGCATCATGTTCCTAAAGCGGGATGTTTTGAGCATAGCAAATTTAGAATTTTGCATTAATAGCTTTTAGCAATCAGATCATTGTTATGAGCAACAATAAATTTGCTGGATTGCTTGAAAATGCAGGTAAAAGCATCACATCATGTCAAAGAGCAATATCGAAGACGGAACAAGGCAAAAGTGAACGAAAACGCACGCGAACATATTGAAAAAATTCTTGCCAATATGACGACTCTACCCGGTGTTTACCGCATGTTGGGTAAAGACGGTGAGTTGCTGTATGTGGGTAAAGCAAAGAATTTAAAAAATCGTGTGTCGAGTTATTTTGTCAAAACCATTGAGCATCCCAAGACGCAAGCCTTGGTCGCACGTATTTATGATATTGAAAGCTTGGTGGTGCGTTCTGAAACAGAAGCCTTATTGCTCGAACAAAACCTGATTAAGCTCCATCGTCCGCCGTATAACATCATGCTGCGGGACGATAAATCTTATGTTTATATCTTTATTTCAGCCGATAAACCCTATCCACGAATTGCTGCTGGGCGAGGCAAAGCGAAGCATCAGGCGGGTAAGTTTTTTGGGCCATATCCGAGTGCTTATAACGCGCGTGATACTTTGGTGGTGCTGCAAAAATTGTTTAATGTGCGTCAGTGTGAAAATAGCTATTTTTCGCAGCGCAAACGACCATGCTTGCAATACCAAATTAAACGTTGTTCCGCGCCTTGTGTGGGTTTGATCTCACCCGAAGACTATAAAGAAGATGTTAATAACTCGATTCGGTTCTTGCAAGGCGACACCAAAGAGCTCAATCAAGAGTTAATTGGAAAAATGGAAGCTGCTGCCGAAGCTTTGGAGTTTGAAAAGGCGGTGTTTTATCGTGATCGTATGGCGCTGCTGCGTGATGTGCAAACTCAGCAAGCGATTTATAAAGTCAAAGGTGAGGCCGATATCATTGCCATTGCTTATCAAGCCGGTGTGACCTGTGTGCAGATTATGCATGTGCGCAATGGTAAAATGCTCGGCGGAAAGAGTTATTTCCCTGATATGCAGGGTGATGATCTAGGTCAAATGCTCTCGGACTTCATTGCCAATTTCTACTTTCAAGTTGCAGATGAGATTCCAACTGAACTCATCATCAATGTCGATATTCCAGATCGCAAAGACATGGAAGATGCACTACATCAGCACTTTGATAAAAAAATTCAAATCAAACATAAAGTGCGAGAAACTCGTGCCGAATGGCAAGAGCTTGCACAAATGAATGTGCAGCATGCGATTAAAGGTAGACTGGCTGATCATTTTGAATTGAATGAACGTTTTCATCAGTTAGAACAAGTGGTAGGGCGACCAATTGACAGTATTGAGTGTTTTGATATTTCTCATACCATGGGCGAGGCAACCATCGCGTCTTGTGTGGTCTTTGATGCTGGAGGTGCAAGAAAGCGCGACTATCGCCAATTTTCCATCAATGACATCACCGAAGGCGATGATTATGCTGCCATGCGTCAAGCGCTGACCCGCCGCTATAAAAAGCATATGCTGCCCGATTTGCTATTAATTGACGGGGGTAAAGGTCAATTACACATGGCGATGGAAGTCATGCAAGAACTCGAGCTTGACGCCTTTATGGTCGGGGTGTCCAAAGGTGAGGGGCGTAAACCAGGTTTGGAAACTTTGCACTTTACCGATGGTGAAAAAATTCAATTGCCCGAAGACCATAAAGCCCTGCATTTGATTCAACAGGTTCGTGATGAAGCCCACCGATTTGCCATTACCAAACACCGAGCGAAACGAGATAAAAAGCGCGGCTCATCGGTACTTGAGGTGATTCCGGGCTTAGGGCCAAAACGTCGTCGGGATCTGTTGACCCATTTTGGTGGCATTCAGGGGGTACTCAAAGCTTCTGAAAATGATTTAAAACTAGTGCCGGGCTTAGGCGATGTGATGGCACGTACCATTTATAAAATTCTGCATGAATAGAGTGAACTAGCCCCAATCGATGACGCATCAAGTCTGAATTTGCCAAAATGCTCATTGACGCATGAGTCACTGATCATTCACATCATTTGATTTTTATACAATGATATAAAAATCAAAAATATGATCAGGGATGATGATGTCACTCGCACAGTTGTATCAACATATTGAACACAATGAATGGGTTGAGATTCCAGAAGGATGGTTGCAAGGACGTACGATCTATGGCGGCTTAGTGGCTGGCATGATGATGCACAAAGCCGTTGCCACCATTGCCGATCCGCAGCGACGTTTACTCAGCTGTAGTGTGACATTTGTAGGCCCAGTACAATTGGCGCCCGTGCGTTTAAGTGCTGAAATTTTAAGACAGGGCAAATCCGTCACCACCATTGAAGTTCGACTTTGGCAAGATGATGCCGTACAAAGCATTTTATTGGCGAGCTTTGGTGTTCCACGTGAATCAAGCATTGCCGTCAATCAGGAGCGTCAAGCACCCAATTTTCCTGAAGTGAGCAGCTTAAAGATTGCCGAACATCATCCACTTGCACCCCAGTGCTTTCAGCAAATGGATTTGGTCTGGGTAGATGGGCAGTATCCATGTACAGCAAGTCAAAAGCCTGACTTTAGTGGTTGGATGCGTTTTAACCCAGAACGTCATGATAACCGTAAGATGACTGTTGCTGACCTAATGGTCTCGATGGATATGTGGCCGCCCGGTGTACTGCCTATGTACAAAACCATGGCACCTGCTAGTTCTTTAACGTGGACATTGACCTATGTACATCCCTTGCAATCAAACTTACATAATTGGTTTAAATATAAAGTATTTACCGATTATGCAGCGGATGGATACGCTACAGAATATGCTCATTTATGGGATGAAAATAACCAGTTGATAGCGATTGCGCGACAGACTGTTACGGTGTTTGCCTAGTGACACTGAGGGGCATTTCGTATAAAGTGAGTGCAACTAACGATGGATAAATCCTCAAATTATTCTGCATTTTCATCGTGCATGAGGGGAAAACTGGGGTGTCTATGACAACAGGTCGAATCCTGAATATTCCTAATATTTTAACATTGGCACGAATTGCTTTAATTCCTGTGTTTTTGTTGGTGGCGTATTGGCCACCTGCAATGGGCGTGGGTGAGCATGCTGCAAGCATGTCACGTCATATATTGCTGACCGCTATTTTTGTGATCGCAGCTGTCACTGACTGGTTTGATGGCTATCTTGCGAGAAGTTTAAATCAGACTTCAGCATTTGGACGTTTTCTCGATCCTGTTGCAGATAAACTGATGGTCGCAACAGCCTTGATCGTCTTGGTGCAATGGCAACCAACCATTTCGATGGCCTTTGCAGCGATTGTGATTATTTCACGTGAAATCACGGTGTCTGCGCTACGTGAGTGGATGGCTGAATTAGGCGCACGTACCAGTGTTGCGGTTTCAACCGTTGGTAAATATAAAACAGCATTTCAGATGATTGCGATTTCAGTGTTCTTGCTGAATTGGCAGCCCCTAGAAATGTTGGCCTATGGATTGCTCTATACAGCTGTTGTTTTAACGTTATGGTCGATGTTTATATATTTGAAAGCCGCATGGCCGTATTTAAAACAACCTTGATTTAAAAGTAAGTTATGAAAAGCTCCGTTATCGGGGCTTTTTTATTGCCGAGCTTTTAAAAAAATTGAGGGTTTGACTAGTTTGAACAGCGCTTCATTTGATTAGAGCTTGACGTTAAATGTGAGACGTTGGCGCAAATTTTGGATAAAAAAATTCCCAGATTTTGGGGGAAATCTGGGAAGGAAAATCGGGGTTACTTATCGCTATTATGGAAGATGTTTCCATCTCCTTGATTGCTATTATAGGAAAGCAGATTTAGAAATACATGGAGTTTCTTGTAGTGTAATGTTGTGTTTTATTGAGAAATGTATCACAAATTTACATTAAGAATTTTTGATACAAATTGGCCAGTAACTTTGGTAGGTTTTGTTTGGATTTAAACGATAAAAATCGATATATGTGATGATAAAAATACAATTAACATTATTTAAATAATAGATTCATCTATTTAAGTTTAAATAAAATTGATCAATGGATAAAAGATATTTCAGCAATGATGAAGATCATTTCCCAATGAAAGCTTACACAGACGTCATCTTTGTTTTGCGAAAATAGCAGTGCTCCGAAGCACAAAAAAAGAGCCATTTCAGACTTTATTTTTGAAATTTGAGGTTACGCACTTCGCTTGTACTGCTTAATTTTTAGAGCAATAAAAAAAATCCCCAAAATTGGAGATTCTTTTCAATTAAAGCCCACGCGCAGCATAGCTGCTTGTGTTGCAGCGTGGCGGAGCAGTGCTCCTGAGTACAAAAAAGGAGTCCCATTGGACTCCTTCATGACATTTGAAACTACGCGCTTCGCTTGTCTTGCATCATTTGTAGAGTAGCAAAAAAGAATTTCCAAGATTGGAGATTCTTTTCAATTAAAGCCTACGCACAGCATAGCTGCTTGTTTTGCGGCGTGGCGGAGCAGTGCTCCTGAGTACAAAAAAGGAGTCCCATTGGACTCCTTCATGACATTTGAAGCTACGCGCTTCACTTGTCTTGAGTAAAACTTAAAGCAACGCTTTAAGTTTTACTCAGGCTTTAGGCCTTCGGCTTTTTCTAAAGATTCATCATTGCTGAAGAATTTTTCACGTTGCTCTTCAAGGAACTTTTTCGCGTCAGCTTCAAACACGTTTAAACGTTTTTCATTGATCAACGTAGTTTGGTGTTTTAGCCATTCTTGCCAAGCTTGTTTAGATACCGTATCAAACAATTCTTGTCCCTTTGCACCCGGGAATGGTGCAAAGTCTAAACCTTCCATTTCAGCCTGATATTTACGGCAAAAAACTTGTCGAGACATATCAATACTCCATTTAACTTGAAAAAGTTATGCGTAAAGTTTTTCTAAACGTGCATGCGCGCGTTCAATTGCTGCTTCAACTTGAGCAGGTGCAGTACCACCAATGTGGTTACGTGCATTGACAGATGCTTCGAGTGTTAAAGCTTTTTCGAAGACATCGGCCTGAATCAAGTCAGAGAACTGTTGAAGTTGCTCAAGGGTTAATTCTGAAAGGTCTTTGCCTTCTTGAACACCGAGAGCAACTGCTTTACCCACAATCTCATGTGCATCACGGAATGCCACGCCATTTTTAACGAGGTAGTCGGCAAGGTCAGTTGCAGTTGAGAAGCCACGCAGCGCTGCTTCACGCATGATGTCAATGTTTGGCACTAGTGCAGGGATCATATCGGCAAATGCCATGAGTGAGCCACGAACAGTATCAATTGCATCGAATAGTGGTTCTTTATCTTCTTGGTTGTCTTTGTTGTATGCCAAAGGTTGACCTTTCATTAGGGTCAATAGGCTCATCAAGTCACCATATACACGACCAGTTTTACCACGGATCAACTCAGGAACGTCTGGGTTTTTCTTTTGCGGCATGATTGAAGAGCCAGTGCAGAAACGGTCAGGAATGTTCACAAATTTGAACTGAGCCGATGTCCAAAGAATCATTTCTTCTGACATGCGTGATAAATGCATCATGATGAGTGATGCTGCCGCATTGAATTCAATACCAAAATCACGGTCAGATACGGCGTCTAAAGAGTTTTCAGCGACAGCTTCAAAACCTAGTAATTCTGCAGTGAATGCGCGGTCGATCGGGTAAGTTGTTCCTGCAAGTGCAGCAGAACCTAAAGGCATACGGTTGGTACGTTTACGGCAGTCAATTAAACGCTCTGAATCACGTACTAACATTTCAAACCATGCCATTAAATGGTGACCAAAAGTCACTGGTTGTGCAGTTTGTAAATGCGTGAAGCCCGGCATGATGGTATTGGTATTTTTCGCCGCTAAGCCTAGGATGCCTTTTTGTAATTTTTTCAATAATTCTAAAATCGCATCGATTTCGTCGCGAACATACAGACGGATATCGGTTGCAACTTGGTCATTACGACTACGACCGGTGTGTAGTTTTTTACCTGTAATACCGATACGTTGAGTCAAGCGTGACTCAATATTCATGTGCACATCTTCTAGGTCAATGCGCCATTCGAAGTTACCCGCTTCAATTTCTGCTTTAATGGTGTTTAAGCCATTAATAATATCGTCACGCTCTTGTTCAGTTAGAACGCCAACTTTTGCAAGCATGGTTGCATGTGCAATTGAACCTGCAATATCTTGTTTATAAAAGCGTTGGTCAAACTGTACAGATGCTGTAAATTCAGCAACAAAAGCGTCAGTAGCTTCGGAAAAACGACCGCCCCACATGCCTGAAGTTTGGGCTTGTGACGGATTTGAGGAATTAGAAGATGTGGTCATGTCGGCTCAATAAGATAAAAAGCATAGAACTGAACAAGAGTATAGCAAATTCGAACCCAGTTGCCGAAGGGCAAGTTGATCAAACTTTTAGACAAGGTTTGGGCCTATGACAATTTCTGTATTTTCAAGAAAAATGGGCCGTTGGCATTATTTGTGGGAGCTTTTTCTTGCGGGCAATATTGTGGCGTTGGTCTTGGCTTTGGCACAAGCTCAATCGTGGCAAGCCTTAAGTGTTTACAGTGTCATGCAGCATGTGTTGTTTATTAACTGGATATTATTGGCATTTGCAGCATTTTCAGAGCTTTTGCAGAGCAAGACGCGTGGTTTAAGCATGAAAATGCTCATGTTTAGCGGGTTTGTTTTATTGCAAGCTTTGGTGTTATTCACCACCTTAATTTTAAATGTTTTGATCTATTTTGGTGAAAATTTCAGTTTAGCTGGTTTGAGTGCAGATGTTTTAACTGTTAGTGTGGTTTTAAATCTGAGCTATGGGGTATTACTTGGGGCATTTTGTTTTCGATATTTATATTTAAGAGAACAGTGGGGTCGACAACATCATAGTGAATTAAACTCACGCATTCAGGCTATGCAAGCTCGGATTCATCCACATTTTTTATTTAATAGCTTAAACAATGTGATTAGCTTGATTGCGATTGACCCAGATAAAGCGGAGCAAATGCTACTGAATTTATCTCGATTGTTCCGTGCGAGTTTTCAAGAATTGAAACTGGTGAGTCTCAAAGATGAGATCGATTTGTGTCAGCGTTATTTGGCCATCGAACAAATGCGATTGGGCGATCGGCTCAATGTGGAGTGGAAACTGGCCGACATTGAACAGTACGCTCAAGTACAAATTCCACTATTAACTTTACAACCTTTATTAGAAAATAGTATTTTTCATGGAGTCGAAAAGATTTTGACAAAGAGTACGATAAATATATTGATTGAAATATTACAAAATCAAATTAATATCGTTATTACAAATCCTTATACACAGGATACAATTAAATTACGTCAGGGGAATGGTATTGCCATCGAAAATGTGAAACAGCGACTTGAGGCATATTATGGTCAGCATGTCACTTTTCAAACCTACGCAGGCGAGGGAATGTATACGACTGTGGTGCAATATCAATATAAATAGAAATCTCAGTTGACCAATAAAAATAAATGACGTTAACGAGATAAGGAGGAGAAATGGACATCCTGATCTGTGATGATGAGCCTCTAGCAGTAGAGCGATTGTCACGTTTAGTCACTCAACTTGGACATCAAGTGGTTGCGAAAGCCTCACATGGTCAACAAGCGATTGACTTGGCTCAAAGCCTCGAGCCTGATGTCATCTTACTAGATATACAAATGCCTGAAATGGATGGGCTGACTTGCGCTAAATTGTTGCGTGAATTAGACCCCATGCCCGCTATTATTTTTTGTACTGCATATGATCATCATGCACTTGATGCATTTAAGTCGAATGCAGAGGGATATTTACTAAAACCGGTTATGCAACAGGAATTGCAGCAGGTTTTAGATCATTTAACTAAATTAACCCAAGCTCAATTGAGCACGATAAAACAAAAAGAAAATATGGACGAAATTAAAATCAGCCGCCATCAAATTGCGGCAAAGACTTATCGTGGTGTAGAACTGGTCCCTGTGGAAAATATTTATTATTTTCTTGCAGATCAGAAATATGTCACTGTTCGGCATAAAAATGGCAATGTACTTATTGATGAAACGCTGAAGGATTTAGAGCATGAATTTGGTGATCGCTTTATACGCATTCATCGCAATGCCTTGGTGTCTGTGAGCTTTTTAGATGGTTTGGAAGTCGTAAGCTCAGGGCAATATCAGGTGCGTTGTCGAGATTTAGAAGAGCGTTTGGCGGTCAGCCGTCGACATTTACCAAATTTACGTGAGCGAATACAAAAATTATAGGGCAAGGGTCAAAGCACATTGCGAATTAAGCTTGCATTTTCAACTGAGCAAGTTAAGTTTAGAATAATAGCCCTATAGACTGTATTTTAAAATTTATGAATATCCTTAAGATCGCAACTCGACAAAGCCCGCTTGCACTTTGGCAGGCGGAACATATTCGTGCACGCTTAGAAGCACTTCATGCAAATTTGAAAGTTGAGTTGGTGACCTTTGTGACCCAAGGTGACAAGATTCTAGATACCCCTTTAGCCAAAATTGGGGGAAAAGGATTATTTGTAAAAGAATTAGAAGCGGCGTTGTTGGATGGTCGTGCAGACTTGGCAGTTCATTCGATGAAAGATGTGCCAATGGCTTTGCCTGAAGGTTTAAGCTTGGCCGTGATTTGTGAGCGTGAAGACCCATTAGATGCTTTCGTTTCAAATACTTATAACAGTTTTGATGATTTACCCCAGGGTGCGAAGGTGGGGACGTCGAGCTTGCGCCGCAAATGCCAAATTTTAAAACAACGTCCAGACCTTGAAATTATTGATCTGCGTGGCAATGTGGGTACGCGTTTATCTAAACTCGATGCGGGTAACTATGATGCGATTATTTTGGCGAGTGCAGGGCTGAAGCGTTTGGGCTTAGCAGAGCGTATTCGTCATACTCTTGAGCCTGTTGTGAGTTTACCTGCAGTTGGACAAGGTGCATTGGGCCTAGAATGTCGTAGCCAAGATCAAGCTGTATTGGATTTAATTTTGCCCTTAATGCATGCAGAGACCAATTCTTGTGTACGTGCAGAACGTGCTTTTAATGCATATCTAGAAGGTGGCTGCCAAGTACCGATTGCAGGTTATGCAACCTTAGAAAATGGTCAGATTCATTTGGAAGGTCGAGTCGGTAGTGTTGACGGTCAAACCTTGTTGAAAGCACAGCAAGTAGGTCTTCCCGAACAGGCTGAACAGCTCGGTGTCAAATTGGCCCAAGACTTGTTAGCCCAAGGTGCCGGTGAAATTTTAAAGGCACTGTATTAATACATGCTTTTTATCAATACACGTCCGACAGATCGTGCAGCGCAGCTTAGCTTGACGCTGCGCTCTGCGGGTGTTGCTGTGGCTGAGCTTCCATTACTTGAGCTTAAGCCGCGGGCATGGTCAGAAGCATTGGCAGTGTGCTATGCCCAGTTGAGTGCTGCGGATGTATTGGTTGTGGTGAGCCCCTCTGCGGTCACCTTTGGTATGCAAGGTTTGCGTAAGGCAGGCATTTCACTTGAGCAGCTCGAACATATTCAATGGGTTGCAGTTGGTGACGCAACCGCAGCAAAACTGGCTGATTATGGCATTCACAGTGTCGTACCGCAGGTGGAAACCTCGGAGGGAATGCTCACCTTAAGCCATTTAGAACAATTGGAGGCCGGGGCTTGCGTTGCATTTTGGCGCGGTGAAGGTGGTCGTCAATTTATGATGCAGCAGTTGCTAGCACGTGGCATTCAGATTCTTAATTTTGTGCTATACGAACGCCATCTACCGGAAGAGACCACTCAAAAAGTAAAAACACTCATTTCTGAACATCAGTTGTCATCTCCGTATTGTATGTTGATCACCAGTGAGGCCAGTTGGCTCAATTGGCTTGACTTGATTCAGTCGCATTTATCAGTGCTGAGTCATGCACATTTTTTAGTTTTAGGTGTAAGGTTGTTCGAGCTACTTGAGCAAAGTCGTATAACACTGAACAAAGATTTTAAAATTATTCAACTCGAAGATTTAAACGCGACACACATATTGCAGCATGTGCAGGTCGTGCAGGGAAATACATGAAGAAGTTGTTTGTCGTCGTGGTCATTGCCGCAGTACTTTGGTTGGCTAAACTCAGTTTTGACCTATTTCAAGTCAATGCTCAACAAACCGAACTGATGCAACAACAAACTTTATTGCAACAGCGCAATGCAGGTTTGAATGATCAGGTCGTGGCTTTGAAACGCCGGTTGAGCGGCACAGCGACCGAGATGTCGGCTGCAACGACATCGAATACTTCGATTGCTGCTGAGGCAACCCATAGCATTGAGCCAATGATGGTTGTGGGCCAGCAACTTGATTTGGTTGAATTTGCCATGCAGCAACAACAATTTGCTGTCGCTTTGGAAAAATTAAACCAATTAGACCAACAATTAGATCAGTTGAGCTTGGCACCTGCACTTCGCATGAGTTTGCATCAGGTGATTCAAAAAGATCGTGAGACCTTAAAGCAATATGTGACAGAGCGTCAGTTGCAATCTGATAAAGTGAAAAATACCCTGCAATCGATCGATCAATTGTTAGAAAAAGAAATATTAAAGCCCTATAGTTCTAAAGAGCAGCAAAAGGGTCTTTCTTTTTGGCAAAAATGGATTCAAGTCGAATCGGTCGAGCAACCGAGTCCCGTATTAATGCAGCGTAGCTTGGTATTAAAAGAAATGCAGTTACGTTTAATTTTGGCTCAGCAAGTTTTAAATCAAGGACAATATCCTCAATTTCAACAAGAAATCACTGAAATTATGCAAATTATGCAGCAATTGCCAGATGCTTCATTAAAACCGATACGCCAACGTCTAGAACAATTAAAGGACATTCCGGTTATTTCTGTACCGCTATTAAATACTCGGGCACTCATAGGATAATCGACTATGAAACATATTTTATTGGCCTATTTATTTATTAGCTTATTGGTTGTTGCCATTATTAGTTTGCTGAGTTTTGGACATGGTGCAGGCTATGTCTATTTATACTGGCGTGAATGGCAAGTTCAATCCAATATTTGGTTTTTAGCATTATTGCTGGCACTACTGAGTTTGTTCGTGCAAATGCTTTGGTATGCGGTTAAACGCTATTTAAGTCGAGAGCAGCGTAAATCTGAAACAGTCTTTAGTTTTAATAAACTGCATCCCTATGAACAATTGGCTGTCATTTGGCTTTTAAATGCTGCGCAAGATCAAAAAAACTTTATTCAGCAAGCTTTTACTGAGTCTGGATTATTAAAAGGGGTGATTGATGCGCGTTTATATTGGATTCAGCAACAATATGAAACAGCATTAAATGCATTAACTCAGACCAATCCAATGGCTTTTGAACTCGCAGAATTGCAACGGATTGAAATTTATTTATCCCAACAAGAGGGTGAAAAGGCTTTAACGCATCTCGAATTTTTGAATCAACATGAATTATCGCCATGGTTGCAAAAAGTCAGCACTGCCTATGAGCAGCGTTTAACCACGCTATGGGGCATGTTTGCGTTGCAGTTTCCTTGGTTGTATTTGCGTTCGACACGTTATGGACATTTAGATGAGCTGACAAAACAAGCTTGGTTGGAGCAATTATTATCTGCATTTGATCAAGCTGATGTCGATGACTTACAGCATTTAAAGCAGCGTTATTTGGATTTGCAAGATCAAATAACAGAGCGTAAATATGCGGTCAAAGTGTTGTGGTTAAAAGTCTTGTCTCGTATGCCAGAGATGAGTCAGGAACATGAGCAATTGGCTATTCATTTACTTGAACAGCAATTTAACAAAGAAGTGTTCTTTTTGTGGTTCCAGCAAAAAATGTTGAAGCAAAACCCTGACTATGTGGCTGTAGAACAGCAGATTCAACGTTGGGAAGAAAAGTATCCTGCACTACCTGTTTTTAGTTTTGCAAAATGGAATATTTACCAAGCGACAGCACGTCAAGCTGAGGCGGATGCATTATTAGAATTATATCCAGATGATGTATTAATGAGTTATTTACGTATCAAGTCAGCTTTAAATCAGCAGGAATATTTGACCAAACAATTAAATTTAATATTTGAAAATAATGCTAATTTTATGGAAATTAGAATATAAGGACATAATATGCAAAAAGATTTAGCTCAATATTCATTGATTCATACTCAACACGTAGCTTGGGGGGATATGGATGCTTTTGGTCATGTAAATAACGTGCATTATTATCGTTATATGGAAAGTGCGCGGATTGGTTATTTAGATCAGTTGGATATATTTAATCAGTCTGTGGTTACGGTTGTTGCTTCAAGCCAGTGTAAATATTTAAGCCCCGTGGTTTATCCTGATATTTTAAAAGTGGCAACGCGCGTTGAAGAATTAAGAAATAGTGCATTTCGTATGGGTTATATATTATGGAGTGAACAGCAACAAAAAATCGTTGCAACAGGCGATGCGGTTATTGTGTGCGTGGATAAAATGACCCTGCAAAAAACCTCTATTCCGGAAAATATTAAAACCAAAATAAAAGCCTTAGAAAATTCAGTGGGAAATAATATTTAAATACAATTTAACTTTATATATTTTAAGGAGTCGTGTTAAAATATTGTAGTAAAATGAAAATTATTTATTGAATAAAAATTTTATTATAATATTATGAGCGAGTTTTCATAAGCATTATTAAAATGAAATTTCGGAGTTAAAGATTATGCCTGATATTAGTAATTTATCAGTTGAAGAGTTAAAGAAGCTTCAAGTAGAAGCTGAAGCACTGATTGCATCTAAAAAAGATCAAGCGATTGAAGATGCGTATAACCGTATTGTTGAAATTGCAGAAAATTTAGATTTAAGCGTTGAACAAATTCTTGAATTTGGTTTAAGCAAACGTAAAAAATCAACGCGTAAAGCGGTTGAGCCACGTTACCGTAGCAAAACCAATGCAGATGACACGTGGACTGGTCGTGGTAAACAACCACGTTGGTTAGTGGCTGAGTTAGAAAAAGGCGCGAAACTAGAAGACTTCTTAATTTAAGAACAATTCATGAAATCGTCATATCCTGAGTTCAGGATAATTAAACCAGGCAAATGCCTGGTTTTTTTATCTCTTTGAATTGGCTATGCAGAAAAAGTATGCATAATGTGTCTATAAAGAAAAATGTTTAAATGATGGAAAAAAATTGATGGATCGGTTGTGGTGGGATGATCAATAAAACTAATAATATTCGGTGGCTCATTTTTGCTGCGATCAGTTTTTTAATTTTCGTTATGCTGCAAGTGCCAGCAGCGTGGCTCATTACAAAGTTTTATAAAAATAACCAAATGCTACATAACGTCAGTGGCAATATTTGGCATGGGCAAGCAGATTGGACACGAGGAAATTTGAAAGGCTCGTTAAACTGGAACACACGCCCGTGGGACTTGATTTTATTACGCTTGGGTGCAAATGTTGAAATTCATAGTGGCAATACCAAACTGCAAGGTGTTATGGGGTATGGTTTTGGCAAAAGTATCAGCATCAAAAACTTAGAGGGTCAAATTGCCCCTGAAACTTTAAAAAGTTTTGCCGATTGGCAATGGCCAACGAATGCCATTCAATTAAAAGATGTGCAGTTTAAATATAAGCCACAACAGGGATTTAGTCAGTCATTAGGCGAGATGCAGTGGGCAGGTGGGGATTTATCCTTTAGCTTTGCACAGCGTCAAGAGTCAATGAATGTGCCTGCCATGTTAGCTCAATTAAAAGATGATAATGGCAAATTGTCGATTGATGTTCGAGATCAACGCGAACAAAAGATGATGAATTTATCACTTGAGCCAGACCTCATGTTGGATGTGCAATTAACCCAGCGCTTTTTGATGAATGTTGCTTCCTATGAAGGTAAGGCAGGATTAGATACGTATGTGATTAGTTCGCGTCAACCTCTATTGAGTGGGGTGAACTGATGGCTGACTATTTCGAAAAAATCCGCGAGATCAATTGGAAGCAAACAGATCGACTTGCACCTGTGGTCTTGGCTTTAATAATTTTGTACCTGTGCTGGAAGTTAGCCGCTTTATTTTGGTTATTGATTGCACCGCCACAAGCCATGCAGTTAGACCGAGTTGAATTGGGTTCACAGCAAACGCAAGTTCCTAATATTAGCTCTTTTGCCTTGTTTCAGGAAAACCGCAGTTCAGCAGCTGACGCGCAGTTAAATATGGTGTTACAAGGTGTGGTGGTTGGACAGCCAAGTCGCTACTCGTCGGCAGTGATTAAGGTCAATGAGAGTTCAGATCGCTACTTGGTTGGAGAAACCATTCAAGGTTCATCATATCAACTGGCTGAAGTTTATTGGGATAAGGTGATTTTAACGCAGGGTAATGGTGCACGGCGTGAATTAGCGTTCCAAGGTATTGAAAACGGATTAGATCAACCGATTGTCCCTACAGCCAATGCAACATCAGGCGGATCTTTGCAAAATAACAGCATGCAAAATGCAGCTAATCCTGCAAATTCAGGGCAAGGCACGACGCAGTCCGCGATTGGTCAGGCCGTACAACGCATGACAGAAAATCGTGAACAATATATGCAGGAAATGGGGGTGAATCCATCAGGTAATGGTGGGTTTGAGATTTCAAATCGAACACCTGCTGCCTTGAGAAATAAATTGGGTTTGCAACCGGGTGACCGCATTATGTCTTTAAATGGGCAGGCAGTCGGTGCAGGACAATCTGAGGCGCAATTATTAGAACAAGCCCGCCGTGAAGGGCAGGTGAAACTTGAAGTCAAACGTGGTGATCAAGTGATGACCATACAACAGGATTTTTAGTGATGTTTCATCACTTTATAGGGTTAGGAAACACAGGCGTATATGGCTTTATTTAATAATAACCGTTCAACTTTAGCTGCCTATGCCATGGTGCCCTTGGTTGCTATGGTCAGCACAGCAAGTTATGCACAAACATGGAAAATCAATTTACGTGATGCAGATCTTACGGCATTCATTAATGAAGTCGCAGATATCACGGGGAAAAATTTTGCAGTTGACCCACGGGTACGAGGAAATGTAACGGTTATTTCCAATAAGCCTTTAAATAAAAATGAAGTCTATGACCTGTTTCTCGGTGTATTGAATGTCAATGGTGTGGTAGCGATTCCATCGGGCAACACCATTAAACTGGTTCCAGACAGTAATGTAAAAAGCTCGGGCATTCCTTATGATGCGCGCCACCGTGCGTCTGGAGACCAAATTGTCACCCGAGTGATTTGGCTTGATAACACCAATGCCAACGACTTAATTCCAGCCCTACGTCCACTGATGCCACAATTTGCACATTTGTCAGCAGTGGCGGGGACCAATGCGCTGATCGTCTCAGACCGTGCTAGTAATATTTACCAGCTCGAAACGATTATTCGTAATTTAGATGGAACGGGTCAAAATGATATCGAAGCCGTGACGCTGCAATCGAGTCAGGCCGAAGAAATGATTGGGCTGTTAGAGTCGATGAGTTCGACCGGCGCATCAAAAGACCCGAAAGGTTCACGAATTCGTATTATTGCGGACAATCGAACCAATCGTATTATCATTAAAGGTGATACAGCGACACGTAAGCGTATTCGTAAGATTATTGAGACCTTAGATGTGCCTGCTGCAGATCGATTGGGTGGATTGAAAGTTTTTCGTCTAAAGTATGCAAGTGCCAAAAACTTGTCAGAAATCTTACAAGGCTTGGTCACAGGGCAGGCCGTTTCGAGTACAAATTCATCGAATAGCTCAAATAGCAGCACGATGAACAGTTTAATGAATGATAGTAACAGTTCGAATTCACAGTCATTCAGTTCACAAAATAACACCAGTTCAGGTATTAACCTCAACAGTAATAACTCTTCCAATAATACGCAAAACGGTATCTCAAGCTTTAATGCCAATGGCGTGAGTATTATTGCTGATGCCACACAAAATGCACTGATTGTGAAAGCAGATCCGCAGCTCATGCGTGAAATTGAATCTGCGATTCAGCAGCTCGATATTCGTCGTCAGCAAGTGCTGATCGAAGCGGCGATTATTGAAGTTGAAGGCACGGACACCGATCAGCTCGGTGTGCAATGGGCGTTGGGAGATATCAGTAGTGGTATCGGCTTAATTAACTTTGATAACTTTGGTTCTAGTTTAAAAAATATTGCCGGAGGTTATTTAACTGGTGGTGCTGCGGGTGCGGGTAGCGCGGTGAGTGCGGGTACTTCTTTAGTTCTTGGTGATTATCGTGAAGGCAGTGATGGTTCGCGCAAACTCTATGGTGCGATGATTCAGGCCTTAAAAGAAAAGACCAAATCCAATTTATTATCTACACCGTCGATAGTGACGATGGACAACGAAGAAGCCTATATTGTGGTGGGTGAAAACGTTCCATTTGTGACAGGTTCGGTCACCACCAATGGTGGTACAGCCAATCCGTATACATCGATTGAGCGTAAAGATGTCGGTGTTACTTTGAAAGTTGTGCCGCATATTGGTGATGGCGGCTCGGTGCGTTTAGAGGTCGAGCAAGAAGTTTCTGATGTAAAAGACAATAAAGGTCAAGCGTCGGATTTGGTTACGACTAAACGCGCGATCAAAACCTCGATCTTGGCAGAGCATGGTCAAACGATTGTGTTGGGTGGTTTGATCTCGGACAATACATTGCATGGGCGTCAATCTGTTCCAGGGCTAGGGGCTATTCCTGTACTGGGCAAACTTTTTAGCTCGGAAGGAAAATCCAACAGTAAACGCAATTTGCTGATCTTTATTCATCCGACCATTGTTGGAAATTCTGCTGATGTGAAGAAAATGTCTCAGCAACGTTACAGTCAGCTCTATAGTCTGCAACTGGCACTGGATAATGACGGTAATTTTGCGAAATTACCTGAAAATGTGGACGATGTGTATCAGCAGCGCATACCTGTTTCAAAAGGTACAGCACCAGCCCCTGTGTATAAGACGGTACCTACAGCACCACAAACCACACAGCCAGCGGCAGTGGTCTCCACGCCAGTCGCCATTGAACCTGCAGTGAAGCGCCAAACCATAACCGTACCGAATGGCAAAGTGGCGGAAACTCCTTAGGTTAGACAGTAGGGTGGTTTAGCTTTGAAACCACTGCATGCTATGATGAAAAAAACGAGCAATAGAGAATTAACTTCATGACTTGGAAAATTCAAGCAATTTCTGGTGATTTAACAGGACAAGAAATTAGTATTGAGCGAGATATGTTGGTGGGTCGTCATCAACAAGCAGATATTGTTTTACAAGAATCTGATGTATCGCGTAAACATGCTGCCTTTGTACTGAAAGATCAAGCACTCTGGTTGCAAGATCTCAATTCATCTAATGGGACGTTTATTAATGATGTCCGCTTGACTGGTGAATCACTTTTAAAAGAAGGTGATATTGTACAGTTTGCCAGTGTGAAGTTTAGTTTATTGGCTCCGGCTAAAGCTGTAGAGATCCCTGCGGATATTGAACAAAGCGTTGAAGCGTTGCAAGCAGAAGAAATTACTCCTGTTCAGCAGCCGTCTGAAGCTGTTGCAGTTTCTGAAACTGCGGCACAAGAGCCTGTAGTAAATGCGTCTGAGACTGTGACACAAGAGCCTATCGTTAAAACTGCAGCACAACAAATGAATGATCAAGGTATGCCAGAGTTGAAAGAGCGTGATGGTTCAGTTCAATTGACTCGTGATGGTATGCCGACCAATGTGGGTGTGCCTAAACCTGCGCCAATTCCTGAGGGAATTGACATTACTGCTGCTCCGAAAAATGAGGCATGTGATGTAGAAATTCCAGCGACATGTGTAGAGCAAGAACGTGAAGCACAAAAAAATGCCTCTGTGGGCTTAATCTCAGTCATTGTTTTAATCATTCTTGCAATTATTGCATGGGTGTTGTTTAAATAAACCGAGACATTCCTCGAAAGGCATGCATGGGCATGCCTTTTTTATGGGGAAAATTTACAAAAAAATAGAGGGACATTATGTTTGAAGTTCGTTTAGCAGAACGCCAAATGATTTTATTTGATCTGGATGGAACGCTAGTCGATTCAGCATCTGACTTACATCGTGCGATGAATATGAGTTTAAATGCTTTGCAATTACCGTTGGTCACAGAAGCGCAGGTGCGAAACTGGATTGGGAAAGGAACTTCATTGTTTTGTCATAGCGTACTTGAATACTTGACCGGGAAGGTGGATGCCGCACAGCACCATCTTTTGCTGGAAACTTTTCTAAAGATTTACAATGCAGATCCTTGTGTCTTGACGCAGCCCTTTGACGGCATTCTAGCGTTCTTGGATTGGGCAAAAGCAGAAGAGAAAATTCTGATTTGTGTGACCAATAAACCAGAGCAACCGGCACGCAGTATTGTGCAGGCACTAGGTATGCATGAATACTTTGATGATGTGATTGGCGGAGATCGTTTTGAAGAGCGTAAACCACATCCCAAGCAGCTAGAGTATTGTGCGGAGCATTATGCCTTGCCGAAACAGCAAATTTTGATGGTGGGTGATTCTGTCAATGATGTAGAGGCAGCACGTCGTGCGGGTATTGATTGTATTGTGGTCAGCTATGGCTATAATCATGGTGAAAATATTCGAGAGTGTCAGCCGCAGCACGTGGTTGATAACTTAAAAGAATTATTGGGTTGAAATAAGTAGGGTTAAGGAAGTGAAAATGAGCAAGTGTGTAGTATTTCGATGGCGTCACTCAATCAGCATGAGAAGAAATTAACTGAAATTGACCACGCGAAATATAGAGAAACCGAGATGACTACACAAACTCAATTTGAACAACTGAAAACTGCTGGATATAACTTGATTCCGGTATATCGTCAGCGCTTGGCAGATACAGAAACTCCGCTGTCTGTCTTTGCGCGATTAAAACAACATAAACAAGCCTATTTATTTGAATCTGTAGAGGGTGGCGAAAACTGGGCGCGTTACTCCATTATTGGCTTGGGCGAGTCCACCGTATTTTCGTGTAATGAAGGGCAGTTGACCGTTCAACATGCTGATGGCTCGGTTGAAAAACAACAATGTGCTGACCCATTTCAATACATTCGTGACTTCCAAGCACAATATAAAGTGCCTACACAGCAAGATTTACCAGCGTTGCCGAGCTTTACCGGTGGATTGGTTGGATACTTTGGTTATGATGCTGTGCGTTATATCGAACCAAAGCTCAATAACGTTCCAGAAGCTGACCCGGTCGGGATTCCGGATATTTGGATGATGCTATCAAAAACCGTCATCGTCTTTGATAACCTTAAGGATACCTTATTCTTAATTGTGCATGCCGATGTAAATGATGCTGAGGCCTATACCAAGGCGCAGCAACAATTGGATGAGCTAGAAGAACTTTTGGCAACCCCAATTGCACTCAAAGCAAATAAGCATACTGCACCACAGTTTGAATCCATCACTGGACATGACAATTTTATTGATTCTATTGCGAAAGTAAAAGAGTACATTAAGGCCGGTGATGTGATGCAGGTTGTGCCGGGCCATCGTATGGTATCCGATTTTGATGGTGAGCCTTTGCAGGTCTATCGTGCACTACGTCACCTCAATCCATCGCCATATTTGTTCTTGGTGCAAGGGCAGACACTAGAAAATGACATTCCTTTTCATATCGTCGGTTCATCACCTGAAATTTTGTCCCGTTTAGAAAATGGTGTGGCAACAGTTCGTCCTTTGGCGGGAACGCGACCACGGGGTAAAACAAAAGAAGAAGATTTAGCGCTAGAAAAAGATTTGCTATCTGATGAAAAAGAAATTGCAGAGCATTTGATGTTGATCGATTTGGGGCGAAATGATGTTGGACGCGTTTCTAAAATCGGTAAAGTTCACGTGACTGATCAAATGGTGATCGAACGTTATTCGCATGTCATGCACATTGTGTCAAATGTGCAAGGTGAAGTACGTGATGATGTCGATGCTTTGGATGTTTTTAAGGCAACATTCCCTGCGGGTACGCTTTCAGGTGCACCAAAAATCCGTGCTATGGAAATTATTGACGAAGTTGAACCAGTAAAACGTGGAATTTTTGGTGGTGCTGTTGGTTATTTAGGCTGGCATGGTGAAATGGACATGTCGATTGCGATTCGTACCTGTGTAATTCGTGAAAATAAGGTCTATGTTCAAGCTGGAGCAGGGGTGGTGTATGACTCTAATCCTGAATCAGAGTGGAATGAAACCCAAATAAAAGCTCGCGCAGTGATCAAAGCGGTTGAATTATCATCAAATGGATTGATTTTATGAGTTTTTCACGTTTTTTTTAGAAAAAACACTTGCAAGGATTTCAAGATTTGCTAAACTGCACACCGTTCCGATACGAAACGTACGAAACACTAAGAAACGCCGGCATAGCTCAGTTGGTAGAGCAACTGACTTGTAATCAGTAGGTCCACAGTTCGAATCCGTGTGCCGGCACCATCTTAGAAAGTTTGAGAGTGAGTAGAAAGAACGACACTGAAGTAAGTGTAAAATGGTGAGGTTCCCGAGCGGTCAAAGGGGGCGGACTGTAACTCCGCTACGAAAGTTTCGAAGGTTCGAATCCTTCCCTCACCACCAATTTTAAGACTTCAATAAGTGGTTTGTACCAACATCGTGCGGGAGTAGCTCAGTTGGTAGAGCGGTAGCCTTCCAAGCTACATGTCGCGAGTTCGACCCTCGTCTCCCGCTCCATATCTATTGAAGTGCTTATATTTGCTCTTATAGCTCAGTGGTAGAGCACTCCCTTGGTAAGGGAGAGGTCTCGAGTTCAAATCTCGATAAGAGCTCCAGATTTTACAGTTTAGCAACTTTAAATGTTGCACAAGATTCCAGAAGCAGGCTTTTTAGTCTGCTTTTCAAGTATTGGGTGTTTATTTTTTTAGGCGATATGTCGGAGCTGGGTTTTACTCAGAATTGTGTTCGACGTAAACGAGGAAGAAAAGCATGGCTAAGGCTAAGTTTGAACGTAATAAGCCACACGTTAACGTGGGCACAATCGGTCACGTTGACCATGGTAAAACGACTTTAACAGCTGCAATTGCAACTGTATGTGCAAAAAAATTCGGCGGTGAAGCGAAAGATTACGCTGCAATCGACTCTGCACCAGAAGAAAAAGCACGTGGTATTACAATTAATACTTCACACGTAGAATACGATTCTCCAATCCGTCACTACGCTCACGTAGACTGCCCAGGTCACGCCGATTATGTTAAAAACATGATTACTGGTGCTGCGCAAATGGATGGTGCGATCCTTGTATGTGCTGCGACTGATGGTCCAATGCCACAAACTCGTGAACACATCCTTCTTTCTCGTCAGGTAGGTGTACCTTACATCGTTGTATTCTTAAACAAATGCGACCTTGTTGACGACGAAGAACTTCTTGAATTAGTAGAAATGGAAGTTCGTGAACTTCTTTCTACTTATGACTTCCCAGGCGACGACACCCCAGTAATCCGTGGTTCTGCTCTTGCAGCGCTTAATGGTGAAGCTGGTCAATACGGCGAAGACGCTGTAGTTGCTCTTGTTGAAGCTCTTGACTCTTACATCCCAGAGCCAGAACGTGCTATCGACCTTGCATTCCTTATGCCAATCGAAGACGTATTCTCAATTTCAGGTCGTGGTACAGTAGTAACTGGCCGTGTTGAAACTGGTATCGTGAAAGTAGGCGAAGAAGTTGAAATCGTTGGTATTAAAGATACAGTTAAAACAACTGTAACTGGCGTAGAAATGTTCCGTAAACTTCTTGACGAAGGTCGTGCGGGCGAGAACTGTGGTGTTCTTCTACGTGGTACTAAACGTGAAGACGTTCAACGTGGTCAAGTACTTGCTAAACCAGGTACAATCAAACCGCATACTAAATTCGACGCAGAAGTATACGTACTTTCTAAAGACGAAGGTGGTCGTCATACTCCATTCCTTAACGGTTACCGTCCACAGTTCTACTTCCGTACAACTGACGTAACTGGTGCAATCGCGCTTAAAGAAGGCGTTGAAATGGTTATGCCTGGTGACAACGTAGAAATGTCAGTAGAATTAATCCACCCAATCGCAATGGACGCTGGCTTACGCTTCGCGATCCGTGAAGGTGGCCGTACAGTTGGTGCGGGTGTTGTTTCTAAAGTAACTGCATAATATAATACAGTTATCTTTGTACAGATCGAGAGTTTCGACTCTCGATTTGCTCTGCAGGTCAGTAGTTCAATTGGTAGAGCGTCGGTCTCCAAAACCGAATGTTGGGGGTTCGAGTCCCTCCTGGCCTGCCAAATTTTTTTAAAAAGAAGCTTGATGCTGGCTCAACTGGTCATATAATAAGTCGCGAATCCTACGACGAGTACAAAAATGTCGAATGATAAATCGCGTGACGCATTAAGCGACGCGCCAATTCCTCAAAGAAATAATCCTGCTGAAGTTGTTAATTCTGGTTCCCCTTTAGACTATGTTCTGTGGGTTATCGCGTTGATTTTACTCGGTAGTTCTATGATGGTGAATCAACATTTGCCAGCATACTGGGCACCAGCGAATGATGTCTGGGTCCGTGTTGGGGTAATTTTGGCTTGTATCATCGTGGCTTTAGGTTTATTATACGCCACCCATCAAGGCAAAGGCTTTGTTCGATTGTTGAAAGATGCTCGAATTGAGTTACGTCGAGTGACTTGGCCAACCAAGCAAGAGACCATGACCACATCTTGGCAGGTACTTGCGGTAGTCTTAGTGGCATCTATTTTATTATGGTGCTTTGACTATGCTTTGAGCTGGTTAATGAAGTTTATTATCGGGTAAGAGAGCTATGAAACGTTGGTACATTATTCATGCCTATTCAGGCTATGAAAAACAAGTGTTACGCTCACTTAATGATCGAATCCAGCGTAGCGCTGTAGCCGATAGCTTTGGTGAAGTCCTTGTCCCTACTGAAGAAGTAGTGGAAATGAAGGATGGTAAGAAACGTAAATCTGAGCGTAAATTCTTTCCAGGCTATGTGTTAGTCGAAATGGAAATGAATGATGAAACTTGGCACATTGTTAAAGAATGTCCAAAAGTATTAGGTTTCATTGGTGGTACTGCAGAAAAACCTGCACCAATTACGCAAAAAGAAGCTGATGCGATTCTTGCACGTGTACGCAATACTGGCGAAGCACCTCGTCCTAAGACGATGTTTGAACCAGGTGAAGAATTACTCGTAATTGACGGTCCATTCACCGACTTTAAAGGCGTGGTGGAAGAAGTTCTATACGATAAGTCACGTTTAACGTTGACGATTAATGTATTTAATCGACCAACTCAAGTTGAACTGGAATTTCGCCAAGTCGAAAAATCAGTTTAATTTAACTTGGTTGATAAACGCCCGATTTGTTATGAGTCGGGCATTGTTGTTGTAACGGTATCGTTACTTAAATGTATGGGGAGCCTAGCGGCGTTAGTACCCAGAGGTAATTGAAATGGCTAAGAAGATTGACGGCTATATCAAGCTGCAAGTTCCAGCTGGTAAAGCAAATCCATCTCCACCGATTGGTCCTGCACTAGGTCAACGTGGTGTTAACATCATGGCATTCTGTAAAGAATTCAATGCTGCGACACAAAAAGTTGAAGCTGGTCTTCCAATTCCAGTAGTGATCACTGTGTACAACGACAAGTCGTTCACATTCATCATGAAAACTCCTCCTGCTGCGATTCTTCTTAAGAAAGCTGCGGGCATCCAAAAGGGTTCAGCTGTACCTAACAAGACTAAAGTTGGTAAGTTGACTCGCGCTCAATTAGAAGAAATTGCGACTACTAAAGAACCAGATCTTACTGGTGCTGATTTAGACGCACGTGTACGTACCATTGCTGGTTCTGCGCGTTCTATGGGCTTGGAAGTGGAGCTATAAGACATGGCTAAATTAACTAAACGTCAAAAAGCCATTGTTGCTGCTGTTGAAGCTAACAAAGTTTACACTTTGGAAGAAGCAGTTGCAGTTCTTAACGGCCTTCCAGCAGTAAAATTCAAAGAATCTTTGGATGTTGCTGTAAACCTAGGTGTTGATCCTCGTAAATCTGACCAAGTTGTTCGTGGCGCGACTACACTTCCTGCAGGTACTGGTAAAACTGTACGTGTAGCTGTGTTTGCTCAAGGCGCTGCTGCTGAAGCTGCTAAAGCTGAAGGCGCGGACGTTGTTGGTTTTGATGATCTTGCTGAAAGCATCCAAGCGGGTAGCCTTGACTTTGACGTAGTAATTGCAGCTCCGGATGCAATGCGCGTTGTTGGTAAGTTGGGTACGATTCTTGGTCCACGTGGCTTAATGCCAAACCCTAAAGTGGGTACTGTAACTCCTGACGTAGCTTCTGCTGTTAAAAACGCGAAAGCTGGTCAAGCACGTTACCGTGTAGACAAAGCTGGTATTATCCACGCTGCGATCGGTCAAGTAGGTTTCACTGCTGAAGCTGTTCGTTCAAACGTTGAAGCTCTTGTAGCTGACCTTAAGAAAGCAAAACCTGCTACTTCTAAAGGTGTTTACATCCAAAAGATCACTTTAAGCTCAACTATGGGTCCTGGTCTTGTTGTTGATGTAGCAAACGTTTCTAAATAAGTTTCGACTTATTACAGAATTTTAAAGCCCTGAGTAATATTTAAAGCGCTGCTTTAAATATTACGCAAGATAGAAATTAAGCTTCATTCGAAGCACAGTTTCTCATCTTGCGGGTCGGCAAAGCATGCTTTGCTGATCGCCCCTCAGGCAAACTTTGAATTGATAAATTTAGATTTATCAGCGTCAAAGACCTCAGGCGAGGGGAGTTTTATGCTTTCTTCTTAATAGCCCAGCCTGAGTAGACGCGGTGGTGTGATTTGTTCCTCCTCCGCGTGTTGGTTCAGTGATGAGCTAACGAATTGGGAGTGCATCTGTATAGGTGCATAAATCACCGTTAGGAGGTTTTACAATGGCTCTTCTTATCGAAGGCAAAAAACAGATCGTAGCTGAAGTAACTGAAGTTGCTTCTACTGCGTATGCTGCTGTTGTTGCTGACTACCAAGGTTTAACTGTTGAGCAATTAACTGCTCTACGTGTTGAAGCTCGTAAACTAGGTGTTGCTACTCGCGTAGTTCGTAACACTTTGGCTAAACGTGCTCTTCAAGATACTCAATTCAATATCTTGAGCGACAACCTTGTTGGCCCAACAATCTTAGCTTTCTCAACTTCTGAAGACGACATGGGCGCAGCTGCTCGTTTGTTCGAAGAATTTGCTAAAACTAATAAAGCATTTGAACTTAAAGCTGCTGCATTTGACGGTAAAGTTTATCAAGGTGCTGAAGTTAGCGTTATCGCGAACCTTCCAAACCAAGAGAAAGCGCTTACTATGCTTGCAAGCGTTCTTCAAGCTCCTATTTCGAAATTGGGTCGCCTTATTACTGCGCTCAAAGAGAAAAACGAGTCAGAAGCTGCTTAAGTTTAAATCAATTTACACACCATTCAATACCCATTTGGAGTTACTCTCATGGCTTTAACAAACGAAGAAATCTTAAACGCAGTTGCTGAAAAAACTGTTCTTGAACTTGTTGAACTTATTTCTGCTTTCGAAGAAAAATTCAACGTATCTGCTGCTGCTGTAGCAGTTGCTGCTGCTCCTGGCGCTGCTGGTGCTGCTGCTGAAGAACAATCAGAATTCAACGTTGAGTTGACTTCTTTCGGTGCTAACAAAGTTGCTGTAATTAAAGCAGTTCGTGAAGCTACTGGCCTTGGTCTTAAAGAAGCTAAAGATCTTGTTGAAAGCGCTCCTTCAGTTCTTAAAGAAGGCGTTTCTAAAGAAGAAGGCGAAGAACTTAAGAAAAAACTTGAAGAAGCTGGTGCTACAGTTACACTTAAGTAATCTTAAGGGGAGTCGATTTTTTTATAATCGGCTCCAAAAAATGGCTGGTGGCCCTTGGGTCATCAGCCTTTTTGCGTTACAATTATCGGCTCGATTTTTGTTTGCATGATATAAAAATCATACAAATTAAAAATAATTTATAAAACCAAACGCTTACCAATATTTTTCAGTAAAAAAATATTGTTAAGCGTTTTAATACCACTAAAAATTGCAGCATTTGTGAAAGTGGTGGCCATATCGGCCTGCGTAATTCCTTCTAAGTTCGTTCTGCAGGCGGACTTAGTTTACTTTCCGAGGACTCCAGATGGCATACTCATATACCGAAAAGAAACGGATCCGTAAGAATTTTGGTAAATTGCCCAAGGTAATGGATGTTCCGTACTTGCTCGCGATTCAAGTCGACTCGTACCGAACTTTCCTTCAAGACGGCAAAACTCCAAAAAACCGCGAAGATATCGGTCTCCAGGCCGCATTTCGTTCAGTTTTTCCTATTGAAAGTTATTCTGGCAATGCTGCTTTAGAATTTGTTGAGTATAGTCTTGGTAAGCCTGAATTTGATGTGCGCGAATGTATTCTTCGTGGCTCAACTTATGCGGCGCCAATGCGTGTAAAAATTCGTCTGATCATTAAAGATCGCGAAACTAAAACAATCAAAGATGTGCGTGAGCAAGAAGTCTACATGGGTGAAATGCCACTTATGACAGACAACGGTACCTTTGTGATCAATGGTACTGAGCGTGTAATCGTATCTCAATTACACCGTTCACCAGGTGTGTTCTTTGACCATGATAAAGGCAAAACTCACTCTAGCGGTAAAGTTCTTTATTCTGCTCGTATCATTCCTTACCGTGGTTCATGGTTAGACTTTGAATTCGATGCAAAAGATCTTGTCTATGTTCGTATTGACCGTCGTCGTAAATTACTTGCGACTGTTGTGCTTCGTGCCTTGGGTTATAACAACGAACAAATCCTAGACATGTTCTACGAAAAAGTACCTGTATATCTTGATATGGGTAGCTATCAAATTGACTTGGTTCCAGAACGTCTACGTGGCGAAATGGCACAGTTTGATATCGTGGGTACAGACGGTAAAACAATTGTTGAACAAGGTAAACGTATTAACGCGCGCCATGTTCGTCAAATGGAAGCAGCAGGTCTTGAAAAACTTTCTGTTCCTGATGAATACCTATATGAACGTATCGTTGCTGAAGATGTAACGTTACGTGATGGCGAAGTTGTTGCGGCAAATACCGTACTTAGCCATGAAATTATGGTGAAATTGGCTGAAGGCGGCGTTAAACAATTCAACGTACTTTATACCAATGACATCGACCGTGGTCCATTCATTGCGGACTCTTTACGTGCAGATACTACAACTGGTCGTGAGGAAGCACTTGTAGAAATCTACAAAGTGATGCGTCCGGGTGAGCCACCAACAAAAGAAGCTGCTGAAAACTTATTCAACAACTTGTTCTTCTCTTCTGAACGTTATGACTTATCACCAGTAGGTCGTATGAAGTTCAACCGTCGTTTGGGTCGTCCTTACGAAGTGGGTACGGATCAGAAGTCTCGTGAAGTTGAAGGCATTCTTTCGAACGAAGACATCACTGATGTATTGAAAACATTAGTTGAAATCCGCAACGGTAAAGGTGAAGTCGACGATATCGATCACTTGGGTAACCGTCGTGTTCGTTCTGTTGGTGAAATGACAGAAAACCAATTCCGTGTTGGTCTAGTTCGTGTTGAACGTGCTGTTAAAGAACGTTTATCTCAAGCTGAAACTGATAACTTGTCTCCGCAAGATTTAATCAATGCGAAACCAGTTGCTGCGGCAATCAAAGAATTCTTTGGTTCAAGCCAGTTGTCTCAGTTCATGGACCAAAACAACCCATTGTCTGAAATTACACACAAACGTCGTGTATCAGCATTGGGCCCAGGTGGTTTGACTCGTGAACGTGCGGGCTTCGAAGTACGTGACGTACATCAAACTCACTACGGTCGTGTATGTCCAATTGAGACTCCTGAAGGTCCAAACATTGGTTTGATCAACTCACTTTCTGTTTATGCGAAATGTAATAACTTCGGTTTCTTGGAAACTCCATACCGTAAAGTTGTTGATGGTCGTGTAACGGATGACGTTGAATACCTTTCTGCGATTGAAGAAGTAGGTACTGTGATTGCACAGGCCGATTCTGGTATCGATAAAGACGGTAACTTAACTGAAGAATTCGTATCTGTACGTCACCAAGGTGAATTCGTACGTATTCCACCAGAAAAAGTAACGCATATGGATGTATCTGCTCAGCAGGTGGTATCTGTAGCGGCATCACTTATTCCGTTCCTTGAACACGATGATGCCAACCGTGCATTGATGGGTTCAAACATGCAGCGTCAGGCTGTTCCTACTTTACGTGCTGACAAACCGCTTGTTGGTACAGGTATGGAAGCAAACGTAGCGCATGACTCGGGTGTGTGTGTACTTGCGAAACGTGGTGGTCGTATTGAGTTCGTTGATGCTTCTCGTGTCGTTATTCGTGTAAACGAAGAAGAGATGGTGGCAGGCGAAGCAGGTGTAGATATCTACAACCTGATCAAATACACCCGTTCGAACCAAAATACATGTATCAACCAAAACGTTGTTGTACGTTTAGGTGACAAAGTTGCACGTGGTGACGTTCTTGCTGATGGTCCATCAACAGATGGCGGTGAATTGGCATTGGGTCAAAACATGCGTGTAGCGTTCATGACTTGGAACGGTTATAACTACGAAGACTCGATCTTACTTTCAGAGCGTGTACTTCAAGAAGATCGTTTAACGTCTATCCACATCCAAGAGCTTTCATGTGTTGCACGTGATACCAAATTGGGTGCTGAAGAAATTACAGCGGATATCCCGAACGTGGGTGAAGCTGCACTTTCTAAATTGGATGAATCAGGTATCGTTTATATCGGTGCTGAAGTTACTGCGGGTGACATTCTTGTCGGTAAAGTAACGCCTAAAGGTGAAACGCAGTTAACTCCGGAAGAAAAATTGCTTCGTGCAATCTTCGGTGAAAAAGCGGCTGACGTAAAAGACTCTTCATTACGCGTATCTTCATCTGTGAAAGGTACTGTAATTGACGTTCAAGTATTTACACGTGACGGTCTTGAAAAAGACGAACGTGCTCAAGCAATTGAGAAAGCACAACTTGATGCTTACCGTAAAGACTTGAAAGAAGAATACAAAATCTTCGAAGAAGCGGCTCGTGAACGTATTGTTCGTCTATTGAAAGGTCAAGAATCTAACGGTGGCGGTACAACTAAACGCGGTGACAAATTAACTGAAGAGTTATTGTCTGGTCTTGAGTTGGTTGATCTTATTGAAATCCAACCAGTCGACGAAGCGATTGCTGAACGTTTAACTCAAATTCAAGTGTTCTTGAAAGAGAAGAGCCTTGAAATTGACGAGAAATTTGCAGAGAAAAAACGCAAACTTTCTACAGGTGATGAACTGACAACTGGCGTATTGAAAGTTGTTAAAGTTTACTTGGCTGTAAAACGTCGCATCCAACCGGGTGATAAAATGGCGGGTCGTCACGGTAACAAAGGTGTTGTATCTAACATCTTACCTGTAGAAGACATGCCACACGATGCAAACGGTGTTCCAGTTGATGTTGTACTTAACCCACTGGGTGTACCATCACGTATGAACGTGGGTCAGATTCTTGAAACTCACTTAGGTATGGCAGCTAAAGGTCTTGGCGATCAAATCGACAAGATGATGAAAGAGCAACGTACTGTACTTGAGCTTCGTGATTTCTTAGACAAGATTTACAACAAAGTTGGTGGCGAACAAGAAGATCTTGATAGCTTGACTGATGAAGAAATCTTGGTGCTTTCAGGTAACTTGCGTAAAGGTGTTCCTTTAGCAACACCAGTATTTGATGGTGCTGAAGAATCACAAATTAAAGAATTGTTAGAACTTGGTGGCATTTCACGTACTGGTCAAACAGTATTGTATGATGGTCGTACAGGTGAACGTTTTGACCGTCCAGTAACTGTAGGTTACATGTACATGTTGAAACTGAACCACTTGGTTGACGACAAGATGCATGCGCGTTCTACTGGTTCTTACTCTCTAGTAACTCAACAGCCGCTTGGTGGTAAAGCACAATTCGGTGGTCAGCGTTTCGGTGAGATGGAAGTATGGGCACTCGAAGCTTACGGTGCAGCATACACACTTCAAGAAATGCTTACTGTGAAGTCGGATGACGTTGAAGGTCGTACCCGTATCTATAAGAACATTGTAGATGGTAACCATTACATGGACCCAGGTATGCCTGAATCGTTCAACGTATTGACCAAAGAGATCCGTTCTTTAGGTATCAACATTGAACTGAAAAATGGTGACTAATTAGCTCCATTGAATCTCCCTTGCGAAGCAGTGCTTCTCACCTCTTTAATCAAGAGGGGCAAGGGGGATTTCTCAGTTAAAAAACAATATTTGTGACCCAGTTGTGAAGTGAAAATCTCCACAACACACGGAGAAAAAAATTGAAAGACTTGCTCGATATCATGCGCAAAAAGACGGATTCAGACGGTCATGCTCCTGTAGAGTTTGATCGCATCCGTATTGGTCTTGCGTCACCAGAAATGATTAAGTCGTGGTCTCATGGTGAAGTTAAAAAGCCTGAAACCATTAACTACCGTACGTTCAAACCTGAACGTGATGGTTTATTCTGTGCCAAAATCTTTGGTCCAGTAAAAGATTACGAATGCTTGTGTGGTAAATACAAGCGTATGAAATACAAAGGCGTCATTTGTGAAAAATGTGGCGTTGAAGTAACAACTGCAAAAGTACGTCGTGAGCGTATGGGTCATATTGACCTTGCTTCTCCAGTTGCGCATATTTGGTTCTTAAAATCACTTCCTAGCCGTATCGGTCTGCTTTTAGACATGACTTTACGTGATATCGAACGTGTATTGTATTTCGAATCATACGTTGTAACTGACCCAGGTATGACTCCACTTGAGAAATACCAACTTCTAAACGATGAAGAATACTTCACGGCTTTAGAAGAACACGGTGATGAATTCACTGCGAAAATGGGTGCAGAAGCAGTTCAAGATTTGTTGAAAGACATCGATCTTGAAGCTGAAATTTCACGTCTTCGTGAAGAAATTCCAAATACAACTTCAGAAACGAAGCTTAAAAAAGCCTCTAAACGTCTGAAATTGATGGAAGCGTTCAAAGAGTCGAACAACAAACCAGAATGGATGGTGATGAATGTACTTCCAGTACTTCCACCTGATCTTCGTCCGTTGGTCCCTCTAGAAGGTGGTCGTTTTGCGACTTCTGACTTGAACGATCTTTACCGTCGTGTAATCAACCGTAACAACCGTTTAAAACGTCTTCTAGACCTTGCAGCACCAGACATTATTGTACGTAACGAAAAACGTATGTTACAAGAGTCTGTAGATGCATTGCTTGATAACGGTCGTCGTGGTCGTGCAATTACTGGTTCGAACAAACGTCCTCTTAAATCTTTGGCAGACATGATCAAAGGTAAACAAGGTCGTTTCCGTCAAAACTTATTGGGTAAACGTGTCGATTACTCTGGTCGTTCGGTAATTACTGTAGGTCCGACTTTACGTCTTCACCAATGTGGTCTTCCGAAAAAAATGGCGCTTGAATTATTCAAACCATTCATTTTCGCGAAACTACAAGCATCTGGCCAAGCGACAACCATTAAAGCTGCGAAGAAAATGGTTGAGCGTGAAACTCCAGAAGTTTGGGACGTACTTGCTCACGTAATTCGTCAACACCCGGTGATGTTAAACCGTGCGCCTACACTTCACCGTTTGGGTCTTCAAGCATTTGAACCAACCCTGATTGAAGGTAAAGCGATCCGTCTTCACCCGTTAGTTTGTGCGGCATTTAACGCCGACTTCGACGGTGACCAAATGGCGGTACACGTACCATTAACACTTGAAGCTCAGTTAGAAGCTCGTGCGTTAATGATGTCAACAAACAACATTCTTTCTCCTGCGAACGGTGAGCCAATCATCGTACCTTCTCAGGACGTTGTCTTAGGCTTGTACTACATCACTCGTGATGCGATCAATGCCAAAGGTGAAGGTATGGTGTTTGCGGATACTGACGAAGTAAACCGTGCACTTGCAACAGGTCAAGTTGATTTACACGCTCGCGTAAAAGCACGTGTACACCAAACAGTCATTGACGAAAATGGTAACCGTGAACAACAAACCATTGTTGTAGACACAACTCCAGGTCGTTGTTTACTTTGGGAAGTTGTACCTGAAGGTATGGATTTCCAACAAATCAACGTTGAGATGACGAAAAAGAACATCTCTAAATTGATCAACTCTTGCTACCGTAAATTAGGTCTTAAAGATACTGTTATCTTCGCTGACCAATTGATGTACTTGGGCTTCCGTCAAGCGACTCACTCAGGTGTGTCTGTTGGTATGGAAGACATGTTGATTCCGCCACAAAAACAAGCAATTATCGAAAAAGCTGAAGTTGAAGTTCGCGAAATTGAACAACAATTCGAGCAAGGTTTCGTAACTGCCGGCGAACGTTATAACAAAGTTGTCGATATTTGGGCACGTACAAACGACCAAGTAGCGAAAGCGATGATGGACAACTTGTCTTTCACAACTGTTAAAAACAAACAGGGTGAAGACGAGAAACAAAAATCATTCAACTCGATCTACATGATGTCTGACTCAGGTGCCCGTGGTTCGGCAGCTCAGATTCGTCAGTTAGCGGGTATGCGTGGTTTGATGGCGAAACCAGATGGTTCGATCATTGAAACACCAATTAAAGCGAACTTCCGTGAAGGTTTGACCGTACTTCAGTACTTCATTTCAACACACGGTGCACGTAAAGGTTTGGCCGATACTGCATTGAAAACTGCGAACTCAGGTTACTTGACTCGTCGTTTGGTTGACGTTGCACAAGACTTGGTAATTACTGAGCCAGATTGTGGTACTTTCGACGGTCTTGTAATGACTCCGTTCATTCAAGGTGGCGATGTCATCGAGAACTTAGGTACTCGAGTATTGGGTCGTGTACTTGCTGAAGATGCGAAGAAACCAGGTTCGGATGATGTGATTCTTCCACGTAATACTTTAATCGATGAAAAACTTGCAAACTACTTAGAAGAGCAAGGTGTCGATGAAGTGAAAGTACGTTCAGTTGTAAACTGTGAATCTACTTTCGGTGTATGTGCGAAATGTTACGGTCGTGACCTTGCTCGCGGTCACTTGGTGAATCCAGGTGAATCTGTGGGTGTAATGGCTGCTCAATCAATTGGTGAGCCAGGTACACAGTTAACAATGCGTACGTTCCACGTAGGTGGTGCTGCGAGCCGAACTTCTGCTGCTAACAGCGTACAAGTTCGTAACAAAGGTACAGTACGTTTCCACAATGTGAAAACAGTACAACACGCTAAAGGTCACTTGGTATCAACTTCACGTTCAGGTGAAATCGGTATCGCAGATGACATCGGTCGTGAACGCGAACGTTACAAAATTCCATACGGTGCTTCAATCATCATTAAAGATGGCGAAGCTGTGGAAGCTGGCGGTATCGTAGCGACTTGGGATCCGCATACACATCCACTTGTTACCGAAG
Source organism: Acinetobacter sp. YH12063 (assembly GCF_013419715.1). Taxonomy (NCBI): domain Bacteria; kingdom Pseudomonadati; phylum Pseudomonadota; class Gammaproteobacteria; order Moraxellales; family Moraxellaceae; genus Acinetobacter; species Acinetobacter sp. YH12063. The sequence goes on along the minus strand of NZ_VOZO01000001.1, from coordinate 359,162 downwards.
TTGCAGGTAAAGTGCGTTTCAGCCAAATCGCTGATGGCGTAACTGTGACATCGAAAACTGATGATGCAACAGGTATGACGACTATTGAGGTACTTCCAGTAACTTCACGTCCAGCATCTGGTAAAGATATGCGTCCAGCTGTTGTATTGGATACAACAGATGGCGGCGAACAGTTCTACTTCCTACCACAAAACACGATTCTGACTGTGCGCGATGGCGAAACAATTGGTGTCGGTGATGTTATTGGTCGTGTGCCACAAGAATCTTCACGTACACGTGATATTACTGGTGGTCTACCGCGTGTAGCTGACTTGTTCGAAGCACGTAAACCGAAAGAACATGCGATCCTTGCTGAAATTTCAGGTATCGTAAGCTTCGGTAAAGAGACCAAAGGTAAGAACCGTCTTGTGATTACTCCGGATGATGGCTCTGAGATTTACGAAGAGCTAATTCCGAAATGGCGTACGATTAACGTGTTCGAAGGTGAGCATGTGAACCGTGGTGAGACCATTTCTGATGGTCCGCAAAATCCACACGACATCTTACGTTTGAAAGGCGAAGTTGCACTGACAAACTACATCGTGAACGAAGTTCAAGACGTATACCGTCTGCAAGGTGTAAAAATCAACGACAAGCACATTGAAGTGATCGTACGTCAAATGCTTCGTAAAGTTGAAATCACTGACGGTGGTGATACAAGCTTCATCAAAGGCGAGCAAGTGGAATACATCCGCGTTGTTCAAGAAAACCAAGCTGTGGCAGCTCAGAACAAGTTCCCAGCGAAGTTTGAACGTCAATTGATGGGTATTACCAAAGCGTCGCTTTCTACTGACTCGTTCATTTCTGCTGCATCGTTCCAGGAAACAACTCGTGTGTTAACTGAAGCTGCTGTAACAGGTAAAGAAGATGAATTACGTGGTCTGAAAGAAAACGTGGTTGTAGGCCGTCTGATCCCAGCGGGTACAGGTTTGGCATACCACTTAGAACGTCGTCGTCAAGAGTCTGAAGCTGCAGAGCTTGAGCTTCACAATGACTTCTCTGATGTAGATCAAGCGTTAAGCCAAGCATTTAGCGATGAATTTAACGGTCTTTAATTAGCCCTTAAATCATTCCAAAAAAGCCACCTTCGGGTGGCTTTTTTTATGCGGATGAATTGAAAATTAAAGCTTTCCTAATATTGAATTATTTCCTATAGTAAAAATAGAACATAACAAATCTCTTGATTTTTAAACTTAAACATAACGGGGTCTTTTGATGAAATTCGCACAGCAATTATTCGCAGTTTCTGCATTATTCAGCTCATTGACAGCGATTGCTGCACCTATGCCCAATTCGATTGTGGTAGAAGATAAAGCTGTAGTTCCAGTACTAAAAACAGAAGTGATTCACCGTGTTGCAGGTCAACAACCTGTACGCCAAGTGACTGCAACAGTGTTAGAAATGACCAATAAAGGTCAGGATATCGTGGCACGTGAAATTGAACTTTCAGATCATCACAGTGATTTTTCTGAAAAGAAATTATCGATTCCAGTACTACAACGTGGTGGCGTCATCGTCCCGACCTCTAAAATTGAAACCAAGACGACGGTGAAGCAGGACGGTCAGATTATTCGTCAAAACACCAATATTGATGCAGAAGGTGTAGAGTTTAAGAAAGGGCAAGACCCGATTAAACGCACGCTAAAACTAGATCAGGCAACAGATCCAGAAAGCAAAGCCAAACTCTCTCATGCTGTGCTGACTGAAAATGGTGAAACCACAAAAGATTTGATGATTTTGGATGAAAATCCTGAGTGATTCGTGAGCGATTAGGCGTGGTTTTTTACAAAATGCAGCATTTATGCTCCAAGCCGTAACAAGCTATGTTTAATTGTTTCATACAATGGTTTTAGAATCATAGGTATTGAAGAAGACAAGGAACATCACAATGAAAAAAGTAATGAGCGTATGCGCAGTCGCGATGATTTCGACCCTAATGCTTGCTGGTTGTGAAAGCATGTCGCCAAATGAACAACGTATTGGTGCCGCAGCTTTAGGTGGTGCCATTGGTGGTGGTGTGGGTAACAACGTTGGTGGTGGTGTAGGTGCAGCCGTTGGTGGGGGTGCTGGTGCAGCTGTCGGCAGTAAAACTCAAAACGGTTCAAACCGAAATGCCACATATAGTGGTGTAGGTGGTGCGATTGGTTCTGCAGTCGGTAAAAGTATCTTTGGTGGTAACACCGGTGCTGCTATTGGCGGTGCAATCGGTGGTGGTGCAGGTGCTGCAATTGAGCAAAATCGCTAATCTAATCCGATAAATTTGAATGAAAAGGCGCTTAAAGATAAGCGCCTTTTTTATTTGCGTGGACGGGGTTGCTTGCGACGAATGTATAGAGTTTTTTGAACTTCAGCGATACGTAAGCCTGCTTCATCAAAAATATTTAAGCTATAGTTCCGTAGTACAGGTGCGTGGTTATCTGCTAAGTTTTTAATATGATTGATTTCATTTGGGTCGAGCTGGATGTCAGCGTATACCGTTCCACGCCCGGGAGATAAAAATTGGATATTTGCCGCTTTGTCCCACACGATATAACGTGAGCCAAGGTGATGCATCAAAATCAACATATAAAATGGGTCAACCATTGAATATAGACTACCGCCAAAATGTACACCGACAATATTTTGATTTTTTCGAGTTAATGGCATTTTGACGCGAATGTGATAATTGGCGAGATCAATTTTATCAATCGAAATGCCAGCACCTTTATAAGGGGCATAATGATTGAGTAAGAATTTAGAGACAATAGGCATTGTCATTATTTTCTGGATTATGCTCATACTGGGTCAATTTTTTTTTATGCTGAACTTTGCATACTAAATGAGTTTCAAAACTGTGGCATTGATCACATTGCCCATGTTCACAAATAAAACGTCAATTCGATGGAATCGATAAAAGGACAAGAAGAATGCAACCACTAAATACGCAATGGGTGAATACCACAGATCAACAACGGCTCTATGTGAAGACATGGGGTGATGAAACTAAGCCGGCATTGGTTTTGGTTCATGGTTATCCTGATAATCAGGAAGTATGGGAACCGGTTATTGAACATCTTATTAATGAATTTTATATCGTCACCTATGACGTGCGAGGTGCAGGGCAGTCCTCTGTGCCCCGTAAAGTACGAGATTACCGTTTAGAACAACTTTCACTTGATTTAGATAGTGTGACGCAAGCGGTATTAGGCGAGCGTAGTTTTCATTTGGCCGCGCATGATTGGGGCTCTATCCAATCTTGGGAATCGGTAACTGAGCCAAAATTTCGCTCACGTATTTTGTCTTATTCAACTATTTCTGGGCCATGTTTGGATCATGCGGCATTTTTGCTCAGAAATAGCTTTAAGCATCAGCAGAAAAAATTACTCAAATTATTAAGTAAGTCATGGTACATCGGGGTATTCCAATTACCATTTTTGGCACCGACGGCGTGGCATTTTTTGAATGCTGAACGTTGGGGAAAAATTGTGAATGATTTAGAACGTACTCAAGAATTGCCTTTGAATCATAATATTCAGCATGATGGTAAACACGGTATTGCGCTTTACCGTGCTAATTTTATTCCCCGCTTAACTCAGCCTAGACAACGTTATGCCGTCTGTCCTGTACAAGCGATTGTGTTGAAACATGATAATTTTGTCAGTCCAGATTACATTAAAGAATTACCTAATTGGGTTGAAGATTTATCTGTAGTTGAAGTCAATGCCAATCATTGGGCCGTGCTGAGCCAACCCGAAAAAATTGCAAGTTACATCGCTCAATTTGCGCAATCACAGCAGCTTTAAGTAAATCGTTCAACAGTGGCAGTTTCATCGATAGGGGGCTAAATAGCGAGCAAATTCTGATAAAATACGGTTTTTTGTCAGACTCCCTTTTTTCTTATGTTTGCTATTCTTGCCGCAATTACAGTCATGTTTGGACTGTCGCTGGCACGCGTGCCTGTTGTATTTGCGCTGATCATTGGTGCAGTAACAGGTGGCTTGTTAGCTGGTCTTGGTATTCATGGCACCATCGAAGCGTTTAATAGTGGCTTAGGCAACGGTGCTCAAATCGCACTTGCTTATGGCGTGTTGGGGGCATTTGCTTTGGCACTTGCGCGTTCAGGTTTGCCAGATTTACTGGCTTATCAACTCATTACTAAACTCAAAGGTAACAGTAATGTGAAAGCCCAGAATCGCGTGAAATACGTAATTTTCGCTACTATCGCTTTAGCCGCCGTATGTTCACAAAACGTGATTCCAGTGCACATTGCGTTTATTCCAGTATTAATTCCACCATTACTCAGTGTATTTAATCATTTAAAACTTGACCGTCGTTTGATTGCTTGTGTTCTGACTTTTGGTCTTGTGGCGACTTATATGCTGGTACCTTTTGGTTTTGGTGCTATTTTCCTTAATGATATTTTAGGTCAAAACATCAATACCTTTGGTAAGCCATACGGTTTCAACATCAGCTATGATCAAATTCCAACTGCTATGGCAGTTCCAGTATTTGGGATGTTTGTTGGCTTATTAATTGCTGTTTTTTATAGCTACCGTAAACCACGAGAGTATGCTGACGTTCAGGTTAAGGAATCACAGCACACCATCTCATCTGATGTAAAAGCAGATGAAAATGGTAAACCACAAGTCGCTAAATTTACTTTGATCATGGCTGCGGTAGCAGTAGTTGCTACGCTTTCTGTTCAAGTCATATCTGAGTCGATGATTTTGGCGGGTCTGGTTGGTGTTGCGATCTTAAGCTGTGCAGGTATTTTTAAGTGGAAAGAAGCCGATGATGTCATTATCAGTGGTATGCGCATGATGGCACTGGTGGGTTTCATTATGATTTCTGCGCAGGGCTTTGCATCTGTGATTGAGGCTACGAATCAAGTACCAATACTGGTACAAGCTTCGGTTGAATGGATTGGAAACAGCCAAGGTTTAGCTGCATTTTGGATGCTATTGATAGGGCTATTAATTACCTTAGGTATTGGTTCTTCATTCTCAACAATCCCAATTTTGGCCATTATTTATGTACCACTTTGTATTCAATTTGGTTTTAGCCCAGCGGCAACGATTGCAATTATTGGTACAGCAGCAGCTTTGGGAGATGCAGGTTCTCCAGCATCAGACTCAACTTTAGGGCCAACATCAGGTCTTAATATGGATGGTCAGCATGACCACATGAAAGATAGTGTGGTACCGACCTTCATTCACTACAATATTCCATTAATGATCTTTGGTTGGATTGCCGCAATGGTACTCTAAAAAATTTTCAAAGATAAATAAAAAGGCGATTATATAATCGCCTTTTTTGTTATTTAATCCTGAGGATTTTGGTTGGATTAAAATAATTCATTTTATTAATTCTGATTAAAAAGGTTGGTATATTATGAATAATAAATTAATTATAATGGTGAAAATATAAAACCAAGCATTGTGCTATGATTAAAATAAATATTTTTAATTAATAATGACTTATATAATAATGTAAAAATTTATAAAATAATAATGTTGCATAATTTTAATACTAATGTTTAATATTAATTATTCATTCCAGAAGGTTGCTTTAAAATGTTAAAACAAGCTGCTCTTATTGCATTATTGGGTATGTCTGCATCAGCTATGGCTGGTCAATGGCAAGTGAAAGTTGGTGGTTCTGTGGTAGCCCCTACTTCTGACACAAGTATTTTAAACGGCGCAGTAAATGTTGAAGCAGATCATGAATATGCATTTACACCATCAATTGAATATTTCTTTAATGACAACATTTCAGCTGAATTACTTTTGGCAACGCCAATAAGTCATGATGTAAATGTTACAGGTGCTGTAGATGCTGGTGTGAAGGTTAAACATTTGCCACCTACAATTACTGCAAAATATAACTTCAAAAATTCAACACGTTTCACACCGTATATTGGTGTAGGTGGTACAGCATTTGTTGCGTGGGATGAAAAAGCAAGTGGTGATTTAGCTGGTGCTAAAGTAAAAGTAAAAGAAGACTTTGGTTTTGCAGGTCAAGTCGGTTTTAACTACCAGCCAGCTGATGCAAAAAACTGGGGTGTTTTCTTTGATGCACGCTATGCTCAGATTAGCCCAGAAGTGGAAATTACAGGTGTACCTAAATTTGATTTAGATATCGATCCTATGGTGTATACAATTGGTTATAGCTACAAATTCTAAGCTGTAACTGATCTTAAAACCCTGCCATTAGGCAGGGTTTTTTATGCAGCATATTCCATTCATCAGTTGATCGAATTGAACAAATAGGCAATAGAAAATTAAGGTGGAACTGTTAGAGTCAAAATAAATCAGCAAGTTGGAAGAAGAGAAAAGACGATGAAAAAAATTATTCAGGGTATGCTGGTCTTGGGCAGTGCTTATTTTATTTCGACAAGTTATGCCGCAAGTTTTGATTGTAAAAAGGCGAAAACCATTACCGAACATGCGGTTTGTGATAACCCGAGTATTAATGATGCCGATGTCAAAATGGCCACGACCTATACGATTATTCGTCATTTGGTTCCCATGGGGACACGTGGTGCAATTCAAGATCAACAAATTAAATGGCTACAACTACGCGATCAGTGCCGTGACAATGTCAGTTGTTTAAGTGATGTATATAAAATGCGGCAGCAAAAACTAGATCTTTACATGGACCGCGTTTATAAACAAGGACCTTTTTAAACCTTAAAATTTAGTGCGATAGAATAAAAATTTTCCATTCACACTATTGAAAAATAGTGAAGTCCCTCCATTCATATAGGCAATTGATAATTTTACTTAGTATGAACGGAGAGACTGATGAGCGAACAACAATCTCAAAAACACAGCTTCCAAGCGGAAGTGGCTCAGTTACTGCATTTAGTAACACATTCTTTATATTCAAATCCTGAAATTTTCCTTCGTGAGTTGGTATCAAACGCATCTGATGCCTGCGATAAATTACGTTTTGAAGGCATTAACCATCCTGAATATTATGAAAATGATCCAGATTTACATGTGCGTATTCATTTAAATAAAGAGCAGAAGACAATTACCATTTCGGATAATGGTATTGGTATGACACAACAAGAAGCGATTGATCATTTGGGTACGATTGCTAAGTCTGGCACTAAAGATTTTATGTCGAAGCTTACGGGTGATCAAAAGTCAGATGCACAATTGATTGGTCAATTTGGTGTGGGCTTCTATTCAGGTTTTATTGTTGCTGAAAAAATTACAGTGGAATCACGTCGTGCTGGGGTAAATGCCGCTGAAGGGGTACGTTGGGTTAGTAATGGTACAGGTGAGTTTGATGTAGAGCCAATTGATAAGGCTTCACGTGGAACCGACATCATTTTGCATTTACGCGAGGATGCTTTAGATTATTTAGATCGTTACAAAGTTAAGCAGATTATTAATAAATACTCTGATCATATTAGTTTGCCAATTGAGATGCAGAAAGAAGTTTGGCAACAAGAGGAAGCTGCCGAAGGCGAAGAAGCAAAACCTGGTCAATATGTACTGACGGATGAATGGGAAGCGATTAACTCAGCAAGTGCATTATGGACGCGTAATAAAAATGAGATCAGTGAAGAACAATATACTGAGTTTTATAAAAACCTGAGCCATGATTTTGAAGCTCCGCTTGCGTGGACACACAACCGTGTAGAGGGAAGTACGGAATATACACAGTTACTTTATATTCCATCTCGCGCACCAAGCAATATTTTCACACGTGAAGCTAAAGCAGGAATTAAGCTCTATGTGAAACGTGTATTTATCATGGATGATGCGGATAATTTGATTCCTAATTATTTACGTTTTGTTCAAGGTGTGGTGGATAGCGCAGACTTACCACTTAATGTAAGCCGTGAATTATTACAAGAAAGTCGCGACGTTAAAACGATTCGTGAAGGTAACGCCCGCCGTATTTTAACGGTGCTAGATGGTTTGGCGAAATCTGAAGATGTTGCTGATCAAGAGAAGTTTGCAAAATTCTACGCTGAGTTTGGTTCAGTCTTAAAAGAAGGCTTAGGCGAAGACATGGCGAATCGTGAGCGTATTCTAAAATTATTACGCTTTGCTTCGTCAAATAATGATGAAGTGAAAACATCATTTGCAGACTATAAAGCCAATATGAAAGAAGGCCAAAAGGCAATTTACTATGTGACTGCTGATAGTTTAAATGCTGCGAAAAACTCACCACAACTTGAATTGTTCAAGAAAAAAGGTATCGAAGTGCTGCTCATGACTGAACGAGTGGATGAGTGGGCGATGGAATTTGTTTTTGAGTTTGATGGAACACCATTACAGAATGTATCGAAAGGTGCAGTTGATTTGGGTGATCTACAAGATGCTGAAGAGAAGAAAGCACTTGAGGAAGCTGCTGAGCAGTTTAAACCTGTTGTTGAAAAACTGTCGGATGCGTTAAAAGATAAGACCTCTGAAGTGCGTGTAACAACACGTTTAGTGGACTCTCCTGCGTGTTTGGTGGTGGCTGAGGGTGAGTTATCACCGCAACTGGTCCGTATGCTAAAACAAGCAGGACAAGCGGTTCCCGAGTCAAAACCAGTCTTGGAAATCAATCCATCCCATCCGTTGGTACAAAAATTAGAAAGTTCGGTGCAGTTTGATGACTTAGCAAATGTTATTTTTGATCAGGCGTTGATTGCTGAAGGCGGTTTACCCGAAGATCCTGCCCAATACATCAAACGGATTAACAGCTTATTGCTGAAGTAACGGTAGATATGAAATGAACCTCCTTCGGGAGGTTTTTTATTTGGTTTTTCGATAGAGCACATGAATAAAAACGTCCATGTTTTAATCTTTAAAATAGATTAAAAATAAATAATTAATCTATAATAACGATCATTAAGTGTTGGGAATCTTAAGATGAAAATTTTAGTGATCGCTGTAATGGGCTCGCTGCTCTCTATGGGCCTCATGCAATCTGCTCAGGCAGACAGCTCTAAGCAAAAAATGGTGCGTAATGACCGTGTGCAGGTTTCAAAACAAATCGCACAATATGATATCAATCCTTTTGTAGATAGTCGCCGTGTGATGCGAAATGATCGTGTTCAGTATAGTTTTCCTAAAGTGAAAAAAGTCGCTGAAAAACAGCCGAGTTTTGTACGTAATGATCGTGTGCGTGTGATTAAGAAAAATTGAAGCTGAGTTATTTAAAAAAAGCCCATCCTGTTGAGATGGGCTTTTTATTCGCTGTGAAATAGAGGGTATTAGAACAAGGCTTCAAGGCGCACTAAAGCGCCCACAAAGTGGCTTTTATCGTCACGATGGTTGTTGAGGTAGTTGAGATCACCTTGGATATAAAACCATTCACGTAGAAAGGGCTGTCGCCATGATACATAGGGTCCCCAACTGTTTAAACGCAGTTGATCGTTATTGTAAAAACCACCTGTATATAGGCCGTAGTTGAATCGGTTACCTTTAAAAAATTGGTGTTGGCGGTAACTGAAGTTATCCCATTTCAGATCATCATCCTGTGCATCTGCATAGGTCAGGTTGAATTGGTTTGAGATAAAGGGTTGGCCTGGACGGGCATGGGTTAATTCTAAATTGGTTCTTAGATAATTTTCACTATCGATACCATAACGATAAATTTGTTCGGCTAAAAAACTGTAATCATTGTCGAGTTGCCATTTTTTAGCTGCTTTTAAGCGGACATATAGGTCATCACCAGAACGTAAACCGAGATCAACGTCAGTTTCGAAGGGCAGTCGATCTGAAATTTCTGACCAACGTAAAGCCAGTGAACTGTTATCTTCACGGGTTTGCTTATTGTCATAATTTTTATCACTACGCCCCGCAGGGTTTTCATTGGTAATTGCAGCATTATTTTCTAATTCATTATCAAGTGAGTCATCACCAAAGACCACACTCAATTTTTTTTCTAAAGTGGGAAGCTTAATTTTACCGCGAATACGTGGCTTAATTTCGTATTCATCGTGCTTATTCCAACTGTTGTCTAAAATCACCCTAAGGGTAGCATTGGCTGGTTTATCAGGCTCACTTTGCCCAAACCAGTTATCCATGCGAACGGCAGTTCGATCTGCCCAATTTCGGACTTTCTTCTGTTGTCGATCGGTCCAGCTATTATTTTCCGTTTGTTCTGTTGTCGGAACAATGGGGTGATCTGATTGTTCAGGTAAGAAGGTCGGTGTTGTATCAATCCAACGTGGAATTTGATCTAAAAAATCATAGGTCTTTGGCATGATATACGGTGAACTTTGCTCGGTTGCAGGCACATCCTGAGAATGTTGCCCCTCAGTTTCATTGACGACAGCATCAGTTTCATTGGCCCAAGCAACTTGATACATCAAGCTTATTGATGCGGAAAAAAGCAAAGTCCGAATAAAGTACTGTTGTTTTTTATGCATATGTTTTGGCTCTATTTAATTATCATCTGAGTATCCTGCATCTGTAGTTTTGTTATTTTTGTCGGATAAATGCAAGCCAAACTACAAAATAAATGCAATTAATCTTCGGTCGTTTGCTTAAGTGCTTGATAAAGCGAAATCACATCAATGGGTTGAGGCAATTTTTGGATCACATTTTGGATGCTTTGCCAATTTAAACCTTGCTGTCGATGGAGGATCAAATAAGGAAGGGCTTGTTCGGTACGCAAGAGTGCCATGCGTTTTTGACCGTGGATTAAACGTATTTTTTGACGTTCTTGTAATAATAACAACGGGGTATGTAGTGTCGGTTCAGGTTCATCAAAATGAATGAATTTTTGCGTATGAATTAACTGTGCCGGAATAAATGGATAATAGTCGTTTTGCGACCAAATCATTTCAGCATGCTGAGACTGTTGATAGAGCTGATCAGGTGCAGCACAGAGTTGCTCTAGATTGTCCCATGATAAGACTTTAATCGCAGCAAGTTCATGTTGATGTTGTTGGCAAAACAGCTGAGAGAGTCGAATGGCTTCCATTTGCGTTTGCGCACCAAACAACAAGAGATATTTGATGAAGCGACCTTCGATATTGATTTGCTCTGCTAAATACAGTGGCTGGTTTTTCCAATCTGTACCATCTGTCGTATGCATTAGAACATCAAGTTGCGTTGTGAGTTCAGGCTGATCTATAAACTGCAATTCATACAAGGCCAATTGTGCATCGATGTTTTGCAGCTTTTGAACGCGAGCGGTGTATTGAGCGATTTGAACCTGTTCAGGAAGTTCAACGCCTGCCATTGTCGAGTTGAGATATTCCTCCGATGGCACATGTGTTGGCTGCTCAATTAGAACAAGAGGAATGGTATCAGGTGCAGAAAGCTCCGGTTTATTTGTATTTGAGTTATCAAGCAACGTATCCGCTTCATTGATTTGCTTATCGCAATGATCTAGATCGACAGATCCGTCTTTATTTATCGCTTCAATTGGCAGTAGGTCGTCCACACTTGCTGCAACACAGCTTGGCGCTGTGATGATTTCATCCTTTAGGCGTAAGGCATGTAGACGTAGATCGGTATCACTGATTAAACATTTATATAGCTGTTGTTGTTCAATTAACCAATCATAGCATTCGCTAAAATTGCCCCATTCACTGAGTAGAGCTGTGCGCTGTTTGGCTGGAATCATCCACACTTGCCAACCTAATTTATGGTCATGCAGCAAGGCCCAACCCATCTCTGGATATTGATATAAAGCATTTTCAAGTGCAGCATCATGGTTAAAATAGCCACGAAATAACAATGAATATGGCGTTTGTTTGGAAAATTCAGTGGCAGCCATTTGTGGCTTAGTTAATGCACGATAACTTAATATTTGCTTTTGAAAAATTGGTTCGTCGCATAAGGCAAAAATTTCATGAATTCGACGTTTAGAAAGCGCAGTTTCATAAAAATTCAAAGCACGATGTTCAAGTTGATGGGTCAGTACATGGATTTCTTTTATTAATTGTACTTTGTCTTGTAAATTCATTTGTCCACTTCCTAAAGGACTTTTTGTGCTTTTTCTAAATATTTAGCCAATACAATATTGGTTGCAAGTTCTACTAATTTATATTCAGCCGAATTCGGGTTTCGATATGTATTGGCCAATTCAATCAGGCGTTCAATATCTATAACCTGCGGTGAAATTTTTCCTTGTATCAGTGCCTGAAGTTCTTGCATAGGACAATGTAAATTTAAAAATAAAGAAGTCGATTAGTTCATTTGATTATAGAGATTTCATTAAAAAAAACATGGAAATAAATGTCAGCTTCTACAAATTAAGCGTTAAATATGACAATTAATGCGCATTTTGTTTAAAAATAATACCAAATCATTAGCTTAAAGATATGTTTTGCAAAAGATATAGCGGTATGGTTTGATCAATTTTTTTGAAGTCATCATCAGCGATCGAGCGCTTTTAGATGTTCATTTTTAATGTTAAGTAAAGAATAAAGCCCAAAGTAAAGGCACATAAAATAAAAAACCGATGGTGGGAGCCATCGGTTTTTTTATGGAAAAATCAGCTAAAAATTAAGCTTTTTTTTCTGTGTTTGTGATAACTTCAGTTGTATCAGCAGCTGGAGCTTGGCTCTCTGCATTGGCAGTTTCAGCAGTTACAGCTTTTTTTACTGGAAAATCAGGTACGTAAACGATTTGTGCAGAAACAGTTGCAGAAAGCGCCATCACAGCAACAGCCATAGCATATTTGATTGCGTTCATGTGTATTCCTATCAATCATTAGTAACTCAAAAATTGAGTCAGGGAGAAAATTAATCACTTGAATTTATGTGAAAATAATATCAAAAAATAATCAATTAAAAATGATCGATTCGGCAACACAAGATAAATGGTAGGATTTAATATTCATATAAAACAGTCTATTAGAGTTATTGCTCTAGAGTTTTTAGTGGCTGAGTGACAGCGGCGTATCACTCAGATATAGATGAAAAATCTATGAATGTTTGGCACATTTCTTTTCATAGACTTTGCCTGCGATACCACCAATAATGGCACCACTAATCGTACCAAAAACAGGTAATATACTGCCTGCAACAGCTCCGATCGCAGCACCTTTGACGGTCGGAGAAAAACGTGAGAGAAAGCTATTCTTCCCTGTTTGGGACTCGTTGGTGGTTGTTTGAGGGGTTGTATTGGTAGATAGTTCGGTTTCAGCAGAAGTTGCTTGAGGTTCAATAGTCATGACATTACTCCCGAGCATGATCGTTTGAAGAATGAAGCTTTTAGCCTAATCGGTAGTGGCCTTGGCTTAAACAGAAAGCATGTAATAAATGATGGTCAGTTTGTAATCCCTCGAAGTGGAATTCACTCCTGTGTAAGACATGTAATATTTTGCTGTTTTGATGTTTAAAAAATAACCAAAATAAGTGACTTAATCATATGATGAAGATTCAAAATCATAACAATGAGGATAAATACAATGTCTGTTGCTAAAGTCGTTGAAGTAAATGCAAGTAGCACAAAAAGTTTTGAAGATGCCATCCAAACGGGAATTAATAAAGTCACTGAAACCGTAAAGAACGTTCAGGGTGCATGGATTAATGAACAAAAAGTTGTGGTGAAAGACAATAAAATTGCGGAATATCGAGTGAACTTAAAAATCAGCTTCTTGGTGGAATAAGTTTCATTTTATTGATGTTAAAAACTGATCATAAAAAATCCCCGAAGTTCGGGGATTTTTGATTGAACGCGCTGAATTATTTTTCAGGTGTTTCACAGCTTTCATCATTACAGACAGGTGTAGGAGCAAGCTCAGGGAGTTCCGCAGCTTTGTCCATCACTTTTTTAAATACATCTTTCGGTTGAGCGCCTGCTAAAGCAATGCGTTGCTCAAATACAAAGAACGGTACACCCGTAACTTTAAGTTGATCGCGTGCTACTTCTTCGTCGTATTTGACGAAATCAGCAAATTCATCTGAGTCTAATAAGTCATCGACTTCAACAGGGTTTAGACCAATACGAGATGCAACATCTTCTAAGGTTTCACGTTCACCAATGGCCAAGCCTTGCGTCATATAGCTATAGAAGAAAGCTTCTTTGGCTTCACTGCCGAGACCTTTGCTTTGTGCAAGATGAATCAAGCGGTGCGCGTTGAAAGTATTGCCTGAATTGGCTTTTTGCCAGTTAAATTCAATACCTTCAGCTTTTGCCATTTCGGCAATATTGCGCTGCATTTCCTCTACTTCTTCAATACTGCGGCCATATTTTTGAGCTAGACGTTCAGTATTAGAAATTTCTAGGCGAGCGGGCGCATCTGCATCAAGTTGATAGCTATGCCAAAACACTTCAAGTTCTACACCCGATTCTTCGGCAGCAGCTTCAAGGCGTTTTTTCGCAATATAACAAAATGGGCAAACCACGTCTGACCAGATATCTACACGCATGGGAAATCTCTTTTCTATGTTCTGGGAAAATGATGGGGGCAAATCCTAAAATTTAAAGCCAAGCAATGCAATCCATTTTTGTTTCGATGGTGCAATGTCGAATTTTTTTTATGTTGCTTCAAGGATTGACCGAAGATTTGTCGGACTATTAATCCGTGATTAAACGTTTACCCAAACAAATCACTTCAACCTCTTCATAGCCCAATTGTTCATAAAAATTTTGTACGTCAATGTTGTCTTGGCGAATCAGTAATTGAAGTTTTGGGCAACCTAAAGCAATTAAGCGTTTTTCTAATTGTTGAATGAGGGCGGTGGCAACGCCATTACGCTGAAAATGTGGATGTACAGCAAGATAATTGACCCAGCCTCGATGTCCATCATAGCCCCCCATCACAGTTGCGATCAATTGATCATCTTTGATAGCCAATAAAAATAATTGATCACGTTGCGCTAGTTTTCGAAAAATATCAATTTCAGGGTTATTCCATGGACGGGTCAGATCACAGAGTTCCCAAAGTGCAATTACATCATCTAAATCAGATTCGAGATAGGGGCGGATAATAAACATAATTTTTGTTTTAGCATGTATTTTGACCAATTTAGATTAGTCGAGTTTTGCAGACTTGATAAGTCATATTGAAAAATAAAAGCCATAAAAAAAACGCTCCGAAGAGCGTTTTCTTATTTCACTGTCAATTAAGCAGTTTTAACTTCTGGTTGAGCAGCTAACATGTGGCCGTTCTCTTCGAAGTTGATGTGCCAAGACAATGCTTCACGTAGAAGGTGAGGTGTTTGACCACCTTTCGCACATGCACGGTCGAAGTAATCATTTAGCGCATCACGGTACATAGGGTGAGCACAGTTGTCGATTACTGCACGAGCACGTTCACGTGGAGCAAGACCACGTAAGTCAGCAAGACCTTGTTCAGTAACTAAGATGTCAACGTCGTGTTCAGCATGGTCAATGTGAGAAGCAAATGGAACAACAGAAGAAATGTCGCCGCCTTTTGCAATTGATTTAGTCACGAAGATCGCCAAGTGTGCATTACGTGCGAAGTCACCTGAACCACCGATACCGTTCATCATTTTTGTACCGCAAACGTGAGTTGAGTTCACGTTACCGTAGATATCAAACTCAAGCGCAGTGTTGATACCGATGATACCTAAACGACGTACAAGTTCTGGATGGTTCGAAATTTCTTGTGGACGTAATACAAGTTTGTCTTTGTATTGTTCAAGGTTATTAAATACTTTTTCGCCATATTTAGCAGAAAGCGTAATAGAAGAACCTGAAGCAAATTTCATTTTGCCTGCGTCGATCAATTCAAATGTACAGTCTTGAAGTACTTCAGAGTACATGATCAAGTCTTCAAAGTTTGAATCTTTAAGACCAGTCAATACTGCGTTTGCAATTGAACCGATACCTGCTTGTAATGGACCAAGGTTTTTCGGTAAACGACCTTCTTCTACTTCTTTTTCAAAGAAAGCGATCAGGTGGTTTGCAATACCTTGAGTTTCATCATCAGGTGCAGTCACTGTAGATGGAGAGTCATGCAATTCGTTGTTAAATACGATACCTACGATTTTTGAAGGATCGATGTTGATTGCATGTGTACCAATACGTTCGTCAACTTGAGTCAATGGAATCGCTTGACGTGTTGGACGATACGTTGGGATATAAATATCGTGTAAGCCTTCGAATGCTGGGCTTAAGTTGGTGTTGATTTCAACAATCACTTTTTCAGCAAAAATTGCGAAGCTTGCAGAGTTACCTACAGAAGTTGTAGGGATGATGCCACCATCTTCAGTGATCGCAACAGCTTCAATAATTGCCACATCAGGCTTTTTAAGCTGAAGGTTACGCATTTGTTCAACTGTTTCAGACAAATGCTGATCGATGAACATCACTTCGCCTTTGTTGATGGCTTTACGTAATGTATTGTCTACTTGGAACGGTAAACGACGAGCAAGAACACCTGCTTCAGTCAATTTTTTGTCCAAATCGTTACCCAAGCTCGCGCCAGTAATTAGGGTAATTTTAAGAGGATTAGCATGAGCCTGTTGAACCAACGCTAAAGGTACAGCTTTCGCTTCACCTGCGCGTGTGAAACCACTCATACCTACCGTCATACCATCCTGAATGAATTCAGCAGCTTTTTCTGCGCTGATAACTTTGTCGTGAAGGGCAGCTAAACGGATGCGATCTAAAGACATCATATACTCTCGTGAAATTCTCAAAACTGATACGGATTGTACCGATCAAAAAAGCCATTTTGCATACCTGTTAGGCTAAGGTCTAATTTTTTGAAAAAATGTGGGTATAAGATTTTATTATGTTTTTTAAACTACTGAATAATAAAGTTAAAAATATCAATGGTTAAAGCTTAAACAAAACTGTTCGTTGCTTTTTTGAACGCTTGTTAAAAGCGTTCAGTTAAACTTTGCTTAATTTTTTCCAATGGGCTGTTGTTTAATATTTCATCATTTTCGAGTTTTTGCAGTGGTAAAGAAATGATCGCTTCGAGTCCACCTTCTGCTCGATTGTGAATTGAAAGTTGACCTTCGTGAATATCCACAATACGTTTTACAATGGCTAAACCGAGTCCACTGCCTTGAATGGTACGTGCATCATTACCACGTACAAAAGGTTGCATCAGGTCTTCAATTTGGTCTTCAGGAATCCCTTCGCCATTATCGGCAACGCGAATTTGAATATGGTCACCTTCATATTCGGTAGACAGTTCAATCGGCTCGGCACCATAGCGTTTTGAGTTATTGATTAAGTTCCCTATTAATCGTTTTAAGGACAGGCTACGTGCTTGAATAATCGGTAAGTCTTGAGGTTCAAAGCGAATATCTAAAGGTTTAAATTGAATCACTAATTCCTGCAATAGCGCATTTAAATCAGTATCTTGTGGTACTTCATCTGAACCGTCACGCATATACGAAATGAACTGATTCAGAATCGCATCCATATCTTCAACATCATAGATCAGACCTTCTTTTAGAAAGTCATCATCAGGCATCATTTCTGCGCTGAGTCGAATACGGGTCAGCGGAGTACGCAAATCGTGGGAAATACCGGCCAACATAATACGACGGTCACGTTCAGTTTGTTCCAGCGTGTAGACCATGTGGTTAAAGGCTTGGTTTACTTCACGAATTTCTTGTGGCCCATGGTTGGTTTCTAAATAGGGGGCAGTGCCGTGCTTACTGTAGTTGTTTGCCGCATCTTGTAAACGTTTTAGCGGACGGTTGAGCTGACGAACCAAGGTTAAAATAATGATGCCGGCAATTAGCGGAATACCCAATAACCAACCGAGGATTAGCTCTGCGCTATAGTTGGCATAGGTTTTTAACGGTTCACGAACCCAGTTGCCATTCATTTCTGGGGTTTGAATCCAGATGCGTGGGTCAGGTTTAAATTGGAAATACACGGTCGTATTATCAATGCGCATTTCTTTGGCCAGTTTCTTTTCAATTTGATTGGTAAAGAACTCTGCAATGACTTTGTCTTTGACATTGGGGAATTCTTTCGGATCGGTCACATATTCGATTCCGACGCGATTGCGCATCCAGTCGTCGACATCCACTTCAGCGTTGTTATGAAAAATCCGTAAATCTGGATTGTTAATGATTTCAAGCTCGACTGCGAGATAACGAGCATGTTGTTGAATTTCGGGTAAATAGAGTGTGCGCCAAAAGAACCATAAAGACATAAACAGGCTAAAAAACACCACAAATAAGACCAAGACGGTAGTACGCATGGCTGCAGAGCGGGGTTTGATTTTATCGAGGAAGCGTTCCCAAGGTGTCCGTTTTTTTTCGGAGTAGGTAACGTAGTCGGTAAATTCCTGTGGGTCGATGGGTTCGAGTTTCACGCTATATCCTTAGAGTAAATTTTAGAGTGTGAGATCAATTAACCCTGTTGGATACGCGTTCAGGTCATACGCAACTGTTCGAGGCAGGAAGCATGGAATAGATTATGTTTCTGCGATAATTCTGATATGAAGCAGAAATGAGACGAGTTTTGCGTATGACAATGGTTTTGCTTACTTTTGCCGAAACAAAAGTAAGGCGAACCGCAGGTTATTGGATAAATTTAATGTTCAATGAAAAGACTCCGCCTAATGAACGGCGGAATTTTTTATTACTATTTATTTGGATTATTCAGCACCATCTGGAACAAAGACATAACCCACGCCCCAAACGGTTTGGATATAGCGTGCACGTGCTGGGTTTTCTTCAACCAAACGACGCAGGCGAGAAACCTGAACGTCAATTGAACGTTCCATCGCGCCCCATTCACGACCACGAGCAAGATTCATTAACTTGTCGCGTGTCAGTGGTTCACGAGGGTGTTGAACTAATGCTTTGAGTACGGCAAATTCACCCGTCGTCAATGTGACGACTTGACCTTCACGGGTTAAGGTGCGTGTAGACAGGTCGAGTGACCAAGGACCAAAAGACACCACTTCCATTTGTTGGCTTGGTGCGCCCGGCACTTCACGCACTTGGCGACGTAGGACCGCACGAATACGAGCTAATAGCTCATTCGGGTTAAATGGTTTTGGTAAATAGTCATCTGCACCGGCTTCAAGTCCAGCAATACGGTCTGAATCGCTACCACGAGCGGTCAGCATAATGATCGGGGTATCGATGCTAGATTGGCGCAGACGGCGACAGATACTCAAGCCATCTTCAACAGGCAACATAAAGTCGAGCACAATCAGGGAAAAGAGTTCCCGCTGCAACAGACGATCCATCTGAGTCGCATCATGTGCGGTTTTGACCACAAAACCTTTATCTTCTAGGAAGCGTTGTAAGAGGGTGCGTAGACGCACATCATCATCGACAACCAGAATGCGTTCGACTCGGTCGGTTTCGGCTTGTACGGCATCTGTTTTTTCAGCAGGTACAACTAAACTCATGACGTGCTCCTTATTCTTTATTGTCATCGTAAACAAAAAGTCGATTTCACTTGAGTATACGATTCATTTATATAAATTTACTATGCTCTAAAGCAACAAATATTGCAGTTAAAATCAAGACATAGATACCAAATGTATACATGTTGTTCGAATCAGTTTGCTTATCTAAGTCTCGCTAATTTGCTGTTTCATAGTCAGTTTCGTAAAAAAATGTGTATTTGAGATGAACTGGCATTAAAAACCACGAATAAATTTATAAAAACAATTGTGGATTTTATGGTCTTGGTCTTTATAATCATGGCTTTTAGAACTTATCCTTGCAGGGATCTAATACGATGACTGACTTAGTTCAGCAGTTGGCAAAAGAAATTGCCGTACGTCCAAATCAAATTGAAGCTGCCATCAAGCTCATTGATGAAGGTGCCAGTGTTCCATTTATCGCACGTTACCGTAAAGAAGTGACGCAAGGTCTGGACGATACTCAATTACGTCAGCTCGATACACGTCTGACTTACCTGCGTGATTTATTTGAGCGCCGTGAAAAGGTAATCGAATCTCTAAAAGAACAAAACAAGTTATCTGATGACTTACTTGCTCGCGTGAATGCAGCAGAAACGAAAAATGCTTTAGAAGAGATTTACGCACCGTACCGTCCAAAACGTACCAGTAAATCATTTAAAGCCAAAGAAGCGGGTTTAGGCCCAATCGCTGAAAAAATCTTTAATGAAGCGATCGATCCTACGGAAGCTTTGGCAGGCTTTAGCCATGAAGATTATGCAGATGTTGAAAGTCAACTTGATGCGATTCAACACATTTTAATTGATGAATGGGCACAAAATATTGCATTAACCACTGAGCTAAAAGCGACATTTGCGAAAACTGCAGTGTTGAAAAGTTTAGTTGCAAGCGATGAGAAAAAAGAAG
Organism: Acinetobacter sp. YH12063; assembly: GCF_013419715.1. Taxonomy (NCBI): domain Bacteria; kingdom Pseudomonadati; phylum Pseudomonadota; class Gammaproteobacteria; order Moraxellales; family Moraxellaceae; genus Acinetobacter; species Acinetobacter sp. YH12063. The sequence continues at coordinate 338,948 of NZ_VOZO01000001.1, read as the reverse complement.
TCGGTAAAAAATTCCGTGATTACTTTGATTTCTCTGAAAGCTTAAATAAAGTCCCTTCACACCGTTTATTGGCGATGCTCCGTGGCCGTCAAGAAAATGTCTTGGGCTTAAAAGTCGATGGTGAAGATGATGCACCATTGGCTCGTATTGATACTGAATACAATTTAGAAACAGCACAACCACAAGCGCGTGCAGATTTCTTAAAACAAACTGTAAAATTGTTCTGGCTCGGTAAAGTTCGTCCTGCGATTGAACATTCATTATTGACTGAAAAACGTTTGGCTGCTGAAGCTGAAGCGATGGATGTCTTTGCTGAAAACCTACGTCATTTATTACTTTCTGCTCCTGCAGGCGCACGTTGCACATTGGGTGTAGACCCTGGTATCCGTACGGGTGTGAAATTGGCTGTTGTGAATGCATCAGGTGATGTTCTTGCATATAGCACGATTTACCCATTTGCTCCGAAAGAAGACAAAGCTGGTTCAGTTGCTGAACTTGCGCGCCTTTGCCGCGAATTCAATGTTGAATTAATTGCGATTGGTAATGGTACTGCAAGCCGTGAAACTGAAGCGGTTGTGGCTGAAATGATGGCAGCAAATACAGACTTAAACTTGATTCGTGTGTCTGTCTCTGAAGCAGGCGCGTCGGTTTACTCAGCATCTGAATTGGCGTCAAATGAATTGCCAGATTTAGATGTATCGATCCGCGGTGCTGTATCGATTGCACGTCGTTTACAAGATCCATTGGCTGAACTTGTGAAGATTGATCCTAAATCGATTGGTGTGGGTCAATACCAACATGATGTGAACCAAACCGGTTTGGCAAAAACGCTAGAAGCGGTTGTGGAAGACTGTGTGAACTCAGTAGGTGTTGATGTCAACACAGCATCATCTGCTATTTTGGGTTATATCGCGGGTCTAAATAAATCGATTGCACAGCAAATCGTTGAATTCCGCAAAGAAAATGGTCGTTTTGATAACCGTCAAAGTTTGAAGAAAGTACCTCGTTTAGGCGAACGTACCTTTGAACAAGCAGCAGGTTTCTTACGTATTCAAGATGGTTCTGAACCATTGGATGCATCTGCAGTTCACCCAGAGTCATATGACTTGGTGGCAAAAATTGTGGAAGCAAAAGCGACGACTGTAAAAGATATTATTGGTAATACTGAAATTATCCGTCAGATCGATGCAGCAGCATTTGTAAATGACCAATTTGGTTTACCGACAATTCAAGACGTTTTATCTGAACTTGAAAAACCAGGCCGTGACCCACGTCCAGAGTTCCGCACGGCTAAATTCCGTGAAGACATCACAGAAGTGGCGCAGTTGACTGAAGGTTTACAGCTTGAAGGTGTGGTTACGAATGTAACCAACTTCGGTGCATTCGTGGATGTGGGTGTACACCAAGACGGTTTAGTGCATATTTCTGAACTTGCAAATGAATTTGTTGCAGATCCGCACAAAGTCGTGAAACCAGGTCAAATTGTTCAAGTTCGTGTCTTGAATGTCGATGTTGAACGTAACCGTGTCAACTTGTCTATGCGTGCAGAAGGTGCTGCTGCAGCGAAACCACAACGTCAACCACGTCGTGACAATGCACAGCAAGAGCAACGCGGTGAGCGTAAGCCACATGCGAAACGTCCACAGCATGCCCGTCCGCAAGGCGACCGCCCACAAGGTCATAAAAAACCTCAAGCAGCGAAACCACAAGAAAATAAAATTGGTGGTTTAGGTGCGTTGTTATTACAAGCAGGGATTAAAGGTTCGAAGTAATCTTTAATTGTTAAAAAACCTCCCGAGCGGGAGGTTTTTTTATGTAGGTTCATGATCAAAAGAAATTCCTTTGATTTTAACGAACTCAATGGACGAAGATGGACAACTTATACAATATTGATCATCAAATAAAACTAAGTTATATCCATAGCCATAAGAGCTATTAAAAATAATGCCATCTAAATTGCCATGTGTTTTAAAAAATTCAGTAATAAATTGAGTGGGAATATATTCTCTCTGAGAATTGTTAGGTAGTACAGGCAATGATAATTCTTCAGCAAAAGTCTCTAAAAGACTTACTAATTTTAAAATTTCTATGAAATTAGTTGATGTTAGAGAAAGGAAAGAAATGGTTTCTCTTGGTGAGCGAAGATCAATTACATTTAATTGTTGAGTTACATTGAATTTAGCTATGGAAATTGTATCACCATTATTTGGTCTAATTTCTTTGATACAAATTTCCTTAGTTTTTGCTAAATACAAGTAAGAAATACCATAAGGATTAGCTCTTCCTATTGTCGCTAAATTAGCAGGTGGTTTTCCCATAAGACTTCGATCTAAAACTTTTTCACTAATTCTTCCTCTATAAAAATACTCTGAAGGGTGAATTGGTAGCTTTAGCTGTTCAATTAATTGCTGGAAATTATTATATAGATTACCTAAGGGTAAAAAAGCTTGTTGATATATCGTGGTTTGCGGAAAGAAACGATTTTTATGTATTATTTCTTCTTTGAAATCAGACCATTGTAGGTAAACCTCACTTATATTTTCAGTTTTATACTTTTTTAGTAAAGTATCAGGTAAATTTTGAGTAAGTTCTTTTTTTAATCTAAATTTATCAGTTACATCTGAAAAAAGCCTAAAATCCTTATCCAAAATTTCTATCAATTCTGTTCCCGAATCCTCTTCGACAAACATATAAGATAAATTTTCTATTGTAGATTTTGTAATGGAAACTAAATCAGAGATAAGGGTAATTGATACATCATTTTTATGACAAAAATGACATCGACCAAATTGTTTGAATTCAACAATAGCTCTTTTTAAAGCTTTATCAGAGAAGCATTCTACACAGCATAAAGATGAACTCATCCATTTACCTCTACAGAGGTAGATAAGAAAGTATTGATAGTTTCAATATGGTGTTTGATTGAAAGTTTTTTAACTTGACCTAAACCCGGAAAGTGCTCAATTTTTTGTAAATATTGAAATTCAGTTAGGGCATAAGTGTTTGAAAAAGGGATTTTACCGTCTTCAATATCTTTTATAAGTCGATTCAGTGCTTCAAGAAATTTAGCCCCAGGGTTAGTTGGTGTGCCATCATTTTCGGAAGAATAGTGACGAATAAACAATTCATCGAATCTATTTTTATCAATATATGAAAAATGAATGGTTACAACATACGCTGGTCCGCCACCCTCACTAAAATCGTCACCAGTAATGGTATAGTCTGCAAATCCAACATTATTCTCTTCTTTATAGTAACTATGTAATGACGAAAATGGAGATTCTGTTGGATAGTCTGCATTTCTTACTTGCTTTCTAAAAAAATCTTCATAAGAGACACGATTTTTTATTCTTTTTTTTATATTAGGATTAGTATCATTCTGAATAAAGTTTATGTTTGAAGATTCCGAAAAATCTAAAATTTCTTGGTCGATGCCTTTTTGGATAAATAACCCAAAACTGCCAACATCTAAAAAGTCGTTATAGTGTTCAGTCTTTTGATTAATTGAATATAAAATTTGATAGCTGATGTTATCAATTTGGTTAAGCTCTTTATATAAAGCTTTAGGCGAGTCTGAAAAATCACCAACTGTTGGATTTATAATAATATATGGTTCAATAGAACATTCATTCAAGCTCTCAATTGTCTTAACTAGTGCTTTAATGTCTTTTTTTACAGGTTCAATTACAGGTATAAAGTTTTGTAGTTCTAATTTAGCAAGTTCTCTCAAAGCTAGAAGTTCATTCAACTTCCCCCTCAAAATTGGATAATACATTAAGTGGATTCTCCGAAAATTTTTTAATTAAAGCGTCTATTTTATTGTGATTAAATTTAAAGCTAATTAACGCATTAGTCAAAAAAAATGGTAAAGATTTTATTGCTCTAGAATTGTTTTTGCGTGTTTTTTTCAAAGTCTCAATTAATACTCTTTTTATAATTTTAGGGTCGTGATTTTTTATAATTTTCTCACAAAGTTCAAACAAACGTGTATTTGGAACATCTATTTTTAATTTATACAATTCTTCAGCGATGGCTTGATATTCTTCTTTTCTGAGGGATTTCATCATTAGTTCGATATCAAGTTGATTTGTTTCAATTGGCTCTCTAACAATTTTTAAAGTATTTCTATTTGTAAGTTCAATTATTCCAACTTCAATAGGTGCTAGATGAATTACATCTCCAAGCATCTTTTGGGAACAAACGACATTCACTTTATCAAAAACTTTAAGGTATGAAGCTAATTGATCTTGAAGACGCATCAAACTGTCATATTCAGTTTTAATTTCGTAGCATGTAGAACAACCATTTAAAAGAACAAGATCAGCCTTATTTGTTCCGACCCTAAACTCAGATAAAAGAATTGAAGAATCAAGTGAGTGCCGACCCAAAAAAATTTTTTGAGCTATTAAATTTTTATAAATATATTCATTACGATAATTTTTGCTTAAGTCAATATAAGCTTTATGATAAAGATCATGATAGTTCAAGGCATTGTATTTTTGCGCTATTTTATCTATTTTTGACCTTTTTAAAAATGATAAATCATCACTTGCAACTGCATTTAGGCAATTGCTTGTAAATAATTTAGCTATCTCTCTTTCAGTAATCATCATAGTTACTTAAATTTGGTCTTAACTTATTGTATAAAAAAACCTCCCATTTGGGAGGTTTTTTTATTGCTTAAAATTGCTTAGCGAATCATCGGTACGATCCAACTGGTAATGATCAGCAAAATACCGAAATGTCCCAATTTACGGGTGACATATACCAATTTTGACGGCTTTTGTTCCAATTGTTTCGCATAGTCTTCGATGCTAATGCCTTGTTTTGCATTACTGGTAAATAAAAACACCGCCAAATCGATACAAATTAAAATGGTACCGACATCTGCCACTACTTCCATTAAATCGTATTGGCCGCTGATCAAGGCGGTTGACACTTGATAAACAAGGAAAAGTGCAAAAGCGATGCAGGCATACTGCAAAACAGTTAAAAATATCCGCATAAATCTATACTAAATAAGCTCAAAATTCTGAAACAGGATTATAGCGTCCCTCGCAAGAGATTACTGTAACGCTTAGAGTGCTTGCATGACTGCTGGAAAGTGTTGCTTCTCAACCATTTCCAAAAACTCATCGCCCATACGCTGACTTTCAGCCACACATTGGTTCCACATTTTAATCCGTTGTTGGTTGTCTAAGCCTTTGAGGGTAAAGTCTTTACGGTCAGGCAGTCGGCCAAGCGGCAAGCTTGCAAGGTATTCTTGTGAAGGTGACAGCAACAGGGTACGCGCCTGATTTTCAGGATTGGCTTGGCGTTTAAATAATTTATCAAACCAACCTGGGGTGATGCTATCCGTGAAATGCGGATACAGCACGATGCCCTGACTTTGGAAGGGTAGGTCAATGTGATAGTCGATTAGGCCGCCATCGCGGTAACTGCCTTGTGGCGCATCAGGGATATCACGTATCGCGGCCATGACACCGGGAATAGATGCAGAAGCCATAAGCCACGGCATGACACTGTCTTGAGTCAATGCATGGTAATGCGTGGTAAAGCCATCATCCGCCACGGTAAATTGATGACCTGACACAGGCTGACTAATTACACGCTGCATGAAATAACGACTGTGTTTACGTGCGAGCGCTGTCGTTCCCACGATTCCTGCGACAGAGGCTAATAGCGGCAGAGCTTTATCACTTTGGAAAATATGCTGAGCTTTGACTGAAAGCACAGTGAGGTGATAATCCGGGTGATTAACCAGTGCCGCTTCTTGACCTTGAATCAAATCGATCAGCATGCCACGACACACATCGCTGACTTCTTGACGGCTCATCTTTTTATGAAAGCTCAGATTGGTATACAGCTCAGAGAGGCGTTTCGTCCCTTCAATGGCTCCCCAAGCAGCAATACTGGCAAAGCGCCAACTGCCAATCGATGAACCAATTAAAGTACGCTTTTGTTGCGCACGTGGCAAAAAGTCAGCAAAAATCGCCTGATCTAAACCTTGAATACCAATGCCTTTCGGGCCACCAGCAGCACCGGGCAGGATATCCACTTGAGCAGCGTTTAAACCTTCTTGTTCAATCAGTTGGCGTGCTAAATGGCCAGCACGGATATTGAGCGCAGGCGGTTTTTTTTGCAAAATTTGAGTCATGGCAGTCGCTTAAAATACAGTCGTAGAATTATTCTAGTGCGTTTTTGCACAGACCCAATGGCTGAAACTTCCGACAAATGACTTCTCAGTCATATCAGGGCGTCTCTCAGGAATGCTGTAATAGTTGTTCGTTATGCCGATGCAATTGAAACAAACTGAGGCAGACGATTGCCCATGTCGCCATTGGAAAGACCGCCCAAGCAAATAGGTTAATGATAAAAATCACGGCCCCAGCTAATAACCAATAATTTAACCCCGCCATCAGCTTTTGCTGTGGCAAACAAAGTAGGAATAAACAGGGAAGTGCATTAAAGAGAATGATCCACCAAAATGTAGCGCTATGCTGCATCCGATACAGGGTGGTGTTGGCTGGCGGTTGCCAGTTTAGAAAAGGCATGTGCATATTTAATTGAACCAACACATCGAGCAGGGTCGAAAAACTATACAGCAAGGCCGTTGCACATGCTCGGAGAGGGTTTCGACCATACAGTACCCCTAAATAACTGTATGACATGGCGTTCAGCCTTATTTAAATTTTTGAATTTTTTGTTTTTATGGCTTTAAGCCTTTTATTGTCAAAAGGCTTAAAGGAGCTATGGATACATCAAGATCATTTAAACACAGATTATTTAAACACACGCCAAATGGCAAGTAAGCTTGAAAGTGCAATTAATACGATGGAAACATACCATGGCGCAATTATCGCGATGGAGAGGAAGATGGCCATAATACTGCCAAAAACCCAACTACGTTTTTGCTGATGTTCCATTTGCAGGCGCATGCTTTGCAGTTCATTCAGTTGTTTGGCATGCCAAGCCGACTGATTTTTTAAACCATTCAGGCTGTCGATCATCAGCGTTGGTAAATCTTGCGCACCTAAAAGTAAGTCTGGAATTTTTTGCCCGAGTTCTTTTAAGTTTTTCTGCGGATTCATTTGCGCTTTAATCCAATCGGTGAGGATTGGTTTTGCCAAACTCCAAATATCCAATTCAGGATAGAGATCAGTTCCTAAACCTTCAACATGGACCAAGGTCTTGAGCAGCAACATCAGTTGTGGCGGAATCTCTAAATGGAAACGACGCGCAATATCCATCACTTGAATCAGGATGCCGGCGAAGTCCAATTCATGCATTGGTTTAGAGACCATTGGGCCAACGGTACGACGCATTTCACGTGCTAAGGCATCTTGATCTGTACCCGGTGGAATCCAACCCGCTTGATGCACGATTTGAATCAGTTGCATAAAGTCGCTGTTCATAACCGCAAGCAGCATGCGTGCTACGGTCATTTGGTCGTGCTTTGAAAGCTCACCCATAATCGCGCAGTCCAAGGCAATAAAGCGTGGATTGCTTGGATTAATGGTTTCGACGAAGACATTCCCCGGATGCATGTCTGCATGGAAGAAGTTGTCGCGGAACACTTGGGTAAAGAAAATGGTGAGCCCTTTTTCGGCTAAATCTTTACGATCCATGCCCAAGCGATCAAAGGTCGCAATATCTGAAATTGGTACACCCGTAATACGCTCTTCGACCATGACATCACGGCTGTCCATATAGACTTCAGGCACGTACATCATGCTTGAACCGGTGAAGTAATGACGCATACGACGCGTGTTATCCGCTTCTAAAGTCAAATCCAATTCATTGAGAATAATTTGACGGTAGTCTTGAATAATTTCAGACAGATGCAGGGCACGAGCGGCTTCTAGGCGTTTTTCAAGGAACTGACCAAGCCACTCTAATATTTCAAAATCATGCAGAATTTGATTGCGAATATTCGGGCGAGCCACTTTCACTACGACTTCGCGACCATCATGCAGTGCAGCAGTATGCACTTGTGCGATAGATGCTGCGGCTAAAGGTTGCTCGTCAAAGCGTGCAAATAAGGTATTAACATCGGCTTTGAGTGATTCCTGAATGCGCATTTTGGCAACGTCATTTGAAAAAGGTTTTACACGGTCTTGTAAAAGCACCAATTGCTGTAAAACTTCAGGTGGAATCAAGTCACGACGGGTAGACAGTAATTGACCGAGTTTAATGGCCAAAGGTCCCATATCTTCTAAAGCTTGTTTTAGCTTCAGTGGATTTTTACGTTCTTTGCTTAAACGTGCTGCAGGATGTATACGAATGAGGGAAATAATATGACGGGCTTTTTCCGGTAATTCTTCCGCAGGAAACAACGTGTCGAGTCTATAGTGCGCAGCAATGCGCCAAAGGTCGAGTAAACGTGAAACGTGCGGAATCATATATGCAATTACCTAGTCTTAAGTGTTGTCTTGTAATGAGTCAATTTGGCTGTGCAGCTGCTGAATTTTTGCTTCTGCACGGTCCAGATTTTGATTCAAAATTCGGGTGTCTTGATTCAGGTCATCCATTTGCCAGCGTGGGGCAAGCAAGCCTGAATCTTCTTTTAACGCGTCTTCAGCAAAGAACAAATGGCTTTGTAAAGTACGTTTGAGATGTTTGGGTGCAAGTTGTAACTTACCAATTTCATGCGCAAGGCTTGGACCAATCCAAGGGCTTAGATGCGAAGCTAAATCAGGCTCAGCTTGCTGCATAATGCGCTGGATATCCTGCAATAAGTGATAATCACCTTGCAATGGAATATTGCCGACATCTTCAGCCAACAGCAGTTTGAGGAGCTCGACGACCGTTTTGACATGTAAGGTCGCCGTTGCTTCAGTTATGTTTGACTGCTGCTCGAAAGGGCGTTGCTCAAAGATGGATGCGGTTTCAGTATGTCCTGTTGGCGTCGGTTCTAAGCGAACTTTCTGATCGTCAAAAAACACATCCACCGACAACTGTGGTGAGTCGATCACCACACGAAGCATTTTGCCTTGCAATTCATTCAGTTGGATGCGGGTAATCGCATCCAAATCAATGACATGATGAATTAAGCGTTCAACTGCACCAAGTGCGAGAATCGACCACATAGTTCAGCCTGCAGTATTAAAGTTTGAAACCACGGTGTACAGCCACGATACCACCCGTTAAGTTGTGGTAATCACAGTTTTGGAAGCCCGCATTTTCCATCATACCTTTAAGAGTACGTTGGTCTGGGTGCATACGAATTGATTCTGCAAGGTATTTATAGCTTTCAGAGTCATTCGCTACGATTTTACCCATGATCGGTAATGCAGTGAATGAGTACAAGTCATACAGTTTTGAGAAAGGTTCAAATACCGGTTTAGAGAATTCTAAAATCAGTAAACGACCACCTGGCTTAAGTACGCGGTACATGGCAGCTAGTGCAGCATCTTTGTCAGTCACGTTGCGTAGACCAAATGAAATGGTCAATAGGTCAAAACTGTTGTCTGCAAAAGGTTCTAAAGTTTCAGCATTGGCCAAAACGAAATCGACATTGGTACAACCAGCATCAATGAGGCGGTCACGACCGACATTGAGCATCGATTCATTAATGTCTGAAAGCACCACATGACCTGTCGGGCCAACTTCACGGCTAAATACTTTGGCAAGGTCACCAGTACCGCCTGCAATATCTAGGACGTGCTGACCGCGACGTACACTAGACATGTTAATGGCAAAACGTTTCCATAGACGGTGAATACCAAATGACATTAAGTCATTCATGATGTCGTATTTTGCAGCCACTGAGTGGAAAACTTCCGCTACTTTTTGTGCTTTATCTTCGCTGCTCACGGTTTGATAACCAAAGTGCGTGGTTGCCCCAACGTTACCAGTATTCGCGCCACGTGGCAGATTATATTTGGGTACTGAACCTGTCACAGGTGTGTCGGTCAGACGTTGTTCTAAAGATTGTTGCTGACCTTGCGCTGTCCCTTGTGGTAAAGGCTCAGTTAAGAATGGACTCACTTTGTCTGTATTTTGTGCCGACTCAGGTGTAGGGGCAGGCGTTTGATTCTCGTTAGACATTAGAGTCACTCCTAACTTATAAATAGGGTTAATGTTGCTTTGCAAGCATGATGACAGATTCTCTGTTGTTATACAGCAGTCATTTGCATTTGTTATGAATAATATACAGAAAAAATAAGGGTCTGCTGTAATTGCTTTGCAAATCCCCTATAAAAAATCTGAATTCAGTCTTGCAAGCCCAGTTTGTTTTATATCAAACATGGGCTTTGTGGGATGTGAGTTTTGTTAAGCAGCTGGCTGAAATGGGTTCGGGTCTCCGGCATGTACACGGTCAACGATTTGACGTTCTACAGTGGTAAATTCACGGACAAATTTTTCTGCTGACTTGAGCGGTTTCATTGCCAAGAAGCCATCTTGCATAAAGTCGTACATCACTTCGAAGTTGTATTTGTTTGCTGCGCCTTTACACATTTTAAAGGCGGTATAGACCATAAATGAGCGCATGTATTTATCTAAATTACGACCTAAATCGTCCAACAGTTGCAGCTGCAACATGCGGTCTTTGCCCTGATCGAGCTTGAGATAGGTCTGACGCATCATTTCATCGGTCAGGGTTGGGTTGGTTGGATAATCTTGTAGTAATTGCATGGCCACTTGCTCATCGAGCTGTACGGCCAATATCGCAAGTTGTACACCCGAAGTGCCAGTCTTAATGGCATTGTCTGGAATCAATTTTTCTGCTTTATGCGCATAGCGGGTGAGACGTGCAATTTGTGCAGCTAATGCATCAAAATCAGGACCGCCATATAAACGGTTAATAAAATATTCAGACATCAGTACATTGTGTTTTTCAGCAAATTGCACAGCATGCGTACGTTGCATGCGCTGTTTTTGCCACTGTTGGACATCTTGTAAACGCTGTAAAATTTCTGGCTTTTTGTGGTAATTCAACTGGTAATACAGTTCAAGTAAATCATCTAATACCGCAAGTTTGGACATTGAGTGTCTCAATTATTTTTTAGATGTTTGAATCTTAGTGGGTGTTGGAGCTTAGGGCTATGACAAAGTGACGAAATTATAGGTCAATCTGAGTCAGTTTGTTGCAGAAACGGTCATATTTTGCATTTCAGCACATACATGAAAGCATTGTTGTGTGATGAACGGCATGGTTATACTCAAAACAGAATAAAACCAAGGGTCCGCCATGAGCTTAAAAGAAACAGAATTTCAATTGATGGATGAAGAACAACTCTCGGTTGAGCTAATTGAAGCGCAATATCAACTGAAAAATACCAGCCGTCAGCCTAATGCCAAAAGCGTGTTGATTTTAGTCAGCGGAATAGAGCTTGCGGGTAAGGGCGAGGCCGTCAAACAGCTCCGTGAATGGGTCGATCCACGTTACTTAAGGGTGAAAGCGGATGCCCCGATCATATTTAATCCAAAACAAACCTTTTGGCAGTCTTATGCACGGTTTATTCCTGCCGAAGGGCAAATCATGGTGATGTTTGGAAACTGGTATAGTGATTTGCTCAGTACCGCCATGCATGTGTCGAAGCCTTTGGATGAAACCTTATTTGATGAATATGTCGAGAACATGCGGGCTTATGAACGAGACCTAAAAAATAATCATGTCGACGTGATTAAGGTCTGGTTCGATTTGTCTTGGAAATCCTTACAAAAACGTTTGGATGAAATGGACCCGAGTGAAGCACGTTGGCATAAATTGCATGGTTTAGATTGGCGCAATAAAAAACAATATGACAACTTGCAACGTTTACGTCAGCGTTTTAGTCATGATTGGATCATTATCGACTGTGAAGATGAGCAAGTCCGTGATCAGCAATTTGCACAGTATATTTTACGCACTTTAAAACATTGTCCAACACATGAAACTAAAGCGGTAGGGCGTTGGAAACAAGCCAAAACACCACAGGCTTTATTGGAGCCAAGTACAGCCGTCGCTGATGAAGCCGATTATAAAAAAGAATTAAAAAAATTAAGCCGTAAGGTGGCTGAAGCTTTACGTTTTGATTCACGCAACGTGGTGATCGTGTTTGAAGGGATGGATGCCGCAGGGAAAGGCGGAGCAATTAAACGTATTGTTAAAAAGTTAGACCCACGCGAATATGAAATTCATACCATAGCAGCACCTGAAAAATATGAACTACGCCGTCCTTACTTATGGCGCTTTTGGAATAAAATTGTCCCTGAAGAGAAAATCACGATTTTTGACCGCAGTTGGTATGGTCGCGTCTTAGTTGAGCGGATTGAAGGCTTTGCCAATACGGTTGAATGGCAGAGGGCCTATGATGAAATCAACCGTTTTGAAAAGGACTTATATGACAGTCAAACGGTGGTCATCAAGTTCTGGTTAGCCATTGGAAAGGATGAGCAAGCTGTACGGTTTAAAGCCCGAGAAGAAACTGCGCATAAGCGTTTTAAAATTACTCCAGATGACTGGCGAAATCGTGACCGTTGGGATGACTATCTCAAAGCTGCTGCAGATATGTTGCAACGCACGAATACAGAATATGCGCCGTGGCATGTGATTGCGACCAATGATAAGCATAGTGCTCGTTTACAAGTGCTAAAAACGATTTTAGCGCAGTTGAAAGCAGATTGATTTTATGATGAAAGCAGATTGATTTTATGAAAAAAGCCACGCAATTCGTGGCTTTTTTCATTTTCAAAACTAGCTCATTTTCAGATTTACTTAATCTTCAGATCTATGGTTTAGATCACTTTGATTATTAAATCTTATAGATTTGCTAGACATCGCTCCGTTAACCATTGTTCGGCGTTGGGACAGGTTGGTTCGGAAATTTCTGTTGAATACGCTTCGCCAATTGGTAGCTTTCTTCCACATGGGTTTCAGCGACTTTTTTCATCACGATATAACCCAAACTGGCTGCCACCAATTGTCCACCTAGCGGAATAAATTTGGTCACTTGTTTGGTAATATATTTTGCTGCAATGTTATTCAGCGATTTTTTCATCGCGGTTCGTGCAACCACTAAGCCTGAAAATTCGACACCACGTTTACGCAGTTCCGTCCAATGAATCTGTTTGGTTTTCGGGTCATACACACTAATTTGATCTGGCGCTAAACCAAAACGCGCATTAATTTCTGGAATGAGCTGCGACAAAATTCCGACGTCAATCACCACATCCAAAAATGGCACAGGAATAATGGCTGCACCTGCTGAAAAATAAGCACGTTTTTTCACAAGCTCTAAGCATTCAGCGCGAATAATTTCCAGATTTAAGTTAGGGTCGATGGAATCAGGAATGTTATCAATTTTCATAAGCAGATACCCTTGATACTGGATTGGTTTTTTTCTCATAAAATATCATTAAGATACTTGTTTAAAAGCATTTTTTGCAATCTATTCTCTTGTCAAAGTCGCATAGACAGCCCAAGATGTATAGTAAATAATCATTGTTGTTTTGTAGTAGTTGGTCACGCAGGCTGTATAGGTAATCCATGGCAATACATGTAATTCAAAGTCAACGAATCGAAGTTTTGGTGGATTGTCTAATCGAAAAATTGAAATCGAATCAATCGACCAATGCTTTGTCCGTCTTGCAAGAACGACATATCGTGGTGCCCGATCAAGCCATTGCTGCATGGTTAGAAAAGCAAATTGCTGAAAAAATCAGTATTAGTGCCAATATTAAGCATCATCGTAAAATTTTAGGGCTGCAGTGGAAAGCCTACGATTGGGCCTTGCCGAATAAACAAGACCGTGAGCGGATTAAAGGTATCAACATGCCGCCGTTGATTATGCAATGGCGTATTTATAATGTTTTAGCGGTTTTTATTGCGGCTGATCAGTTTGATGCTGCACAGATGCCGACAGATGTGCAGCCCTTAGTCCAGCGTATTTTTGACAGTACAGCACAGCTTTCAGATCGAAAAAAACGTGAGCAAAAGCGGCAAGAAATGTTGTATTGGATCGCTGCTCAAGTCACTCGGCTTTTTACCAACTACATGGCCTTTCGTGGCAGTTGTATTCATACCCCAGATGAAGGTGTTGAGCACTGGATTTGTCCACATTGCGATACCGATTGGTTGAAGGCGTGGAGTTATAACCAGCCGTTAAATATTATGCAACTTACAGGTCTGAAACCTGAACAAGCCGATGAATATCTACCGACGCAGGCTCGACAACTGGAGCATTGGCAGCGTTGGTTATGGCATCAAGTATTCCAAAAAGACTTTAATGACCGTCAGGAAATAGACAATAAATTTTGGTTTGCCTTGGCGCGTGCTGAGCAAAATCGGCAGCAGCAGTTTGATTTGGATGCTGAGGATGATGAGCGCGATGATGATGAGCGTCATCAAACCTATAACGGTTTGCCTGAACAAATTTTTGTTTTTACGACCTTAGAATTACCACCTGCACAACTGAAATTTTTATATCGCTTGGCGGCGTATACCGAAGTACATTTGTTGTATTTCAACCCATCGCGTGAGTATTGGGCAGACATGGTCGATCCAGTTTGGAAAGATCGTTATAACTTGAAATTACAACAGCGTTATATTGAGCGAAATCCCAATGTCAGCACAGCGCAAATTCAGGCCTATCTGAGTACGACCAATGCCGAATTTCGTGAATCACAGCATTCACTACTGACGCGTTTAGGCAAGCGTGCGCGGGATAACTTTGCATTATTGGTGAATATGTCTGGTGGCGAAGGCTGGGAAGATATTTTTCCAGACACCGAGCCGACAACACTGCTCGCTCAAATTCAATATGACATCATGACCTTAGAAGAACCCGAGCAGCATCAATATGCACTCGCGGGGGCAGATGAATCGATTCAATTTCATGTCTGTCATTCTAGCCTGCGTCAGTTAGAGGTTTTACGTGAACAGTTGGTGCATTGGTTGGCCGATGGCACGGAACAAGAGCCACGCCATCCGAGTGATATCTTGGTCTTGGTGCCAAACTTAAAAGAACTGGAACCGCATATTCGGACGGTCTTTTCGACGACTCGAGGCATGGGTCGCAGTGCTGTGGATTTACCTTATATCCCAGTCAAAATTGCAGGGGTGGTCAGTCAAGATATTCAAAATGCATGGCAAGCCTTTGTTGGACGCATTGAAATTAGTCAAGGTCGTTTTACCGCAGAAGATTTTCATGATTGGCTGAATTTGAATGCGGTGCAAGAACTGTATCAGCTCGACCATGTGCAAATGGAACGTATGATGGAACTGCTGATTCAAGCTGGTTTCCGTCGTGGTTTAGACGAACAGCACATGTTGGCTTATTTGTCCGAGCAAGACCGAGATTATCGTTATACCTTTAAATTTGCATTAGACCGTTTGGCGTTAGGAATTGCGATACCACAACATGCCGTATTTGAGGACACCTTAAGTTTTGCAGGGGTGTCGAGTAGTGATTTTGAGTTGGTTCAAACTTTAATTCAGATCTACCGAGATATCAGTGCGCGTCGAGATTGGCTCAATCCGAATCTCAGCACACAGACTGTCAAAGTGTGGTTGCAACAATTAGATGCAGATTTAAAGCCTTTTGTGGAAGCCAGTGGTCGAGCATTTGAAACCATTCGCAGTGTGATGCGTGCGATGACGCAACGTCTGCATAATGCCCAAAGTGATAAAGTTGAGTCGCTCCCAAACAGCTTTAATTTGCCATTATCTTTGCTGCTCAAAGAAATACAACAAGGCATCGATAGCTCTGCCGATCAGATCGAACCGACAGGATCAGTGACCTTTGCGGACATGGGGAAAATCCGCCAAGTCCCATTTTCATTGGTGGTGTTAATGAACATGGATAGCGGCAAATTTCCGCGTCGTGATCAGCAAGTGCCTTTTGATTTGATGGATGTGTTTAAACCGGTTTTGGGTGATCGCTCTCGTTTGGAAGATGATAAAGGTGCATTTCTAGATGCCTTGTTATTTGCCCGACAGTCCTTGTGGATTTTCTATAATGGCTTTGATGTCAATGATGGTGAAAGTCGGGAGCCATCATCCGTGATATATGAATTTAGCCAGTTCCTCGCACGGATGATTCAGCCGCAGCAATTGAACCAACCCCATGATGCCATGCTGGATTTGGATGGCTTACGCATTCCACAGCAGCTCGAGCCGCTATACCATATTTATCCTTTGCAGCCTTTTGACCCGATGGGTTTTCAGCAGTCGAAAAACTTACGATATAAAGATCAATGGTTTGCTGTGGCGGAACATATTTTAGATCAGTCTGGACAACGCCAATCGTGGATTAACCGTGATTATCCTGTGCATGATGAGCAAGAAGTACGGGTTTTAGATGGTCAAGAATGGATTAAAGATGTGGTGTTTCCTGCCCGTGCATATTTGAAAACGCTTGGCGTGGCCAGTGTCTATACTGGTGACCAATTGCCGCAGCAAGAGCCTTTATTGCTCGACCGTTTACAGCAATATCATGTCCGTGACTTATTGCAAAAGCATTATGTGCAACCTGCCTCTCGTGTCCATCAAGCTGAGGATCAGAACTCTACGACTCCAACTGAACCGGATATGGCCTTGTTCCAAGATGTACTGCCTGTGGGACATAGTCAAATAGCGACTTGGAAGCTCAGTTTGCAAGAGCAGGCACAGTTATTAGAGCGTTTGGATGGACGCCGTGTAACCGTGACCACCCTACAAAACCTACAGCTTGAACCGCATTTGATACTGAGCATCACCGTGCCTGAAGACTCTCAGAGTATGCATTGGTTAAGCTGTATGGCGTCTGGGGCAAAGCCTAAGCGTCAGACGCAAACCTGGCTCGAATATCTGCTGTGGTTGAGCTATTTAGACTTAGGCGATGAGGGCGCGACGTATCGTCGTGAAGTGATTTGTAATGATAAAAGCATAGTCTGTTGTGGATTAAGCTCTGCACAAGCCAAGCTGCAGCTCAGTGAATGGGTGGCGATGTGGAAACATGCACAAAAACGTCCTGTGGTGCTGCCTGCTGCCTTAATTCGCCAAGAAAAATGCACTTGGGTGGAGAATGAAACAGGCCAGCTCATGCCAGATAATTTTGCAAAGCTTCAAGAGGAATGGCTGAAAAATCATAGTTTTGGTGGAGTGGAGTTGGAGTCGAATGAAGCCAATAGCCACCATCGTGATTGGAGCTTTATTTTACAGCAACAAGCGGCAGATGAGCTTCTGGCATTGTCCTGTCGTTATTATGCAGAACGTTTATATCATGTGATGGATACCGAGGCGGATGACGGCCTAAAAAAACTCAATGTCATCAAGCCTGAGGTGAAAAAATGAATATGCCACAGCAAACGATGAAAATATCCACCAACCCGATTGCAGACATGAGCTTTACCGGACTGCACTGGATTGAAGCCTCGGCGGGTACAGGAAAAACCTATACGCTTTCCAGTCTGATGGTGCGGATTTTTCTCGATCGCTATATGCCGAATCAGGTCATTGCCACCACTTTCACCCGTAAAGCCACAGCGGAACTCAAAGCGCGGGTACGACTGCGGATTGAAGAAACCCGTGGCTTTGTTAATGGCCTGCTCGCGGCACCTCAAAATGAGTTGGCCGAACTTCAGCAAAGTTTGAGCGACCCTTTGTATCAGCAAGTGCTGAAAGATCATGGGCATCACTTAGAATATGCGTACAATCGTCTGAACGTGGTCTTACAACAATATGAAGAACTCTTTGTCGGAACTTTAGACAGCTTTAGTCAAAAGTTATTACGTGAATTTGCCTTTGAAAGTGGTCGTATTGAACAGGTGCAAATCAGTGATGATGAAGACCTGCATATTGAACGGATCATTCATGATTTATTAAGAGATTGGATTCAGCAGCAGCCTGCGCATTTGATTGAATATTTGATGTTGAATCATCAGTTGAAAGGTCCTGAATACTATCTTAGTGTAGTAAAGGAAAGTCTAAATTTCCCATCGGTGGATTTGCGCGTCCCTGAATTACCCGAAAATGCTTTGGCGCATTTTGAAGCGATGTGTCATCAGCTTGCGCAAATGCTGCCTGCCGCTCGTGTAGAGCTTGCAGCGTGTTTTGATGCCGCAAGTCATTATAAAAACCTGGTGGACGCTCGACGTTTTAATAAAGGGGCATTTTTTGTCACCTTTAACACACGCATTCCCGAGTTTTTACAGCACTTTGAAGCAGCGGGTAGCCAAGGGGTTTTGACTCAGTCCGATGTGTTACAACAGACAATGAAAGCCATTCGCTCATTGTTTTATGATCCGAATAAAACTGAATTTAAGCCACGTGTCTTTAAAGACAAAGTCGTTGAAGAGCAGCCTGATGTCTCAAAAGCGTTTTATCAACATGCTTTTGTTCAACAACTCCGAGCGGTGCTCAGCGCTTATGAACATATCAATCAAGCAGAACAATACCTGAATTTTTATTTGGCGCAGGAAGTCAAAAAGCGTTTGCCTCAAGTGTTGTCCCACGCTGGGGAAACCACCTTTTCACAACAAATTCGGACCTTATCGGAAGCCTTACAGCAAAGCTCAGCCGTAGGGAAAGACAGTTTTGCTGCTCATGTTTTAGCACGATATCCGCTGATTTTAGTCGATGAATTTCAAGATACCAACCAAGATCAAGATGACATGCTGTCTAGCATTTGGCGGGTCAAGGAGCGCTTACATCAGGGCTGTATGATTATGGTCGGCGACCCGAAACAGGCGATTTATGGGTTCCGTGGCGGTGACATGCTGACCTATCGTAAAGCGCGTCATGATATTCAAACCAAGGGTGGACGTTGTTATACCTTGAACAAAAACCATCGTTCAGTCAAAAACTTGGTTGAAGTGGTGGATGCCTTGTTTCATCGGCAAACGGACTTTGGTGAGCAAGTTGAATACACCCCGATTCAAGCAGGTGAGCGTGAGCATCCGCCGCTGATTGATCATGATCAAGTCAATCCACAACCTCTGCGTTGGTTGGCTTTGGATGAAACGCTGAATGAAGCTGAGCAAGTGGCTTGGCAGATTCAGTCATTGCTCAACCAAGCGCAGCAAGGACATTTATATTTTCAAGACAACAATACCCAGCGAGCACTGACAGCAAACGATATTGCGGTCTTGGGGCAAAACCATTTCGACTTAGAGCAAGTGCAACAATGTTTATTGCAGCTCGGCGTTCCTTGTTATAAAGCATCTCGGGACAGTGTCTATAAAAGTTCCGTCGCACAAGATGTAGCCGCTTTGCTGACCGCGATTTTGAATCCCTATCAAGAAGCCAAGGTGAAACGTGCGCTGCTGAGCCGTTTATTGGGTTTTGATCTGAAACAACTGGTCGCACTCGAACAGCAGGCAGATGAACTGAGCGACATCATCGAAAAACTCGAACAGATTCGACAAATTTGGAATGAGCAAGGATTCCGCAGCGCGTGGAATAGCTGCATGACGGTCTTTCAGGTGTGGACGCGTTTGGTGGCTGGGCAAAGTCGAGATAATGAACGCACAGTGGTGAATTTACGCCATATCGCAGAATTATTAAGTCAGCAAAGTGAACATTACACAGGTGCACATAAGCTTTATCAATGGTTTATTCGCCAAATCAATTTAGGCATCAATAATGAAAGTACCCAAGAGCGAAAATTGACTGGGCAATTGGGGGTGCAACTGATGACGATTCATGCATCCAAAGGCTTAGAGTTTGGTTGTGTATTTTTATTGGGAGCAAATGCAGGCTTAAGTGAAAAAGGCAATTTGAATTTTTCCCTTAAAGACAATCAGCAAAAAAGCCTTGGGTTAGAACGTGTGATTGCCGTGAAGTCTTCGGACTTACCCGAAGATGATATTCAACAAAATGATGCGCGCAATGAAGCAGAGCACCATCGCTTGTGGTATGTGGCGTTGACCCGTGCCAGTTATCGTGTTTATGCCGTGCTACGTCATCATGAGGTCGAAAAGAAACAATTGGCAGAAGCACGCTCAGGACTGACTTTTTGGCGTGGAAGCGAACCTGATCTGTTCCAACATGCAGAAAGTGTGGATGCTGATGTTTTGCGTGCAGCACCACCAATTTTGACTCAGACTCAGGTTGAAACTGTTGTATTAGACGCGGAAGAAATTCCCAACAGCCATTTTTATCCACGGGAAACCACCAGTTTTACCGCGCTCACGCGTACGGCACATAAGACACATATACAACGTGACCAACTGGCAGCGGTCATGACCGAGCCAGAAGACAGTGCTGCCGATGAAGTGGAACAAATTGAAATCATTGAAGCAGAAACTGCAGAGAAAATTAGTTGGATTAAACGGCATTTTCCAAAGGGAACCAAGCCCGGAAGTTTCTTGCATAAATTGATGGAAAAAGTTCGATTTAGCACCCCAGAAGAGAAGTTGGCCAAAGCCATCGCATCACGTTTTCATAGTGATGTTGAGTTTGATTCGCCGCAAATGTTGCAAAACTTAATGAAACAGTTCGGGCAAACGGCAAACCCTGAGCAAGATGAAGCTGAACTGATTGAAGAAATGCGGGAATGGTACAGTCAAATTATTCATACACCATTGCATGATGGTTTTAGCTTGCATCAGTTAAACGATGGCGAATATCGTTCGGAAATGGATTTTCATTTGAGTATAGCAGATCGTGCATTGGCTATACGTAAAATACGCATGCTATTTGAAAGCCTAAAAGAGCCAGATTTACAAATACAAGATTTGAATGATGTGTTTACAGCACGCTATCTGACGGGGTCGATTGACTTGGTGTATTTTGATGGTCAGCGCTATCACATTGCCGATTATAAAAGTAATTTCTTAGGCGATCAGACCACACATTATGATCATGCCTATATTCGAGAAAGTATGAGTCATTCCAGTTACTGGTTGCAGGCGGCTTTATATTTGGTGGCCCTGCATCGTTATTTGAAAGCCGTAATGAAAGACTATGATATGACGCAGCATTTGGGTGGGGCGAGTTATCTGTATCTTCGTGGTATGGATGGACAGTCCGATCGTGGGGTATATCACTGGAAGCCGGCGGATACATTCATTCAAAACCTCGATGCAATATTGAGCGAAAAGGTTGTGGCTAAAACGTGAAAAAGCACGAAAAAGATAAAAATATTCACGCTGAAACAATAAGTTGCTTTGTGGATAAGTTTGAGGATAACTGTGTGGAAAATGATCAAAAAGCCTTGTCAGCACAGCCTTTGCACGCGGGACAAGAAAACACTGTAGAAATGCAGGTTTTAGTTACCCAAAATCCCCAAGAAACTGCTGATTTAGATGCGGTTTTGCCGGATTGGATTGACTATTTAATCCAACATTATTTACCCAATCAGGCCAGTCATCCTGCTGCAAATCAGTTAATTCAACAATTGATGCAAGCCGTGGAAAAAGGCGATAGTTGTATTTTGGCCGAAGATGCGCAGATTCAATGTTTGGCTCAGATGGTTCAGCATGAGCAAGCTGAAAAAACACCTGTTGCGCCTTTTATTTTTGATTCACAGCGACTGTATCTCTATCGCTATTGGGCACTAGAAAATGCTTTAGCCAAGCAAGTTGCACGTTTAAAACAGCAAACAGAGCAAAATCTCAATCAAACACAGATGCTTAATATTGAAAAGGATTTACTGACCGATCCCCATCAGATCCAAGCACTGCACATGGTGTGTCAGCACAATTTTAATATCATTACCGGTGGGCCTGGGACAGGTAAAACCTATACCTTGGCTCGGATTATTGCCGTGTTGAATGAGCAAAATCCAAATTTAAGAATTGCCATGGCAGCGCCGACAGGAAAAGCGGCGCAGCGCATGGAAGAAGCCTTACAAGCAGCGTTTAAAGATCCTGCATTGCAGCATTATTCGATTATTCACAAACATTTGAAACCCGTGACTTTGCATCGTCTATTGGGATTAGGGACGCGCGCTATCCCGCGGTTTAATGAACGTCAACGCTTACCCTATGACGTCATTGTGGTCGATGAAGCCTCTATGTTGGACTTAAGTTTGGCGCAGATGCTATTCGCGGCAATCCCTCAGAACAGTAAGCTGATTCTCTTAGGGGATGCAGAACAGTTGGCTTCGGTCGATGTAGGTGCAGTTTTGGCCAACCTTCAGGATGTGGATGCCTTACAAGCCAACCGCACCCATTTACAGACCAGCCGTCGCTTTGTACAGGGTGCAGCCATTGGTGAGTTTGCCCGTTTTATTCAACAACAAGAACAACAGCAAACAACCACAGAAGTTCTGGCGAAATTCGAACATCAGGTGGTATCTGCATCCGAACTTCAGCCGATTCAACTGACACCGAATATGAGCGATGTGATTCAGTTGCAATATCTCCCTGACGCTACGAACAGTGCGGCACATTGGGCAAAATATTATGATCAACTGATGTATGGTTTTCAGCCCTATGTGGCATGGTTAAAACAATGGCCAGAGCAACCCGCTGAATATGCAAATTGGTCAGCCCAATTGATTCGCTATTTTGATGATTATCGGATTCTATCGGCCATTCGACATGGAAAATTAGGCTTACACGAACTCAACCAGCAGATTGAACTTCGGGTCTTAAATACCTTGGGTGTGTTGAAACAAGGGGATTGGTATGTCGGTCGTCCAGTCATGATGACCTATAACGATTATCAACTTGGACTATCAAATGGTGATATCGGGATTTGCTTAAAACGACCGATGACGGAAAAGTCGCAGTTTGAGGTTTATTTTCCAAGTTTGGATAAATGGGTGGTGGCAACACGGTTACCTAAAAGTATAGAAACCGCCTATGCCTTGACCATACATAAGTCTCAAGGTTCTGAATTTACCCATACGGCGGTAGTTTTGGAAAATCATGCTACCGAAATGATGAGTAAAGAGCTGATTTATACCGCCATCACTCGTGCCAAAAAAGTGGTGAGTTTGCTTGTTGCAAAAGATGCATTGGCAAAAGCGCTTATAAAAAGAACAGCGCGAGTTAGTGGTCTGTTAGAAAAAATTAACAATCACCTACCTTTGTAAAGCCTAGGCAAAATGTACCGTATTTTGTAAGAAATGGCTTACATCGATTCAGGAGATTTGCGCATAGAGCTTTTTAGAGCTTTTTGAGAAGATGACTTCACAGAAAAAGAACTCAACACGGATGGTTGAGTAAAATCGCAAAAGTATAAGAATAACGTCAAAAGACAGCGAACTTACAGTGAAGTAAGGAAATAGGAAACTTACAGCCGCTAAGCCTTGTAGTTTTGGGAGAGACTACAGGGCTTTTTTATGTCTGGAAAATAAGAAATGCCTATACGCTGTAACAGAAAAGAAATAGAGCTTAACTGATGTACGAAAAAGCTTACATATAGATACGAAAAATACGACTTTTATCTAATAGCCGTTGTGGCAAAATCTACCACATAAGGAAGTGCAAGTTAAAACATGGAATGTTTGACATAAGGACGCGGAAAAGCGCCACATAAAACAATAAATAATAAAACAATAAATAATAAAACAATAAATAATAAAACAATAACTAAAAAAGAAGAAACTACAGCGCAAAAAAGCCCGAGCCTAGCTCGGGCTTTTTTTTAATCATTCCACTTTGAGTTTTGCATGCTAAACATCGAGTGGCAAAATATATCAAAAAATCAGTTTAAAATTCATTCAATGACATCGCATTCAACATGTTAGAAATATGCGGTTTTGTGTCGCATAAAGTATCGAAACATATAAAAAATTTATAATGGAATCGATGTGAAAAAAAAGGCGCTATTATCGTCATGAAAACCTGACGAAGTCGGCCATCTCTTTTTGCAATTGGGACGATTTTCCCTTAATATAATGCACTTGCTGTAGTGATGCACGGCAGTCAGCTGATTTATCAGTTGATTCGTATCAAAAGTTAACTTTATAAGCATCTCGGAGAAATCGAATGGCTTTAACAAACGCAGATCGCGCAGAGATCGTTGCAAAATTCGCTCGCGCTGAAAACGACACTGGTTCACCAGAAGTTCAAGTAGCTCTTTTAACTGCTCAAATCAATGATTTACAAGGTCACTTCAAAGAGCACAAACACGACCACCATAGCCGTCGCGGTCTTATCCGTATGGTTAACCAACGTCGTAAGCTTCTTGACTACCTTAAAGGTAAAGACGCTACTCGTTACAGCGCATTGATTGCTGCTTTAGGTTTACGTCGTTAATTCGATTTAAACTTTTATTTTCGGACTATTGCATGCTTAGTGCTGTATTACTGAAAACTAAAGTCTATCCAACCTTGGTTGGATAATGGGGAAGGGGCGTTGATTCGCTCCTTCTTTGTGTCTCAAATTAGTATTTTTAATTAATGTTTTTAATATCTAGTGAGGTCGGCTTCTAAGCTTTGTCATTTATGTTGCAGCGTTTGGGGCGTTGAGTGAATGCCAAACCTTAGGGGTCTCCACTAGAATAAAATCAGGAAAAAATAAAACATGTCGATGTTTAATATTATTCGTAAAGAATTCCAATACGGTCAGCATCAAGTTGTCCTAGAAACAGGTCGTGTTGCGCGTCAAGCGAACACTGTAATCATCACTATGGGTGGTGTACAAGTTCTTGTTGCCGTTGTTGCTCAACCAACAGCTAAAGCAGGTCAAGACTTCTTCCCATTGACTGTTAACTACCAAGAAAAACAATATGCTGCAGGTCGTATCCCGGGCGGTTACGGTAAACGTGAAGGCCGCGCGTCTGAAGCTGAAACTCTTATTTCACGCTTAATCGACCGTCCAATCCGTCCGTTGTTCCCAGAAGGTTACTACAACGAAATCCAAGTGACTGCGACTGTGATTTCTTCTGACAAAACGATGGATGCTGACATTGCTGCAATGTTAGGTACATCTGCTGCACTTGCAATTGCGGGTACGCCTTTCCGTGGTCCAATCGGTGGTGCGCGCGTTGGTTTAATCAACGGTGAATACATCCTTAACCCGAACCACGAACAGCTTAAAGAATCTGACCTTGACCTTGTGGTTGCAGGTACAGAATCTGCAGTATTGATGGTTGAATCAGAAGCGAAAGAACTTTCTGAAGACCAAATGCTTGGCGCTGTATTGTTCGGTCATGACGAAATGCAAATCGCGATCCAAGCGATT
The DNA here is from genome assembly GCF_013419715.1 of Acinetobacter sp. YH12063. Classification (NCBI taxonomy): domain Bacteria; kingdom Pseudomonadati; phylum Pseudomonadota; class Gammaproteobacteria; order Moraxellales; family Moraxellaceae; genus Acinetobacter; species Acinetobacter sp. YH12063. The sequence goes on along the minus strand of NZ_VOZO01000001.1, from coordinate 313,904 downwards.
AAAGAATTTGCTGCGGCTGCTGGTGCAACAGAGTCTACTTGGACTGCACCTGCGAAAAACGAAGACCTTCGTGCAAAATTAAAAGAAGCGTTTGAAGCGAAAATCTCTGAAGCATACACAATCGCTGTTAAACACGATCGTTATGCAGCACTTGATGCGCTTCAAGCTGAAGCTGTTGCTCAATTTGTTCCAGAAGAAGACGTTGACGGTATCGCTGACGACTTAGCTGAATTATTCGAAGACCTGAAATACCGTACAGTACGTGACAACATCTTGTCAGGTAAACCACGTATTGATGGCCGTGATACTAAAACAGTTCGTGCGCTTGACGTACAAGTTGGCGTGTTAGACCGTGCTCACGGTTCTGCATTATTCACACGTGGTGAAACTCAGGCGTTGGTAACAACAACTTTGGGTAATACACGTGATGCGTTAATGGTAGATACATTAGCGGGTACGAAAACTGACAACTTCATGTTGCACTACAACTTCCCTGCATACTCTGTAGGTGAAACTGGTCGTGAATCTGGTCCTAAACGTCGTGAAATCGGTCACGGTCGTTTAGCGCGTCGTGGTGTACAAGCTGTACTTCCAGCAGCTGACCGCTTCCCGTACGTGATCCGTATCGTATCGGACATCACTGAATCTAACGGTTCATCTTCAATGGCTTCTGTATGTGGTGCTTCTCTATCACTTATGGACGCAGGTGTTCCACTTAAAGCGCCAGTTGCTGGTATTGCGATGGGTCTAGTCAAAGAAGGCGAGCGTTTCGCAGTGCTTTCTGACATCTTGGGTGATGAAGACCACCTTGGTGATATGGACTTTAAAGTAGCCGGTTCTGCAAACGGTATTACTGCACTTCAAATGGACATCAAGATCGAAGGTATTACTGAAGAGATCATGGAAGTTGCATTGAACCAAGCGTATGCAGGTCGTATGCACATCTTAAATGCAATGAACCAAGTAATTTCACGCGCTCGTCCTGAAATCTCTATGCACGCGCCTACATTCCAAGTGATCAACATCAACCCTGATAAGATCCGTGATGTGATTGGTAAAGGTGGCGCAACGATTCGTGCGATCACTGAAGAAACTAAAGCAGCAATCGATATCGAAGATAACGGTACAGTTCGCGTATTTGGTGAAACTAAAGCGGCTGCTTCAGCTGCTGTTGCGAAAATCCAAGCGCTTACTGCTGAAATCGAACCAGGTACAATCTACACTGGTAAAGTGATTCGTATCGTTGAATTTGGTGCGTTTGTAAACATCCTTCCAGGTACTGATGGCTTACTTCATATCTCTCAAATTTCTAACGAACGCATTGCGAACGTTTCAGACGTATTATCTGAAGGTCAAGAGATCAAAGTACAAGTTGCTGATGTCGACAACCGCGGTCGTATCAAATTAACCATGAAAGACATCGAACAAGCTTAATGGTTTGTTGATTCACAGGGTTTCGGCTCTGTGAATGGATTCACAAAAGCCTTGAGTGCAATCAGAGTATGAACTTTGACTTGCTCAAGGCTTTTTTTATGGCATCATGAAAAAGTAAACACAATAATAAATGAGATATGCAAACCTATTATTTTTTTCAGCATCCAACAGCCGCGCATATCTATGTGCAAGACCAAGTGCAATGTGAGCATTATCCTGAACTTGAGCCTGAGTTTATTTGGATTGATTGTACCCGTGAAGATGTCGTCAACCGCCCAGAGCAGTGGCAGAGTGATATTTTTCAGGCATCAGATCTACGGGTCAATGAATACCATCTGCGGGATATTTTAAATTTAGAGCATCCGTGTGCCTTTGACACACTCGATGATTATGATTTATTAATTTTTAGAAAAATGGTCACACCCGATGACCAAATTGTTGCAGGCGCCGACGCGCTTGAAAAGCATGAGCGGGTCTTTGGTTTGGCGACCACCCCGATCAGTTTTTTGATCACGCCCCAAGTGCTGATCACGGTGCGCGAAAAAGGCAACAAAGCCATTGAAAGTTATATCCAACGGATTGAAACTTTAATTTCTCGTCCGATTGATGAACAAAATAAACCACGAAAATTAGCCATTACACCCTTAGATTTGGCATTGCGCTTACTGAATAATATGGTAGATGGATACTTGGATTTACGTGTTCCTTTGACCCGCCGTGTCGAGTTTTGGCAGCGAGAATTGCTGCAAGGGCATCGACGGTTTACCAAGTGGCATCAACTGTTGCAGGAAAATATGGCCTTTCAGCAAGTGGAAAACTTGTGTGAAGAGCAAATTGAAGCCTTGCAAGAACTGCGTGATGAAGTTGTGGATAATTACCCGCATTTGAAAGGCAAAAAGCGCAGTGAAAAGCAGGATATCATGCTGGTTCGCGTAGATGATTTAACTAGCCATATCGAACGCATTCAAAAACACACCACACGATTACGCAGTGCCGTGCAGGCCGCCATTGATCTGCATTTTTCAGCCGTTGCTAACCAAACCAATGAAAATATGCGGATTCTGGCGATTATTACGGCGATTTTCGCACCATTAACCTTATTAACTGGTATATACGGTATGAACTTTGAGTTTATTCCGGGACTCAAATCGCCAACCGGTTTTTGGATCATGCTCGGCATCATGCTGATGACCACGATTTTACTACTGTATTATTTTTATCGACGGCATTTGGTCGGGCGCGGTGAAAAAAGTGTGATTGATATGTTGGCACAGCAGCACGGCGATCAACACATGAATCTGTTTTGGTTTATGGATTATGAACCAATCAAACAGACGGTGAAAGGCACAGTCAAAGGTACGGTTAAAACCATGAAAGAAATTGAGAAGCTGACGAAACTCAAATAATTCGTGTCAGCTTCTCTGATGGGTGGGTCTGCTTTAAATCCTTTGATAACTTCGAGACTCACCAAGGGTGCATATTTGAGTTTGCCTTTGCGTTTTAAGCACACTTCGACCAAGGGCTTGTACGGCATTGGGCGTATTGCAGTAAGTGTTCCACTATACGTCCCGTCGGCATTTTTGACGATGGTCACATCACCGCGTGAATATCCTGTTTGGTCATCCATGGTTTTTCAAATACTCGTTTATCACTGGCATGTAATAGACTACTGAAACTGAGTAATGCCACCCAATAGGACATGATGCATGTGCATGATGAATCCTTTGTCATGATGTAATTGTTTTACATTTTGTTTTTTAAAGAATCTGCAGTACAACGCGATTTGACCGATCCTTATAGTCTTAGCAATTCAATTGCTTAGCCTCGTGGGTTGTACTGCGAACGACATGCATCATGAAAATTCCCCTATACGAGTCGATATCTCAAGATATATCATCATTTTCATTACTTTTCAGTAAGCGATAAATTTCATCTTTTAGCTTTAATTTCTTACGCTTAATGGTCTCAATATCCGTGTTGTAGTGATTAACAGGATCTAATTCCAATTGAATGATTTCGCGATCCAACTCATCATGTTCTTCAAAGATCCGCGCAAAATGCGGATTTTCATCACGTAACTGAGTGACCAAATCACGGTACTCAGGAAACATGTTTTTGACTTTTTTATTGCAATCTCGTGTTTTCATGGTTGTCGATCATTTCCTCTACAAGAAAAAAGAAAAACGCCCTGCAGGACAGAGCGTTCACGAATACATTTAGTGCGAATGAAGCTGTTGGTGTTTCACTTGGCGACGTAGTTGTTGGACTTCATCAATCAGGTCGAGCATCATGGCGACCGCAGTAAAACTGGCATCGAAATCTCGTTGAAGCCGATAGGCACGCCGTGCGCGAGATATATCATCGCCAAAAAATTGATGAATCCTGTCTTCTGAACGGCTAGGCAGAATATCGTATTCGAGTAGTTGCAGAACCCATTCTGGACTTTGCCCACAGGCAGAGGCAAAGTGTTGTAGATCAAAACTACTTTTTTCGTCTACGATTTCAGTCTGTTTACATCCGTCACAGACAATTTCACGATAATGAATTGTTGTCATGGTGCTCTCCTTAAGACTGTCGTGGATTAAATGACGGAAAAGCTTGAGCAAAAGCCGCATAAGCTTGTTGCTCTTGTTCTGTTTGTGCAGCTGGTATCACTATATTTAAAACCAGGTAAAGCTGTCCGGGTGTTTTGTTTGGTATCCCTTTGTCCTTTAATCGTAGCTGCTGTCCAGTACGCGCATTTTTAGGAATCTGTAGCTCTAATGTTTTGCCATCAGGACTGGTAAATGCAATTTTTTGACCCAATGCTGCTTCCCAAGGACTGATATTCAGTTGTTGGAAAATATCAGCACCTTCTACACGGGTTTGCTCGGTTTGTTTATACAAAATTTCAATGTATAAATCACCAGCAGCTCCACCGTTATAGCCAGCTTGCCCTTGGCCGGAGAGTCGAATTTGTTGACCTGATTTCATGCCTGCAGGAATTTTGACTTGTAGGGTTTTACGTTGAACTTCAGGCTCACCATGGGCATTTAAGCTCGGAATCTGCAAGGTGATATTCTGCGTTGCACCATGAAATGCGATTTCTAAATCCACTTCTAAACTGGCGTGTTGGTCTTCACCACGGAAGCTCTTGGTTTGGCGGTTTGCACGTTGATACTGATAGTCACCGCCACCAAAGCCTTGCCCAAAACGACCAAACAAGTCTTCAAATCCACTAAAGTCCGCATGCTGACCATCACTCGTCGATTGGCGATAAAACTGAGATTGGTCAAAACCACCTTGGTTGCCAGCATTAAACCCAGCAAATCCTTGAGGATGATCGAGTTCAAAATCGTATTGTTTTTTCTTTTCGGCATCACTTAAAGTGTCGTATGCAACATTAATCGCTTGCATACGCGTTTCGGCATCAGCTTCTTTGCTGACGTCAGGGTGATATTTACGCGCCAATTTTCGATAGGCTTTTTTAATTTGATCTGCCGAAGCATCTCGGGCGATCCCTAAAGTTTGATAGTGATTGTCTGGCATACTCTCTGTATAAATATTAATCATGTTTTAATCAATATAGAAGGGTTCATCAAACTGTCATAGGGGCAAACTGCAGCATATTGTTTCAAAACATGACAATAAAAAAGCCTCACGAGGAGGCTTTTAAAAACACATTTAAAATTAATATTTTATCCAAGTGACACTACGACCAATCACAGATACACCAACATACCCACGTATAGTTAAATGTTTTCCTGAAGCACTAAGTCTTGCTTTGCCTTTATAGATTTTTCCACCAATCGGGTCCAGAACTTTACCGTTTTGGAATTCACGTGGATTTTTTGGATCTTGTTTAAAGTCCCAAATAAATGGCAAGCCGATAAAAGGTTTATTTTTCAATTCACCTGGGCAGTTCGAGCAGACGCCCATTTTTTCAGTGCCAGGGACATTGCGTGTGGTGACAATGATGCCTTCATAGCTTCCATCGGCTTTTTTGCGAATTTCAACGTCTGCACGTGAATATCCGGTGCGGTCATCGACAGTTTTCCACTTACCCACTAGCGGATCGGTTTCCGCAGCGATTGACAATCCTGACAAAGTGCTAAGTACTATTCCGGCAAATAATTGTTGATATATTTTTTTCATTTCATCCCCTGAAAATTCAGAATTGTGTTTTTAGAGTAAGTTGCCTAATTTATATATAAAGCCCTACAAAATCAATGTGATGGTTTGTGATGTATTTGGCAGATTTTTTTAAAACACTGCTTTAATATGGAGTTTTTACTCTAATTTTTAAGTTAAAAAAGGCCTTTAATGATTTAAAGGCCTAGTGCTTAGTTTTTGACCCAAGTGACATTGCGTCCAATTGCAGAGCCTTCAGTACGACCATTAATGATCAAATGCTTGCCATTATTCATTAAACGAGCGCGTGCATTGTAGTGCTTGCCTGATTTGGGATCGAGCATCACTCCACCCACAAATTCATTGGGCTTTTCTGGATCAGCGCTTAGGCCGCTTAAAGTGGTTAAACCGACCATGGGTTTATTTTTCTGAGCACCGGTGCATTGCGTGCATGTCGAAACATTTGCTGTTCCGGGGATGCTTCGGCTTTGGATAATGGTGGCCGAATACAGGTCATGCTTATCTTTGCGAATCACCACATCGGCAAGGGAATATCCTGTTCGATCATCAATGGTTTTCCATGTCCCCACTAAGGGGTCAATCGCTGCAAAAGCAGAGGATAAACTGCAGATGGAGAACATGCCGAACAGGATAGAAGGGAGGAATTTAACAGCCATATAATTACCCACATTACACAAAAAGCGGATGCCTAAAACTTAAAGGCATAAAAATATTATGGTTTTAATGTAGCCTGAAATAATATGAATATTCTAGTGATTTTTTAAGAATTGGTATTTATATTTTGAGCCAAAACATGAACGAGTTGGCGCTAAATGAGGTTTATGCTGAACGTCTACGCACTAGTAAAATAGTCGGAATTCATCTCAAAGTAGATTATTATCGGCATGATGAACTCGTCTGGAGTTGAGTTCATCATGCCAATGAAAGCCAAATGGCGACTTTAGTTGACGCGGATCCAAGATACCGTCCGGCCGAGAAGCGTGGTTCCAACATAACCTCGAAGTGTCAGGACATTGCCGCGCGCATTCAATTGCCCTTTACCTTGATAAGTATTGCCTGAAAGTGGGTCGATCACCTTGCCATCGGTGTACGCATTCTCTTTTGCATTATGTTTAAAGCCAGAGAATATCGGTAAACCAATTAAGGGTGCATTTTTGAGTTTACCTTCGCATTTTTCACAAATCGTGGTGACAGGGCGGTTGGGGATGGCATGCACTTTGGTGATTTTACCGCTATAGCTGCCGTCTTTTAATTTAGTGATTTGGACTTCAGCACGAGCATAGCCTGTTTTATCATCTATGGTTTTCCATGTCCCGACGAGGTCTGCTGCATGTGCTGTCATTGGGCCAAAGTAGAACATGGCTAAAGCAATAGCGAGTGTTTTGAGTTTCATAATTTATCCAGTTTTTTTTACATTATTTTTCAATTAAAAATAAAGCTTTGTTGGTTTTTTTGACTTTATTTCTGGCGCGATATTTCTGGCGCGATTCTACTCGAAAAAAAATTGATCGCAAATACAGCTGATCATGTTGATGCTTTATAGTTCGAACCCATTCGACTAAGCGCAAGAAAGTAGTAGGTCTAAATTTTATCGGGACAATAAAAAAGCACCCCGAAGGATGCTTAGATTTAGGCTTTCAATCATCACGATGATTTAGCTGAGGTGTTGACCAAAAAGGGATAAAGCTTCTTCTGCCGTAAAGGTATATTTTGTATTACAGAATTGGCAGTCCATTTCAATTGGGTTTTGAAACTCTAAGGTTTCACGAACTGCAGCAACACCAATTTGTTCAAGTGCTGTCGCACAGCGTTCTTTTGAACATGTGCAGCCAAATTTTAAGGCTTCAGTTTCAGGTAGACGAACTTCTTCTTCGTTATATAAACGATATAAAATTTCGTTTGCAGATAAAGACGTTAACTCTTCTGCTTTTAATGTCTCGGTCAGCATGGTTAAACGTGGCCATAGGTCTTCATCGACACGGCGTTGTTCTTCTTCGCTATTCCGAGGTAATAACTGGATCAGCAAACCACCTGAACGACTGTTGCTGCTTGCTAAGACGATACGTGTTGGGATTTGTGCAGATAAATCATAATATTGCATCAAGCAACCCGCTAAAGTCGGTTTGTCTAAAGGTACAATCCCTTGATAACGCTCACCAAATTCAGGCTCGATATTAATGAAAAGCACAGGGTTTACCAAGGCTTTGAGTACCGTGCTGCTGTCTTCAGCGGCTTGAAAGTGCGGGTCTTCTTCATAATCTGCAAGTGCGCGAACTTCACCGAGATGATTACATTCCGCCATTGCCCATTTAAATGTGCCTGCAGCCTGAATTTGTAAGCTAATACGACCTTTAATTTTTAAGGTACTGGCCAACAAGGCAGTCGCGCTGAGCATTTCACCCAAGAGAATTTGTACAGCAGGTGCATAGTCACGCTGTGCAAGAATCGTTTGTAGGGCTTCTTCAAGATGAACCACTTCTCCACGAACAGGGCTATCTTCAATAAAAAAGCGTTGGCGTAAATCTGACATAAAATTCTCCATAACCCTGCTTTAATGGTGACGATATTGTAAAACACAAGTCATTCATTATCATCTCTTGTGACATCAATACGATGACGTTGTAAGCTGCGTTGTAAATCAACACCTGTAGGTTTTTCACGGGCTTGCGCATCGCTTTCAAACAAATGTTCCAGTTCAGCTAAAGCGTTACGATGCGTTTCATAAATCTTTTGTTCATCGGTATAGATTTGCTGCTGTTGAGTCAGCAGTTTTTCATCATAATCACGGAACAATTCGATACTTTTATAGGCATCTTCATCGCTGATGCCTAAGTCGCACAGCATGTGATAGGCCATTCCTAAAGAGGATAAATAGGTTTCACGCCAAATATGCTCAATCCCCAAATCACGCAGCAAATGCACTTGATGACGGTCACGCGCACGGACCAATAATTTTAACTGAGGGTAATTCAGGCGAATATGACGCGCCACATTCATCGAGTCTTCAATATCATCAATAGCAAGGACGAACACTTTGGCATGTTCAATGCACGCAGCGCGTAAAATATCTGGTTGTGTGGCATCGCCATAATACAGATGACCACCATAATTACGTACGAAATCGACTTTGTCTAAGTTGCTATCAATAGCGGTAAAAGACAAATGCTGTAAATGCGCCACACGAGCAATGATTTGTCCAAAACGTCCAAAGCCCGCAATAATCACAGGATTATGTTCATCCGGAATGTCGTCATATTCGGGGATGGTTTTTGGATTAAAACGTGGCAAAATTTGTGATTGTATTAACCAGTACAACATAGGGGTCAACACCATCGACAAAGTGACGATGAGGGTTAATGGCTCCAAAATGGCCTGCTGTACGACATTTTCACTTTTCGCCACGCTAAAGACCACAAAGGCAAATTCACCGCCTTGAGCCAAACAGGTTGCCAGTAAAATACTGTTGCGCCATGTATTTTTAAGATAACGCGCAATCGCGGTAAGTGACGCCATTTTGATGAGCATCAGTGCCAACGCACCACCGATAATGAACCATGGCATTTCAACAAACAACGACAGTTCCGTGGTCATTCCCACGGTCATAAAGAACAGCCCAAGTAAAAGCCCTTTAAACGGAGCAATACTGGCTTCGAGTTCATGGCGGAATTCCGAGTCTGCCAATAGCACGCCCGTCAGAAATGCTCCGAGTGTGGTACTGATGCCCAGTACATCCATCAACACCACGACACCCAGCACAATAAATAAGCCAACAGCAGTGATCAGTTCATGCGCGCCACTTTTCGCGACGAAACGGAAAAAAGGCCGCATTAAGTATCGACTAAATAAAAATAAGCCTGAAAAAGTTGCAATGATTGCAGCGAAATAGGCGATTCCGTGATGTGATGATTCTGTTCCTGCGAGCAGGGGGATGACTGCAATCAGGGGAATTGCGGCCATATCTTGAAACAGCAAAATCGAAAAGGATTGTTGCCCATAGGTGGTGTTTAATTGCTGTTTTTCACTCAGCATCTGCAAGACAAAGGCAGTAGAGGAGAGTGCCAGAGCGAAACCGATAACGATACTGGCTGCAATGCCTTGTTGTAAGGCAAAAAAACTGCCTAGCGCTAAAAGCAGACCGGTCAGACCGACTTGTAAACTGCCCATGCCGAAAATAGAACTACGCATGCTCCATAGCCGCTGTGGACGAAGTTCGAGTCCGATCAGGAACATCAGTAAGATCACGCCAAATTCAGCGAGCTCTTGGATCGCTTCGGGATCACTGGCAATGTTAAAGACATCGGGGCCGAGCAAAATACCGGTGAACAGATATCCCAATACCGTTGCAATACCAAAGCGCTTGAGCAAAGGGACAAGCAATAAGGATGCGCCAAGGAAAATTGTGATCTGTAACAGTAGTGACATTTACTCGTCCTAGAGTGGTATTTTTGGTCGAAAGTTGCAATTCAGTATGACTGATTTTTCAGACTGAATTGTACGCGTTTAACTGAGTTCCTGTGGGTCTATATCGAGGCTCAATTTCATATTTGATGGCTTGTTATGCAAGATGTTTTGCCACCAATAACGCAGATAATAATGTAAGCGCGCACGATCTGTAGACAGTAAAACCATGTGGGATTGATAACGTCCCGCTTTGCGCTCCATCGGGGCAGGAATCGGCCCCCAAATGTCAATAATTCCAGCAGAGTCCTGACGCAGCAATTGGGCATGTTGCTGTAAAAATTCAGTATTGAGTTCTTGGTTTTTGGACTCACAGCGCACCAATGCGGCATAGCGAAACGGTGGCATTTGTGCCATTTCCCGTTCTTTCATGGTTTCTTTGGCAAATTTTCGATAGTCCTCATTGACCAAAATATTCAAAAGTGGATGGTCGGGTCTTAATGTTTGTAGGAATACATCGCCTTTACGTTCGCCACGACCGGCACGCCCTGTGACTTGCACAATGAGTTGAGCGGTACGTTCGATGGCACGGAAGTCCACACTCAGCAGACCTGAATCGATATCTAAAATCGCCACCAAGGTGACGTAAGGGAAATGATGACCTTTGGCCAGCATTTGTGTACCAAGTAAAATAGCAGGCTCACTTTTTTGAATCTTGTCATAAATCTTTTGCCAACTACCAACGCGGCTGGTCGAGTCACGATCCACTCGAATGGTGTCATGTTCAGGAAACAACTCATTTAAACTTTCTTCAACTTTGGCTGTGCCCATCCCAATAGATTTGAGCTCCTGATGATTACACTGTGGACAATGCTCTGGCATACGGTGAATGGTTCCGCAGTGGTGACAATGCAAGTGTTGATAGGGGGTGCGGTGTACCGTGAAATTGGCATCACAGTGCGGACATTTGGCCTGCCATGCACAGCTTTCACAAATTAAAACCGGGGCATATCCACGACGGTTTAAGAACACTAACACCTGTTCTTTTTTTTCTAGGCGCTTACGGATTTCACCAATTAATAATTGGCTAATTCCTTGCTGTTTCTGTGCCACTTTCAGATCAAGGATGTGCATTTTCGGCATGACTGCGGTGCCAGCACGTTGGTTCAATTCCAGTACAGTCATTTTGCCTTGTTTCGCGAGTGCATAACACTCGATACTAGGCGTGGCAGAACCTAAAATGACAGGGCATTGTTCCAGATGCCCACGGTAAAGTGCGACATCTCGAGCGTGATAGCGAAAGCCTTCTTGTTGTTTAAAGGACAGATCATGCTCTTCATCAATCACAATCAAACCTAGATTCGGCAGTGGGGTATAAATTGCAGAACGCGTGCCTAAGATAATTGACGCCTTACCTGTTTGCGCCGCTTGCCAAGCTTGCATACGTTTTGAATCGTTCAACCCCGAATGTAGTAGAGCAATATTGCAATGAAAACGTGATTGGAAACGGCTAATGGTCTGTGGGGTGAGTCCAATTTCAGGTACCAAAACCAAGACCTGTTTGCCTTGCTTTAGAACCTCTTGCATGATTTGTAAATAGACTTCGGTTTTACCACTGCCGGTGAGACCATCAAGTAAAAATGCCTGATATTGATTCCGCGCTTTTAACACACGATCAATGGCTTTCTTTTGCTCCGGATTTGCTGTGAGCGGCATCTGTGCCATGCTCATGGGCATCGGGCTAAAGTCCTGTTCAGCCAAGACACATTGGCAGATACCTTTTTTCTCTAATGCTTTGAGTGTTGCGGTTTCCACACCTGCCAAATTAAGTAAATTTTCCCCAGTTCCAGTTGGGTGTAATTTTAAAATTTTATAGGCTTCTTGCTGTCGTTCCGAGCGCTTAATTTTGTCATCGGCATGGTGGTCGAGGAGATTCCATGTTCGTGCCAATAAATTATAGGGTTTCCCTTGGCGTAACAGCGTTGGAAGGGCACTTTGCATGACTTCACCAATTGGAAATTGGTAATACTGTGCAGACCATGTCAATAAATTTAAAACTTTCTCATCTAAAATGGCGCGATCATCAAGTAGTTCAGTAATGGCCTTGAGTTTAAAGCTTGAATCGAGTGGTGCATCGGGTGCAATTTTTTCCACGATGATGCCGGTCAAATTTTGCCGACCAAAAGATACAGCAACGCGTGCACCTACTTCAGCTTGTTGGTATTGCTCTTGGCTTAAGCTGTAATCGAAGCAGTCGTATAAATATACCGGTACGGCGACTCGAACGCGGTAAATAGGTGTTGCAATGCTCGCTGAATTTGCCATAAAACGTGGATAAGTTCCTGATTAAATTTCGTCGTGATCGTAAAGGAGTTGTGTTAGAGTGAGCTCATATTTTATATCTAAGAATATGAATGATTTTGATGGTCAGACGCAACTGCGCTGATAGAAATTTTGGAAAATTAGAGCATTACAATGCCTGCATATCAGTTTACTGCCATAGACGCTTCAGGGAAGCAGCAGAAGGGTGTACTTGAGGGTGATTCTGCGCGTCAAATTCGTCAACAGCTCAGAGATCAGTCACTCATTCCAGTTGCTGTCGATCCAATTGAGCAAAAAGACAAACACGCGCAGCAGCGCTGGTTTCAAAAAGGGCTGAATGCCTATGACTTGGCTTTATTGACTCGCCAACTTTCAGTTTTGGTTGCCGCTGCGATTCCATTAGAAGAAGCGATCCGTGCTGTGGGAAAACAAAACGAAAAAGCCCATGTGCAAAATCTGTTGATGTCGGTGCGTTCTAAAGTTTTGGAAGGACATTCTTTAGCCAACGCACTACAACAAGCAGGACGTTTTCCTGAACTGTATATTGCCACGATTGCAGCAGGTGAGCGTTCAGGTCATCTCGATCTCATACTCGACCAACTTGCCGATTACACCGAAAACCGCTTCGCCATGCAAAAGAAAGTGCAGGGTGCGATGATTTATCCCATCATCCTGATGTTAATGTCTTTCGGTATTGTGATGGGACTCATGACCTATGTGGTCCCAGATATTGTCAAAACCTTTGATCAAAGCAAAGATGCCTTGCCGTGGATAACGGTCGCTTTAATGAAAGCCAGTGATTTTATTCGAATGGCTTGGCCATTTTTATTGGTCGGTAGCGTAGTCTCGATTTTTCTCTTGGTTCGATTTCTAAGAACAGCGGCGGGTCATTATGCCTTTGACCGATTGACCTTGAAATTACCATTATTCTCCAAACTTTCTAAAGGCATTAATGCCGCTCGTTTTGCCAGTACCTTGTCGATTTTAACCAAGTCCGGTGTGCCTTTAGTCGATGCTTTAAAAATTGGAGCAGCGGTCAGTAATAATTGGGTGATTCGAGATTCGGTCAACCTTGCGGCAGAGAAAGTAACAGAAGGTGGTAATTTAGCAACACAGCTTGAGCGAAGTGGTTATTTCCCACCAATGATGGTACAAATGATCAAAAGTGGTGAAAGTTCAGGCGAATTAGACCGGATGCTAGAACGTGCTTCGACGATGCAAGACCGAGAAGTGACGACTTTAATTTCAACTTTATTGGCGTTGCTTGAACCGCTGATGTTGGTATTTATGGCGAGCATTGTACTGGTGATCGTGATTGCTGTGATGCTGCCAATCGTGAATATGAATAATATGATTTAAGACATTCGAACAATGATGTGAACAGAGATTTGTAACATGCAAGTGAAGACAAAAAATATGAAGCAACAAGGTTTTACTTTAATTGAAGTGATGGTGGTCATTGTCATTTTAGGTGTTTTGGCAGCGCTGATTGTACCGAACGTGATGGGCCGTGGTGAAAAAGCTAAAGTCGATACTACGGCGATTACCTTAAAAACTGTGGCAGGTGCACTAAAGCAATACAAAATTGATAATGGTAAATATCCATCGATGCAAGATGGTGGTTTAAATGCCTTAATTACTAAGCCAGAATCTGCAAAAAATTGGTTACCAGATGGATACTTAAATGGGCAATATCCAAAAGACAGTTGGGACAATGACATTCAATATGTGATTCCCGGTTCTGAAGGCCGTCCTTATGATCTTTATTCATTTGGTGCGGATGGTCAGTCTGGCGGTGAAGAAAATGATGCCGATATTTACTATAAACACTAACTGAGAATAATTATAAATTCAGTTTTAATGGAATTAATCACTTCACTTAATAGGATGTTTCAATATTGAGTGAAGTGATAATAAATCTTAATTATAAAATTAATATTAAGTTGTTGAATTTACTTTAAATAACATAATATGAAATATGTGATATTTATAATAAGAATTATTCCCAATTTTATTGATTACAATAATCGCAAAATATGAATAAATATAGGCTTTTCATTTAAATAAAACCGCGCATAATATCTTTTATGGTACTTTTTTAGCCATGGAGGATAGCATGAAAGCATTATTATTAACGGATGAAATTAACCAATTTCATTGGTCTATGCTGAAATCTGTTCTTTTGATTTTAAGTATTCTGCCGATCAGTCAAGGCATTGTGTATTTATGGCAAAGCACTGAGGGCAGTAGCCAAATTATGGTGGGCTTCTTTGCCATGAGCTTAATGAGTTCATTACTGGCTTTAAGTTTTTGGTCTGCATTAAAAGCGACTGTGGCAAATTTAAAACAAGAACATGCATCTGCCATCGAACAACTGGTTGTTCGTCTTTATCGATATATTCCAATGGTATCTTTAGCTGCCATGCTTTCCTATTTAGTTACGCAGTTATAACCCCAAAATTAAACCTTCAAAACTGGAGCTTGCTCCAGTTTTTTTATGTCTCGTGTTAATGAACAGTTCGTAGCGTACATCAGTGCATACTTCTACATGGTACGCGCTCTAACATAACCTTGCTTTGTCCGTTTTGACGCATCGAATGTCTGTTTCACATATGGTCAGCCTGAATGAAATTTTTATAATGCATAGATAGTCAGATGAAGTACAACAAAGAAAAGCAAGAGGAAAAGATGCAACAGATCGATTGGCAAGATTTTTTGAAAGTTGAATTACGTGTGGGGAAAATTGTACAGGCGGAAGTCTTTGAGCAAGCACGTAAACCTGCGTACATTCTTTATGTGGATTTTGGAGAGGAACTGGGCATTAAAAAGTCCAGTGCACAAATTACACAACTATATCAGCCGGAAAATCTATTGGGAAAATTGGTCGTTGCCGTCGTGAATTTTCCAAAAAAACAAATTGGTCCGATCCAGTCAGAGTGTTTGGTCACAGGTTTTCATAATGCAGAGGGGCATGTTGCTCTTTGTGTGCCTGATGCAGAGATTCCCCTAGGCACCAAGTTACTTTGAAAAAGTAGGTCGAGCTGGCACGTTGAACGTTTATCAATAAAAAACCGAGCCAAAGCTCAGTTTTTTTGATCTTTTGTAGCGGAATTAACGGCGTGATTTAAAAGAAATATCAACTTTACGCGGGCGATAAATCCAACCGAAAACCAATAACAAGAATGAGAAAATCAACACAGGCCAATCACTTAAGCGTGTGTAAAGTGTCTCGCCTTGCATGGCAGGTAAATCACCACGAAGTACCGCATCTTTATCCATCGGTGCTTGTTTCACAATGTGACCATTATGATCAATAAAGGCGGTAATACCAGTATTGGTTGCACGGATAAACCAACGGCCATTTTCTTTGGCACGCATTTGAACCATTTGTAGGTGTTGATGCGGGCTCGCTGTTCCAGTAAACCATGCGTCATTGGAAATAGTCACTAGGTAGTCACTTTGACTGGCATTACGGCGCGTTAAGTTGGGATAAGCCACTTCATAGCAAATCGCCGCACCTAAATCATGACCTTTAACATTCAAAGGCTTTTGGTTGTTTGCACCACGTGAAAAGCCACTCATCGACGGGTCATTTTGTAGGGCAGGCAGTACCCAACTTAGCATCCCTGAAAGCGGAATGTATTCACCAAAGGGAACTAGACGTTGCTTCTTGTATAGGCCAGAAGACTCATCACCAGTTGCCATGATGGTGTTGTAATACATAGGGTGTTGGTTTTGCTGTGATTCTGCCAAATCCCAATAGGGAATACCTGTAACCCAAGCCGTACCTGTTTTATTGGCTTGGACTTTCATCGCATCCAAAAACGGCTCAATATCAGTTTGGAACATTGGAATGGAGGATTCTGGCCAAACAATGACATCACGCCCCCATTCGGTCCGACTTAATGACGCATATTTCATTAAGGTTTGAGCTTGGTATTCTGTTAACCATTTTAAATCTTGTGGAATATTGCCTTGAATTAAAGAAACACTCAGCGGTTTTTCATTTTTAGGTTGAACAAATTGCAGTTGCGCTGCACCCCATGCACCGAGCAAAACAAGGGCAGATGGAACAATCCAAAAGATGCGTTTACGCAGGATTTCAACCAAGGCGCAGGCCAATACAATGACCGCGAAAGATACCCCAAAGATCCCGAATAATGGCGCATAGCCATCGAGGAATCGTTCAGTAAAGGCATAACCTGCAAACAGCCATGGAAAACCGGTAAAGACCCAAGTTTTACTCCACTCGAAAAACACCCACAGTGGTGCAAAGGTCAGAGGTGTTTCTGGAAAGAAGCGGCGGTAGAGCCAACTCTGAACTGCGGTAAACAGCCCCATCACAATCGCCATAATGGCAATCATCAAAACACTGAGTGCTGAATTGGTATCACCATAGACATGGATCGAGGTATACAGCCAAAAAGCCCCGACAAACCATAAGCCAAAGCCATAAGCTAGACCAATGAAAAACGATTGTTTAGGGACACGCTGACTTAAGCATGCATATAGCAGGGCTGGAGATAAAATCGCCAACCACCAATAATGATAAGGTGCCAGCGACAAGCTGAAGATGACACCTGAAAATAATGCAATCAGCAAAGGATAGATGAAAGGTAGCTGTTTTTTTTGTTGTGAGTGGTTTAGCAGCTTATCAAAGTAGGTTCTCATTTACGGACAGCTCGGATCAGATGAATAGTACGTGCATCTGCCTCCAAAATGGTAAATTCCCAGTTTTCAAGTTCAATCACTTGACCTTGTAAATCACTGACCAAGCCCATTTCTTGTAGCAGTAAGCCGCCCACAGTTTCTACTTCATCATCTGAAAAATCAGCATCTAAAAGATTGTTAAAGTGTTCAATTGGTGTAAGTGCTTGAACCAACCATGTATTTGCACTTAGTGGGTCTTCATCTGGAATGATAAATTGAGCTTCTTCATCGACTTTGTCGTGTTCATCTTCAATTTCACCCACAATTTCTTCAAGAATGTCTTCTAAAGTGACTAAACCTGAAGTTGTGCCATATTCATCAATCACTACAGCGATATGGGTTTGGGTATTTTTCAACATCCGTAAAACTTGGTCAGAACGCGCGCTCTCAGGTACAAATAAGGGTTGGCGCATTAATGCACGAATATCGACTTTGGTGGTCGGTTCTGTCAAAAATGGCAACAAATCTTTGGCCAACAAAATACCGACAACATTGTCTGGCTGGTCTGAAGAAAAGACAGGGAAACGTGAGTGTGCAGATTCAACAAGTACATGCAAAATATCTAATAACTCATCATCTTCTTGTAAGCTGATCATCGCAGTACGGGGGGTCATGACCTCGCGGATTTTAGTTGCAGGTAAGTCGAGTACCCCTTCGAGCATGGCAACTGTATCGGGTTCTAAGAAGCGACGTGAATCTTGTACCAATTTCAACAGTTCGTCACGGGTTTCTGGTGCAGTGCCCAGCCATTTACGTAAGCCGCGCATGCCCCACGACGGGCCGGATTCCTCTTGCATGATCTTTCCTAAAGACTCTTAATATCTAATAAATGATGATTTTATCATACCGTAGAAAATACAGTTGTCTATTGTTAATGTTGATCTAGATGATGAGCGATCAAGTCATTTTAAGACGTTATCATCTGCATTTTTCAAGCTAACATTCGGTCGTTAGGATTATGCTAAAATAGCCCTAGATTTTAATACTGAGTTTTCTAATGTCTGAGCCTTCTGTGCCCCCATCAATTCAATTAAACACCCGTGGCTTACGTTGCCCTGAGCCTGTGATGATGTTGCATCAAGCCATTCGTAAATCAAAATCGGGCGATATTGTTGAGGTTTTTGCAACAGATAATTCGACCTCTTGGGATATTCCGAAATTTTGTATGCATTTAGGTCATGAGCTTTTGCTTCAAGAAGAACGTCTTGATGAAAATGGAAATAAAGAATTCCATTATTTGGTTCAGAAAGGTTAATTTAAGAGATTGTAAAAAATAATAATTATTAAGATGTTACATTTTTATTAATAAAATAGGCTGGTCAAGTCTGATGGCTAGCCTATATCATTCGCAGCATAATTATACAAAGTTTAAAAAACAGACTTTTAAAATGTTAAATTCGATTGCTCTTATACTTGAAAAATTAGGCTTATCCGCCCAAAAACGTGCCATTCATGTGCAATTTTCCAACCCTGCGTTGAATGACGAGCTTTTTATTCAACGTATTGATGGGGAGCATGTCTTAAACCAAGGCGTGCAAGCGACTTTGATTTGCCTATCTACGAATGCACTTATTCCACTAAAACAATTTATTGGCGCACAAGTTGCCGTTGATCAAGTGACAGATCAGGGTGAACTCTTCCGTGCTACGGGTATTATTACCGAAGCCACCCAAGGCCAGAGTGACGGTTCACTCACCCTATATAAACTCACTCTAGAAGACGCAACGTCGCTATGGCATAAACGCCGCAACAGTCGTGTGTTTATGAACAAATCGGTGCGCGATGTTAGTGAAACAATCTTCAAAGAATGGCAAAGCAAAAGTCCGCTCTTTGCTGCCAGTCTAACGCTTGATCTAAGCGGTTTAAGCCAAAACTATGATGTACGACCTTTCATCATGCAGTCGAATGAAAGCGATTATGACTTTTTAACCCGCCTTTGGCGCAGTGAAGGCATCAACTGGCTCATCGATGAAGCACAGCTGAAAGTGCCGCATTCCTCAGCGCCAATTGAAAAACAAAAACTCCGCCTGATTGATGACAATAGCCAATATCAAGCGCTCAGCCGCCGCAGTATCCGCTTTCATCGTTCTAGCGCCACTGAAAAACAAGACAGCATCACCAGCTTGATCGGTGAACGTAGCATTCAGCCGACTGCGGTCCATGTGCAGCGCTGGCAAGCTGATGGACTCAGCCAAGAAGAAGGCGCAGGCTCAGTTCAAAGTAAACATCAGCATAGCCAAAGCCAAGACAATGCCAGCTTAAGTCTAGAGCAAGCATGGCATGTCAGCCCTGCATGGATGCAAGACTTAAAAGGTGAAGATCAAGCTACGGCTTCATCCAATAGCCAAATTGAAAAACTGAATCAAAACCTAACGCGCTATCACGAGCTACAATCGAAAAAATTCAATGCACAATCGACCGTGCGTGATACACAAGTGGGTTATTGGTTTGAACTGAATGAACACCCAGAAATTGATCAACACAGTGGTGCAGACAAACAATTTTTAATTACAGAAAAGAAATTCTATAACCAAAATAACTTACCCAAAGACCTTACTGAACAAGTCAATCAACTGATTGAACAAAGTCAGTGGAACATTAAACCGATCCATGAACAGGCCGAGCGTCAGGCCAATCAGCTCACATTACAACGCCGCAATATTGCGACGGTTCCTGCATATAACCCACTCGAACACCGTCCAAGTACTCATCCGCAACGGGCTAAAGTCGTTGGGCCAAGCGGTGAAGAAATACATGTGGATGAATGGGGACGTATCAAAGTCCGCTTCTTATTTACCCGTGGAGATGACCACAGCCATGATGGCGGTGCAGGCAGCAATGACAATGATACGGACTCTGCATGGGTAGATGTACTGACTCCATGGGCAGGCGAAGGCTATGGCGCACGCTTCTTACCGCGCATTAATGAAATCGTGGTCATCGATTTCTTTGACGGTAATATCGACCGACCATTTGTAGTGGGGCGCATACATGAGGCACAGCGCAGTCCAACCCAATTTGATAGTAAAGGCAAACTGCCAGACACCAAAAAACTGGCTGGAATAAAAAGTAAGGAAGTCCAAGGTGAAGGCTTTGGACAACTGCGCTTTGATGACACCACAGGACAAATCTCGACACAATTACAAAGTACCCATGGTGCCACTCAGCTCAACCTCGGTAACCTCAGTCATCCCAAAGAAACCGCAGAAAGTGCAGGTCGAGGTGAAGGCTTTGAACTGAGAACCGACCAATGGGGTGTAGTGCGAGCAGGACAAGGGCTCCTTGTCAGCACACACCCGCAACAACAAGCAGCGGCAATGCACCTCGATGCACAAGCTGCAAAAGATCAAATCGAAGCCAACTTAAACAACAGTAAAGCCCTAAGTGAAGTAGCGAAAAATCAACAAACTGACCCACTTGAAGTCTTGGATAATCTGAAAAACTTCCTTGGACAAATCGAAAAAGGCAGTAAAGAAAAAGCTGATGCCTTTAAACAAGCCTTAATGATTTTATCTGCACCAAACTCAATTGCTGTGAGTAGTCAGGAAGATATTCATCTTTCAGCAGATGGACAGATCAGCCAGAGTGCAGGCGATAGCATCAACCTCAGCAGTCAAAAATCCTTGATTGCCCATGCACAAAGCAAGATCAGTCTATTTGCAGCACAAGAGGGATTACGTGCTTATGCAGGCAAAGGCAAAGTTGAAATCCAAGCCCAAGGTGATGGGGTAGATTTGATTGCACGAAAGGGTATTCAAATTATTTCCACAGAAGATAAAGTTGAAATCAAAGCGAGCAAAAAAATTGTTTTGGTTGCGGGTGGTAGTCAGATTGAAATTAGTAGTGCGGGTGTATTGCCGACAACTAGCGGTAAGTTTGAAGTGAAGGCAGGGCAGCATAAGTTTGTGGGGGGGCAAAGTTCACAGAATAATTTATTCACTTTGCCGAATTTAACAAATTTTACTTTAAAGAAAAAAATTAAAAAAATTTATTGGAGTTATGGTGAAAACGAAAACCGTATTGGAGAGTCTTCAAGATTTTATACTGATGTCAATTTACATATAGAAACTGAAAATTATGCTGATGGTGAAACTGTTACTGTAAAAGTTAAAAACCCAGTGTATGAAAAAATCAGTAATCAAAATGAATTTTTAGAATTTCAAGCAACTATCAAAAATGGTGCAGCAAAAATTAAAAATATTTTAAAGAATGAAAAATCATTAATTTTGAATGAAGAGTTACTTTAAATGGCTATCGAAGCAGAAGTAGACGGTGTTATATCAGAACCCTTAAAAGTTAATAGACCAAGATGGTCAGATATGTCTGTCAACTATCCAAACAATACTATTCAGAAAGAAACCTTGTATCCGCAAATCTCGAAAGCTTTGGGTAGAGAGATAAATAATGATGCCTATGCAAATACATGTGCATTAAGAATGAGTGCTGGCTTAATACGATCAGGAGTACAACTACCGAGAGCACCATCTAAAGGAGGCACAATTATTGGTGACGATGGAAAGAACTATTGGATACGTGTCAGAGATTTAAAAGCTTATTTATATACGCTTTTTAAAAAGCCAGATATATCAGTAGAATTACCAAAGCTTTCATCTATTAACCCATATGTGCCAGAAGAGTTAGATCACCGTTTAGATTTTGTAAGAAATAATATAATTGAAAAAATTAAAAATAAGAATGGAATTATTGTTTTTGAGGTAACTGGATGGCGTGATGCAACTGGTCATTTTACGTTATGGGAGGGAGGAGAAGATGGTAGGGGATTGCTCTACTCATCAATTGATCAAAATGATCCAGAATCAGCTGTATATTATTTTTGGATGGTTGCAACTGAAGTTAATAATGGCATAACACAAAAAGTGGATTTTTGGGAATTAAAATGAGATATATTATTTTGTTTTTTTTGATTTTTAATGTAATTGAAGTTCAGGCTAAAACCTTATCTGATATTGAATCATTAAAAGCTTATACTTTGATGAGATGTTTGCAATATAATCAATCTGATTTAGTTTCAGGCAAAGATTTTTCTTATTATAGTTTTGAATTTGTGAAAAATGAAAGATTGGAATTTGAGGAAATTCAGCTAATAGATAATTATGTTTATGAACGTGTAAAGAGTTATCGTGAAAATGAAATATTTTTAAAAAATGATGTTTTACCCAAAAAAGGGAATGATTTATTTTACCAGTGCTATTTGTTTAGTGAGTCTAAAGATTTAAATAAATTAATTGGAAAATATATTAATTAGTTTTTGATATTTTTTGATGGGAAGGATGAGATTTTTTGCGTAACAAAGCCACTCTATATAAATAGAATTTTTGTTTGGTTTGTTTTATAAAAAATTCAGATATTTTTTCTTGAATATAATTGGAATTTTATTGTTTTTTTAGTTTTGATATTTAAATCTTATTTTTTTAATTATGAAAAATTATCTTTTACTTTTTGTTTTTCTTAATCTTTTTGGCTGTATGTCGGAGATAAAAATAAATCCTGATTATTTAAATCCGGCTTTTTTAAATAAATACTATGAACAGGTGATTGAAATTGAAAAAGTAAATTCGGTAGGTGAAGTGGTGGTTGTTACTGATTTAAAAGATGACTCTGGAATTAAGGTTGCAAAGATCGGTGAAGATGAATATTTTTATGAGAATACAATAAAAATTTATGGGATACCAAAAAAAAACAGGTAAATATCATGTTGAATTGAGAGGGTATTATAGAGCTGGTGTTGGTGGGTCTTCTTTAAAATTTAATAAAAAGTATGATTTAGTGATTAATGATAAATAGTTTTCATACTACATAAATAAACCCGCACTAAGCGGGTTTATTTTTATCTCAAAAGAGATTACATGTTCGGGTACTAATTACATATTCGGGTAATTAGGACCACCGCCACCCTCAGGTGTTACCCAAGTAATGTTTTGAGACGGATCTTTGATGTCACACGTCTTACAGTGTACACAGTTTGCCGCGTTAATTTGGAAACGCTTAGAACCGTCATTCTCTTCCATAATTTCATAAACACCAGCAGGGCAATAGCGCTGAGCAGGCTCATCCCATTTTGGTAAGTTCACATTTACTGGAATAGAAGCATCTGTCAGTTTCAAGTGAGCAGGCTGGTTCTCTTCGTGAACGGTATTCGATACGAATACTGAAGACAAACGGTCAAATGTAATTTTACCGTCTGGTTTTGGATAATTCGGTTTGAAGTTTGCAGCATCGACAGTTTTTAAAGCGCTGAAGTCTGGCTGTAAGTCATGTAGTGTAAATGGCACTTTAAAGATGTTTTGATCAACAAAGTTGAACGCACCACCCATCCATTGACCAAACTTATGCATAGCAGGGCCGAAGTTACGAGAGTTATATAACTCTTCTTTCAACCAGCTGTTGTTGAACTTGTCTGTGTACGCAGTTAACTCTTTAGCGAAGAAGTCGTCACCTTCAGTCACACGTGCAATCGCAAGGTCGCCGCCTTTTTCCACACCCGCAGCAATCGCTTCAAATACAGCTTCACCGCACAGCATGCCTGATTTCATTGCTGTATGAGAGCCTTTGATTTTCGCAAAGTTTAGGAAACCTGCGTCATCACCAATTAAGCTACCACCAGGGAAAGTGAATTTAGGTAGTGAGTTGAAACCACCTTTTACAACCGCACGTGCGCCATAAGAAATACGTTTACCACCCTCAAGATATTGCTTAATCAGTGGATGTGTTTTCCAACGCTGCATTTCCATAAATGGATACATGTGTGGATTGGTGTATGACAAGTCAACGATCATACCCAACGTCACTTGGTTGTTTTCAGCGTGGTACAACCACCAACCGCCTGAAGAACCTGTTTCACTTAAAGGCCAACCTGCACCGTGCATCACCAAACCTGGCTTGTGCTTAGCAGGATCGATTTCCCAAAGTTCTTTAATACCAATACCGTAATGTTGCGGATCAGCATCTTTATCTAAGTTGAACTGAGCAATCAGACGTTTACCTAAGTGACCACGACAGCCTTCAGCAAATAATGTGTATTTTGCATGAAGTTCATAGCCAGGGGTAAAGTTGTGCGTTGGTTCGCCATCTTTACCAATGCCCATGTCACCAGTCTGAATACCTTTCACAGTACCATCTTCATGGTAAAGGATTTCAGAAGCTGCAAAACCTGGGAAAATAGACACTTCTAATTCTTCAGCTTTAGCACCTAACCAACGAACCACATTACCTAACGAAATAACATAGTTGCCATCGTTATGCATGGTTTTTGGCACCATCCAATGCGGTGCTTCTTGTGATTTTTCATCAGACAATAAAAAGAAGGTTTTATCTTCAGTCACAGGCACATTTAAAGGCGCGCCTTGTTCTTTCCAGTCTGGGAACAATTCATTTATCGCGCGAGGTTCAAGCACAGCACCCGATAGAATATGCGCACCCACTTCGGAGCCCTTTTCCACGACACAAACGGACAGATCGTTTAGGTTATTTTCAATTGCAAGTTGACGAATTTTAATCGCAGCAGATAGGCCGGCAGGACCTGCACCGACGATAACTACGTCAAACTCCATCGATTCACGTTCGATGTGTTCCATGTAGGACTCCTCATATTTCGGAAGGTGGCATCCATTCAATTCATTTAAATGGTGCTGCCATGAGTGTTCTTAATGCCCAGACACAATTTTTCTATCGTGTCTTTGATATTGTGGGCTAGTATAGTTTTAAACCGAGTTCTAGCCAATTGGCTGAATCATATTATTTTTCCGTCACTAAGGTATTTATTAGGCGGATGAAGCAGCAATTGAACGAAAACCCGACGAAAAAATTCATTAATAGGGATGATAGAAATTTAATGAACATTGCACAATACTTAAAAGATGGACAGTCCGGTCACAAAAGGTCAATCCCCCCATTAGATCAATGGCATCCAAAGCATTGTGGTGCAATGGATTTGAAGGTTTTAGCCAATGGAGAATGGTGGCACGATGGTCAATTGATCAAGCGACAAGCGCTCATAGATCTGTTCTCAACCGTGCTTTGGAAAGAAGATGGGAAATTCTATTTAAAAACCCCTGTGGAACAAATTGAAATACAGGTGGAAGATGAGCCTTTATTTGTCAATCAGGTGGATCACGTTGAGATTGACGCTAAACACTATATTCAATTCATCACAACCACCCAAGACCTGATTATTGTTGATCAGGAACATCCGATTTTTATGCGCGAATATCAGGGTGAACTACGTCCTTATGTGCATGTTCGTTTTGGTATAAATGCCTTAATTCAACGTGCAGCTTTTTTTCATTTAGTTGAGATGGGTGAGCTGCTTGAAAATGAGCAAGGGGAGTCCATTTTAGTGTTACAAAGTGGTGATTTGCACTTGCAATTAGGCACCTGAGGTTTAAGCTTTCCACCTTGTCATTCTGAATCTAAATTAAAGTGACCCTATGACCGCCATTCATCCCATTTACCCCTTAAATGTACCCATGCCAAAAGCGACTGCTGATGCGCCTATTGGGGTATTTGACTCAGGTATTGGTGGTTTGTCTGTTGCGTTGGAAATTGCACGTTATTTACCGAATGAGCGGATTGTTTATTTTGCAGATACAGCACATGTTCCATATGGCCCGCGTCAAGATCAGGACATCCGTGAATTGACTGCACATGCGATTGAGTGGTTATACCGTCAGGGGTGTAAAGTCGCGGTGGTGGCATGCAATACGGCATCGGCATTTAGTTTGGATTATTTGCGTGAACACTACGGTGAGAACTTTCCAATTATTGGCTTGGTTCCGGCCTTAAAACCTGCGGTATTACAGACCAAAAGTAAAACCGTGGCTGTTCTCGCAACGCCTGCGACTTTTCGGGGTAAATTAATCAAAGATGTCATGCAGCGATTTGCTGAACCTGCAGGGGTGCAAGTTTTGTCAGTGACTTCTTTGGAATTGGTGCCCTTTGTTGAAGCGGGGGCGCAAATGACTGAGCCTTGCCTGCAGACATTAACTGAGATATTACAGCCAGTTGTAGATGCAGGTGCAGATTATTTAGTGCTTGGATGTACGCATTACCCCTTCCTAAAATCGGCAATTCAGTATATTTTTGGTCAGAAGCTGACATTAATTGACTCA
The DNA here is from genome assembly GCF_013419715.1 of Acinetobacter sp. YH12063. Classification (NCBI taxonomy): domain Bacteria; kingdom Pseudomonadati; phylum Pseudomonadota; class Gammaproteobacteria; order Moraxellales; family Moraxellaceae; genus Acinetobacter; species Acinetobacter sp. YH12063. Next base: position 287,781 of record NZ_VOZO01000001.1, on the reverse strand, counting down.
GGATTTGCGGTTGCACGACAAACAGCCCAAATTTTGATTAAAAATGAGTTATTATTTGAGCATAACCGCCAAGATTCACTGCGTATCGAATGTTATGTCAGTGGAAATAATGCGGAAAACTTAACACCTGTGGTAGCACGCTTAATTCAAGATGATCAAATCACTTGGAAAATCTGCAATATTCAGGCGGCAAGTTTAGAATTTTAATCATTGTGATTGAACGATTTTAGATAAAACAATTTAAATCTATTTGGGGTAGTCATGCTGTATGTTTCAGCAACCACTTTTTTGAGTGCTGGATATAGCGTGCAACGGGAAGAGGATCTCTAATGCTCGATAAGCGTTATCAAGTATTCATTTCCACATCTGGCAGTGAAATGCAGCCAGAACGGATCATATTGGCACAGACTCTTGTAGGGATGGGTTTTTTCTCTTGGGGGTTGGAACAGCGCACACCATTAAGTACGGCTTTTGCGCGTCGTCAAATTGATGACTGTGATTATGTGGTGATCTTACTGGGTAGTCAGTATGGCGAGCAGTCTGTTTCAGGTGTGGGTTATATGCACCTTGAATATATTTATGCAGTGACGAAACAAAAGCCGGTCATTGTGTTTATGCATGAAGATCCAAATTCACGTGATCTTTCTTTGCATGATGAAAAGCCTGAGCTACGTGAAAAATTCAAAGACTTTCGTAAGCTATTGCAAAATGAAGTGGATCAAGTCTTTAGCTATCGAACCTTGCGTGATTTAGAAATGGCAGTGCGATTGAACATGCCGCAAATGCTAGAGCGCTATCCTGTTTCAGGTTGGGTTCGTCCGCAAAATACCCAAGCTTTACATGATGAAATTGATCGTTTAAAAGCCCAGTTAGTTCAACTCGAAACAGAGTCTGGAAAACGAGAAGTCGACCCATTCCTGAGCTTACCAAAAGTGTCGATGCATGAACTATTTTCATTTGAATACCGCATGCACGCTTATCAAGATGGTAATTTCAAAGAATTAAAAGTACAGAAGAAAATGACGTGGGCGCAGCTCTTGTCGATTTTAGGCGCAACCTTTGTTAATCCAACCCCTGAAGAATTCTTCTCTAAACGTATGAATGAGTTTTTGAATGAAACAGGTCTGGATGATGCACGTATTGAGATGCCACGTGCTCATGCGGTTGCGCGGGCACAAGTGAATATTCGTGCTTTACACAGCATTAAAAGCCAGATGCGGCAGAATGACTGGATTGTGCCCAATGGCCGAGATGACCGTCAGCGGATGTTGTGGCAAGTAACCAGTAAAGGTCAAAAATTGTTAGAAAGTAATTTGCTTGATAATGATCGAGTTTTTCAATTTAAATCTGCATATTAATCAATTTTATTAAATGGATAAAAAGCTGCTACATTAGCGTCATTCAAATTGATGGAAAAAGTGTAATGTTGCCTGTCGAGAAAGCTAAAGTCACCATTATTCTGGCGAACTTAGGCACGCCTGATGCGCCAACTGTGCCCGCAGTGCGTCGTTTTCTGCAACAGTTTTTGTCAGATCAGCGGGTGATTGAAATCCCGAAACCGATTTGGCAAATCATTCTACGTTTGTTTATTTTGCCATTTCGCCCTAAACGTGTTGCACATGCTTATGAAATGGTTTGGGGTAATGATTCACCCATGCGTGAAATTTTATTTGAGCAAGTTGCCGCAGTAAAACAGCATCTCACAGCAAAATATCCAGAATTTGAACTGAATGTGATTCCGGCCATGACTTATGGTAATCCAGGCATTCAAGCAGCTTTAGATCAATTGGCACAGCAGCCTCAAGACCACATTCTATTATTTCCGTTGTTTCCACAGTATTCAGCAACATCTACGGCACCTTTATACGATGCCATTGCTAAATGGATTCCACAGCAGCGTAATTTGCCGGGTCTGAGCATTATTCGTGACTACTATCAGCACCCGCTATTTATTCAAGCATTAGCGCAAAGTGTGCGTGATTATCAAGCGGAGCATGGGGTCGCGGATAAGTTACTGATGTCTTTTCATGGCATTCCACAGCCTTATGCCGACAAGGGTGATCCCTATGCTGACCGTTGCCGTGTAACAGGGCACTTGGTCGCAAAAGCGCTCGGTTTAAATGAAGATCAATATGAAATCAGTTTCCAATCGCGTTTTGGTAAGCAAGAGTGGGTGAAGCCTTATACCGATGCCACCTTAGAAGCATGGGGCAAACAAGGCGTGAAATCGGTACAGGTTATGAGCCCTGCATTTTCAGCGGATTGTTTGGAAACGCTAGAAGAGTTGGCGCTGCAAAATGCTGAAATTTTCCAAGCTGCAGGCGGTGGCGAATATGGTTATATTCCAGCATTAAACGCGCGGGATGATCATGTCGCATTGCTCAATTTATTACTTCAAGCTAATCTTGATGCCTTAAAGCAAACATTAGCCCATTCATCGCCTTGAGGTTTTCTCCCTATGTTGCAAGTTAAAATCGTGCCCGTCACGGCATTTCAACAAAACTGTTCCATTGTTTGGGACTCTGAGTCGAAAGAAGCGGTCTTGATTGATGCAGGGGGAGAGCCTGAAAAATTAAAAGCCGAAGTTGAAGCGCTTGGTTTAACGGTCAAAGCCTTGTGGTTGACGCATGGCCATTTAGACCATGCGGGTGCGGTTGGGGCATTAACCCAAGCATGGAATGTTCCGGTGATTGGCCCGCATAAAGAAGATGCATTTTGGTTGGATATGATTCAGGAAGTTTCTGCGAAATATGGTTTCCCGATCCCTGAAAATGTCCATGTGACCCAATGGTTGGAAGGCGGCGAAACCTTGAAGCTGGGTGCAGAAGAGTTTGAAGTGCGTTTTGCACCGGGGCATACACCGGGTCATGTCATGTTCTATAACGCAAAATATGCCGTGCTTTGGACGGGTGATGTGTTATTTAAAGGCTCGATAGGCCGGACAGATTTTCCACGCGGTAACCATCAACAATTACTCGAATCTATTCAGCGTGAATGTTTTAGCTTGCCGGATGACACCCAGTTTATTTCAGGGCACGGTCCAATGAGTACCATTGGTTATGAAAAGCAGCACAATCCTTTTGTTGCGGGTAAAGCCGGTTAAGCAATATGCTTTAACTGGATTCGTTAAAATAAAAAAAGGTCTACTAGGTTAGACCTTTTTTATATTTAAATCTGAGCTAAACGTATTTAGAACTGATCTTCTTCACGGCCGCCATCAGCCTGAGGTGCATCTTGTGTCGGCAGACGATATTCATCATTGGCCCATGCACCGAGATCAATCAATTTGCAACGATCTGAGCAAAACGGGCGATATTCATTATTTTCCCAAGTCGTCAATGCGCCGCAGCGTGGACAATTCATGGTGGTGGGCATGCTTAACTCCAGCAAAAACGGATGATTCAATTAGGCAAATACAGTCGCAGTTGTTAGACTTATGCCGTTCTGTTTAGTTTGATCTGTTTATGCCTATTCGTCAATTTCAAGCGCAGCGTATGCGAGCTCCCCGTGATTTTCAGCCGATTGATTCCACACCGATTTGTGTGGAAATTGGGGCTGGTAAAGGTAAACATGCATTATTGTTTTCAGCCAATCACCCTGAATTTCAATTGATTGCTGTTGAGCGGACACGTGAAAAATTTGTGGCAATGCAAAAGCAGCATCAACTTGAAGGGCAAAGCAATTTAACTCCAATTCATGCTGATGCATTACCTTGGGTAGTACATGCCTTACATCCTGCGCAAGTACAGCAATTCTTTATTTTGTATCCAAACCCTGAACCGCATAATCCTGCACAGCGCTGGTTAAATATGCCATTTTTTGAATTTCTATTGTCGCGTTTGCAGCCGGGTGGTCAGATTACCTTGGCCAGTAATATTCCTGAATATATTGAGGAAGCGCAGCAGCAGTTAATCGATGTTTGGAAGCTGCCTTTTGTCAAAGAACGCATTGCAGAGACTTCAGCACGCACGCATTTTGAAATTAAATATCTTGAACGTGGTGAACTCTGTCAGCAGCTAATCATTACCAAGCCTGTAGATTACACCACACGTTTTGATGATTTTCAGCCGCTACAAGGCAAGCAACCCACTGAAGCATCTGCGGAATAATTGGGCATGACTCAGCGTATTGCAATCATTGGGGCAGGTCCTGCGGGATTGATGGCGGCGGAAGTGCTTAGCCAATTTGACTATGACATTCATGTTTATGAGCAAAAACCATCGGCAGCCCGTAAATTTTTAATGGCTGGCAAGACGGGGCTGAATATTTCGCATGCAGAACCTGTTGAACAGTTTGTACAGCGCTATGATCAAGTAGAATGGCTGAGTCCATGGGTTAAGCAGTGGGATGCCGCATGGATTCAACAATGGATGATGGGGCTAGGTATTGAAACCTATATTGGTTCATCAGGTCGGGTCTTTCCTATTGAAATGAAAGCTGCGCCTTTGCTACGTGCATGGTTAAAACGCCTCAGTTTCGACGGGGTGCAGTTTCATTATCGACATCAAGTTTTGGACTTGCAGTCCAATCAGCTAACGATTCAAAACCTTGTTGATGAATCAAGTCAAGTACTTGGTTTTGATGCGATTATTATGGCATGTGGCGCAGTGTCTTGGTCACGTTTAGGCAGTGATGGCGCATGGCAAAAATGGCTGCAGCCTGAGAGCATTGAAACTTTTCAAGCCAGTAATGCTGGCGTGGAACGCGCTTGGTCGAAGTTTATGCAGCCTGTGTTTGGACAACCCTTAAAGCGAGTCAATGCATGGGTCGATCAAGCCGAGCCGACCCAAGGCGATATCATCATTTCACACTATGGGCTGGAAAGTGGATTAATCTACAAACAAGGTCGAGCACTGCGTCAACAGGTGAAATCTGCTCAGCCCATGCAGCTGACTTTGGACTTATTGCCAGATCAAAGTGTTGAGCAATTGGCAAAGAAACTACAGCCTTCGAAAAAGCAGTCTTTAACCAATGTTTGGCGTAAAGCCGGTTTAGATGCGGCGAAAGCTGCGCTGGTCCGTGAACTGGTGGATAAATCTTTGTGGCATGAGCCGGCCTTACTAGCAGCGAAAATTAAACATTTAGATATTCAACTTGACGGATTTCGCCCGATAGATGAGGTGATTAGCTGCGCAGGTGGTGTGAAGCGTTCAGTCCTAAATGATGGCTTACAATTGAAGAGCAATCCTGCAGTATTTGCTTGCGGTGAAATGTTGGATTGGGATGCGCCTACTGGAGGCTATTTACTAACAGCCTGCCTTGCAACTGGTCGAGCAGCGGGTGAAGGGGTTCAAAACTATCTGGTTTCTTTGCAGAGCTAAGCGCTTCAAATTGTCACAATCTTGCTGAGGAGTTGTGATATTTTGAGATGAAATTCTTCTAAGAAAGACCACTATGCGCTTACAAGAACAATATACCGGAAGCTGCTTGTGTGGAGCGGTTTGTTATGAGATCAATGGTCCGATTGGTGAGATCGTGCAATGTCATTGTTCTCGGTGCAGAAAAGCCAATGGTACAGCATTTGCGACCAATGCCCCGATTGCTAAAGCAGATTTTAAAATTGTAGCCGGTGAGCAGTTTCTGAAACAGTATGCGTCTACCGCTACCACACAGCGCTGTTTTTGTAGTGAGTGTGGTTCGCCAATCATCAGTATAAAGGCTGAAACGCCGGATTATTGCCGTCTACGAAAATAGGCACTTTAGATACACCTCTGACGCAGAAACCGACCTGTCATATCTTTGTCGCATCTAAAGCAGAATGGGATGATATTGTAGGTGATTTACCACAATATGCTGAACGACCATAGCGAAAATCAAGATTGAGCAATCACATCAAGGGCATGGATGTGCCCTTGAAGTTGAGTTTATGTTGTGTTTTTTAGCTCGTATCACCTTCTCATTCATCCATGTTGAATTTGGGTGCATAGATTGCAACAGGGTGGATGATTAGGGTTGTCGATTTTTTTGTAGTTCAGGATATTGTTCTTGCCAATGTCCCAATTGTTCTTGAGCATGAATAAACTGACCGAGACCTTTGACACTATCACTAGGATTTTTCAACTCACCATCGGCTGCTTGATTTTTTTCACGATAAATCTGTGATTGATTGTCCCAGTACTGATACATCAAGCCTTGAATATAACGGCCTTGCTCAGTTTTCATTTCGAGTTCTTTGAGCATATTCAGTGCTGACTGGATGTTGTCACGCTTACGCTGTGTGGCAAATTCATCAGTAAGTTTGCCTTCCTCACGCAGTTTCATCAGCTCATCTTCCATCTCATCGCTAATTTGACCAAAGCTCTCGTCATATTGCGTCAGAAGCGTGAGGTCGTGTAGATCATCTGGGGTCTTGGCAAAGTTTTTAATAGGATCACTATTCAGTTCTTTCATGATTTGATCATCGGAACTGATTTCACTATTTTGTTCCACCGTTTTTGATGATTTTTCACATGCAGTGAGTCCTAGCACCGTACCCATGAGGAAGATGACACAGAGTTTTTTAAAAGAGATTGGCATGAGCATAATCGTGTCCTAATGTGTTTTTCTAAAGATATAGACATGCGTGATATAGGGGAAATCAATGAAATCCTGTGCAGTCTTTTGGGTTGATTCAGCCACGATATTTTCAAATTGTTGTTTCAGTTTTTGTTGTTCATCCATGCTTAACGCTGCAATAAAACTGGTGGACAATAATCGTTTGGAAACCACGTGTTCCACTGTACCATGATGCAATTGTTGAAATGCCGTTTCGGCAATTAATTTAAATTTTTGCTGCTGCTCAAACACTTTTTGCCATTGCCCACTATGATAACGTGGTGTGTCACCTTCGAGCTCACTCAAGACATCAGCGAGTTGTTTGACCCAATTGACTTGGATATCACGTTGGTTCCAAATCAATACAAGATCCCCATTGGGAACTAAGATACGACTGATTTCATTGAGGGTATCAGGGGTGGAAAACCAATGAAAAGATTGGGCACAAAATACCGCTGCCACAGAATGATCATGCAGTGGAATCTGATCACTTTGGGCGGCTAAAGTTGCAATATGCGGATGTTTTTTCTGCAATTGTTGCAGCATTTCATGCACAGGTTCGATCGCGGTGATATTTTCACTGAGTGGGCGAATATACTCGAGAAATTTGCCTGTACCTGAGCCTAAGTCCACCAGATGGGCTTGAGGGGCTAAAGCTAAATGTTGTTGTAGCCACGCACTGATTTCAATCGGGTAGTCAGGGCGGGCTTGTTGATAGAGTTCAGCTGCTGAGCTAAAGCCTTGTTGTGCGGCAGGATGTATTGAATGTGTCATATTCTGCACTTTTTAATCTGTATGGCCTCTATAAAATAGCATATTCGGAACAAGATAAACTTTGAATGCAACAAGGAAGGAAAAGCGTGACGCAACAAGGACTGGAGCAAAGTACAATGGAAAAGCACATCATTTTTGAAGATGATCAAATTCGTGTCATTTTTCAGCCTGGCAGTTCTCGTGAGCTTATTTTCTCCTTCGGTGATTTGATTACCCGCGCCAAGGGCTTGAGCATCAATGCCGAGAAGTCTTTGCAAAAATATGGTTTTAATGTGATCGGTGTGATGCCGAAACAAAAATCGTGGTTTCCAGCATCGTCAATGCAGCCGATGTATCAAGCCATCAAGCCGATCCTTGATCAATTTGAGCTGCGAATTGCCTATGGTGGTTCCATGGGCGGCTATGCTGCCATTAAGTATGCCAATTTATTTGGTTTTCAGCGTGTGGTCAGTATGGTGCCGCAGTACTCCATCGACCCAGACGATATTGTCGATACACGCTATGGCATGTTCTTTCAACCCAATCTGCATGCCAATATGCGGGTGCTTGCTGAAGACGTATCGACTACACGTGAATATATCGTGGTGTATGATCCTTATTGTCCAGAAGATCGCGCACACTTTGAAAAACTACAGGCCTTAATTCCGCATGTGCATGTGTTACATCTGCCGTTTACAGGGCATGATGCCATTGCGGTATTGGCGAGTTCTGAACTGTTAAATGATTTCTTGAGACATCCTTTTGATGCGCCGTATTTTTATCAAAAAATGCGTCGGGTTAAGAAAAACAGCAAATTTTATTATCGAAAAGTTATCGAAAATTTACTGACTCGCCATCGAGATGCCTTGGGTGAAATTTTAAAAAGTAATTCGTTTCAGCTTGATCCACAATTTTTTGATGCCAAACAAAAGCAGACCTTATTACGAGTATTGTTTAATAACAAACAAGTCAGTGAGCAAGATCTGCAAAAGTTGGGGATCACAACTTTTGTGCCACAGGATAATCGTAACCTGTTACTCGACCAGTTTGATCATGGTTTAGTGTTTAACGTGATTAGCCAAAAAATTGAAAGCTATGCAGCCGGTGTGATTGCGCTGAATCACAAGTTTTTGATCCCTTTGCAGCCGAAGGGCACAGGTCTGGTATACGTACAAGTCCAAGATGAGCGTTACATGGTGGTGATGAATGACCGTCAGGTAATGAAATTGGTCTTAGCACAAGATGAACTTGCGACCGGTATGCATCCGATTTTAATGCAGAAATATGTGGGCTATTACACGCTCAACTATAAAGAACTGCGTTTGAGTAGCGATGAATTTGGTCAAGTCTTCTTTGTCGAAAACGCCGATGCATCTTGCCAGTTTGTGGTGCAGCCCGAACAGATTTAAGCTCGGCATTTGTTTGAAAATCCAAAGCTTGCTAATTTGTAGGAAGGGATTATGATGAGAGAAAGGTAGTATAAAAAACAATCATACTGCCCAGAACATCATAAGGAATATGAGGGGTATCAGTATGCATTCAACGCAGATGCTTGCTGTATTATTCATCTTAGTGCTGACCATGGGTTCAGCCTATGCACAGGGGGTTAGTTCAAGCATACTGATTTTTAGCAGCAGTATGTTATTACTTACGATACTGACCATTTATGTCATACTCAAAATTCGAAATTCACTGCAACATCATCTCGATAAACCCGCGAAATAGCGGGTTTTTTTATATGCTGTTCGATTGCACTTTGGTGCATCACAGGTTTTAATCATCCACAATCGAATTTTTATAATCGGCCAGAAGGGAAGCAGCCATGAAAGCGGTATTTCTAGATTATCAGTCTCTAGATAAACAGGACTTAGATTTTAGCGGACTAGAAGCACAGTTTGATGACTTGACGCTCTATCCCGTAACAACGGCTGCAGAGGTTGCTCAGCGCATACAAGAGGCTGATGTGATTATCAGCAATAAAGTACACATCAATGCTGAGCACATGCAGCTCAATCCGCAATTAAAACTGATCTTGATTTCTGCCACTGGCACCAATAACGTTGACCTTGTACACGCACAGCAACAAGGCATCGTGGTGTGTAATTGCCAAGCTTATGGCACCGCTGCGGTCGCACAGCATACCTTGATGTTAATGTTGAACTTGGCGACATCATTTCGACAGTATGATCGGGCGGTCCAGCAGGGAGATTGGCAAAAAGCGGATCAGTTCTGCTTACTAGATTTTCCAATTATTGAGTTGGCTGGTAAGACTTTGGGGATTGTCGGCTATGGCGAATTGGGGCAAGCCGTGGCTCATTTGGCTAAAGCGTTTGGCATGAAAATTATGATTGGTGCGCTACCGAATCGCCCCATGGCGGCTGAGCGTGTGGCATTTTCTGAGATGCTAGCGCAGGTCGATTTTCTGAGTTTGCATTGTCCTTTAACTGATGAAACCCGTGATTTACTCAATCATGAAAGCTTGGCTCAAATGAAAGCATCGGCCTTTGTGATCAATTGCGCACGAGGTGGTGTTGTCAATGAAACTGCATTAGCTGAGGCATTAAAATCAGGAAAGATCGCAGGTGCGGCAACCGATGTCTTGACCGTTGAGCCACCCAAGCAGGGCAATGTGTTGCTTGACCCAAGTATTCCAAATTTAATCATTACCCCACATAGTGCATGGGGCAGCGTCGATGCGCGACAACGCATTGTGCAGCAATTGGTGGAAAATGTAGAAGCCTTTAAAGCTGGGATGGTAATTCGACAGGTGAATTAAAATCGAGTTTAAGGAACATTATTTTTGAACAATGCTCCATATAAATAGGGATGTCTATGCAGGTCGATCTTGCCAATAAAAAAAGTTTAAGATTATTTTGCATGCTGATTCTCTTTACCGCATGCATCACTTGGGCATGGTACAGTTATGTACTAAATATCAGTGAAAATTATTTATTCCAGAACCCTGATTTTGAAGTTCATAAATTCATGCCGACCTTACAAGTTGTGTTGGTTTCGGTATTTTTTATTGCGCATTGCGTCTTAGCGCTTATTGATTTTTTAAATCGCTATTGGTATTGGGGACTATGGCTTGTTGTGGTGCCAATTATTGTGGGACAGGTCTATTTTTCTGTCTTTGGAGAGGTTGCTCATATTGATCATTTATCAGTCTGGGTTGACTATCCATTTTGCCTGTTGATGCTTATTCAAATCTGTACGGCATTGTTTGTACGTAGGCGATATCTTAAGCCAGCTGCTTAATGCTTTATTAAATAGCTAAATTTGAGTTGCTGAAATTCACGTATTCGCTAGGTAGGTCTTATCGAATACGTGAAGGTAGTTTCTAACAATTTTTCAACCATTTAGCATTGAAATGATTTTTGATCCGCTCAAATTCAAGTTCAGTCTTGATATTGTTTGGCATCATGATTTGTAAATAACTTTTTTCAAGTTTAAAAGGCTCTTTGGTATTGGGTTCAGCGTAAAAGCCACCGTTTGGATAGGTCAGATATGTTTCATAGGCACGTATAATCTGACCTTTGTGAAAATAATAACTTGTTAGGCTTTGATAGGATTCACCAAAAACATAGAGGTTTATTTTGCATTGATCATCGAGTTGATACAGTGTCGCTTCATTGCCTTCAGTCGATTTGTATTCTTCGTCATCTAGCATCTCTAAGGTTTGTAATAATTTACCTTCGGCATCATGATTATATTGGTATGAATCGTACAATTGGGGAAAAATAGTTTGCAACTGTGGATAACTTTTCAACAATTGTGGAAAACGTTGTAAGCCAATCATAGAGCCAACACAGAGCAGAATGCCAAGCAAGATACCAAATAAAATTCGCATTTTTTTCTCATTAATTCATTGTTTTTATAGGCATAGGCCAAAGACCAAAAGTATTTAATTTTGGTTTTAAAAAAGCCCAACCAAAGTTGAGCTTTTAAATGTGGTGCTAAATTATAAATCAGTCACTGGATAGGTCGTAGACGTTGAACTCGATGGATAGCTACTTTGTGGATATTGATTGTTATTTTGCCCCGCATTGTTGCTCGGAGCCGTATTGATTGTATTGCCTGAAGACGGTTCACTCAACGACTGTTGGCTAATGGGCGCAGGTTGGCTGGTTTTGCCTGTGATATTTTCACGGGTTTGTTTCAATTTTTCATTGACGTTTTGGGTGGCTTGCTGTGCGCCCTGATCAACCTGTTGTACTGTATTTTGAGTAGCTGTTTTCGTATTGTCCCAAGCTTGGTCAACCGAAGGCTTAATTTTAGAAATTCCACGTTCAGTCATTTCGCCAATATTTTTAGCAGCACCGACCACGCCTTCTTGGGCTTTATAGGCCCACACATGCAATAAATTTGGATTATCGCCATAAGGGCTCACAGGTTTTTTCGCTTGTTGCTCAGTACTTTGCGCTGCTGTGTTTTCTTGTGCCCAAAGCATGGGTGTCGTGAATATTAAGCTTAGGCATAACGTTGCTTTTAATGAAATTTTCACAGCTTCACCTCTGAATTTTATAGATTTTCTATCTGATGAACGGTTTTAACGCATTATAGGAAAAATTGCAGCGAAAAAAACCTGCCGTAGCAAAATCAATACAGCAAATGACAGCTTTGTACACGTTTGTATTTTGCCTAGGGTAAAAAAAGGCCCACTGAAGGGTGAGCCTACTCTCTGGAGGAGAGGGTATGAAAGCCAGTTTATTTATTTGTGAGCACCTAAGCTGGCTTCATGTGAGCTATGGACTTCAGCTTGTGCGACAGGCGTTTGCAACTGTACATTGCTACTGCCACTCACATTAGCTTCTTGACCTTTTTGGAAATTCGCTTTGGTTTGTTGCCATTTTTCACTGGCAAATTGGCGACCTTCCTGAGCTTTTTCACCTAAATAACTCTTGGTTTGATTAACTTTGTTGTCGACATTGCTTTTACGTTCATCGAGTTTTGCTTTGTTTTTTGCAGCTTTTTCATCGAGCTGTGCTTTGCGCTCATCAAGCTTAGCTTTATTTTGCTCAGCCTTGGCATCGATCTTGGCTTTCGCTGCATCTGACTTTTCATCTTTAGACTGTTTTAGGTCAGCCCATTTATTTTTTGCATCTTGCTTTTTGTCAGCACTGAATTCTTTGGTGTCTTGCCACTTTTCTTGGGTGAATGTTTTGGTCTTATCGACGCCTTTTTCAATTTTGTCACCGGCTGTATGCGCAGACTGATTAATGTCTTGTTTTAGATTTTGCAGTACAGACGGTTGCTGTGTTTCAACTTTCGCATTGGCTTCTACTGCGGTGTTCGCAAATAGTGGGGTGCTTGCGAATAATGCTGCGGTGATCAGTGTTGTTTTAAATAAAGGTTTCATCTTTGCAATTGTCCTCTTTTATTGAACGCTGCTGTTGCACTCAGCATTTGCGCTTTTGGAGCAGAGGACATCTTAAGAGTAAAAAAAAGCAAAAAGTGGTTTTGTGCGATAAGTCACACAATGCAATAACAGCTCAGATACGCGGAAGTTTGAAGTGTGGAAACATGGTTAAGTTAATGCATTATTGTAATTTTATGAAAATACAGTGGCTTATATGTGTTTTGAGCGTTGCTGTGGTGTGGTTCTAGTTACGATTTTCATGATTAAAAATTATGGGTTTGAACTGATTATGATTCAAGATTAAACGAAAAATGAAACCATACCTCCATTTTGGAGATATGGTTTTTATTATTTATTCACATTGTGTAAGCGCATCTTTTGCAAAATGACCGCGTAATGCAAGGAAGTTTTTCTGTACATCCGCCGCATTTAAATCAAAATTGTGCGCTGAACTTGTACCATCTTTGGCAAAGGTTGCTGTACCACCTGAAATTAGGGTTAAGCCTTTAAATGACCATTGTTCAACAGATTTTGCTTCTTCTAAATTGCCTGTAAATTCAATCACGCATTTATCTACAAATTTAGTCAGTTTTGCTTTGTTATCTGTGGTATCTGGGTAGACATCAATGTTTTGAACCTCTTGTAATACACCTGTTTCAAGTTGTGGAATCGTTGGTGCAGATGTACATGCAGAAAGTGTTAGACCCGCAAGACCAGTCAAAAGGAATGCTTTCAATTTCATAAGTTTCATTCTTGTTGAGTGTTGTTGGATTGAGTATAGGGAATTGGTGAATTATTGGCTATAGATTTAAGTCTTAAGCCTAAATTCAACTTCATTCACTTAATATTTAACGTTTATAGGCTGCACTTCCTGGACCAACGGCATTGATGCTGACTTGGCGTGATGGATGGGTGCTTTTTTGATAATACACTTTCGAATTTGGTCCATAAATATTGATTTTATTGACTGATTCTACATAGACCGTTGTATTTGGACCTGCAACAGTAATCATCGGGCAACTGCCTTTTAGAGTAATACGGCTATCTGGAGCAGGAATATTCACTGAGCGTCCTGCGCAATCATAACTTGCAACGGTATCGGGTGAAGAAATGATGATTTGGGAATGAGTCATTTCCGTTCCAGCATTTGCAGAAGAAATAGATAGAATCAATAGTCCAAAGCTAACTAATTTTTTATTCATCATAGGTATTTCATTTTATTTAGGTTGAGTTATTTTTAGCATGCTGAGATTTATTTGCTCAAGTCTTATTCATCTTTATTTAAAACGAGATATTGAGTGCAATGCCAGATCTTTTTCACATTGATGTATTAAGAAGTGATTTCGCTTGGTAATTTATCTAATGTTTCAAACCGTCTCATTGGATTATCAGGACGTTATTCTAAATAACCCATGAAGCCTTAGCTGGTTTATTTAGCGATTAAAGTTTTGACAAAAAGAACAACAACACAAGGCCACCCAATACTCCACCGATAATGAGCCAATCTTTCTTACGCATATCAGCAACACGAATTATTGAAAAATACAGACTGCTAAAAAATAGAAAAACAAAGACAAATAGCACGAGGGGATTATTGAATATAAATTTAGTACTGCCAAATAAAACGAAAATGGTTGTGCTCGACAACCAATACACCAAACTTAAAACAAATTTTGAAAGCGTTAAGTAACGCACAGTGCGGTCTAATCTTGGCAAACTGACCGCAACGATGACGATTCCAATAAATCCACCCAAAACAGAAATAATCAAAAAGAATAAAGCCCCCATATCTGGCTTGGTTGGAATGTATGGATAAACCTTCCAAAGGTAAAAGCTGCATGCCATCAGTACTGCATGTAAAATAAAAAGATAGAGATCTGGGCGGTAAGGATGATTGACTGTAATACTTTTCATATATTCTTCTTATTAAAAAATCCCGCTATTTCTAACAGGATTCTACCTAGATTTCAAATGGCATAAAAAACCCGCTCTAAAGCGGGTTTTTAATGAATGCTTAAACTTAGTGTTGTAACACCGAAATATCAGCCACTTTCGTGAACAAGTCACGAAGCTGTGCAAGCATACGTAAACGGTTTGCTTTCAGGTCAGCATCATCCGCCATCACCATTACACCGTCAAAGAACGCATCCACTGGCGCACGAAGTGCAGCAAGTGCAGACAATGCAGCAGTGTAGTCTTTAGCAGCAAATAACGGCTCAACTACAGGTGTGATTTTCGCAAGTTCAGCGAACAATGCTTTTTCAGCATCTTCAACCAAGTTTGCTTCAACCACAGCGCCTTCAGGTGCAGCTTCTTTTGCAAGAATGTTTGCAACACGCTTGTTGGCAGCTGCAAGTGCAGCAGCTTCAGGTAAGTCACGGAAATGATTTACCGCATTTACACGTTTATCAAAATCAAGTGGCGATTTTGGAGAAAGTGCTTGAACAGCTTGAATCACATCTACAGCCACGCCTTGGTCTTCGTATTTTGCACGGTAACGACCTTCAAGGAATGCAACTGCATCCGCCAAAGTTTTATCGTGGTCTTTCAATACATCGCCATAAGCAGCAAGTGCAAGTTTGATTAGATCTTCAATCGAAACGTCTAAATCATTTTCAGTCACAAGACGCAAAATACCAATGGCAGAACGACGTAGTGCAAACGGGTCTTTAGAACCTGTCGGTGCCTGACCAATACCAAAAATACCTGTCAATGTATCTAGACGGTCAGCAAGGGCAAGCGTTGTACCGGTCTTGGTTTTTGGTAAAACGTCACCTGCAAATTTAGGTAAGTATTGTTCACCTAAAGATTCAGCAACTTCATCATTTTCGCCTTCAATACGTGCGTAGTAAGTACCGGCAATACCTTGAAGCTCTGGGAACTCACCCACTAACTCAGAGGTTAAGTCACATTTAGCAAGAAGCGCAGCTTTTTCAGCATCTGCTGGGTTTGCCCCAGTGATTGCAGAAAGTGCAACAGCCAAAGTCGCGATACGTTCAGACTTGTTCCATAGTGTACCAAGCTCAGCTTGGAAGACCATGTTTGCAAGTTTTTCTTTACGAGATGCAAGCGGTTGCTTTTGATCTTGTAAGAAGAAGAATTCAGCATCTGACAAACGTGGACGTACAACTTTTTCGTTACCTTCAATAATTTGTGTCGGGTCTTTCGACTCAATGTTTGACACTGTAATGAAGTAAGGTTGAAGTTTATTGTCGCTATTCACTAAGCAGAAATATTTTTGGTTGTCCTGCATCGTCGTGATGAGTGCTTCTTGAGGAACAGCAAGGAAGCGTTCTTCAAAGCTTGCACGAAGCGCAACTGGCCATTCAACCAATGCTGTTACTTCGTCACGTAAGTCCGCAGGGACAATCGCAATGGCATTTACTTCATCAGCCAAAGTTTTGACTTGTTGGTCGATGATGGCTTGGCGCTCTTCAAAGTTTGCAATCACTTTTGCAGTACGCAGGGCATCAAGATAAGCATCGGCATTTGCAAGTGTAATTGCTTCAGGCGCATGGAAACGGTGACCATAAGTCACGTTGCCTGCTTGGTGATCTTGAATGGTTGCATCAATGACATCGTTGTCTTTCAACAACACAACCCATTTTACAGGACGTACAAACTCAGTACGGCTTGCCGCAGAACGCATGCGTTTTGCGATAGGTAGGTTATCTAAAGCGTGTTGTAAAATTTGCGGTAAAAGCACATCAAGGCTTTGACCTTTCACATCTTTTAAGTAGCACACTTTTTCAACTTTACCTGCTTGGAAAGTTGAAACTTGATCAACCGTAATGCCTTGACCGCGCATAAAGCCTTCAAGTGCTTTAGTCGGTTTGCCTTCGGCATCAAACGCTGCTTGTTTTGCAGGGCCGTCGAAACGTTTTTGAGTGTCGGCTTGCGCTGCATCAACATTCACAATTTTAAGTGCAAGGCGACGTGGTGCTGCATAAGCTTCAATCGCATCAAATGCAAGACCTGCGTCTTTTAAGCCTTTTAACGTTTCTGCATGTAGCGCATCACGTAATTTTTTTAAGCTTTTTGGTGGAAGTTCTTCGCAGCCTAATTCGAACAATACTGTATGTTTAGACATTATTTGCTCTCCTTAGATTCTACTTTTGCTTCCGCTTCAACTTGTGCTTTAAGTTGAGCAAGGACTTCGTCACGTAAAGCTGGTTCTGCCATTGGGAAGCCCAGCTTCGCACGTGCAGCAACATAACTTTGCGCAATCGCACGAGCCAATGTACGTACACGTAAAATATAACGTTGACGTTCAGTTACTGAAATTGCGCCACGTGCATCAAGCAAGTTAAAGCTATGAGATGCTTTAATCACTTGTTCGTATGCAGGAAGTGGAAGTTCCGCTTCCATCAAGCGAGTTGCTTCAGCTTCATAGAAGTCGAATAATTCAAACATTTTTTCAACGTTGGCATATTCGAAGTTATAAGTTGATTGTTCAACTTCATTTTGGTGGAACACGTCGCCATAGGTCACTGTACCAAACTGACCTTTGGTCCAAACCAAATCGTAAACAGAGTCTACACCTTGGAGGTACATCGCTAGACGTTCTAGACCGTAAGTGATTTCACCTGTCACAGGGTAGCACTCAACACCACCAACTTGTTGGAAGTAAGTGAACTGAGTTACTTCCATACCGTTTAACCAAACTTCCCAACCTAAGCCCCATGCGCCAAGTGTTGGAGATTCCCAGTTATCTTCCACGAAACGAATGTCGTGAACAAGGGTATCAATACCAATGGCTTTTAATGAATCTAAGTACAACTGTTGGATGTTGTCTGGGTTTGGTTTCAACACGACTTGGAACTGGTAGTAGTGTTGTAGGCGGTTTGGGTTCTCACCATAACGGCCATCTTTCGGACGGCGAGATGGCTGAACATAAGCAGCGTTCCAAGTTTCAGGGCCTAAGGCACGTAGGAAAGTTGCAGTGTGGAATGTACCCGCACCCATTTCCATATCGTAAGGTTGTAACACTACACAACCTTGTTCAGCCCAGTAGTTTTGTAAGGCAAGAATTAAGCCTTGAAATGTATCAATATGCGATATGGCGCGACTCATGTAGCATCCATTAAAATTAGTGAAAAATTGGCTCTAAGTATAAGGATTTTGCAGAGGAGTGGCAAAGGCTACTTGGTTCCTTTTAAGATTTTAATAGCGCTATTTATTTTTTGAGTTTTAGCTTTGGTTGCAATGTTGAAAAACTCCAAAAAATAATGGAAAGAACAAAACTAACGATCGCTATGAATAAGGAAAATGCTGTGTCCCACACTGTTCGACCAACAGATTCGAAAATTGGAAATCCATAGTAGAAATTTTGAAAAGTTGTAATGAAAAAGTAGATCATGACTAGGGTTAGATGCGCACCTAACCATATAAAAGGAAAAATAAATAATTTTTTGGCTATAAGAATTTGGCAAATTTTAAGTAAAATTGGATACAAGATAACGTAATAAATTCCAGCAAAAGTTCCTACAATTTCTAAAACATCAAGCTTGAATGAACCATTAATTAAAAAATATCCAATGAAAAGTAGTATAGGAATAAGTGGTGATAAAATAAGTGCTTCTTTAGGTTTGAAATTAAAAGGTTTTTCTGTATTCATTATCTGTATTTTATATAATTTTTCGATTTAAACATTTTAAATTTTAAACAAGTGATTGTCTAGATAATGAATCTTATACATAATGAACCGTGTTTTGATGAAATATATGTAAGTAAAATTTAAAAATTATTTGAAAAAATCTATAAAATTATGAGCTTAAAAAAATATTACCTCCTACTTGGTGTCGTTTTTCTGATTTTTATCGGTTTTTCGAGTGTAAAAAATAACCTTAACTATCTTAAAGCTGCTTTTAAATACAAGACACAGGAACTTAAAGGCGATGATTTAAATCGCTATGCTGCTTTACTCTACTATAAAAATATCTATGAAGGCGTTAGAAATCGAGATGAGGATGAAAATGATCAGCCGACTGAACAAGACATAAAAATCGAAAAACTATTTGAAAAAGCATCTCAGCAAGGAAGTCCACTCGCCAAATTAAATTTAGCAAGACTTTATGCATATAAGCATGATCCAGAGCTGTATCCTGAAATTTTTAGATTAGTAAAAGAGTCTGCCGAGTCGGGTAATGCTGATGCTCAGTTTAAACTTGGAGAGTCCTATCATTCAGGATTAGGTACAGAAGTTGATTTTCAACAAGCTAAATATTGGTATGAAAAGGCGATTGCTCAAGGTAATCCAGCAGCAATGAACAATTTGGGTGTACTTTACCAAAGAGGATTAGGAGTTGAAAAAAATGGAAAAATCTCAACCGAATGGTACATTAAGTCAGGTAATTTAGGATATTCACAAGGTCTTGAGAATATGTTTCAAAATTATTATCACGGTTTAAATGGACTGCCTCAAGATGAGGAAGAGGCGATAAAATGGCGTGAAAAATGCTATTACAGAACGGATGAAATACCGATTCAACCTGTCTTTGGTCTCAAATTGGAAGAAGAAGAAACTTATTTAAATAAATGCAAAAATATTGTGGATTAGTAAGAGGGTAAAAGCTATGGGATATGAACGTTAAAATAGAATAACCTTAAAATTCCATCTGATGCTGATGAAATTTTAGGACTAAATCTCCTATAATTTCTCATCCTCAAAAAATCAGGCATGACCGTGTTTCACGCAAAATCATCTTGGCTCAATACACTTAAACCCAACTTTAAAGTTTTACCATTAAAAGATCGCATCCTATGTGGGGTAGGTGCTTTGCTGGGCCTGAGTATATCTTCGCTGATTAGTTGGTTAGCGCTAGGTGACTTAAATGCATGGTATATCGCCCCGATGGGCGCATCGTCTGTGCTGCTCTTTGCTGTACCTGCTAGTCCTTTGGCACAGCCGTGGAATATGGTGGTCGGTAATAGTCTTGCGGCTTTGATTGGCGTGACTTGTGCGATGTATATTCCTAATTTAACCGAAGCTTTTAGTATCGCAGTTGCATTAGCGATTATCTTAATGATGACCACGGACTCATTGCATCCACCGAGTGGGGCAGTAGCGATTACCGCGGTATTGGGCGGCGAGGCTGTCCATGATTTAGGCTACGCCTTTCTTTTTTATCCAGTCCTTTTAAATTCGGTCCTCTTGATGGTGGTTGCTATCATTTATAACCGATTACTAGGTAAGCAGTATCCACAAAAATCACAAGTTAATACACGGACGACAGATCCAACACCGACACAAAAAGTGTCGATTCAACCTGCGGATATTCAGCAAGTCTTAGAACAGCAAAGTCAGTTACTCGATATCAGTGAATACGACCTACAAAAAATCATTTTAGAAGCACAGCAGTTAGCTAGTCGTCGTGGTCTAAGCCAGTTTCATTGTCGTGATCTCATGAGCCAGCAAGTGATTAGCTTGCGTGCAGAAGATGATATTCAGTCAGCATTGGAAAAGTTTAAACAAGTCAATTTGATGAGTTTGCCAGTGGTGAGTGATCTGGATCGCTTGGTGGGAAATTTGGCTTTATATGATGTAGTGGAATGGTTTAAACGTGCCGCAGACCCCAAAGCCAGTTGGGAAAATCACGTTTATCAAATTATGAATCCCAAAGTGGTGACCGTGCAGCCAGATCAACCGATTGAAGATTTGGTGCCGTATTTTGTGGAAAGATCTTTTAATTATATTCCAGTCGTTGAGCAAAAACGGTTGGTGGGAATGATTAGCCGTGCTGATATGATCGCAGCGTTATATCAACAGTTAAATCAGCAAACAAAATCTTAAGCCTTAAACTTTGATTTAAATTCATCAGACTTAAATATGGTTTTGCCAAAATGTAGGCAAAAAAAAGCTACGGAATCTTGGGGGAGAAACCGTAGCGACCAAACTGGGTCAAGGGATTTTAACGTCTGTCATCATTCACAGTACGGATTGGATCTGAATAGCCATTGGTACGGAAAAAGTTATCTTGTGCTTTAGGCATGACTAACCATAAAACCAAGTACACCAAAATACCGGGAAAGGCTGCGCTTAAGCATGATACAAAGATAAAAATAATACGCAGTAAATTTGCGTTCCAACCAAAACGTTCAGCAATACCCCCCATCACACCAGCAATCATGTTAGAGCGGTTTGAGCGATATAAACCAACATTGGCCATTCAGGTCTCCTTCAAAAAAGAATAAATTTGAATATTTCCAAATTCATATTATAGAAATGGTGACAAGCTTTGCGATTTAAAGGGTGCAGAAAAAAAATTAAGTAAAGTTATGTAATTTGAAGAATTGGTTTGATTAGTTTGCCTTTAAAATAGCTTGAGTATTAATTAAATATCAACGATAACAATGAGATATGATTAACATATATCGCAAATATATGTATACAGCGTTGATTTTTTGATTACAATATTAAGTCAGCAAGAACTGAAAAAACCAATGAATGATTGGTCTTGGCACATTATATGAAAACATCGGCTTCACCTTTTTTGATGAAATTTGCATATCTTTCAGTGTTTGCAGGAGTGTTCAGCCTCTCTTTTATTGGTTGTAGTCCAACGCCTCAACCCGCAGCGGAAAAGGGTGAAAGTTCAGCATCAACTGTCGCATCGGAAGTTCAAGCGAAGCAAGATCATGGAAAAAAATTAACCCAAGTGGCAGGGCAGGCGACATTGCCGAATGACGAGGACATAAAGTCAGCTCCTGTTCCTGAGCATGCCAAAATTTTTATTGGACGTTTTCATGCCAAAGTAAAATGCGATGACAGTTTTATTCCATGCCCAGAAGGCGATGCGGAGTTCATTCTTAACTTATTACCAGATGGCACGGTACACCGCAGTATTATTCAAATTGGTAAAGTGTTTGCTGAAAAAACCAATACGCCAGGCATTAATGTGAAATACCGTAAGGATACGTGGAGTGTCAATGAAGCACATACCGAGCTGGTGGTTCATCGAAAAGAAGGCGTGAATTTTTATTATCACGTGATTAATGAAAATAAAATCACCATGGATTTAGACAAAATTCGTCAAGGTGAAGTCGACCGAAATCAGGAATTATTTTCTAAAGGCTATCCTCAGCCTCAACATGCCTATACCTTGGTGAAAGACCCAAATTAAATACTGCGAATGAAGTAAATAAAATTATAAATTGCGTTTGAGTGTCGGCGTGAAATTCGCAAATCTTGGCTAATCGAATGCAACTAGCTTATAAAAAATTGAATTATTAATACGACATAGAATTGGTGGGTTGTGTGGGGTTCGAACCCACGACCAATAGATTAAGAGTCTACTGCTCTACCAACTGAGCTAACAACCCTGAGAAAATTTTAAAAGAGCATTTTAAAATTTTAGCAAGATAAACGAAGCACGTAGTTTTGAATACTAGGGAATATTTGTTATCTAAAATTTTTCAGGTCAAATACTTCATCTAGCAAGACAAGAATGATACTTCGCAACATCGCTATAGCAAAATTTCGAGAATGGCGAATCAAAACCAGTAATGGTGATGGTTTGTCTTGGTCGGAACCTGCAGGTTTCTTTTTCTTCAACTGCCGGAAGAAAGAAGCCCTAAGAAAGAATGGTGGGTCGTCCGCGACTCGAACGCGGGACCAATAGATTAAAAGTCTACTGCTCTACCAACTGAGCTAACGACCCTTAGGGGGTATGTACAAGATTGTAATCTAAAACTGGCATTTTAGAAAGATGGTGGGTCGTCCGCGACTCGAACGCGGGACCAATAGATTAAAAGTCTACTGCTCTACCAACTGAGCTAACGACCCATCTTGTGGTATCGAAGGAAATGGTGGGTCGTCCGCGACTCGAACGCGGGACCAATAGATTAAAAGTCTACTGCTCTACCAACTGAGCTAACGACCCATTTCGCTTGATGGTGCGTATTGTAGCAAGATCTGCTTCAAGCGCAAGTAAAAATTCATAAACTTGCTTGTGTTTGATTATAAATACAACAAAGTAGCTCATTTTAGCGGATATCTGTCGCTAAAATGAGCGCTATTTGCTTAAAAACGGTATTGATAGGCCTGAATATTGGCATAAATTTCAGGAGTTAAATCACAGTAAGCAGTTGCATTTGGCAGCAATACCAATAAACGTTCATCCGTTTGCTTAGGATCAAAGGCTTGTTCTTTCAGCTTGTTTTTTTGGTATTTAAATGTGCCTGTGGTTTCGACTTTTTTCTGTACACGTAAAAATACCGGTACAGCATAAGCGGGTAAGCATTTTTTAAATTGTAGAACCATTTCACTACAATCTTGTTCGTTGAGTTCGGCACCGTCGGTGAGCGTGATGGCAGCCATACCTGCACGGCCATTGGTATCTGGAATTTCTACGCCATAAACCACAGCTTCAGCAATTTTATCGTACTCACTCACCATGTTTTCAACTTCAGTGGTTGAGACGTTTTCACCTTTCCAGCGGAAAGTATCGCCTAGACGGTCGACAAATTGTGCATGTCGGAAGCCAATGTCACGGACCAAGTCGCCAGTGTTGAAGTATGAATCACCATGCTTGAACACATCTTTCATAATGACGGATTTGTTTTTTTCCGTGTCGGTATAGCCATCGAAAGGTGAGCGACGGGTAATTTTACCGATGAGTAAGCCGACTTCGCCTTTTTTCACTTTAATGCAGCGACCTTTAGCATCATGTACAGCTTCATTTTTTTCTTTATCAAACTGAATAATCGCATAAGGCGTTGGTGAAAAACCAACGGTATTGTCGAAGTTAAACACATTACTAAAGCCGACGTTGCCTTCACTTGACGCATAGAGTTCAAGGACTTCTTCGACCCCAAAGCGTTCTTTAAACTTATCCCAAATGTTTGGTCGCATGCCGTTACCAATCATTTTTTTCACACGATGGCCTTTTTCAAGGTCTGAATGTGGGGCATCCATTAAATAGCGGCAAAGTTCGCCCACATAGCCAATGGCTGATGCATCAAATTTTTGTACATCTTTCCAAAATGAAGAGGTCGAGAACTTGCGGCGCAGGGCAAGGGTAGCACTACCTGCAATCACCCCACACCAACAAACCACAGTACCTGTAGCATGATAGAGCGGCAAGGTCACATACATCACATCATCTTTGTTCAAATTGAGGACGTGACCATATGTTCCATAAGCCAAAGTCCAACGGCTGTTGGTGAAAATCACCGCTTTAGGTAAGCCTGTTGTCCCAGAGGTGTAGATATAAAATAGGCCGTCTTTGCCTTTTACGCTTGCAGTGGTTGGCGTGTTGAATTTTGGAAATTCATCAATCGCTACTGCAAGGTTTAAAAAGCCTTTAGGTGCTTTACCGGCATCTACACGGGTGGCCTGATCGGCGAACCAATGTAAACGATCTGCAGCCACACTGAGATCATTACGAATCTCTTCTACAGCTTGACGGCATTCTTCGCCCACAATTACCGCAATTGGGTTCACTAAGTTGATGCTGTGTGTCAGGACTTTGCCGACTTGTGAAGTATTTACCAAAGCACTGGTGACGCCAATTTTGGCTAATGCCACGATAGTTGCCACGAGTTCAGATCGGTTCTCGATCATCACCGCAATCACATCACCTTTTTTTGCACCGAGTGCTAGGTAATAGTGACCAATTTGATTGGCCCATTCATTTAATTCGTTATAGGTATATTTTTGCTCTTCAAAATAAAGTGCATAACCTTTGGGATTACGCTTTACGGCTTTTTCAAATGCAATTCCTAAGCCTGCGGAAGTATTTGGGGTACGTAAATAGGCTTGCTTTAGACCACTCAACAGGTTGGGTACTTTGCTAATGAACGCGGGAATTTTTGCTGCAACATCAGCAATCCCAATAAGGTCGTGTTGTGTAGTTTGGCTCATGTGAATCCTATTTATTTTTCGTAATCCGATACGGTCTATTTCTTTGCAATGAAATTTGCAGCAAATTCTACAATTGTCTTTTAATCGTTTCGATCTAGTGCAATCAACCTAATTTGACAAAAGTATCAAAAAAAAACCAGTCACCGAAATGACTGGATTTTTTTATTCACCTGCAAAATAGCAAATTACTGCTCAGTTGCGGTGTTTGCTTTTTTCGGTGGACGACCGCGAGGACGACGAGGGCGTGTAGGTTTTTCACCTTCAGTGGCCGAGTTCTCGTCTACAGGAACCTCAACTTTCTTTTCCGCTTCAACGGCTTGAGCTTTTTCTTCTACTGGTTTAGCAGGAGCTTTAGACACTTCTTCCGTCTTTTCAGGCTGCGCACTCACATCCAGTTCAGCTTGAACGGGTGTCGGTACTTCAGCTTGAGCGGGTTCAGGTACTTCAGTTTGAATTGCAACGTCGGATACATTGGCTTCAACTGTAGCAGCTTCAGCTTCTACAACTACAGGCGCCTCAATAGCAGTGTCTGCAACAGGAGTAGCTTCCACCTCAGCATGTGCTTTTGCTTGGTCTTGTTTCGCTTGTTCAGCTGCAAGTTTAGCAAGGCGACGACGCTCACGTGGGTCATTAGCAACACGTTTATCTGACACAGGCTTTGGTGGTGTCAAATCCAACATTGGCGCTGGTTCAGCTTCAGGTGCAGCTTTTGCAACTTGAACATCACGAGTGATAGGCTTTTTCTCTACAGCTGCTTCAGCTGCAGGTGCAGTCAAAGTCGCGGCATATTCTTCCGTGAATTTTTGCAATGCACGGTTGAATGTTGGAATTAAGCCAAATTGCTCAATCAGTACTGAGCAGTCTTCGCCGTATACATGCTTAATCAAGCTGCTTATAGTGTATTGACCTAGTGTCGGCACTTGAGATGGCGAAATTTTCGGAGCCTGTGCTTGTTGAGCACGAGCTTCACGCTGTTCGCGGCGGCGCTGACGAGGGTCATTGCTTGCACGAGACGGTTTTTGCTGCGCATGCTGTGGTTTATGCGCTGCTTCTTTTGTTTCAGTCGCAAGTTTTTCCACTTTTGCTGCTTCAACGACAGCGGCCTTTTCGACAACTGGGGTTTCTACAGGTTTTTCAACTGCTGGGGCAGTATTTAGTGCTACGATTTCGCTTTGAGCTTGATCAACATTCACCACAAGTGCTGTTGGCATCACGTCTTGACGTGGTGCATCAACAACTTCAACTTTAGGTTGACGTTGATTGCGGTTTTCAGGTTGTTGCTCAGCTGCAACTTCCTGAGCAATCGCTTGCTCGTTCAATACGCTTTGATCGCGGTGGCGATTTGGGCGATTTGGACGTTGTTGGTTGTTGCGGTCGCGACGCGGAACAGACTGCGGTTGTTCATTGTTTTGAACATCTTGCTGCACTTGTTCGTTGTTGTGTTGACGGCGTGAGTTACGACGGTTTTCACGTTGGTCTTGACGGTTGTCTTGGCGCGGTTCTTGACGTTCAGAACGTTGCTCTTGGCGTTCGTTTTGACGTGCTTCGTTATTACGCTGTTCTTGACGGTCTTGACGTGAAGGTTGTAACACTTCTTCATGAACTTGATGCGGTTGAGCTTCTTGTTCACGTGGTTCTTTATGCTTAGTACGCTTTTTATTGTGACGTTTTTCTTCACGTTCAGCTTTTTCTGAATGGCTGTCACGTTCTTGTTTATGCACAACAGTAGAAGGTGCAAGGTAAGCATTATTATCTGCGACAACAGCAGGCGCTGCCGATGCAGGGGTAATTTGACCAAACTGGCCACGGCTTGCAGCACCGCCATTCACCATTTGTTCAATTGCAGCAGCGGCATTGTTTGCAGTACGCGACTGGTCAACGGTTGCAGCTTGTTTTTGAACAAATAAGTTTTCTAACCATGCACATGGACTAGATGATGCAGCAGGAGCTGCAACTTGTGCAGGTGCTTGTTGAGCAGCAACAGGTTGTTGCTTATTCTTTTTGTGGCCTTTTTCTTGTTGTTGTACAGGTGCTTGTTGCTGAGCAGCAGCGGCCTGTTCTTCACCTAAATGCCACTCAGATGCTTCGTAACCCAATTCTTTTTCACTAGAACGTGTTGCTTCAGTACGTTCATAGCTTGTCGGTGCAAAGCCTTCAGGGTTATACGAAATTTCGTAATGTGGTGTTTCTAGGTGAGGGTGTGGAAGTACAGTCACACGTACATTTGAAGTTTGCTCAAGATATACAAGGCTGTGACGCTTTTCATTCAATAAGAATGCAGCAATTTCAACAGGCACTTCAACTTGAACTTCACCATGACGTTCGCGTAGCGCAATTTCTTCCACTTTACGCATAATTGAAAGTGATAAAGAACGTAGGTCACGTACCATACCTGTACCATGACAGCGTGGGCACACATAACCTGTGGCTTCTTCAAGCGATGGACGTAAGCGTTGACGGCTCATTTCCATCAAACCAAAGCGTGACAATTGACCGAATTGGATACGCGCACGGTCACTTTGTGTTGCTTCACGAAGTTTAGCTTCAACCATACGTTGGTTACGGTCTTTGGTCATGTCGATGAAATCGATCACAACTAAACCACCGATATCACGTAAACGTAATTGGCGAGCAATTTCTTCTGCAGCTTCAAGGTTGGTATTGAGCGCTGTATCTTCTACGTCGCTACCACGTGTTGATTTTGCAGAGTTAATATCAATTGAAACCAATGCTTCAGTTTGGTCAATCACAATTGAACCACCAGAAGGAAGTTTTACTTCACGTTCATAGGCCGTTTGGATTTGACTTTCAATACCAAAATGAGCGAATAACGGTTCATTTAAAGTATAGGTTTTTAATTTGTCGATTTGACGTGGCATCACTGCTTTAACAAAGTTATACGCTTCGTTATACGCTTGCTCAGAGTCAATCAGAATTTCAGCAACATCATCACGTAAATAGTCACGGATCGCACGTGTAACCACACCGGCTTCTTGGTGAACCAACATTGGTGATGGACCAGAACTTGATGTGCTTTGGATTTGTGCCCAAAGGTCCAGCAAGTGTTGAAGGTCAAGTTGGAGTTCTTCTTGAGAACGACCAATACCTGCAGTACGTACAATCACGCTCATGCCACGAGGGACATTTAAAGACGCCAACATTTCTTTCAATTCTTCACGAACTGAACCTGAAATTTGACGGCTAATACCGCCACCTTTCGGGTTGTTTGGCATCAAGACCAAATAACGACCAGCAAGAGAGATAAATGTAGAAAGGGCAGCACCTTTATTACCACGTTCTTCTTTTTCCACTTGAACCAAAAGCTCAGTGCCTTCAGTGATCAATTCGCGGATGTTTGAAGTTTGGCGAGGATCTGCTTTGTAATAAGAATTAGCTATTTCGCGCATCGACAAGAAACCTTGACGACCTGCACCGTATTCAACAAATACAGCTTCTAAAGACGGCTCTACGCGAGTCACATGACCTTTATAGATATTCGATTTTTTTTGTTCACGGGTACGATTCTCTAAGTCAAAATCGTAAAGACGCTGACCAGTGACAAGTGCAACGCGAATTTCTTCGGCATGTGTTGCATTAATCAACATACGTTTCATGGGTGTAACACCTAATAGTGATACACAGAAGAACATCGCCTGACTCGTAGCGAGCATCAGATAGCATGGATCAAGTTGCACAGATCGAAAAACATCATCTGTGCATGTGTACCGACCTTCTTTGGGCGGGCAACGGTTTTTGATTCACGTATTGATGATGGCAATACGGCTTCAATCTTTTAAACGATTAAAGTCACCTGAACGCGTTTCACTGGCGGACAAACGGTGCATTGGATGTGAGTAACTTTCACTGTCACATTGCTCGAAGAGCATCCATTCATATCTGATAGAGCGTCTTGATACGGAATTATCATCGTACCTTTACAAACTGTGCAGATCCAATGCATCAAACGTTGTGGCCTGAACACGATTTCCAGGGAGCGACTGGTCTGATGTGTATCAGTTTACGTTTAAAAACCAACCTTGGTTGGCACATATTTTTTTGGGGCAAACTGTTTTATGTACCTACGGCACAATTAAACGCAACAGTTTGCAGTTTTGCCGATATAATAAGCCTTCGGCGTCGGCATAATTCTTTTGGGACCTTTCCGAGCTAAATGAGTAATTGCTTGAAAGTTCAATGACAGTAAATACTGAAATGAATCAACTTTTACTCAGTTACGGTGGTTTCCGTGCGCTGACTATATCAAACCTTGCATCATCTGCCTATGGGCTAAGCTTATGTTTCTTGCGAAAAGTATAGCTTAAATGATCAATTTTTAATCAATTTTAGTATTTTTTTAGGTCACAGTAACTGTATGAATTCTACGCAAGAATGGCAAAGCGTCACCTGGTTTGAAGTGGACGAGCATCAGGCGGGTCAACGTATTGATAATTTCCTGTTTAGTCGTCTGAAAGGTGTGCCTAAAAGTCGCATTTATCGTCTGATTCGTGAAAGCCAAGTCCGCGTCAATAAAAAACGCGTCAAAGCGGAAACCAAACTCAATATTGGTGACCAAGTTCGAGTTGCTCCAATTCGTTATGAGCAAAAAGATGAGTCTGCGGTTCCTGTATCGGATAAAGTCGCGCAAAGTTTACTGAGCCGTGTGGTGTATGAAGATGAAGGCTTAATGGTGGTAAACAAACCTTCTGGTATTGCTGTTCACGGCGGTAGTGGTGTGGCGTATGGCTTGATCGAAGGTTTACGTGCCGCAACAGGGAAGAAATACCTTGAGCTGATTCACCGAATTGACCGCGACACTTCTGGTTTGGTGATGATTTCGAAAAAACGTAGTGTGTTAAAAAGCCTGCAAGACATGTTACGTGAGCACAAAATCCAAAAAACTTATGCTGCTGTGGTGAAAGGCGTGGTGAGTTTGGATAAGCAGCTCATTGATCAGCCTTTGCATCGTTACGAACTGGCAAATGGCGAGCGTCGTGTTCGTGTATCACCTAAAGAAGGTAAAGAGTCGAAGACGCTGTGGAACGTGAAAGAACGTTTTATGCATGCCACATTGGTCTATGCGTCTCCACTTTCGGGCCGTACCCATCAGATCCGTGTACATGGTTTAAGTATTGGTCATCCATTGGTGGGCGATGAAAAATACGGTCATGAAACTGAATACCGTGGTCCAAAGCCACGTCGTTTATGTCTACATGCTATGCGTTTAGAAATTCCGGGTTACCAAACCATTGAAGCGCCATTGCCAGAAGATATGCAAAGCCTTGTGGCGCAGCTACGCGCGCAAAAAGCCGACAAAGTGGTGAAGTCTTCAGAAGATGACGAGTAAGTTTTAAATACGAGACTTCTCTCCCTGAGCAGGACTGCTTCGTAAGTTTTCTTTCTCCCTCTCCTTTAAGGAGAGGGCCGGGGTGAGGTAAATAAATTGATGCACTCCAGAATCTGAATTACCAAACACTGAATCAAATCTAGGAAAACGTATGAACTCAGCTGTAAAACTAGTCATTTTCGATTGGGATGGCACTTTATTTGATTCTGTGGGTCAAATTGTAGCGAGTTTAAAATTTGCAGCAGATCAATATTCACAGCCGCTGACCGATGCTGATGCGAAAAGCATTATTGGTTTAGGTCTGCCGGAAGTCGCACAGCGGTTATTTCCGACGGTTCCTGAATTGCACAGCGACATTTTGCAAAGTTATGCCGATCACTATGTGGCCCATTCCAAAGGGGATATGTGGTTTGATGGTGTCGCGGATATGTTGCAGGAATTACGCGATGCCGGTCTACAATTGGCTGTTGCAACAGGAAAAAGTCGTAAAGGTCTAGACCGTGTCTTGGCTCAAACGCAAAGTCATGAGTTGTTTCGTGCGACACGTGCAGCCAGTGAAACCAAATCTAAGCCAGATCCGTTGATGTTGGCAGAAATTTTGGCGGAAACAGGACTACGTGCCGATCAAGCCATTATGGTTGGTGATACGTCGTATGATTTAGAAATGGCCCTCAATATTCAGATGCCACGTGTAGGCGTGAGCTATGGAGTGCATACTGTAGAAACACTCCAGTGTTTTCAACCCTTACATATTGCACATAGCGTAGGTGATTTGACTGAATTTCTACTAGAACACGTGAAATTACGTCTAGCTGTATAGTTTTAGATACAAACGAGTAAAAAGGGTGAAATTTGTTTTCACCTTTTTTGTTACCAAATGAATAGTAACGCAAGCTCTAGTTGTTGAAATGAGTAAATTCAATTATTTAAAAAAGTAATAACACTAGATTTTTCTACAATAACAAGCAGTCTTCTAGCAAATTTACCTTAAAAAGTTGAGCGCAACTATTTGGCCTTTTACCACAAGCTGGAATAGATTTTTTGTTTGAATTTTTGGTTTTATCTTATTGTTGTTTATTGATTTATTTTTAAATTTTCAATTTATTAAACTAAATCAGATGAAATTGAACACCTATGCGTAAAAGTTGGCCTGACGCTAAAATAATCTTTTAATCTTATCTTTTAGTCGTATAAGCCAAGTTTTTTAGTAGAGATTCAGATTTAAGGGCGAAAAAAATAGTGAATTTTATTTAATTATTTTGACTTAAGTTTTTGAATATTAATAATAAATAATGATTAATTTATAGCTAATAGCTATAGTCATAAATAAAATAAGTATTGGTATTCACTTTCTAAAATCTCGATGCTAAATGCATCTAAACATAACGTGTAGTATGTCAAGTGAAATGCTTTAGGCGAATCCTGACATGACTTTCATCACTTTGATTTTGATGGTGATCGGGATGAAACACGTTGTGCATCCAATTTTTGCAGTTTAAGGAAACATTGATGTCGAATTCTGCTGTTGTTGAATCAGTTGCGCAAGCATTACGCGATGCGGAAGTAAATCAGGCTGCGATTGCACCGATCCGTCCACAACTTGGTGGTGAAAGTGCTGATGTAGATATTGCTTATGCCGTTCAAGAAGTGAATACCAAACGTGCGGTGGCAGAAGGTCGTCGCCTTGTAGGTCGTAAAATTGGCTTAACTTCAAAAGTTGTACAAGCGCAGTTAGGCGTTGATCAACCTGACTTCGGTATGTTGTTTGCTGACATGGCGTATGGCGATGGTGAAGAAATCCCTGCTGGTTTATTGATTCAGCCAAAAGTTGAAGCAGAAATTGCTTTGGTGATTAACCAAGATTTGACCAAAGAAAAACACACCTATGCAGACATTATTAGTGCAACAGAACATGCACTGCCTGCAATTGAAGTGGTCGATAGCCGTATTGAAAACTGGAAAATCTCGTTGATTGATACTGTGGCAGATAACGCATCTTCAGCAGGTTTTGTGCTGGGTTCTAAGCCTGTAAAACTTGCAGATCTTGACCTTGTAAATTGCAAAATGGTCATGACTCGTGGTGAAGAAGTGGTTTCACAAGGTGTGGGTAAAGCTTGTCTTTCTAACCCATTAAATGCAGCTGTATGGTTGGCTGACGAAATGGTTCGTCGTGGTCGTCCATTGCTTGCAGGTGACATCGTATTGACCGGTGCCTTAGGCCCAATGGTTGTGGCAAATCCTGGTGATGAATTCAAAGTTGAAATTGAAGGCTTTGGTTCTGTGACTGCAGCATTTGCAGCGAAATAAGCTTGGGTTTTACGGAATTTTTAAGAGTACACATTCATGAAAAAGATTAAATGTGCATTGATCGGTCCAGGGAACATTGGTACTGACTTGCTTTACAAACTTCAACGCAGCGAATTTTTAGAACCAGTATGGATGGTTGGTATTGACCCGACGTCTGAAGGTTTGGCTCGCGCTGCTAAAATGGGTTTAAAAACCACTGCTGAAGGCGTAGATGGTTTACTTGCACACGTAATTGAAGACGACATTAAAATCGCATTTGATGCAACTTCTGCCTATGTTCATGCTGAAAACAGCCGCAAATTAAATGAACTTGGCGTGTTAATGATTGACTTAACACCTGCTGCAATCGGTCCATTCTGCGTACCACCAGTAAACTTAGAAGCGTTATTGGACGCAGGTGAAGTTCCGAACGTCAACATGGTGACATGTGGTGGTCAGGCAACGATTCCTATGGTTGCTGCGATTTCACGAGTTCAGCCTGTTGAATACGGCGAAATCATTGCAACAGTTTCAACAAAATCTGTGGGTCCAGGTACACGTAAAAACATTGATGAATTTACTCGTACGACTGCTGGCGCTATTGAAAAAGTGGGCGGTGCGAAACAAGGTAAAGCGATCATCATCATTAACCCTGCTGAGCCACCACTGATGATGCGTGATACTGTTCACTGTCTTGTTGAAGGTGAACCAGATCAAGCAGCAATCACTGAATCTGTACATGCGATGATTCTTGAAGTTCAAAAATATGTACCAGGTTACAAACTTGTAAATGGTCCTGTATTTGACGGTAACCGTGTTTCAATCTTCTTAGAAGTTGAAGGTTTAGGTGATTATCTTCCTAAATATGCAGGTAACCTCGACATTATGACTGCGGCAGCTGCACGTACTGCAGAAATGTTTGCAGAACGCGTATTAAACACTGCTGAAGCTTAAGGAATACCAAAATGTCTAAGATTATTATTAATGATATGACTTTACGTGATGGTATGCATCCTATGCGCCATCAAACTACACCTGAACAAATGGTTGCCATTGCAACTGCTTTGGATGATGCAGGTGTACCTTTAATCGAAGTTACGCATGGTGACGGCTTAGGCGGTAACTCTGTGAACTATGGTTTTGCAGCAGCAACCGATGAAGAATACCTAAAAGCGGTGATTCCAAACCTGAAACAGGCGAAAGTATCTGCACTTTTACTTCCTGGTATTGGTACGGTTGACCATTTGAAAATGGCACATGATGTTGGTGTAGCAACCATTCGTGTTGCAACGCACTCAACTGAAGCTGACGTTTCTGAACAGCACATTACTGCTGCACGTAAACTTGGCATGGACACTGTGGGCTTCTTGATGATGGCGCACATGGCAACTCCTGAAAAACTTTTGGAAGAAGCCAGCAAAATGGTGTCATACGGTGCAAACTGTATTTATGTGACTGACTCTGCTGGTTATATGTTGCCTCAAGATGTAACTGACCGTGTAGGTATCTTACGTGCCAACCTGGCTTCAGAGATCGAAATCGGTTTCCACGGTCACCATAACTTAGGTATGGGTGTTGCGAACTCTGTTTCAGCGGTTCAAGCTGGTGCAACGCGTGTCGATTTAGCTTCTGCAGGTTTAGGTGCAGGTGCAGGTAACACACCACTTGAGTTATTCGTGGCTGTTGCGAACCGTATGCAAATGGAAACTGGCGTTGACTTGTTCAAAGTTCAAGACGTTGCTGAAGAATTGGTTATACCAATGATGCATCAACCGATCCGTGCGGACCGTGATGCAGCAACTTTAGGTTATGCAGGTGTGTATTCTTCATTTCTATTGTTCGCAAAACGCGCTGAAGCGAAATACGGCGTATCTGCTCGTGAAATTCTTCTTGAGCTTGGTCGTCGTGGTACGGTTGGTGGTCAGGAAGATATGATCGAAGACCTAGCGTTGACGATGTCTAAAGCGAAAGAGGCAAATGCTTAATTTGCTTAAAAAAAGCGCCCGAAATGGGCGCTTTTTTTATGTCTGAAGTGGCTGTTTTGGTTTGAGATGGGCTTGAGGCATGGAAAGCGGATTGAAATAAGAAAAGTTCTGCGAACCAATGGTCGATTTCGAGCAGTCATGGTGGTGAAATTTAACTTTAAGTTGTTGATGATTATATAAATTAAATATCATGTTATAGCTAAATTTTATAACTCAAATAAGGATAAATCTCAGTAAAAAACTTTCATTAAACTTAAAAGCAATTAATACAGCGTATGTAATTGCGAAAAATAAAAAACTTTCTATTTTACGTTAATAAAACATGGGGTTAATTTAATCAGTCGTTCTAAATAATAAAAAAGAGTTATTGTTTTAATCTCTAAGGAAAATAACTAGAAATCGCATCCAAAGTTCAAGTCGTACAAAAGCCTGATAAACCTTAATACTGTAGTCGGATTTTTTTCCAAGGTATTGTTGAGCATGATGATGTCATAGCTTAATTTGATCACTGGGAATAAGCCATGCGTCGTCAAAATTTATGGATAGCAATTCTTGCTGCGACAGCAACATTAGGAACATCTGCAACTTATGCGGACTTTGTTGACGACAGCCAAGTACAATTGAAATTTAAAAACTTCTACTTAGACCGTCAAATTAAAGAAAATCCGGCGGGTAACTGGGGTTCATGGTCACAGGGTGTGACTTTGGATGCCAAGTCAGGGTATCAAGATATTGGTGCAGGTATTCAAGTGGGTGCTGACCTTTTGGTTCAACATGCATTTAAACTTAATGCACGTGATAAAAACCCAGACTGGATCTTGCCGCACGACGGTAAAGAATCAAAAGATAACTTTGGTAAAGTGGGCGTGACCCTGAAAGCTAAAGTATCTGAAACTGAGTTGAAAGTCGGTGAGTTATTACCGGTTTCTCCAGTGTTGGTTTTCGATCCATCTCGTCAGCTAATGACGACTTATAGTGGTGCATGGTTAGAATCGAAAGAGATTAAAGATACCAAGTTAACCTTGGCATACATTGACGGGATCAATAACCGTTATGACAACCAATTCCGTGATTTATCAATGTTCGCTCCAGGTAAAAGATTACCAGATGGCACCATAGGTCATTATGATCTTGGGCCAACTTCTGATGGTATGTATATTGCGGGTATTGACCATCAATTTACACCTGAAATTGGTGGTAGCTATTGGTATGCCGATGTTCAAGACATTTACACACAGCAATATGTCGGCGCGAACTATAAAACTAAGTTAGGTGACAAAGCCAAACTGGATAGCCATATCCGTTATTTTGACAACTCAGATTCGGGTGACAAACTGTATGGCGAAATTGATAACCAAGCGTTATCGGTTGGTGCGAAAGTGAATTACGGTTCGCATACCTTTGGTTTGGGTTATCAACAAATGTTTGGTGATAATGCATTCCCAACACTGGGTGGATGGGTGCCGCAGCCGTACTTAGTCAACTGGGGTATAGCAACATTTACTGCAAAAAATGAAAAATCATGGGGCTTTACTTATGGCTATGATTTCTCAGAAATGGGTGTGAAAGGCTTAAATACAACTGCTGTGTATTTCACAGGTTCAGATGCAGAAATTGCTGGTCTTAAAGATCAGAAGTCAGATGAATTGAACTTCATTGTGAACTACACCGTGCCTGAAGGTAAGTTGAAGGGCTTAGGCTTCCAGGCAATGTATATCGATGCCGATTTCGATTACAAATCTGACTTGCAAGAGTACCGTGTCGCGACAACTTATACCTATAAGTTCTAATTTCTCAGGATAAAAAAGAGGGAAGTGGATTCATTGCTTCCCTTTTTATTTGCTGGGTTATTTAAAAAAGAAATACCTCAAAGATTTTATGGATATATTTTTGAGTTATATATTTAAAAAACAATAACTTAAATTATAGTCTATTTGTTGTTTATGATCGTAAATATGTATCAGTTAGCAGTGGCTGAACAGGTAATATGAGACTGTAAAAACCACAAAATCCAAAAGAGTCCCCCTTGTGTTTAAATCCGTTATGGATTGAAACATAAGCTCTACGCAATACGAGGAGCATGTATGAGCACTGTTCAGATTCCTGACTATACAACTGATTCATTCTTTGGTTTAGAAGATAAATGGATTGAAACTGCTGAAGGCGAATTAACGCATTACCACGAAGTGGGTGAAGGCACACCAATTCTATTTTTACACGGTTCAGGTACAGGTGTATCTGCTGCTGCTAACTGGTGGTTGAACCTACCTCAAATTGGTGAACAAGCACGTTGTATCGCTATCGATACGATTGGCTATGGTCAAACTGTTGTTGCACCGAATACTGCTTATGGTATCCGTGCTTGGGTTGATCACGCTGTACGTACGTTAGACGCACTAGGTATTGAAAAAACTTGGTTAGTGGGTAATTCACTCGGTGGCTGGTTAGCATTCCAAATGGCTTTGGACTATCCAGAACGTGTATTGGGTATCGTTTCTATGGGTACAGGCGGTGCTAAACAAACTGCAGCACTTAAAGCACATGCAAACCCTGTATTAACCGAAGAAGGCATCAAGAAAACCTTGTCTATGTTTGTTGTAAACAAAGACTTGATTACTGATGAATTAGTAAAAGTACGTTTCGCTTCTGCTGCAAATGACTATGCATCAAATCGTTTGATGGATGTTGTTGGCGCACGCGACCGTGACCGTTTCGAATTCCCACTCGACTTTGAAAAAATGAAAGACATTACTGTGCCAGTATTGTTGATTCACGGTGTACAAGACGTGGTGATTCCTGTATCTCGTACGTGGGATATTTTGAATACCGTTCCTCATGCTGATGCGCATATTTTCAGCCAATGTGGCCACTGGTCTCAAGTTGAAAAAGCAGAAGAATTCAACACCGTGATTAAAGATTATTTAAAAGCGCGTGGTGTGTAATTTCTTGTCACTGACATGAAATTCAAAAAAAGGATGGTTTTGCCATCCTTTTTTTTATATAAATCTTTTGAAAAAAATACTTTAAATGAGTATTATTCTCATTAATAGGTCGACAGTGTACGGTCTAAATCAGTAAAAAGGCATAAAATCAGCCCATCTAAATGGTTGGGGAAGGGGAATTATTTATTAGACTTAAGTTGTAAATCGGCAATTTTTAGCAATTTTTATCAATGTCTAAACTAAAATTTATAAGTTATTTTCCATCAAGTCGATATGCATGATAGATAAAATGCGTCGATTAAAACATTTAAACGATTAAAAAAGCGACTTTTTAGCCATAAAAAAAGCACCATTATTCATTTTAAAAATAATGGTGCTATATCTATAAATTATGACTTGGCGAAAATTAACGCTGTTCGCGATTAATATCGAGATAAAAAACTTTGGTTAGCAGTTCAAGGAATTTATCTACAGCCACAGAACTCGCCGTTTTTCGGTAACTTACATACAAGTCTAGATACGGTAATTCGACATCTAAAGGACGGATCACCGTATTGTTCATGGTCAATGGCGCAATGTATCCCGGTAGGATCGTGCAGCCTAAGCCCATGCCGATGGAGTTAATGTTAAACAGGATATTGTCGGCTTTTTGCACGATATTAAATTGAATACCATGGGTCGAAGCAAAGTCCAAAATAGCTTCATGCAACGTGCCAGATTGTTCACGTGCAGGAATGATAAAATCAATCCCATTCAATGCTTTAACAGGAATACGTTCGTACTTCGCTAAAGGGTGATCTTTGGGTAAAATAAAGATTAGCGGTTCACGCAGTACAAACTGACTTTCAATTTCGTTGCTGTGGAAGTTATTGCGGGTAAAAGTGATATCTAGTTCACCTTTTTGCAGCAATTTCATCTGATCGCGGTTATTTAAACTGAGTAATTCAATCTTGAGTTCTGGGTTCTGAACACGTAAATTTGGCAGTACATAAGGGAAGATTTTCATCTCTGCGACAGGGACAAAACCAATACGCAGCATCTGCTGTTTGGCTTGTGAAACCTGACGTGCCATAGCGACAGCTTTGTCTGCTTGTGCCAAGGTTAAACGTGCTTGTTCTAGAAATACGGCACCTTCTTCTGTGAGCTCAACTTTACGTTTAGTACGGTGCAACAGTTTTACGCCGACATCTTCTTCAAGATCTTTAATTTGTTGGCTTAAAGAAGGTTGAGCAGTATAAAGTTTTAACGCAGCTTTACTGAAATTGAGTTCTTCAGCGACAGTAATAAAGTAGCGTAAGTGTCGTAATTCCATATAATCAACCCGTGGAGTAATCCAAAAAATGTCTTACTTAGAAGTCCGTTCAGTATAATCTATAAACAACTATTGCGTGAGGATTATTTTACCATTCACGAAATAAATGGTGTTCTCGGCAATTTAAAAAAAATGCCATAAAAAAAATCTACCGTAATAATCCATAAAATCTCTTAATTAAAACAAAATAAATATTTCCCGAATATCGCTCTAAAATCCATCATCGTTGAAAAGTTGAGTCTATTACTTTGTGCCTTATGGTCACAGGAGAGCTTTTCATGAGTGGAAAAATTGATGTGCGCGAAATCGATGCTTTAGTCGATGCACAAAATGGACGTATCACGCCATCTATCTATACCGATCCAGACATTTACGAACTTGAATTAGAACGTGTGTTCGGTCGTACATGGTTATTCCTATGCCATGAGAGCCAAATTCCTAAAGCCGGCGATTTCTTCAATACCTATATGGGTGAAGATCCAATCATCGTGGCACGTCAAAAAGATGGCTCAATCAAAGCATTCTTAAACCAATGTCGTCATCGCTCTATGCGTGTGAGCTTCGCGGACTGTGGTAATACACGTGCATTTACTTGCCCATACCACGGCTGGTCTTATGGCATTGACGGTTCTTTAAAAGATATTCCACTTGAAGACCGCGCGTTCCCGCACGGTGCTTGCAAAGAGAAATGGGGTCTTGTTGAAGTTAACCGTGTTAAATCATACAAAGGCTTAGTATTCGCTTGTTGGGATGAAACTACACCTGACCTAGAAGAATACATGGGCGATATCGCTTGGTACTTAGATGGTGTTCTTGACCGTCGTCCAGGTGGTACAGAAATTATCGGTGGTGTACACAAGTGGGAAATCGAGTGTAACTGGAAATTTGCAGCTGAACAGTTCGCATCTGACCAATATCACGCATTGTTCTCTCACGCATCTGCAATCCAAGTATTGGGTGCAAAACCAGATGACGAATCATCTAAGAAATTAGGTGCTGCACAAACTGCTCGTCCTGTTTGGGAAACTGCGAAAGACGCGATTCAATATGGTTCACGCGGTCATGGTTCAGGCTTCTTCTTTACTGAAAAACCAGATGCAAACGTTTGGGTAGATGGTGAAGTGGCGAACTACTTCCGTGAAACATTTGATGAAGTGAAAGAGCGTTTAGGCGAAGTACGTGCACTTCGTCTTGCTGGTCATAACACCATGTTCCCAACATTGTCTTGGTTGAACGGTACTGCAACGCTTCGTGTATGGCACCCACGTGGTCCAAACAAAACTGAAGTGTGGGCATTCTGTATTGCAGACGCTGAAGCATCTCAAGAAGTGAAAGAAGCATTCGAACGTTCTGCAACACGTGCATTCGGTCCTGCTGGTTTCCTTGAGCAAGATGACTCTGAGAACTGGATTGAAATTCAAAAAGTTTTACGTGGTTATAAAGCCCGTCAAAACAAATTAATTATGGAAATGGGTAAAGGTAACGAGAAAGTACGTGAAGATGGTATCCCTGGTATCACCAACTACATTTTCTCAGAAACAGCTGCACGTGGTATGTACCGTCGTTGGGCTGACCTATTGATTCATGAAAAATGGGAAGACGTTGAAGCTGCGGCTGACGAATATGAGAAGGAGCTTATGAAATGAGTCAAATTAGTTTAGAACTCCATCACCAAATTAGTCAGTTTCTTTATCGTGAAGCAAAATTGCTTGACGATTGGAAGTTCCGCGATTGGTTAGCTGTATTAGCTGAAGATATTTCTTATACGTTACGCACAACACCAAACGCGCAAACACGTGACCGTCGTCGTTCGATTGAGCCGCCAACAACTTGGGTATTTAACGATACAAAAGATTTGTTGGAACGCCGTGTAGCTCGTTTAGAGACAGGTATGGCTTGGGCTGAAGAACCTCCTTCACGTACAACACACATGGTTTCAAATATGATTGTTGAAGCGACTGAAGTTGAAGGCGAATACGACGTTTACGTAACGTACTTGTTGTACCGTACCCAGAAAGAGAAAGATGTAACAATCTACTGTGGTAAGCGTCACGACAAGATCCGCAAAGTCGACACTGAGCAAGGTTTCGAAATCTTCAACCGTAAGATTACCCTTGATCAGGTGACTTACAACTCACATAACCTGAGCGTGTTCTTCTAATGAATAAGATTTTTGTTTGCCAAGTTGACGAATTAGACGAAGGCGAAGCATTGAAAGTAGATTGCGGCGTTAACGGTATCGATGCGCTTGCAGTATTCAACAACAATGGCGAATTTTTCGCGATGAACGACCGTTGTTCACATGGTAATGCTTCAATGTCTGAAGGTTACCTTGAAGATGATGGCACTGTTGAATGTCCACTTCATTCGGCTCGATTCTGTTTGAAAACTGGTCAAGCATTATGCTTACCAGCAACAGATCCTATCAAGACATTCCCTGTGATTGTTGAAGATGGTGCTTTATACGTAGAGATGGCAGGAGAGTAATCATGGGTTGGCTACAAGGCGAAGTTGCACTTATTACCGGTGGTGGTTCAGGCTTAGGCTGGGCATTGGTTGAACGTTTCTTAGAAGAAGGTGCAAAAGTTGCCGTTCTTCAACGTTCTCAATCGAAAGTTGATGCATTGAAAGAACATTTTGGTGACCGCGTGCTTGCGATCGCAGGAGATGTAGCCAGCTATGAAGATAATGTTCGCGCAGTTCAAGCAACTGTAGAACATTATGGCAAACTTGACTGTTTCGTCGGAAACGCAGGTATCTGGGATCATTACGCAGATATCGTCAATACATCGGGTGAACAGCTGGAGAAAGCTTTTGATGAGATTATGGGTATTAACACCAAATCTCTCATCTTAGGTGCCAAAGCTGCACTTGATGCATTGATAGCTTCAGAAGGTTCTATCATATTTACTTTGTCTAACTCAGCACTGTATTCGGCAGGCGGAGGCCCTGTATACACAGCGTCTAAGCATGCTGGCGTTGGGATTATGAAAGAATTAGCCTATGAGCTTGCGCCTAAAGTACGAGTGAACGCTGTTGCTCCGTCGGGTATGAATGTAAACATCAAAGGTGCTGCTTCTTTAGGCCAAGAAAACCTCGGTCTACTCGATGCACGTGATCCTGAGAAGATTGCACGCGGCATGCCGCTCAATTTCTTACCCGAACCTGAAGATATGACTGGTTCATACGTGTTATTGGCTTCTCGTCAAAACAACCGCCCATTAACTGGTGTTTTAATTAATGCTGAATGTGGTCTGGGTATCCGTGGTTTACGTCAACCACGTGCTGGCTTCTTTGACGAGATTTAATTCGCCAAATACGTAAAGGACTTACTCGGCAGCCGTCTTGGCTGCCTTCCGTTTAGGAGTCACCCATGGCCGTTAAACTTATTTGTGCATCGCACAGTCCCCTAATGGAATTCGCTTCTCCGCAAGAGAAATACAAAGAGGAAAAAGTTCGCGAAACTTTTGCCAAACTTGCGAAAGAAGTTGAAGACTATAATCCAACATTGATCATTACTTTTGGTCCAGACCATTTCAATGGTTTCTTCTATGACCTCATGCCATCTTTCTGCGTCGGTATTCGTGCCAAAGCAGCAGGTGATTGGGATTATGGTAAAGACAATGACCACATCAATGTGCCTGAAGAAACAGCAATCAGTCTGGTTCGTCGCGTATTGGATGAAGGTGTCGATGTTGCATACTCTTATCGTATGCAGGCAGACCACGGTGTGACTCAACCATTACATTTCCTTTGTGGTGGCAAGCTTGATCGTTATCCAACGATTCCAATTTTTATCAATGGTGCAGCTGCACCGATGCCAACAACCAAGCGTACAGTCGCTTTGGGTCGTGCAGTCGGTCAGTTCATTAAATCATTGAACTTAGAGAATGAACGTGTACTTGTTTTGGGTACAGGTGGTTTGTCTCATGATCCACCAACGCCGCAAATGGGTTCAGTTCCACCAGAAGTGGAAGAGTTCCTGATTGCAGGTCGTAATCCAACTGAAGAGGCACGTAATACACGTCAAGGCAAAATCATTGCTGTCGGTCAAAAACTCGCAGCGGGTGATACTTCTGTCGCAGTGCCTTTAAACCCAGAATGGGATCGTGCATTGCTTGATACTTTCGCCAAAGCTGACTTTGCTGCCATTGAAGCGATGACTGAAGCTGAAATTCGTGTTGAAGGCGGTCGTGGCGGTCAAGAAGTTCGTTCTTGGATGGCTGCTTTTGCTGCACTACATGAAGTGGGCGAATACGACATGACAACACATTGCTACGAAGATATTAGTGAGTGGATTGCGGGCTTCGGCATCGTATCTGCAGAATTGAAATAAGGAACAAACCCATGAGCCAAAATGGTATCGAAACCATCGTTATTGTTGGAGCTGGTCAAGCTGGTGCTAGCGCCATTTTAGAACTCCGTGCGAACAAGTATGAAGGCAAAATCATTTTGGTGGGTGATGAAACACATCTTCCTTATGAACGTCCGCCTTTGTCTAAAGACGTAATTCTAAAACCTGAAGAGACCAAAATCGAAATTCTGTCAGAAGAAAAATTGGCAGAACTCGGTGTTGAACATATTCGTGGCAATGGCGTTGTGAAAATCCATAGCGATGCGAAAACAGTTGAACTGAAAAATGGCGAAATTGTTGCATTTGACAAGTTGCTTCTAGCAACCGGTGGTGCAGCACGCCGTTTACCGAATTTCGATGCTTTGGGTAAACACGTTTATACCTTACGTAACCTTGAAGATTCACAAGCATTGGTGCCTGTATTACAAGCGGGTCGCCGTATTGTATTGATCGGCGGTGGTGTGATTGGTCTTGAGCTTGCATCTTCAGCACGTTCTAAAGACTGTATCGTGACCGTGATTGAAATGGGTCCGATGGTCATGGGTCGTTCATCTCCACGTGTTTTAAGTGAATTCTTATTGGCACAGCAACGTCTTGCAGGTGTAGATGTTCGTCTTTCGACTTCTATTGCTGACTGTAAGCTTGATGGCGAAGAAGTAGTGATCACGCTTGAAGGCGGTGAAGAACTTCGTGCCGATGCAGTGATCTATGGTATTGGCATTGTGCCAAATGCTCAACTTGCGGTTGATGCAGGTTTAGACGTTGATTTTGCCATTAAAGTGAATGATAACTGCCAAACTTCGCATCCAGATATTTATGCAGCGGGTGACGTTGCGACTCAGCTTCGTGACTGTGGTAACCACCGTCGTGTCGAAACTTGGGAAAATGCGAACTTGCAAGCAGGTATCTTTGCTCGTCATGTAATGGATGTAGAACATCCAACCCCAAATCCAGCGTGGTTCTGGACAGATCAATTGAATATCAACTATCAATTTGTAGGTGATATGGCTGCAAGCGAATGGATCGTTCGTGGTGAAATTAAACCTGAATTGGCGGCTGAGTCTTCATTTGTATTGTTTGGTGTAACTGACGGTGTCATTGTTGGTGGTATTACGGTGAATGCTGCAAAAGAGATGCGTCATTTGAAAAAATTGATTAGCAAGAATGCGGCGTTTGAAGCGGATAAATATTTAGATTTAAGCCAAGATTTACGTAAACTTGTAAAGTAAGCTGAATGTCTAAGAGGAGCAGACTTGCGGTAACGTAGGTCTGTTTTTTTATGTCTTTAGTTTTAGCGTCGCACTTATAAAGCTATTTTGTAGTCCATGTATATAGTTTTAGCTTATGTAAATCTATTCAACGGTTTTAATCCTCCCCAGCCCTCCTTTTTCAAAGGAGGGAGTAGTCTTTGTGAAGAATGGATTTCGTTTGGATGATTCCCCCTCTTTTTTTAAAGAGGGGTTAGGGGAGATTATTGATCGTTTGAAGAGAAGTCCTTATACCCCAAACGATCGGGTGGCATTCATACCGCCTCCAATTTAGTTGATAAAGGGGAGAACAATAATTGGTCTTAAACTTTATTAGTTAATGGTCTTACGAGTAGTTCCAGATCTGAATAGTGGGTTTCAGGTTAAGTCGTTAGAACAATCAAATTTGAGAATGAAATGAAATCTTCACTGCCGCTGACGGCAAGTATATATGCTCTTTTGGTACTGATTTGGGCGACGACGCCGCTCGCGATTGTGTGGAGTGTGCAGGAAATACATCCGATGTGGGTGTTGATTATCCGTTACTTAGGCGCATCTATTATTGCGCTGTTTCTGTTGAAATTGATGCGTGATCCTTTGCCGTTTGATGAAACCTCATTAAAAAGTTATGTGGCAGGGAGTTTGAATTTGATTGGCGCACAGTTGTTTATTTATCTTGCAGCCAATTATCTCACCTCTGGTTTAATGGCACTGATTTTTGGTTTTTCACCCTTAATTGCCGGTTTGATTGGGCATGTAATTTTAAAAACACATAAATTGGTCGCTTTGCAGTGGTTGGGCATGGCGGTTGCAGTGGGAGGTCTAACTTTTGTCTTTGCAGATTCTGCTGATAGCAAAGTCAATCCAATTGGCGTTGTACTGATGCTAATCAGCATGGTGTCGTATATTAGTTCGATTTTTTGGGTGAAGCAGATTAATGCACCGTTAAAGCCGATGTCTCAGGCAACAGGT
Organism: Acinetobacter sp. YH12063; assembly: GCF_013419715.1. Lineage (NCBI taxonomy): Bacteria > Pseudomonadati > Pseudomonadota > Gammaproteobacteria > Moraxellales > Moraxellaceae > Acinetobacter > Acinetobacter sp. YH12063. Next base: position 242,830 of record NZ_VOZO01000001.1, on the reverse strand, counting down.
TCTCTGATTGTTTCTGCTTTAGGATCGATGCTCATTATTCCATTTATTTGGCAGCATTTTCCAACCGAATTGCCAAGCGGCCGTGCAATGATTGGATTTGTCTTTACCATGATCATGTCATCCATTGTGGCAATGCTGTGTTACTTCTGGCTTATAAGACGTTTGGCCGCATCAACGGTGTCACTCAGTAATGTGATGACACCTGTCATAGCATTGGTTTTGGGAGCTACGTTGAACAGTGAACATATTAGCTCCAATGCCTTTGTTGGAATCGTGGTCGTGATGTTTGGTATTGTGATGTACTTTTGGAAAGAGTGGCGCGAGCAATATTTTAATAAAGTACGTTGAACCGTGTACATCTACAGAATTATAAGGAAGCTGCGGCTTCCTTTTTTTTCTATACCTTTGCGCTAAAGAGCGTGTTTCACATGGAACATGATGGCATTGTCGAAACAATCGACAGTTGGTGTAAAAACAACAAAATAACAAACAACAGCTACAGTCAGTTTGAGTACTATGGAATGAGCTATAAAATCAAATAGATCTGTTTGATAAAAATAAATTTAGGACAATTTTAAATGTCTGAATCTAACAAAATCGTGGTATATGCAGCGCTCTTCGGCAATTTAGCGATTGCACTGGTGAAGTTTGTCGCTGCCTATATCACTAATAGTTCGGCCATGTTGAGTGAAGCTATTCACTCTGTGGTTGATACTTTAAATGAAATCTTACTGCTCTACGGTATGAAAAAATCGCAGCAGCCAGCAAATGCACGCCATCCGTTTGGCTATGGGCGAGAGCTGTATTTTTGGGCTTTTATTGTGGCGTTGATGGTCTTTGCTTTGGGTGCGATCGTGTCGATTTATCAAGGGATTAGTCATATTTATCACCCCGAAGAAATGCAAAATCCGATGATTAACTATATCGTATTAGGTATTGCGATTTTGTGTGAAGGGACCTCTTGGTTTGTGGCATTGAAAGCATTTCGTAAAATCAAAGGGAAACAGGGCTATTTTGAAGCATTTCGACGCAGTAAAGATCCGACGACATTTACCGTGTTATTTGAAGATTCAGCAGCGCTGATTGGTCTGTTTATTGCCCTGATCGGTATCTATTTATCACACGCGCTGAATATGCCAATGCTTGATGGTCTGGCATCAATTCTAATTGGTGTGGTGCTCGCTATTTCAGCGATCTTACTTGCACGTGAGACTAAAGGATTGCTCATGGGAGAAACTGCTGACCCACAATTGAGGCATAATGTCTTGATGGTGGCAGAGCAAGATCCTGCGGTGCATTCTGCCAATGGGGTGTTAACAGAGCAGATGGGGGCACATCAAGTTTTGGCATCTTTGAGTCTTGAATTTAAAGATAATTTAACGTCAGATGATATCGAAGCTTGTGTCAACAGAATTGAAGCACAAATTAAACAGCTTCATCCTGAAATTGTGGCACTCTTTGTCAAGCCTCAATCTCGGAAGGTTTGGCTTGAGCGCATGAAAGGTCGTCTTGATCAATAGGTCTGCGAGGTTAAATACTTTGCAAGGTTTGTCAGCATAGTGAATGAATTTTAAATACACATGAATCAAAAAACTCAATCAGCACAGTTTCAAATCAGTACTGAACGCTGTATGAAACATACGTGGACGAAGCCTGTATTTGATTATCTGGCAACTGACCATTTTAATGGGGAAAAATTCTTTAATACCCTTCGAAATCCAGATGCGTTTACGCGTAAAGATATGCTGAAATGGATCATGACGCGTAAAAGCGATACATGGAAAGTAGATCGTGAGCAAGAATACCAACAGTTTTTTGCTTCTTCGCGTAGCATTCCGCACAATCGGCCATTGGCTAAAATGGATGATTGGTTGGTTTGGTTTGTCGGACATGCGACGGTTTTGATTCAAATTGGGCCATATAATTTTTTGACCGATCCTGTATGGGCGGAGTATGCAGGCCCACGTCAAGGGACTGGACCACGACGTGCTTGTCCTGCAGGAATTGCCTTAGAAGAATTACCTACAATTCATGGGGTTTTACTAAGCCATAATCATTATGATCATATGGATTTAGCAACCTTGAATTGGTTACATGAACAATTTGCTATGCCGATTTATACTGGTTTAGGCAATGCTTATTATTTACCCACACATTTCAATGTCATTGAACTTGATTGGTGGCAATCGGAAATGTTTGAAGATTTGCGTATCGTTTATACGCCTGCACAGCATGGTTCAGGTCGTGGTTGGCGAGATCAAAATCATGCCTTATGGGGAGGTTTTTCCATCGTGCATAGTACAGGACATTTCTTCTTTGCTGGAGATACGGGCTATGCCGCACATTTCAAACAAATCCATACACGCTTAGGTGCACCCCGAGTAGCGTTATTACCGATTGGAGCTTATGAGCCACGTCGTTTAATGAAATATTTGCACATGAATCCCGAAGAAGCTTTTCAGGCGCATAAAGATTTACAGTCAAAATGTTCATTGGCAATGCATTATCGGACGTTTCAGTTGACTGATGAAGCTAGAGACCAGCCGGAGCATGACTTACATCAAGCCATGCGAAAAACATCAAAGTTAATGAATCCATTTTTAACCATGCATGAAGGCAAAAAATTGATTGTTTAAGGATTAATAGAAGGTAATTGGAATATTTAATGCCAAGAAAAAACCACCTTAAAAGGTGGTTTTTTTATTCAAAGATAAAACTTAAAGCAAGCCAGGATTACCTTGAGCTGGATCAGTTGCACGAGCAGCTTGCGCATCCGCTACAGTTAAGCCTAATGCTTTTGCAACACCTTCACCATAAGCTGGATCACATGCGTAACAGTTGCGGATATGACGATATTTGATGAAGTCGAGTGCATCGCCCATTGCGCCAGCAGTGTTATTAAACAATGCTTGTTTTTGTTCATCATTCATTAAGTTGAATAATGCACGTGGTTGACTGAAATAGTCGCTGTCATCTTCACGATAATCCCACAAGTCAGCATCACCAGTAATTTTCAATGGTGGTTCTTTGTATTGTGGTTGCTCTTGCCATTGGCTGAAGCTGTTTGGTTCATAATGCGGTGTTGCACCATAGTTACCATCCATACGGCCTTGACCATCACGACGGTTGGAATGAACAGGGCAACGTGGTGCATTTACAGGAATTTGGTAATGGTTTACACCCACGCGATAACGTGCAGCATCAGCATAGTTGAATAAACGCGCTTGCAGCATACGGTCAGGTGAGAAGCTAATGCCCGGCACCAAGTTACTTGGTGCAAAAGCGGCTTGTTCAACATCTTGGAAATAGTTTTCAGGGTTACGGTTGAGTTCGAATTCACCCACTTCAATCAACGGATAGTCGCCTTTAGGCCATACTTTGGTTAAATCAAATGGGTGATAAGGTACTTTTTCTGCATCAAGTTCAGGCATAATTTGAACGTACATTTTCCATTTTGGAAAATCGCCGCGTTCAATTGCATTGAACAGATCGGTTTGTGAGCTTTCACGGTCTTTGGCAATAATCGCTTCAGCTTCAGCATCGGTTAAGTTTTTAATGCCTTGTTGCGTGCGCATGTGGAATTTAACCCAGAAGCGTTCATTATTGGCATTAATAAAACTGAAAGTATGACTGCCAAAACCATGCATATGACGGTAACCATCTGGAATACCGCGGTCAGACATCACAATAGTAACTTGGTGTAGAGCTTCAGGTAGTAAAGTCCAAAAATCCCAGTTATTAGTTGCACTACGCTTATTGGTTTTAGGATCGCGTTTTACTGCTTTGTTTAAGTCAGGGAATTTACGAGCATCACGTAGGAAGAAGACAGGTGTGTTATTACCAACTAAATCCCAGTTACCTTCTTCAGTATAGAATTTAAGGGCAAAACCACGAATATCGCGTTCTGCATCTGCAGCACCACGCTCACCCGCTACGGTAGAGAAACGAGCAAAAAGTTCAGTTTTTTTACCAACTTCTGAGAAAATTTTAGCACGAGTATATTGGGTAATATCGTTAGTTACGGTAAACGTACCGAAGGCACCAGAACCTTTGGCGTGCATACGACGCTCTGGAATTACTTCACGAACGAAATTACCGAGTTTTTCATTAAGCCATAGGTCTTGGGCAAGCAAAGGACCACGTGCACCTGCCGTCATACTGTTCTGGTTGTCTACAACAGGAGCACCAGCATCAGTTGTTAGGTGGGTGACAGGACATTTTTTAACGTCGTCGCTCATTGAGTATCTCCATTATTATAATCATGTATTAAAGTTGGGAGTTATAATCTTTCAATTGATAACACGCTCAACAGCACATGACATTAACCGTTTTGTTAATTCATTTTAAAGTGACAATGTGACAACAGTTTTCTCTCATTCTAAAATTTTTCAAGCAGCAATCAATCGAAGAGAAGTCATAAAACTGTAGCCGTTAAAAGCTTAAAAATCTTTATATACTTATTGACTCTAAAGCTTTCTGTGGCTTTTGACAAATGGAAAAATAGTTTTGAATAAATGGTTAATTCGATTGATTAAGTTATTGAATTTATATTATTTATTTATATATTTTGTTTTAATATTTTATCCATGAATTAAACTCAAATATAAAGCTATGATAGGTAGAACAGGACGAAATATCTAAATCCATATTTTTATTATGGATTTTAGACTTCATATAGGTTTTTTAGCTGATTCTAGTTAATGAAAGACATTTTTATGTTGTTAATATTGCAGAGTTTTTCAACATTAAAGACATTATTTAATACTTAAAATAAGCTAAAAATACAGCTGAAGAAATATTGGCAAGTGGTCTAAGTTGTTTTAGAAAATTGTAAATAAATTCTTTATGGGGTGATGGTTGGCACACCTATCTTTATTGTTGTCAGGTCAGGTGTTGTCACTCCAGCGTGTATCGATTCCTACATCATATCAACATACTAGGTAACCTTACGTGATCGCATATCGTAGTTGAGGGGGTTAATGGCGAACCCATTTTGACCTCGGGATATATTTTACTCCCAAAAGGATAAGCACTTAAACAAGACTGGACCGTATTGGCATGAGCACATGGCACGACTCGTGTGGCTGATACAAGTGCTCCTTCAAGTGATTATACAATAGGCCTGTATATAGTTTGTAACTAGTCATAGATGGTGCAATCGACAGTTGTTTGAGGCATGGCTATGTAGTGGTTGCAACAGATTATCAAGGACTGGGTAAGCTAAAACTGCACCCTCATATGAATGTAGTCAGTTAAGTTTATAATGTGGTGCATTCTGTGCTTGCATTGCATTCTTGGAAGCCGAGGCAATTTAATAAAGACTGGATGGTGATGGGGCATAGTCAATGTGCTGCAGCTGCTATTGCGGTTGCAGCTCAGGGACAAAAAGATGCGCTTGAATTGAATCTTAACGCTGCAATACCCTTGGCACCGGGTGGTTATCAATATGAATGTATTGCTGAATACGTAGAAACCAATCCAAATCCAGATACCAATGTAGCGGCATTTTTCCCAATCCTGTTGTTGGGAGCAGCCGCAGCAGATCCATCGATCAATGTAAATCAACTGGTTAGTCCAGATATGCAGTCTTTATTAAATCAGGCCGTAAACGCTGTTTGTCAGAACTACAAACTGAGTTAAAACAAGCACCTCAGCCAATCTTTTAAAAAATTCAGACTTAAGGCCATCCCTAAGCTATTTAAAACGGCAGTCGATTGAATATATGACCCTAACCGTAACACTGATGTTTGTTTAAGGCGTCGCAGACCATTTGTCGATCACCTTGGTACTCAAAGTTATTACCAGAAAGTGTGCAAATAAAAATTGCCAGCAGTCTATCAGGCGATCCCAAATGGTGATCATCGGGGTGCATTAGGCCATAGTCCAAAATATACGGCTGAATTTTTAAGAGCTTACAACTGGCCAGCATTGCAAAGGCGTATAAATGAGATAAGTAAGCTAGCAATAAAAGCTTAACTTCTAAAGCACTTTTATTGACGGATGAACAAAGTGATGAATGATTTTCTTCTACCGTAAAAATGAATTTCCTAAATATCTAAAATAACTGGTTTAAGAGCCGGTTTTTTGTAAATAACATGACTTTATTTTATTCACCAATGCATTTGAAACGTCATTAGACTTGTCCGCGAAGTCTAATCGCGCAACATATGAATTATATCTCGCTTTAATTCATCCCATTCAGTAAAGTTGGGTACGATCAACAAGCTTTGCGACACAAAGCCATAACACACCCGTTGCATATTTAAAGCCATCGACTCGAGCTGTTCATCATCCTGTATAAACGGTTCAAGAATGCTTTGCCACATTTGCACCATCATGGCATAACTCTTACGGTAACTTTCAATATCTGAAATCTGTCGTTCCAACAAAAATACCTGCGACCATAAAAACTGCTGTGCTTGGATTTGCTCAATTTGAAAGTGAATAATTCGCTCTAAATACGCCTGAAACTCCAAATCTGTGGATAACTTGATCAAGCTTTGTGCATAACTTTTTAAGCTTTCCGCATTGTGCTTCACATGCAAATGAATGGTCAGCGCAATCAAATCTTCCTTCTTAGAAAAATATTCATAAAATGTCCCTAAGCCAACGCCTGCAAGGTCGGTAATTTCACGAATGGTAATTTTGTCGGCAGGGCGCTCATGCAAAAGCCGAACAAAACTGTCCTGTAAGGCTTCTTGGGTGAGCTTTGCACGTGATTGACGCGGCTTACGCCGTATTTGAATGGCTGAATTCTTCATATTGTTAAGCGCTGAAAACCGAACGTCTATGCTTTAAATTTTCTCTATACTGAAATGAAAAGCCAACAAGAACAAGTGGAAAATATAGACGATGAATATATTAGAACAGCCATGGATGACGCATCAAATCAGCAACCAATTTGATGAACTGGAAAACTACAACCTATTTTCCAGTGATACGGTTTTACATGAAATCTTAAAACGCTGCAGCAGCCATGATCAGCCGACTTTATGCGAAATGGGCAAAGTGGCAGGTTCGGGTGAATACTTTCAGCATGGGGCTTTAGCCAACAAACATACCCCAATTTTACATGCCTTCGATGCGCGAGGCCGCCGTACTGACTTTATCGAGTTTCATCCTTCATGGCATAAATGGATGGGACTCAACCGCCAGTTTGATACCCATGCACATCCATTTAATCAGCCAAATTCCAAGACAAAATGGGTGGAGTGGGCAGCACGTTTTTATTTAGCAGGTCAGGTCGAGTGCGGCAATTTATGTCCAAATTCAATGACACTCGGCAGTATTCCACTCATTCAGCGCGAACCTAAACTGTGGGCCAAAATTGGCGAGAAACTACTATCGACTGAATATGATGAACGCGATGTACCGATTGCGCAGAAAAAGTCGATTTGGCTCGGTATGGGCATGACCGAAAAGCAGGGCGGTTCGGATGTACGTGCTAATGAAACTATAGCTGTGCCTGTGGCAGAAACAGGACGAGGCAAAGCTTATTTACTCACGGGGCATAAATGGTTTTTCTCTGCACCGATGTGTGATGCGCATTTGGTGGTGGCAAAAACCGAACAAGATGGCTTGGCTTGTTTCTTTGTGCCGCGTTGGTTGGAAGATGGCACGAAGAATAATATTCAGGTGCAACGCCTAAAAGAAAAAGTCGGTAACCGCAGTAATTCAAGCTCGGAAGTCGAATTCAAAAATGCGTGGGGCATTATGATTGGTGAGGCAGGGCGTGGCATTCCAACCATTATTGAAATGGCGAATTACACCCGTCTGACCTGTTCGGTCGGTTCGAGCGCCATGCTGCGTCAAGCTTTGGTGCAATGCATTGCCTATACCCGTCAGCGTCAGGCTTTTGGTAAACATTTGATTGAACAACCCTTAATGCGTGCAGTTTTGGCAGATTTGGCTTTAGAGAGTGAAGCAGCGACGCAGCTCAGTTTCCATTTGGCGCAGTGCTATGAATCGGATGATACTTTGTCTGTGGCATGGAAACGCATCATGACCCCAGCAGCCAAGTTTTGGATTTGTAAGCGTGCGGTGGAACTGACAGGTGAGATGATGGAAGTCTTTGGTGGTAATGGCTATGTCGATAACGGCATCATGGCGCGCATCTTTAAAGAAGCACCTGTGAATACCATTTGGGAAGGTTCAGGCAATGTCATGTGCTTGGATGTGCTGCGTGCGATTGGACGTGATCCTGAGTCCATCGAAGTATTATTTAAAGATCTCGCTTCAACTGCAAGCACAGATGAAACCCTACAAGCTGAATTACAAGACCTGTTTAGAATGTTCCATCAATCACCTGAAGATTTACAATTTATGGGGCGTAGCCTAGTCAGTCGCTTAACAGTTTTGGCACAAGCAGTTTTACTGAAACGCTATGCGCCTGATTATGTAGCAAATGGTTTTATTCAAAGCCGTTATAGCGCTAAACACGGGCAAGTGGTGGGGATGTTGGATGCCAAAATGGTCGATGTAGAGCGTTTGTTGGAACGGGCTTTCGCAAGTTAAATACAATGTATTTCCCTCTCTTAATGGGAGAGGGTTTTGGAGATGGGAATAATGTGGGAAAACAATTTTTTATGGACATGGGACTAACTACGCTGTATCAAAAAGCCATAGGAAAGTGCTTGAAAAAATCTAAAAATAGACCAATATATGCACTACAGCACGAAGGTGCTGTATAGGCAAAAAGGTGAATGCAAATGGCAAAGAAAAAAGTCCTGCCTGAAGTTGAAGTTCGCAACTTTGTGGCAAAATACATGAACGATTTTAACAAAAGCCAAACTTTTGTAGATCGAAAGAAAAATGCAAAACGCGGCTATGCAAAGCACAAAAAAGGGGGATATTCGAATGATTATCTCCCTTTTTATTTCAGTGTATTTTTAAGTTTTCTAGTACGTTAAATTATTCTGCGTCAACATCTGCTTAAACAAATTCCGCATCATATTCCATACGTTTCGCTGTTTGCTTTGCAATCTCTAGGCCATGCAATTTGGCCACAATATAAAGCGATGCATTGATTCTCGAAGAAATTCCCGCAGCATCTAAGACTTCAACTTCGTTGAATAATAAGATACCGACGTTCATTCAGATGGTTCCATGCGGGATTGAAAACATTGGTTTTGAGTTGCAATGTAGGGCTATGAAACATATCTTATTTTGAAAATAAGTCTTCAAACATTTTGTTGAATGAGGATTTTTGTTGCGGTCTAGACGCTGTGCTTTGATGTTTTGCAGCATCATTGGGTTGCTGGAGTACGTGTTCCACTTGACTGGTCAATTGCTCAAACCATGTTGAGTCGCTGTGCTGCGTCTGATTTAGCTGTTTGGCGTGCTGTGCAGCCAGTACCGATGGATCATTTTTACCTAAGCGGCGCTGTTGTTACGCAGTAATTTCTATACCGAGTAAGGGGGGAATACGAGAGCGGCTGACCGGAGCTTTGGATTTTGTTGGCTTGGTTGGGCGTATATTGACTTGTTGTGCTTGGGACGGTCTAGGTCGAGTTGAGGATACTTTTTCAATCGGTGTATCGTGTTGCAGCTCTAACATTTTTTGTTTGAGTTGCGGATGGATCTTTGTCATATAAAAGGCAATGGCGACAAAAGCCAGAAAAAATAAAAAATCCATCATCACCTCATTTTATTATTTTACATGAGTGTTCTTAAGCACTCACGATTCGGGTTGCCGATTTCACCATATCACCAAGACCATGAGTCTTGAAGTAGTACTCCATCATGCTTTTCACCATCAGTGGATTATTCATGCTCAAAGCACGATCCAAGAGCTCTTTTGCATCTGGCATCGGCACATGGCAGATGGCTTTACGGACTTTGAGGATATTACTCGAACTCATCGATAGGGTATTAAAGCCCATTGCCATCAGTAAAATGGCTGTGAGTGGATCACCGGCCATTTCCCCACAAATACTAATCGGCTTGTCGTATTTATGGCATTCTTGCACCAAGCGAGTCAGCGCACGAAGTACGGCTGGGTGTGAGTGTGAATAGACATTGGCAACCCGTGGGTTATTTCGGTCTACCGCCAATAGATACTGGGTCAAGTCATTTGAACCGACCGAGAAGAAGTCAACCAATTCTGCAAACTCATCGATCTGTAACAGCACACTCGGTACTTCGACCATGATGCCGATTTTTGGCTTGGTAATCTTCACCTGTTCTTCTTCTTGCACCGCTTGCCAGTCACGATCAAGCAAATACAACGCTTCTTCGACTTCGCTGACACTGGTCACCATCGGCAGCAAAATATGCAAGTTGTTCAGGCCAATACTGGCTTTGAGCATGGCACGAATTTGGGCTGAAAAAATCTCAGGATGATCGAGAGTAAAGCGAATTCCACGCCAACCCAGTGCTGAGTTTTCTTCTTCAATCGAGAAATAAGGCAGGTCTTTATCTGCACCAATATCGAGGGTACGCATCACCACGGGTTTATTGGCAAAATGACTCAGCTGTTGACGATAAATAGCGCGCTGTTCTTCTTCACCGGGGAAGCGATCACGCAGCATAAATGGAATTTCAGAACGATATAGACCGACACCTTTGGCACCACGTTGTACACCGCGAACCACATCGATCATCAAGCCTGTATTTACAAACAATCGAACTGCAACACCATCTGGGGTGATGGCATCTTTGGTTTCGTATTGTTTCAGATCTTTGGCAATTTGCTCTTCTTCTTTTTGAATCTCTTTATAGCGTGTGCGTAAACGACGAGGGGGATTGATGAATACACGCCCTTGATGTGCATCGACAATCATTTCGACATCATCGAGGGTATTAATCGGCAGTTCGGTCACGCCGACCACGGTTGGAATGCCGAGGGCACGCGCCACAATCACCATGTGTGAGTTCATGGCACCTTCGGTGGTCACAATCGCCGCGATTTTATCGACAGGGAGTTCAACTAAGGCAGCCGTAGAAATTTCCTCACCAATTAAAATGCTTTCATCGGTGATTTCACGGTGACTGGCATCTGCTTCTTGTAAAAAAGCCAAGATACGACGCCCCAGATCTTTTAAGTCTGAAACACGTTCACGGAGATAGTCATCTTCCATCTGTGCAAACAGCGCAATGTGTTTATCAATGACAATGCGTACCGAACCTTGTGCCCAGTTACCGTCACGAATTTCACTTTTGATTTCTGCGGGGAGGGCATTGGCATCGAGCATCCGTAAGAACACGCTAAATAATGCCCGTTCTTCGGCCATGAGGGCATCTTGCATCTTTTCATCGAGGGACAGAATTTCTTGACGAACTGCGTCTATGGCATTGTCGAGTAATTCGAGTTCTTCACTGATGTCATCGGCTTCACGATCGGGGACTGAAGCCAAATCAGCAGGTGGATATAAGATGACTGCACGACCTAGCGCAATACCGCCTGAACCTGAAATGCCTTGGAAGGTTTTATAGGCAGGGAGGTTGTTTGGTTTACGAAAGACTTCGATATTCCCGACGGCATGTGCATGGGCAATCACCCCTGAAAGTTGAGCGCATAGGGTCACGAGGAAGGATTCGGCAGCTTCGCTAAAGTCTTGAGGTTCTTTGTTTTGAACCACTAAGACGCCCATCACTTTACGGCGATACATTACTGGAACACCGAGGAAGGAATTGTAAATTTCTTCCCCAGTTTCTGGCAGATACATAAAGCGTTCGTGTTTGGGTGCATTGTCTAAGTTGACGATTTCTTCACGCTGTCCAACTAAGCCGACCAAACCCTCACTGGTATGCAAAGAGACATGTCCAACGGCTTCAGGGTTTAAACCCTTAGAAGCCATCAGTAAATAACGATGATTTCGCTCATCAAGCAAGTAGATTGAGCAGACATCCACATGCATGGCTTCGGCCACTTGATTGACCATAATGTCTAAAGATTCATGCAAACTGGCCGACGCATTAATCTCTTGGACTATGCGTCTTAATGTATCCAGCTGCATGTTCGACATCGTGTCTGCTCCAAAATTTATTCTGCTTTATTTATAACAACACTCATCCTAAAAATCTGCATCCATTCTGCAAATTTTTACGGCTTTTGTGGAAGCTGACTGCACAGTTCCACCATGGCTTTACGATATACATCGCGTTTAAAATTCACCACTTGTCCTAGTGGGTACCAATAGCTGACCCATTGCCATTGATCAAACTCAGGTGGATCTGACAAATCAAGCTGAATATGCTGTGCTGAAGCTGTCAGTTTCAATAAAAACCACTTTTGCTTTTGACCAATACAAACGGGGGCTGAATCGGTACGTATATACCGATGTGGCAAACGATAGCGCAACCACCCTTGGGTTTGTGCTATCACCTGGACGTGTTCGGGCAGTAAGCCAACTTCTTCTCTCAGCTCACGGTAAAGTGCCTGTTCGGGGGTTTCTCCATGTTGGATACCTCCTTGTGGAAATTGCCAGGCATTGTGACCAATGCGCTTTGCCCATAAAACTTGTCCAATGTCGTTTGCCAAAATGATCCCGACGTTGGGTCGGAAACCTTCTGAATCGATCATTTGGCTACCTAAATATTGTGTAATTTATGACTTTGCTCACGGGGACGTTTATTTCTGTGTCCATCTCGAAAAAGCAAAGTGTAAAAATGTTAAAATTGTTATGATCTTAACGAATTTCTATCGACTAGCGGAGATAGATTTACAATTTTTTTCTTAAATTTCAGCTTTTACGAGTATTTTCATGAAATTGGCACTGTTTGACCTTGATCACACCTTATTAAATACCGACTCAGACCATTCTTGGGGGGAGTTTTTGGTCAATGAAGGCTTGGTTGATCCAATTCGTCATCGTGCCATGAATGACAAATTTTATGATGATTATAAAAAAGGCCAGCTTGACCCGATTGCCTATAACGAATTTGTATTTGAGTTTTTAACCCAACATGACAATGCCTACTTAACTGAGTTACATCAGTTGTTTATGAAAAAAGTTATTCGTGCGCAAATGCGTCCAGAGGGCTATGCTGCCATTCAGCGCCATCAAGATGCAGGGCATCAATTGGTCGGGATCACCGCAACGTCTGATTTTATTACCGCACCGATTTTTCGTGAATTCGGCATTACTGAAATCATTGCGACCAATGCCGAAGTTGTGAATGGTAAATATACAGGTAAAGTAATTAATACTCCGTGCTATCAAAAGGGCAAATTAGTCCGTTTGAATCAATGGTTAGAAGGTCGTGATGTTACAGAATCTTGGGCTTATTCAGATTCAATCAATGATCGATTCTTATTGGAATATGCGGATCATGCAATTGCAATTAACCCAGATGACCGTTTAGAAGTCCTTGCAAAAGAACAAGGTTGGGACATTCAAGACTGGTCAATTCAAGCCTAAAGATGAATAGGAAAAAAAGCATCTTGAGATGCTTTTTTATTTGATGTTCTTTTGATTAACCCTCGACTCACTTATTTGAACTATCGCTCCGTATGCAGACAGAAGCTTCTTTTAAACATTTAATTCAAATCTTTATTGGGCCACGTGCTCAATCTTATTTAAAGTTCATTGAACAACAAGTTGGACAGAACAATGGTCTGAGTTGGGCAGGGCTAATTTTTGGACCCTATTGGTTACTCTATCGAAAGATGTACCGCTATTTCTTCTTATTCTTTGCGGTTGGTTTTTTGATTAGCATGTTGGCACTCATCATCGGTGTGCCTGAACAAGTCTTGATGGGGCTGTCATTGATTCCTAACCTCATACTCGCTGGGATCGGAAAGCGGCTTTATAGCGATTTTGCTGTGCAAAAGATCAAAGCCTATATGCAGCAGCCGAAATATAGTGAACAGGTGTTTGCTGAAGAAGGAGGAGTGAACTGGGGGCTGCCTTTATTGTTGGTATTTATTCAATCGGTCGTGATGATTATGCTCAGTTTGCCTTTTATTCAATTTTCACCGCTATAGAATTCTGTAATTGAGTGCGTGTTCGTTCCGTGTTATATCCTTAAAACAGAAATTTTGTATCCATAAACAATAAGTTTTAACACGGAGAATGACAATGAGTGTACGTCCACGCATGACTCATCTATTTGAACAACTGGGTTTAGATTCGAGTGAAGACGCGATTGCTTTATTTATCGTGACGCATCAACTCAGTGCCCAAACTAAAATTACCGAAGCAGATTATTGGACAGATGCTCAGCGCCAGTTCTTGGCCGAAAAAATTAAGTCAGATGGTGAGTGGGCGATTATTGTCGATCAATTGAATGAATCATTACATGAAGATTCATTGACGAAATAAAACCGACAGGTCTTCTTTTGTTTTTTTAATGGGATCGGCTGAAATAGGTGATCCCATTTTTACTGAAAAACTGATGTTACGTACGTAAAAGTTATTTGTGTTTTTAAAATGATTTTTAAGTCTATTCAACGAAGTCTTACATCTAGGAATTGAATAAATTGATTGGCCTTCGGCTGGAGGTACTTTTGTTTCGGCAAAAGTACCCAAAACCATTGTCATCCGCAAAACTCGTTCACTACCGTCTAATTATTCAAAGTATCGCAAAAACATTTTTGATGAGAAGTAGTCCTATCTCAAACACTTGCGGATGACCTTGCCGCGTATCGTTCTTATATTTGAATCAAATTGCACTTCTGATGTTACTGTATAACATCAGTGAAAAGAGGTTGAACTTTCACAATAAGTAAGAGCATCTATTGCTGACCTAGAGCCAAGCTACAAATATTGATGGCAGATTTGAAGGTCACTGCATTGTCTATGATGACTATTCAACAAGGACTGTTCAACACTTGGCTAATCAAATCATTCGCTTTTTCTAGATGCTTAAACAGATGAATATAAAAAGCCACCATAGCGGTGGCTTTTTTAACGATTAAATATTGTAGGCAAAAAAATGAATTAGATGTGTTTCATCAATTCAACCAGCTTTTGTGCAGCAAGTGACTGAGTACGGCCTGGGTGCCATACCATGCCCAATTGACGATTCATGTTTGAAGGTAAATTCAGTTGTTTTAAATCTTGGTTCAATAAGGTTTTAGGAAGGACTGACCAACCGAGACCAATGGAAACCAACATACGAATCGACTCAAGTGAGTTATTGCTCATGGTGACTTTTGGTTTTAGTCCATACTTTTCAAATTCAGCCAAAGTAATTTGACTGGTATAGGTTTGCGCCGCAGGCAAAAGACTTGGGTACTGGATCAAATCTTCTAAGGTTAAATGCTCAACTTGCGCCAAAGGATGGAAAGGCGCAACCACGAATACCAGTGGATCATTCCATGTCGTGATGTATTTTAAACGGCTGTCACCTTGTGGCGGTAAAGTCAAAAATGCCAATTCTAAGTCACCTGCCAAAACTTGCTCATGGGCCTGTTCAGAATCAACAAAGTGTACATCTAAGGTCACTTCTGGAAATTGCTGTACGTATTGACGCAAATGCGCTGGTAAATGGTGTAAGCCGATATGATGGCTGGTACCAATTTTCAGTTTACCTTGAACCTGACCTTGCTCATGGCTGAGCGTATGGTGAATATCGCCCAACTCATTCAGCCAGCTTTTTACTTTTGGCAAGAGAGAGTTTGCCGCATGCGTCGCTTGAACACCACGACCCGCGGATTCAAAAAGTTTGACACCGAAGTATTCTTCTAAACTGTGAATACGCTTGGTCACAGCAGGTTGCGTAATGAAGAGCTGATCTGCTGCCAAAGAGATCGAACCAGTTTCCATGACTTTTACAAAGGCTTCAAAGGCTGCGAGATTCATCTTCATTCCTATAAAGAATTTTTATGCGTAGTCTCATTGTTATAATATTTTAAGAATAAATCAAAGGAAAAGTTGTATCTTTTGATTTAAAACTAGGCGTTCAAGCCAGATGACGCTTTAAATCTGAGGGGATTTTCAGGGTTCAATAGTGTTATTTGAGTACTTGGTCACTGCATGATTTAAGATTGGGCTGTGACATTTTCAGCTCAAATGCGCTGTTACAAAGTTATTTTTTAAACCGAAACCAGAGTTATGCATAATATAAAAAATACAGGGCTGGAAAGTAATTCAACCGTTTGAATTAAAGAGGAGCGATGACGTTTCTTTTTAATTCAGTATTGAACTAAAACAAAAAAATGAACTCAAGTTTTGATGGCTTGGGGAACATACTTTTCAGTGAATAATTATAGCAACAGGTACAGTCATGGCTGCATCGATTAGCAATGTTGTACCTCACAGGGAGAAGGCGATGGATATTAAACACATTAAAAATTTATTGGATATTTTTGAAGGGACAGTCGAAAAGCGCTGTGCGATATATGAAATCGCAGATGATGAAGACGACGAAAACCGTGCAGCTGCCGAGTGTAATGCGGCAAAAAACAAACTAATTCT
Source organism: Acinetobacter sp. YH12063 (assembly GCF_013419715.1). Lineage (NCBI taxonomy): Bacteria > Pseudomonadati > Pseudomonadota > Gammaproteobacteria > Moraxellales > Moraxellaceae > Acinetobacter > Acinetobacter sp. YH12063. Next base: position 226,469 of record NZ_VOZO01000001.1, on the reverse strand, counting down.
TGCGATAGAACAATTGGTTGAGGCGCATGATCAGCTGGCCTTACAGCAAAAAACCAAGCTTTGATGTTCTGTCTACAATTGAATCTATAGGATGAAATGAATAGAAAGTTAAAGTGGATAGAGTAAAAGAACGTTTTAAGGTCATTAAAAAAACCACCGTTATGGTGGTTTTTTACAAGGAGCAGGATTGGATTAAGCGGGGATATTTTCCTCTACAGCTTTATCTTTCTTTTCCCAGACTTTTTCATGGAAGAAAAAGGCAACCGCTTGAACAGTTGGTTCAAGTAAACTTAATGTAATGGCCATTGCAATACTGCCTGTCACGTAATAACCAACCAACATCGCAACCGTGATATGCATGATGTAATAGCTCAAGGTTTTTTTGAACATGCGCTGATTATTTTCGACGAACTTGTTAATGTGTGCCATGAAAAAGCTCCTTGTTAAATTGATAAATCTTGGCAATGATTTAATAATAATGATTCTTATTTGCAATGTAAAAGAGAAAATTCGATTTATGATCATTGAATTTTTAAATTACTGTTTAAATAATGGCAGACAGTGAACAAAAAAGTCGGAGAAAATTCTAAAGTTTCATCTGCTGAAAGTATTGAAGTGAGCGTGTTTTAAACGCATTAATGGTCTTTAAAATGTAGCGGAAATCAGCAGTTAAATATCATTCCTATAAGTTTTTAAACTAATAAAAATGATAAATTAGATTTATGTGAATACGTGGTTATAATCGATTTAACGAAAGAATTTACCCAGTCCAGTGGAGCAAATCGACATGGCAGGCGAAACCCAAAAAGCGGAAACCCAAATAAAAAAAACCTTGTATGACAAATTGTGGGATGACCATCTAGTAAAACAGCGAGATGATGGCTCTTCATTATTGTATATCGACCGTCATTTATTGCATGAAGTGACTTCTCCACAAGCCTTTGAAGGGCTACAACTTGCAGGTCGTAAACCGTGGCGTTTAAGCGCTAATGTTGCAACGCCAGACCATAACGTACCTACGTCTACTAAGGAGCGTGCTGAAGGTATTGCAGGTATTGAAGATGATACCTCACGTATCCAAGTGCAAACTTTAGATGACAACTGTAAAACTTTTGATGTTGCCCAGTTTGACATCAACGATGTACGTCAAGGTATTGCGCACGTGGTGGGGCCTGAACAAGGTTTAACCTTGCCCGGTATGACCGTGGTATGTGGTGACTCACATACTGCAACGCATGGTGCATTTGGTTGCTTGGCTCATGGTATCGGCACATCGGAAGTTGAACACGTATTGGCGACTCAATGCTTAGTTCAAAAGAAAATGAAGAATATGTTGGTGCGTGTTGATGGTCAATTGGGTCAAGGCGTAACTCCTAAAGACGTGGTTTTAGCGATTATCGGAAAAATCGGTACGGCGGGTGGTACAGGTCACGCGATTGAATTTGGTGGTCAAGTGTTCCGTGATATGTCGATCGAAGGTCGTATGACGGTATGTAACATGGCGATCGAAGGTGGCGCGCGCGTGGGTATGGTGGCTGTCGATGACAAAACCATTGCCTATGTGAAAGACCGTCCGTATGCACCGAAGGGCGAACAGTGGGATGCTGCAGTAGAATATTGGAAGACTTTAGTGTCTGATGAAGGCGCGCATTTTGATACTGTTGTGGTGTTGCAAGGTGAAGAGATTGAGCCACAAGTGTCTTGGGGGACTTCTCCTGAGATGGTGATTCCTGTATCTCAAGCAGTGCCAAATTTAGAACAAGCTAAAGATGACGTACAGCGTAATGACTGGACACGTGCATACAACTACATGGGCTTAGAAGCGGGTCAGGCATTGGCTGATATTCAATTAGACCGTGTATTTATTGGTTCATGTACCAACTCACGCATCGAAGATATTCGTGCAGCGGCTGAAGTGGTCAAAGGCAAAAAAGTGGCGGCATCGATTAAACAAGCCATGGTGGTGCCGGGTTCAGGTTTAGTCAAAGCACAAGCAGAAGCAGAAGGCTTAGATAAAATCTTAATTGAAGCAGGCTTTGAATGGCGTGAGCCGGGTTGCTCAATGTGTTTGGCAATGAATGCCGACAAATTGCAACCGGGAGAGCACTGTGCATCAACGTCTAACCGTAACTTCGAAGGTCGTCAAGGTAATGGTGGTCGCACGCATTTGGTGAGTCCAGCAATGGCAGCAGCTGCGGCAATTGCAGGTCACTTTGTGGATGTGCGTACATTCTAGTTTAAGCCCTCATCCCAACCTTCTCCCTGAGGGAGAAGGAGTTCCCTCTCCTTTTAGGAGAGGGTTAGGGAGAGGTCACGGATTCAGTGAGAAATAAACATGAAAAAATATACCGTTGAACAAGGTATCGTTGCACCATTAGACCGTGCCAATGTTGATACAGATTTAATTATTCCAAAACAGTTTTTGAAATCTATTAAGCGTACAGGCTTCGGAGCCAACTTATTTGATGAGTTGCGCTATTTGGATGAAGGCTATTTAGGTCAGGACATTTCAAAACGTCCGATTAACCCCGATTTCGAATTGAACAAACCGCGTTATCAAGGTGCGTCGATTTTGATCTCTCGTGCAAACTTTGGTTGTGGTTCGAGCCGTGAGCATGCGCCTTGGGCATTAGAAGAATATGGTTTCCGTACTGTCATTGCACCAAGCTATGCGGATATTTTCTTTAATAACAGCTTTAAAAATGGCATGTTGCCAGTGATCTTGTCTGAAGAGATCGTAGATCAGTTATTTAAAGAATGTGCTGCATCTGAAGGCTATCAATTAACCATTGATTTGGCTGCGCAAGAAGTACGTACACCGAGTGGTGAAGCATTTACATTTGAAGTCGATCCATTCCGTAAACACTGCCTATTGAATGGCTTGGATGATATCGGTTTAACCTTACAAGCTGCCGATGATATTCGCGCTTATGAAGAAAAAACCAAAGCATCTCGCCCTTGGGTATTTGCAGAAATTAAAGCTTAAGTCAGTGTCACTGTAGAACTTCTTAGTAGTCAGTCGGCTTAAGTCTTGCTAATATCAGGCGAAACAAAATTTATACGTTAGCCAGAATTTATCAGGTTGGGTTCGAAAAATGAAAAAGTTCTTCGGTCAGCTGGTTGTAACGGGAGCGCTGTTCGCAACGCTCTCTGCCTGTCAAAGCTTTGACACGGCACGCATTAAAAATGTGAAAGAAACTGAAAGTACAAAAAATAATGCTCTGATTTACTGTGCAGGTACAGCGCATTGTGAATTTGAGCGTTTTGATCAAATACAAGTGGTTGATCCAAATAATCAACATGTACAACGTGCTGCGATTAAAGCAGGCATTGTACGGTTGAATGGTCGTTCATTGTCTGAGCCTAATCCTTTGTATTTGTCTGTACCTTCAGGTCAGCATGAAGTCGTGATTCGCTATTATCCAATTTCTCAGGAAAAAGCAGAGCGCTTGCATGTCATTCACAACTTTAGGTCCAAACACGAGTACACCTTTAAAATGTACCGTGAGCGTTCAAAAAACAGAGGCAGTTTACTAGATAAATCTGCGCCTGATCCGCTCTGTGTAGACTTAAAGCAAGGTGCAAAAACAATTCGACGTTTCTGCCGACCGTACAATGTCCTCACAGGACTTGGTGAGTTTGTAGAAAAGAAACTTTAAATCTGACTGGTAATCAAGCCAGCGTATAAATGGAAAGACTCATGTCAAAACATATTTTGATTTTACCAGGTGATGGTATTGGTCCTGAAATCGTGAAAGCGGCTGAACAAGTGCTGACACGTGTAAACGAGAAATTCAACTTAGGTTTGACTTGGGAACAAGGTCTTTTAGGTGGTGCAGCGATCGACGCGCACGGTTCACCTTATCCAGATGTAACAGCAGCACAAGCGAAGACTGCTGATGCGATTTTATTGGGTGCAGTGGGTGGTCCTAAGTGGGATACCATTGAGCGTTCAATTCGTCCAGAACGTGGCCTATTAAAAATTCGTTCAGAATTAAATTTATTTGCCAATTTACGTCCAGCAATTCTTTATCCGCAGCTTGCAGATGCGTCGAGCTTAAAACCTGAAATCGTAGCAGGTTTGGATATCTTGATCGTACGTGAGTTAACTGGCGGGATCTATTTCGGTCAACCACGTGGTATTCGTGAACTCGAAAACGGTGAAAAACAAGGTTTCAATACTGACGTATATGCAGAATCTGAAATCAAGCGTATTGCCAAAGTTGCTTTTGAAATGGCGAACTTACGTGGTGGTAAAGTGTGTTCAGTGGATAAAGCCAACGTGCTAGAAGTGACTGAGCTTTGGAAACAAACCGTAACTGCGTTAAAAGAAGAGCAGTATCCTGAAATTAACTTGTCTCATATGTACGTTGACAATGCTGCCATGCAATTGGTCCGTGCGCCAAAACAGTTTGATGTAATCGTGACAGGTAACTTGTTCGGCGATATCTTGTCTGATGAAGCGGCGATGTTAACCGGTTCTATCGGCATGCTGCCATCGGCTTCTTTAGATGAAAATGGTAAAGGTATGTATGAACCTTGCCACGGTTCAGCACCAGACATCGCAGGTCAAAACATTGCGAACCCATTAGCAACAATTCTGTCTGTTGCTATGATGCTACGTTATACCTTCCGTGAAGAAGCGGCGGCAAAAGCAATTGAAGATGCTGTAGGTAATGTCTTAGATCAAGGCTTACGTACAGGTGACATCATGTCAGAAGGCAGTACTCAAGTCGGTACTGTTGAAATGGGTCAAGCTGTAGTTTCTGCATTGAACTAATGGCGAATCAAAAAACGCAGCGTTTATGCTGCGTTTTTTTGTGCCTAGAAATTATAAACCCTAGAGTTGATGCCCTAACAGGTGCGACCAGTTAATCGGACATCAGTTGCAATATTATGCTTTATGCGAAATTGAATAAGGCAGTTTAACTCCACCTCATAGCGTGTATTTCCACTAGGAATCGGCACAGCAGCACCGCTGCCCATGCCCATCGCAGGATTTTCCGCCATCGGTAAAGGAATACTAATCGGGCGTGTAACACGATAACGAAGGTAGTCTGAACTGACCTCTACGGGAGAGGTTCTTTGATAGCCGAGTTTGCTGAGATTAAGTTCTGCTTGAATCGTTTGGCTCGATTGACCAATAAATGAGGCTAAATAGCGTTCACGTTCAACGGAGGATATCGTTGATGTCGTGGTACAACCAGCCAACCATACAATGCTTAGAACGCATCCTATGCTCAATATTGGGCGAATAAAATGCTGATCTTTGTAAACCTGATGTTCTAAAATAAATTCCATGGGTCAGTTCCTCACGAAATAAATTCAGTTTAGTCGGTTCGGTCTGTATAACACTGTAGTCATTTGATACACGGTCATCCGAGCAAGATTAGCCTCTAGTATTCTCATGTAGGATCAACAAGCTTTACCAACATAGTTAATAGATTCAACTATTTGATTGCGTAATTTGAACTCGATTTTACATTCCATATCGACAGTGACACCACCTTTAGACGGCGTTGGGATAGGGGCGCCCATGGCTATACTGGTGCCGATATTTGGTGTACCAATCGGGATTGGCATCGAGCGTAAAATGGTATAGCTAAGTTTTTCGTTGCTTTGTACGGGTGCTCCCATCACTTTATAGCCCAATTGACTCAAGTTGAGCTCTTTACGAACTTGATCAGCTGGCTGTCCAATATAGTGTTGTAGGGATTGATTGAGTTGCTTTTGGCCTGTCGTGGCGCAAGCAACACAAAAGATAGCACCGACTAATCCTAGATGTTTCATATGATTTTATGTCCTTATATTTTGAATTTTATAATCGAATTTTTATGTTTTTAAACTGTAAAGCAAATTTGCAGTCAATTTTTATCATTGTATTGAAATAAATACAAAAAAAGCCACTGATAAAGTGGCTTTTTCGCTTCGCTAAAACTTAGCGCGCACGGTAAGTGATACGACCCTTAGTCAAATCATAAGGTGTCATTTCTACTTTAACACTGTCGCCAGTCAAAATACGGATATAGTGTTTACGCATTTTGCCAGAGATGTGAGCAATCACTTCATGACCGTTTTCTAAACGTACACGGAACATAGTATTAGGAAGCGTCTCGGTGACAACGCCTTCGAACTCGATGAGTTCCTCTTTATTGGCCATAGCCTACCTGAATGAATAAATTAGCAAGGCGCAAATTATAGTCAATTTTTTTTCAGAATACAAGCCGTAAAAGGCTTTGAACTGATCGACTGTCAGTAAAATAAGCGAACAATTTAGTTAAATATTTTCAACAAAAAATGTGCAGTAACTGTTGTCAGTTTGGTCAATCGCAGTTAATCTAAAATCAATCTTTTTAGGTATAAATGAAGTACATACAAGGAAGGTTCTGGAGTGGGTCAGCTAACTGATGCATCTGTTGTGTTGCGTTTAGGGTATCAAGCGATTCGTCGTGCCGGATTGCCAACAGAAGAAATTTTAACAAAAGCGGGTGTGGCATTAAATCAGGTTGAAACCAATGACCGTACCCCATTGAATGCACAATTTGCATTCTGGGTGGCTGCAGAAGAAGTCAGTAAGGATCCTGATATTGGTTTGCATCTGGGTGAGCATTTGCCTTTATATCGAGGGCAGGTGATTGAACACTTATTCATTTCATCTGAGAATTTCGGTGAAGGTTTAAAGCGGGCTTTGGCGTATCAACGCCTCATTAGCGATGCCTTTCATGCGCAATTGGTGATTGAAGATGACCGCTGCTATTTGACCAATGGTCATCAGCCTTGGGCAGAAAATATCGTGAATCGTCATTTTTCTGAATGCGCGATGTCGGGTGTTTTGCGTTTCTTTAAGTTTATTACTGAAGGGCGTTTTCAGCCAATTTATATCGACTTTAACTTTAGTCAGGGCGCGCCAGATGATGAGTATTTCCGTGTCTATGAATGCCCTGTGAGTTTAGGGCAGAAAGAAACCCGATTATATTTTGATCCGGCTATTTTAGAGTATCAATTGTGGCAGGCAGAACCTGAGTTATTACAATTGCATGAGCAGTTAGCGATTGAAAAACTTCAGGAGTTGGCGCGTTATGATTTGGTTGGTGAAGTTCGCCGTGCTATTGGTTCAACGCTTGAAAGTGGTGAAACCACACTCGAAACGGTCGCTGCACAGCTCAACATTACCCCACGTCGTTTACGGACTCAGTTGTCAGAAGCCAATACCAGTTTTCAGCAAATTTTGTCAGACTATCGCTGTCGTTTAGCTAAAAAATTATTAGCCAATACCAATGAAAGTGTGGAGCGCATTGTGTACTTAACGGGTTTTTCTGAGCCAAGTACGTTCTATCGCGCATTTAAACGCTGGACCAATGAAACGCCCGTGGAATACCGTAAGCGGAAGCAGCGTTAAGGTTGATCTTCGATAAAATCCTTCCCTAAACAGAATCCCCCTTTTTCAAAGAGGGATTTTCATTTTTAGAATCTGGCAATGACGGAAATGAAACACCCTCTCTGTGAAAGTGAGGTTGGGAGGGATTGTTTATTCAGGCATATTTAGCCAATGTGGTCCTAACGGAACTTGAGGAAGTTCAAACTGAGCTGGATAGTCTGCATGGATAAAATATAGTCCATCGGGCGGTGCGGTGACACCTGCTGCTTTACGATCTTCAGCCGCAAAAATATCGTCAATATGGTCAACTTCATACATACCTTGCCCAATTTCCAACAAACAGCCCATGATGTTACGCACCATGTGATGTAAAAAACCATCAGCCTGAATATCTAGGACCAAGTAACATCCATGTTGGATCAAGCGACAATGACTGACATGACGGACAGGTTGATTAGACTGACATGCTGCGGCACGGAAGCTTTCAAAGTTATGGGTGCCTTCAAATTTGGCAGCTGCACGTTGCATTTTCAGCACATCTAATTTTGCATAGACATGGGTCACTTGCTTGTACAGTAAAGCTGGACGCTGTGGATTGTTATAGACCACATAGCGATAACGACGCGCTTGCGCCTTAAAGCGGGCATGGAAGTCCTGATCCATTTCCTTAATCCATTGGATGGAGATATCACGAGGTAATTGGCTATTACTGCCCATTAACCATCCACGAATGGGACGAATCGCCTGAGTATCGAAATGTGCCACCATATTGGTTGCATGGACACCAGCATCTGTTCGGCCAGCACCGTGCAACATGATTGGCTCATTGGCCACTTTACTGAGGACGGTTTCAATGGTTTCTTGCACGCTTGGTACGCCCGGTTGCTGAGTTTGCCAGCCCTTGTATTGCATGCCACAAAACTCAATCCCAATCGCAAAACGTTGCATAGTTACCTCAAATGACTTAATCGTTCCAATGCGCAGTCCAGTCTGCGGCACTGCCGTATTGTAAATACATTTTCAAACATTTGGCATAAAGATCTGCATGACCCAAACAATTGCTCAGTAATATTCCACTATCTTTGACCCAGTCACTGACAGCATAGCGCTGATCTATACCGCCATGAACAACCTGTGTACTTAAAATAATTTTGCAATTTTTTTGTTGTATAGCCTTCAATATATTGAGTAATTCAGCATCAACGGCAATGTTGCCTGTGCCAAAACCTTGCAGAATTAAAACGTCTGGAGTGTGTGTAAGTAGAGCCGCTAAATTTTGACTGTGTAGCTTGGTTGCAATCGGTTGCAACATCCAATTCAGGCAATTGAAATGAGCCGCTTTGTCTAAATCATTGGCTTGAACAATATATGGCGATGTAAGCGTTGAAAGTGGCTGTGTGGCTGGCAGCCCATCAAAGGCTTTCAGATCGGTTGTATGTACTTTTAGTGCGGATTGAGCATGCATCAGTTGATGATGAAAGGCCAAATAAACCCCAACACTCGATTGATGTACCGATTCCAATGCAAAATTTAAATTGTCGATGGCATCGGTAAATTCACGGGTGTTGTCACCAGCCACATTAAACAGCGGATATTGGCTGCCTGTAAGCACGATATGAGCAGACTGTGCCATAAAGTGTGCAAGTACTGCGCTGGCATAGCTAAGCGTGTCTGTGCCATGAATAATTACGAAATGCTGAAATTGTTGTAATTGTAAACTTTGAATTTGTTGGATCAGTGCCAGCCAGTCGGGTGCAGTACAAGCACTACTGTCACGAATGACAGGTGCAACAAAACATTCAATGTTTAGGTGTAGTGGCAGCACATGCTGTAATTTAGGTAAAAACGCATTCGCTGGCATGGGGCTTAACGGTTCACCGATACAACCGAAGGTACCACCCATATAAATAAGAGCAATTTTTTTCATCATAAAAAAAGCAGCCTTGAAAGACTGCTTTAGTTTAAATCGCTTTTGCTTAAGATGCGATTTGATTCAGTAACTGATCTGCTTGTTGACGTTGAGCTGAAGAAAACTCAGCTTCTTTTTCAGTCAAAATTTCACGTGCAGCGTCATAAGCACCCAGTTTGATGTATTGCGCTGCCAACTCAAGATTCAATTCAATTTCATTGACTTCAACCAGTTCGGGGAAAGATTGAACCAATGGATCGTTTTGGTCTGTAGCAGATGGGGTTGAAGGTGTGCCTAAACCGCTAATGTCAAAACTCACACCACTTGAAGAAGGTGCGGCAGGTTTCTCTTCAGGCGTAGACTCTAAGTTAAACTCTGTTGCAGGAGCGACAACGGCTTCTTCTGTTTTTGCTGTTTCAAAAGCACCTAAGTCAAAGTTTAAGGTTGGAGCTTCAACTTTGTTTTCTTCTACAACTGGTGTTTCTGTTGTAAATGAAAAATCTAAAGGCTCGATTTTTTCTTCTACAGTTTCTGTTTTAGTTTCAGCCGCAGCTTCAGTGCTTGGGGCAAAGTCCATTGCAAAATCAATTGGTTTGATTTCTTCAACGGCAGGAGATGGCTGAGCAATCTCTTCGGTTTTCAGTGTTGCTTCAAGTGCAGGTTCTGGTGAAATTGAAAGCGTGTCAAATTCAAGCGGCTGTATTTTTTCAGCAGGCGCACTTTCAACTGGGGTAGAAATGTCTGCTTTTGCAGGCGTTTCAGTGGTGAAATTAAAATCTAGTGGTTTAATTTCGGCTGCTTTGGGCTCAACAGGTGCAGCAGTTGAACTTTGCATTAAAGCATCAAAATCAGAGGTATTTGGGGCTTTTGAGGGAGCCTCTTCAGTGATCGGTGATACAAAGTTAATGGCATCATCTTTCACATTTTGAGAATTTTCAAACTCTACTTTTTTTGCTTCAGCTTGTTCTAAAATTTCATCAAGTTCAAGTGAACGAATATGGCTCAGCAATTGGCTGATGGCAAATTCGTCTTTTTGTAAAATGTGAATATCTAATAGATATAGATACAACTCATGTTGTGAGTTGTCACGTTTTAATGATTGATTAATTTGCGCTTCAGCAGAAAAGAAATTACGTTCCGCAATTAATTTTTCAATTTTACCACGAGCATCGGTCGTTAACGGCGTCATTGATTTTTTTTCAATGACACTGCTTTCAACCACTTGAGTTTTCTTCGGAGTCGCTTTGGCTGAAACACCCGATTTCTTGGTTTTAGTGGATGTTGGTTTGGCTTTATCTGATTCTTGACCTTTTTGGCGTTTGTTTAAAAAAACCAATACGATCACTAAGATCACTAATGGAATCACATAAATCAGCATGTTTTAACCCCTTGGAGATAGAGCGATATACAGTTGCACTCATCCCTATAAAATCTTGATTGGTAACGTTTTAGTTTATTGGCTTCTTTTATCTGCTTGTTGAGCTTTCAACTGTTGTTGCAGTTGAGCAAGACGAGCATTTAATAATTGAATTCTGTGATCCTTTTGATTTAGCGCCAATTCTAATTGAGTTACGTTTCTCTGTAATTTAACGGTTTTTTCACGAGATGTCATAACTTTTAATGACAACTCTTTCGAAGTTTTATTCTTTTCTGCTGCACTGTTGGCAGAAGATTGTGCCGAATCTTGCGCTTTCTCTGCAACCAGACTCATTTCAGCTTGATTCAAGCGGTATTTGGTTTTGCCTGACTGCTTCGAAGGCACTTTGGCAAGTTCTGCCGCAGAGACTTTGACAGGCTGTTTTGCTTGCTGCATACCATGCAGATTTAAAGCCGCACCACGGCGCAGACGGTTTACATCGCCTTGAATGAATGCATGTTCGTTGCTGTTTTTAATCTGTTGCATGACTTCAGAAACAGGGCGGTTTTGTTCTGTCGCAATACGTGAGGCAATCCCCCAAAGGCTTTCATTCGAGCGAACCACATATTTTGCCGCTGGTGTTGCTGTCGATGCAGCCGCAGTACTTGTTGGTTTTGGTGTAGATGCTGTTTGAGCTGTCGTTGTTGGATTTTCACGTTTTTGTGCTGCCTGCTCCGCAGCAAATTTTTGTGCCAATGGGTCTTGAGATCTTGCAGTTGATGCTGTTGCAGCTTGCATTTCTGAACTGACAGAGCCGGTTGAATTGGTTTTTGTAACTTGCGAAATTGATGTTTCAGAACCTGATGAAGTACTTCCGCTATGTTGCTCCGCAGGCGTAACACTATAATTTTGCACATGCGTGACAGGTTCAATCGCAACAGGCGTTGACGTTGCTAATTGTGCTAACTTTGGCGGTTCTTTGGTACTGAGTAATAAGGGGTGTTCTGCAGCTACAGGTGCTTTTGCGGTGTAGAGGGTGCTAACAGGTAAATTTAAGGCAATTTCTTTTTCATTTACGATCAAGACAGGTGCTAAAGCACGCTCATTGGCACGGGTTTGAGTCGCATTCGACGGCGCTGGATTGCGTTTTAATGGTGTGCGAATTTGTTGCAGGCGTGAAGCATTACCTTCTTTAATATTGACAATAAAATTAAGCTCAGCATCGGTCACTGGACGCGAAGAGGTAATGGTAATTACCCCATTGCCCGCACCATCACGACGCGTGAAGAAGTTTAAATGCCCCGGTGGTTGATGCCCTGTACCCATACTCAATAAATCCTCTGCCGTGGCTAAACTTGCATTGAGCGGCACAGATGTATTTGAGTGGCGAAAATGAATCTCAGCGTACAGCAATTCCCCGGGTGCTGACTGGACTTGTACAGGATCAATGCTGATCGCTTGAATGTTTTGAGATGCAATAACGGCTAAAATGGCGATCTTTAATTTGTTATATACGGTCATCTTAATCTTTAGCTCGAATATATGTCGCATGGCGAAAATTATAGATTAGCGAGTTGTCGAAGAATTGTAAAATATTTACACGACAGTTACATAAAAAAGCCGATCAATTGTGATCGGCTTCTTGTTCAGAGACTTAAAAATGCTTAAGCATTTTTATAATCAATGAGAATTCTTAGCATACGACGTAAAGGTTCAGCAGCACCCCAAAGCAATTGGTCACCCACAGTGAATGCACCTAGGTATTCTTTACCCATGTTGAGCTTACGTAGACGACCAACTGGAACAGACAAGGTGCCAGTTACAGCAACAGGAGTCAGATCAGTCATTGAAGCTTCACGCGTATTTGGCACCACTTTAGACCAATCGTTGGCACTAGCGATGATATCTTCGATTTCATCTAGTGGCACATCTTTACGAAGTTTTAAAGTCAATGCTTGTGAGTGACAACGCATCGCACCAATACGGACACAGTGTCCATCGATTGGAACGATTTGCTGGTTGCCTAAGATCTTGTTGGTTTCAACTTGACCTTTCCATTCTTCTTTCGACTGACCGCTTTCAAGCTGTTTGTCGATATAAGGAATGAGCGAACCTGCTAAAGGCACACCGAAGTTTGCAGATGGGAAACCTTCGCCACGTTGTAACTGTGCAATTTTAGAATCGATATCTAAAATTGGTGAACGTGGGTCATCTAGCAAATCTTTGGTATTGTTGTACAAGTAGCCCATACCTGAAATCAGTTCACGCATGTTTTGCGCGCCTGCACCAGAAGCCGCTTGATACGTCATAGACGTTGCCCATTCCACTAAATTATTTTGGAATAGACCGCCTAAACCCATTAACATCAATGAAACGGTACAGTTACCGCCCACGAATGTTTTTGTGCCTTTTACTAAGCCGTCTTTGATTACGTTCATGTTTACTGGGTCAAGTACGATGATCGCTTCATCATCCATACGTAAAGTCGATGCCGCATCGATCCAGTAACCATTCCAGTTTTCAGCTTTAAGCTTAGGGAAAACTTCAGTCGTATAATCGCCACCTTGGCAGGTGATAATGACATCCATTTGCTTCAGACTATCAATGTCCGTTGCATCCATAAGTGCTGGGGCAGTCTTACCACCAAACGCAGGGGCTTCACCACCTGCATTACTGGTAGAGAAATAAAACGGTTCGAAATGAGCGAAATCGTTTTCTTCAACCATACGTTGCATAAGGACGGAACCAACCATCCCGCGCCAACCGACCAGACCTACTTTCATGTCACTTTGCCTCGGTGCGTTAAAAAATAAAAGGGGGTTCGAGTGTACCAAAAGGGCGCATAACTGCAAGCGCTACATAATGAAAACACCAATAATATTGTGCAATATATCTTGTTTATGTTACATGCAAAACTGATATAAATTTATGAATCAATAAAAAATAAAGAATATAAGGGAGGCGTGATGATTTGGATTGAAATACTGGCGGGCTTCGTCATTTGGTTGACATTTTGGTCACTGATCCCACGAGATGAATGGTGGTTTCGTGGTGCAGATTTTCCGCGGCTGCAAATCTTGGCTTTGGGTATATTTGCCTTCATGGGCTTAATTTTATGGAATGCCGAATGGGACTTGGCGCGTGAAATCATTTTAATTGGGTTGATTGCCGCCTTGGCATATCAATTGAAAATGGTTTTGCCTTATACCTTTCTGTGGAAAAAACAAGTCAAACGACTCCGATCAGACCAGTTAGATACACAAAAACAGATTTCAATCATTGTCTCCAATGTACTCACGCCGAATACTCAATATCACTTATTATTGGCACAAATACAAAAGCATCAACCTGACTTAGTACTCACGCTAGAAACCGATCAAACTTGGCAAAATGAATTGGCAGTGATTGAGGCTGATTATCCTTACCGCGTACCCGTACCTTTGGATAATTTGTATGGGATGCATTTGTATAGCAAGTTAGAACTTAGTGAAACTGAAGTCAAATTTATTCTCAGTGATGAAATTCCTTCGATCCATACCCGAGTCACCTTAGCATCAGGAAATCAGGTTCAACTGTATTGTTTACATCCCAAACCGCCAAGTCCAACAGAAGCCAAAGATTCAACTTTACGCGATGCAGAATTGCTGATTGTGGGCGATCAGATTAAAGATTTAGATGAAAGTTGCATCGTTATGGGGGACCTGAATGATGTGGCATGGTCACGTACTACACGACTCTTTCAACGAATCAGTGGGCTTTTAGACCCGCGTGTTGGACGTCATTTCGTAAATACCTTTCATGCGAATTATCCACTGCTGCGTTGGTCGCTCGACCATATTTTTCATAGTACAGATTTTGCATTGGTACATATGGAACGCTTGCCCAATATCGGTTCAGACCATTTTCCCGTCTATGTGGTGTTGCAAACAGGCAGGGTATTTGAGCAAATCCAAGAAGAATTAGAGCAAACAGATGAAGATGAACAAGAAGCGCAAGAGGCTATTCAGGAGGGTATAGAAAAAGCTGAGGAAGAGGAGAAGATTGTGACTGATGAAATCGCCCGTGATTATAAGGATGGTACGAAGGCACCTTGATTTTGTTTGATTTAAGAGAAAAGTGTAAGAAATAGCTTACACAGCTTTCGGCTTCTGACGAATGGTCAGGTCAAGTGTATTGACTTATTCTTTGTTCATCGGCACATGGAACTGGGAACGGAACATCCCACTAAGGAAGACGAAGCCGATGGAAGCATCACGGAACGGATGCAGGAAAGGAAAGCCAATAAAAAATAAAAAGAATACTTGTGAAAGCACAACCTCATAGACCCGAGTTTTGCAGGATGCAGAACTCGGGTTTTGCTTTTGTGATATACATATTTTTGCTTTTCTTTTGATCAATTTCTTTATACAGTGTGCCAAGAAAAAAGAGATGAATTTCCAATAAAAATATAGGTATGAGGCGTTCTATGCTGTCCGAATGGCACCAGAAAATATTGCAGATTACACACTTATCTACCGATGCACTTTCCATTTACCTTGGCTTAATCCTGTTCGTTTTTGTGGCCTTTTGCCACCACCGCCAATTGAAATCACATTATGCGATTTGGACCGTTGTAGTCGTCGCAGTGGGGTTGGAGTTGTTTAATGCACGGCATGATATTTTAGATAGAGGCTATTGGCGTATAGGGCAAAGTTTGCAACATATTTTGAATGTATTGTTACTGCCGCTAATCCTCTGGTTAATGGCCCGATACCGAGTATGGAAGGGTTGAATCACCATTGAGTCAATCATAATAAAAAAGGATATTGTGCACTTCACAATATCCTTTCTAGATGATGATCGAGTTGCTGAATTAAAAATATTTCCCGAGCGTTATCCTGCACAGCAAAGATCTATGGCGAGGAGTCAATTAAGCTGAATGCTGAGAGGCTACTTGTGTATACAACTCCAAAGTCTGGTCACACATCTCTTTTAAACTAAACATACTGATAGGCTGCACGTGTTGTGGTTGGTCTAAATGCAACTTTAAGGTATTGAGTAATTGTGTTTCATCATCGACAGTGACTAAACCTTGCGGATAGACATTCGATAAAATTTCAGCTACGCCACCACGGTTCCAACCGATTACAGGTGTACCTACAGACAGTGCTTCAAGTACTGTCCGTCCAAAGGTTTCCGCTTGGCTCGACAAAGATAAAACCAAATCGCTAAAAGCTAACCATTCACGGATATCTGAACGATGACCGACAAAAGTAATCCGATCACTCAGCCCTTTAGCCGCAATACTGTCTTGCATTTCTTGTAAATAAGCCGCTTTTTTCGGATCTGCACCACCGACCACCACCGCATGTACGTCGGGATACTGTGTTTGTAGCTGTTCCATTAAATGGATCAGGGTTTCATGACCTTTCAAACGGGTGATACGGCCTGGTAAGCAAATCAGACGCTTATTTTCTAGTTCAGGGAAATCTTTTAGGGTTTGATTGAGCCACTGTGCTGAGGGTTGATAACCATGTGGAAAAGCAGCGGGGTCAATGCCACGATAAATACGCACAATGTCCTTGGTAGGACAGTTTTTGTAGTTGTCCGTGATGTATTTGACAACACTATCCGAGACCGCAATGACTTTTTCAGCCTGCGTCATGATTTGACTATAGCGATTAATCGAATAAAAACCATGTACAGTTGAAATCAGGTGAGGTCGCTTGTTTGCAGGAATCCCTTTGAGGGCAAAATGCGTGAGCCACGCAGGGACACGTGAGCGCACATGCACGATGTCTGGTTGATGTTGCTCAATCAGTTTACGTAGAGGACGAATTTGCCATAAGCTTGATAAGGCTTTTTTATGGATTGCGAGCGTGAGGTGAGTTGAATCTTCAGCTTCCAATTGAGTTACCATGCGACCACCATTTGAAACCACTAAGGACTCATGACCGGCGGTCACTAAAGCACGAGCTATTTCTAAGGTTCCTCGCTCGACACCACCACTGTTCAATTCAGGTAAAAGCTGCATTACTTTCATAGCATTTCTCTTTTTTATGTGCTGAGTTGAACTCAATAGATTTTGTCATAGCCTTGTGGGCGGGTTTTAAAGCGGCGATGGAACCACATGTATTGTGTCGGTGCGATTCGTAGCTGATTTTCAATAATTTTATTGGTTCGAATAGCATCCGAAACTTCATCGTCACTCGGAAAATTGTCCAAAGCAGGTTCAATCAATACATGATATTGAGGGTTGCTGATGTCGCCGTCTCGATAAAAATACAACGGGATCGCCACGGCTTTAGCAATTTTTAATAAGCGACGATGCGCAGTAACAGTGGCTGCTGGAGTACCAAAAAATGGTGCCATGACCCCTTGTTTTAAACCAAAGTCCTGATCGGGACTGTACCAAATGGCATGGGCATTTTTCAGATTACGAATCAAGCCACGCATATCATCATGGTCGATTTGGTTGGCATAGATGGTGGCACGGCAACGCACAATCAACATATCCAACAGCGGATTATTTTGTGGACGATAAACCACATCCGGTTCAAAGAACTGTGCGCATAAATAGCCACCAGCATCGAGCAGGGTAGAATGTGTGCCGAGGAGCAAAATACCTTTGCCTTCAGCTTGTGCATTTTGAATATGCTCTAAGCCTTCAATTTGCACCCGATTTTTGAACCACTGCGGACTGTACCATGCATTTAAAGTTTCAAAAATGCCAATCATTTGGTCGATAAAAACCTGTCTTGCATTGGCCTCAACTTGTTCTGCCGTCCATTCAGGAAAGCAAACTTCCATGTTGCGAATCGTGGTTTTACGACGTGACTTAAGATTGTTAAATGCAACAGAACCGAGGAATTGCCCAAGTCGATACTGAACTGCCCATGGAAGAATCGCCAAAATCATAAGAAATACAATCCCTATCCATATTCCCCAATACTGAGGAAGTAAGAAAGACCATTGGAATTTTCCGGGTTGATATGTTGGCTTTTGACTCATAGGGCTAAATCAAAGATTAAAAAATAGGGTTCAGTTTAGCATGAAGCTGAATTGAAAGAGAAAGTTCAACCTCATGCTGCGCTAGCCTTAACCTTTGACTAAACCGCCATCGACAATCAAATTCTGCCCTGTGACCGCACGTGAGTAAGGGGACAAGAACATCATGATGGCTGCAGCAAATTCTTCAGGCGTGGTCACTGTGCGTAAAGGTGTCGATGCCGCAATTAAATCAAACACGGCATCGGGTGTGGCTTTACTGGCATCGGTGCTTTGTAATAAGCCACCTGAAAGCATATTGATGTTAATCCCAAACTCACCTAGCTCATGCGCCGCTGTGCGGGTGAAGGCCAACAGAGCTGCCTTTGCTGCAGTGTAGTCGTGGTAAGGCACGACAGGGTTTTGTACCAGGTTGGTACCAATATTGACAATGCGACCAAAACCCTGTGCTTTCATCTTGGGAAGCGCCGCTTGCGTGGTGTTGAGTGCAGCGACGACTGCGCCATCAAACTGTTGCTGTAAGTGCTGTGCAGTCAGTTCTTCCATTTTAGGACGGGCATCGCCATTAAATTGAAAATGGATGAGGGCATTATTTACGACAGAGGTGATCGCGGTACCAAAATGTGCTTCTGCTGTGGCAAAAAGCTGTTCTACTTGAGCTTTATCAGTGACATCTGCTTGATAGGCAAACACTTGCTGAGGAAATGCGGTCGCCAACTGTTCTGCCGCAGTTTGACTGGATAGATAGTTCACGACCACGCGTGCGCCTTCAGCAATTAAAGTTTGGCTAATCGCCAAACCGAGGCCACGTGCGCCTCCTGTAACCAAGACAATTTGATCTGAAATTTGCATGCTCGTGACTCAATCTAATGTTGAGCGTCACCATAGCAAGCTTTTCACATTAGCGGAATCGTCTTTACAGACGCTGTATGCTCCAATTTGAAACTGAGTCATCCGATCTAATAATTCAGTCGAGTCATATGACATAAAAAAAGCCGTATCGAAATACGGCTTTTTCTGTATGGAATATTTGTAGATTTAGCCTTTAGCGAGCGTTTCTAGCTCATCTAAACGTTCCATTTTTTCTAGCATTTCGTCATCAATTTCAGCAAGACGCTGTGATGCTTTGGTCGCAGCATCGGCGTCAGTCATAAACCAAGAACCGTTGGCTAATTTTTCAGACAATTCAGCTTGCTCTTGTTCCAATGCTTCAATTTCAGTCGGCAGTTGTTCTAGGGCACGTTGGTCTTTGTAACTGAGCTTGACTTTTTTAGGTACGGCAGCGGCAGCCGCGGCTTCGGCTTTAGCCATGGCTTTTTTTACATCGCTTTTTTGATCTACGACAGTTTGGTCAGGACGCTGTTCCAAATAGTCTTGGTAACCACCGATGTATTCATCGATTTGACCTTTACCATCAAAGACCCAAGTCGACGTCACCACGTTGTCCATAAAGGCACGGTCATGCGAAATCAGTAACAGTGTGCCTTTGTAAGCGCCGAGCATTTCTTCCAACAGTTCAAGAGTTACCATATCCAAGTCGTTGGTCGGTTCGTCCATCACGATAAGGTTCGATGGTTTCAGTAGCAGTTTCGCCAACAGAATACGGTTACGCTCACCCCCAGACAGTGCTTTAACTGGTGTACGTGCGCGTTCTGGAGAGAATAAAAAGTCTTGTAAATAACTGTAGATGTGACGACGGCTACCATTGACATCGACATGGTCTGAGCCTTCAGAGACATTATCTTTCACTGATTTTTCAAGATCAAGTGCATTTCGAAGCTGATCAAAGTAAGCAACTTCAAGCTGTGTACCTGTTTTTACTGTACCAGTATGTTCTTGCTCACCCAAAATAGCTTTGATAAGAGTGGTTTTACCCACACCGTTGTCACCGACTAAGCCGATACGGTCACCACGTAATACCAGTGCCGAGAAGTCTTTGATGATTGGTGCGCTGTTGCCAAATTGCACAGCTAAGTTTTCAATTTCAAAGATCACTTTACCTGAGCGCTGCGCATCTTGCGTTGCCATGCTCACTTTGCCTTGTTGTGAACGACGTGCTTTAGACTCTTCACGCAACGCTTTTAAGGCACGAACACGACCTTCGTTACGGGTACGACGCGCTTTAATGCCCTGACGAATCCACACTTCTTCTTCAGCGAGTTTTTTATCGAATAGCGCATTTTGCTTTTCTTCCGCTTCCATTTGCTGAGCTTTAAGTTCGAGGTAACGTGAATAGTTACCTTCATAGCTACGCAAAATGCCGCGGTCAAGTTCCACAATACGGGTTGCGATGCTATCGACAAATGAACGGTCATGCGAAATAAACAACAGGGTTAAGTTGTTTTGATCGAGTAAGAATTTTTCGAGCCATTCAATACTTTCAACGTCCAAATGGTTGGTTGGTTCGTCGAGTAGCAATACATCGGGCTGCGTTAAGAGAGCACGTGCCAATAGAACACGACGCTTACGACCACCAGACAAATCTGCAAGGTCAGCTTCTGGGTCTAGGCCCATTTTACTGAGGATAGCATTCACCTTGGTTTCAAGTGACCAGCCATCCATTTGATCCATCTGATGTTGTAGGTTACCCATGCGCTCACAGGCGTTCATATCGCCGAGTACGCAGGCTTCGCTGGCTTCATGATAAGCACGTAGAACAGTTGCAGCTTCACCAGCACCATCGGCTACAATATCAGCGACTTTGCCCGAATCCATGGGTACATCTTGCGCAAGCATTGAAATCGTAATGCCATTTTGCAATGAAACTTCACCGCCATCTGGCAATAAAGTTCCCTCAATCAGTTTAAGTAAAGTAGACTTACCTTCACCATTACGACCGATTAGACATACTCGCTCGCCACGTTCTAAACTGAAGTTCGCGCCATCGAGTAGGGAAGGTCCGCCAAATGCAAGCTGGACGTCCCTTAAAGTAATATAGGCCATAATGTTTCCTGAAATCTTATATGAGGAGTGTAAATTGACTACACAACAAAATCTTGATGAACAGGCGTCATTTTCCGCACCCATTGAAGATTTGCAAGTCCGAATTGCATTTTTAGATGATTTAGTTGACCAACTGAATGATCAAGTTGCGCGTCAAAACGCCGAAATCGCTGATTTAAAGAAACAAATGCAGATGTTGTATCGTCGTATTGAATCGGCAGATTTATCTGAAGGCATCGCGGCATTTGACCCGATGACCAACCGCCCACCGCATTATTAATGTCGATTTTGAATGACAGGCAGATGACGAATCAGCGCCAAAGCTGTGGATTGGTGTAAATTTATTTGACCTTTTGCAGCGTGACAGGTCTAATGCACCGCATCTGCTGATCGAAACCCATTATTTCATCTCATGAGTCAAAAAGTTGTCCTGCTAGATTTGGAAAATAACCTGCCCACAGCAAATCTATTGCGCAATATCATTGAACATTACAGTACTTTGTATGTGTTTAGCTGCAGCGGAAAATTTGAATATGCACTTGAAGATTTGACTGAAATTGCAGGGTGGATCGCGAGTGGCCAATTGGTGGTTTTGGATATTCCAGAAACGCCGCAAAAAGAATTTGAATATGCGGTGATTGTGGGGCAACTGATGGCCTTGATGGATCTAGATGCGCATATTGAAGTGATTTCAGCAATGCCTGATATTGAATTATTGATGGAACAATTGAACGGCTCTGGACTCAGCGCACATCTTATTCAAATTCAGACAGAACAAGAAGTTTCACATAAAGTGAAATATAAAATTCCTGACCTGGAAACCATTCGGAATAAACCTGATTTATTACTGATTAAACACTATTGTGATGGTCTGGAAAAACTCAGTGGCAAACCCAACAGTTTGGATAAACTGAAAAACTCACTAATGAATATTTTGCAAGTCTCTAGCGAAAAAGCTCAGCATTTGGTCGGTATGTTGATCAATCTAAAAATCGTCAAACGCTTTGATGAGCAGATCTCGATTCGAAAAAAAGTACTCAAACAATGGGTGCAGCTAGATTTAAATGCGACTGCTGAAACAGCATTGCCCATAAAAACAGACCTGAATGCATTTACTGCTTCACTCGAAGATCAAACCTCAAATACTGATGATACGGCGTCGATGATTCAGGCTGCACAGCAAGGCTTATTTAAAAATTTCAATAAAATTGACCCGGTGCAAATGGAAGTGATCCGAAAATTGCATGAATTAAAGTCAGATAAACCAAAAGATATCTATGCCTTACGTGATTTATTGGAGCAAATGTTCCCACAATCTGACGTTCGATTATTACTTAAAGAGTTGATCGAAAAAGGATATATCTATTGGAATGGTCACGAAGTGCTGTATAGCCACGAGATGTTCCTGAATTAATATAAAATAATTAAATGTGTGAGCTATGAAAAAAATATTATTACTTGATATTGAAAATTTGCATAAAACTGAAAATGAGTTGCTAACTTATTTAAAGCAATACTCATCTATTTATTTAGTTTACGCCAAGTCTCCAATAAGTTTTAGCTTGGATGGTTTGGTTAAGCTCTCTCCATTTATTATGAATGGCAAACTAAAAGTATTAAAAATGCCAAAGATTGGGAAGGATGCAGCTGATTTTGGACTAACATTTATTGCAGGCCAACTTTCTACACAAGTTTCGGCTAAGGAATTTAGTTTTGATGTTATGTCTAATGATCATTCCATGGGGTATGTTGTTGATTTATTAAAAATAGCTAAATTTGAAGCTAAAATTATTCATGAAAAGCCGCTAGTTTCTGCTCATGTAATTAACGAAGTGAAAGCTGAGCAAAATGTGGGTGAGCTAATTTTTCAATATTGTGAATATTTAACAAAAAATGCAGCTAGACCTGCAAAGTTAGAAAGTTTATTAAACTCACTTAAAGCTATACTTAAAGTGAGTGATGATGTTGCCAAGGTTTTAGTTGAGTTATTAAAAAAACACAAAATTATCCGCTTGGATAATAGTAAAATATTTTATCAAGATCCAAGTTTGCAGAAGTTTTTGAAATCAAATAAACAAACTGCTGAAACTGCTGAAACTGCTGAAACTGCTGAAACTGCTGAAACTGCTGAAACTGCTGAAACTGCTGAAACTATTGAGCAAAAATTGATTGAGATAAGAAATAAATTACTCGCTCATATGGATGTAAATAACCATACTCCTCCTAAATCTTTAAGTGGTTTTACTAGTATTTTAAAGAGATGTTTGCCTGAAGATGATGTTATTAACTCATTAGAATTATTGAGGAAATATAGATTGATAGAGGTTAATAGTAAACGGCAAGTTAGTTATAGCCCGATATTGCTAACTAATATTATTCATTAAGCATGCTTGCGTTTTATATTGCGCTTATGCAACTCTAATAAAGGAATATAAAGGTTGTGCTATGGAAAATACTGGAATCTGGGTTACCGTTTTTATTGTGGTCTTTGTACTTGGGTCGATTTTTGGACTTCGAGTAAATCCTAGAGAAAAAGCCTTGGGCATTATGCGTGAGAAGGCGCGTAAGATGGGGCTGCACCCACGTTTAGTGGCTGCACCTGCTTGGACCAAGATTCCAATGGCATCTGAAAAACGTGCCAGTATGGTAGCGTATTACAGTGTGCTGATTCCAGATGCGCGTTTGCCTTTAATGCGTGCTTTAGTAGTCGATGACAAACTTGAACTGGTGCATGGTGATGACAAGTTCAAGGATTTAGCCATTACATTAAAGGGCATTTATGCTATTGATATGCAGGCAAACTGTGTAGGACTCTATTGGAACGAAGAATCTGACTTAAGAGCCACACAGCTTGAAGATATGAAAGCATTTTTACATTCATTGGCTGAACTTTAAATTTTAAAAAACCTATTAAACAGGAATGATGGTTAACTATGGCGAACGCTCCTCGGTCCACATCTAAAAGTACCACAGCAAAATCTGCCGATGCTGGGAAAAAGCGTGCGTTAGTGATTGTGGAATCGCCTGCAAAAGCGAAAACAATCAATAAATATTTGGGCTCTGATTACATCGTAAAATCATCGGTGGGTCATGTCCGTGATTTACCTACAGGCGGCTCGAGTAAAACAGCAGAGAAAAAGCCAGTAACTCGTGCAAAATTAACTGAAGCTGAAAAAGCCAAAAAAGCACAAAAAGCTTTGGTTAATCGTATGGGTGTAGACCCTGAAAATGACTGGAAGGCACAGTACGAAGTCCTACCGGGTAAAGAACATGTTGTTGCGGAACTGAAAAAGCTTGCATCGCAAGTTGACGAGGTCTATCTCGCAACGGATATGGATAGGGAAGGAGAAGCAATTGCTTGGCATTTAAAAGAAGTGATTGGCGGTGACGACTCACGTTATCAACGTGTGGTGTTCAACGAAATTACCAAAAATGCTATTCAAGAAGCGTTTAAACATCCTTCTCGCCTCGATACAGATAAAGTCAATGCTCAACAAGCCCGTCGTTTCCTCGACCGTATTGTGGGCTTTATGATCTCGCCACTCTTATGGGAAAAAATCGCCCGTGGTTTATCGGCAGGTCGTGTGCAATCTGTGGCTGTTAAACTTGTGGTTGAGCGTGAACGTGAAATTCGTGCCTTCGTTCCAGAAGAATTTTGGCAAGTTTTTGCAGATACCAAGTCGAAGAAAGACGATATCCGCTTAGAAGCGGTGAAGCAAAATGGCAAGACTTTAAAACTGCACAATAAAGATGAAACGGATGCTTTACTGAACCTGATTAAAGATGCCGACTACACAGTTTCAGCACGTGAAGACAAACCAACCAAGGTTAATCCAAGCGCGCCTTACATCACGTCTACATTGCAACAAGCAGCAAGTACACGTTTAGGTTTTTCTGTGAAGAAAACCATGATGTTGGCACAGCGGTTATATGAAGCCGGCTTTATTACTTATATGCGTACAGACTCAACATTCTTGAGTGATGACGCTGTAAATATGGTTCGTGGTCATATTGAAACTGAGTTTGGACAAAAATATTTACCGGTTAAACCAAATCGCTATGGCAATAAAGCTGGTGCGCAAGAAGCCCATGAAGCGATTCGTCCATCAAATGTTGCGCTAAAAGGCGATAGTTTGGTGGGTGTAGAGCGTGATGCACAGCGTCTTTATGACCTGATCTGGCGTCAGTTCGTTGCGTGTCAAATGACCCCTGCAGAATATTTATCATCAACGATTTTAGTTAATGCCAATGGTGTCGAACTCAAAGCCAAAGGTCGTACATTGGTCTTTGATGGTTTCACTAAAGTTCGTGGTCAAAATAAATCGGATGATGATGTACTGCTTCCTGCTGTAAAAGTCGGTGAAGTACTCAAGCTTGAAAAATTAGATCCATCGCAACACTTTACTAAACCACCTGCGCGCTTCACTGAAGCATCTTTGGTCAAAGAGCTTGAGAAAAAAGGGATTGGTCGTCCATCGACGTATGCTGCGATTATCTCAACCATTCAAGACCGTGGTTATGTGAAGCTTGATAACCGTCGTTTGTTCGCCGAGAAAATGGGTGAAATCGTGACAGACCGTCTCGATGAAAACTTTAATAACTTGATGAACTATGCATTCACGGCAGACCTTGAAGGTCAGCTGGATAAAGTCGCTGATGGTGATCGTAACTGGAAAGAGTTACTCAATAGCTTCTACGGTGATTTTAAAACACGCTTAACCACAGCTCAGGGTGAAAATGGCATGCGCCGTAATTTACCTGTAGAAGTGGATGCGGTGCATTGTAAAGAATGTGATCGTCCGATGCAGATTCGTACAGGGACTACAGGCGTGTTCTTGGGTTGTTCAGGTTATAACTTACCTCCAAAAGAGCGTTGTAAGGGGACTTTGAACCTGACACCTGTAGAATCATTAGCTGCACTGTCTGACGATGACTCGGCTGAAACTGCAGATTTAATGTCGAAAAAACGCTGTCCAATCTGTGAAACAGCCATGGATAGCTATGTGATTGATGGTGGGCGTAAGTTGCATATCTGTGGTAATAACCCAGACTGTGCTGGTTTTGAGCTTGAAGAAGGTGAGTTCAAAATCAAAGGGTATGATGGTCCAACCATTCCGTGCGACAAATGTGATGGCGAAATGCAATTGAAGACAGGCCGTTTCGGTCCATACTTTGCATGTAATAGCTGTGATAATACACGTAAAGTGTTGAAGAGCGGTCAGCCGGCACCTCCACGTGTAGATCCAATAAAAATGGAACACTTACGCTCAACCAAACATGATGACTTCTTTGTCCTTCGTGATGGCGCAGCAGGTTTATTCTTAGCTGCAAGTAAGTTCCCGAAAGTACGTGAAACTCGTGCACCGAAAGTGGCTGAACTACGTTCTGTCGCAGATCAGTTGGATGCAAAATATCAGTTCATCTTGCAAGCACCGGATGTCGATCCTGAAGGAAATCCTACATTGGTGAAATTCAGCCGTAAAAACCAAGCGCAATATATTGGTTCTGAAAATGCTGAAGGCAAGCAAACCAAATGGTCTTTGGTGTACCAAGACGGTAAGTGGGTTGAGGCTTAAGTTTTAAAACCAATAAAGTGCTGACTTCGGTCGGCATTTTTTATGTCTTTTGATCAGGGATATTTGATGATAGGCAATCTATTGAGCTTTTAAATTGTCCAAGACATTTTAAGAATGTTCTGTTTTAATTCTGAAAATAAATGCTAAAAATTAATTGAGATCTTGGAGAATGTGGAAAAAAATTCGGGTACTGTGTTTATTGCTGATTTTACTAGTGGTCGCAGTCAATGCCTATAAAGACAAAAACCAAGACTGGAGTAAACCGATCTTTGTATTGTTACATCCAATTAATGCAGATGGTCGAGAGAGCACTCAAGCTTATATACAGCAGCTCTCTGTCAATGATTTAAATGATGTTCAACAATATTTACAAGCGACAGCACAGAAATACCGAGGGCAACCGACTTATGTGTATTTTAAGTTAGGTCGTGAGCTGAAAGTTTTACCTCCCAAAGTACCCAATGACGCCGGTATGTTGGACGTTATCTTATGGAGTTTGAAATTCCGCTACTATGCTTGGCAACAGCATGAAAATGTAGACGGGGTTTCGAGTGTCACGCTCTTTCTAAATTATTACGATCCGAACCAAACCAAAGAACTTAAACATTCCACAGCCTTGGAAAATGGTCGAATTGGATCGGTGAATTTATTTGCATCGAATAAACAGACAGCGCAGAATAAAATCGTTTTAGCCCATGAGTTATTACACGCTTTTGGTGCAACTGATAAGTATGATTTGGCCACAGGTCAGCCTATCTTCCCTGTCGGTTATGCAGAACCTGAGCGGCAGCCTTTGTTTCCACAAAGTAAAGCTGAACTAATGGCTGGGCATATTCCTACCTCACAGACGCAAAGTAAAATGCCTGAAGATTTAGCTGATACTGTGGTGAATGACGTCACAGCGATTGAACTGGGATGGAAAAAATAATGTGGATAAAACCTATCTTATCCACAGTCTAAGTCAGCAGTGTGGATAAGATTTGGACTTTTCTTTCATTTTTCTTCATCATGAAGTTGCATAATCCATTGAATAACGAATAACTTGAGAAAAAGCATGAGAACAGTAGGCAACGATTTAATTCGCAGTCAGCTCCATGAAAACCGTAAGTGGTATCTCGGTTTAGGTGCTTTATTGGTGGTCTTCGGATTGGTCCTTTTGGTAGCCTTGCCATTTGCGACACTTACGGTGATTTATATTTTTGGTGTGCTGATGATGTTAGGTGGTGTAATCCACTTCGTCGCGGCATTTAAAATTTTTGAAGGCGGCTACCGCTGGTTCTGGGCACTATTTGGTGTGTTGTATTTGGTCGCAGGCTATTATGCATTTACAACGCCTGTCAAAACGGCCATTGTCCTAACCAATTTATTGGCGATTATCTTGATTATTGCAGGGGTCATTCGTATCTTTAATGCTGTGCTATTTCGAGCATTTCAAGGTTGGGGATGGACGCTATTTTCAGGTCTATTGACCTTGATTACGGGTGTGATCATTTTGATGTCACCTGATGCACCATTTTGGGTATTAGGATTATTCTTGGCGGTTGATATTTTATTCCAAGGGGTCAACTACCTTACTTTGGCTTCTTATATTCGACGTGAAGTACCGAAAAGCTCGGCAGAGCAGTAAACTGCTTGCGGATCTGATAAATAAAAAAAGAGTGCTGAGGCACTCTTTTTTTATTCAGTTTTAATGTGTACAACCCGTTAAGGTTTCACGCTATAGCGGCTACTAATGGCGATACGATTCCATGTGTTAATGACAATCGCGAGCCATTCAATTGCACTGATTTGATCATCAGTTAAAAATGGTAGAGCATCTTCATAAACTGCATCGGGAACTTGGTCTTCGGCAATCAATGTAATCGCTTCGATCAAGTTTAAAGCCGCACGTTCTTTTTCATCGTAGTACGCAGTTTCACGCCATGCATTGAGTAGGCTAATACGTTCAATGCTTTCACCTGTTTTAAGTGCATCTTGCGCATGCATGCGAATACAGAACGCACATTCGTTGATTTGGGATGCACGTAATTTGAGTAAATGAGCTAATCCTTCACTTAGGCCAGCTTCATTTATTTTTTTCATTGCCAGTGCATCAAGTTCTGCGACTTTTTTATATAGCTCAGGTGCAGACTGACCTAGATTGATTCGTGACATTTCGAGCCTTTCTGATGTTTTTAGATATACCTGCTATTTTAAAACCGTTATGGTTGAGGACAAGTTTTATTTTGAGCATTTAGATGACCACTTTTGTTCTTGCGCCCGATTCATTTAAAGAAAGTATGAGTGCTCAACAAGCCTGTGACGCGATGCGGCGTGCAATTTTAAAACTCATACCTGACGCCAATGTCATCGCTGTGCCAATGGCAGATGGCGGTGAGGGAACTGTGGATGCGTTACTCAGTGCTTGCCACGGTCAAAAAGTGCCGATAGCGCTTACAGGTCCTTTGCCCAATCAACGTGTGACGACGTATTTCGGTTTGATTGACGGAGGAAAAACTGCGGTGATTGAAATGGCAAAAGCCAATGGTATTCATCTTGTCGATATTGCTCAGCGAAATCCTTTACTGACGTCAACTTATGGTACGGGCGAAATGATCAAGGCTGCTCTAGACTTCGGAGTAAGTAAAATTATCATTGGCTTAGGCGGGAGTGTGACCAATGATGGCGGTGCAGGTATGGCACAGGCCTTGGGGGCACAATTTTTAGATGAAAATGGCTTGGAAATAGCAGTTTGTGGTGGTTATCTGGATCAAATTAATAGTCTTGATTTGACGCAGCTCGACTCACGTTTAACGCACACAGAGATCATCATTGCCAGCGACGTCATTAATCCACTATGTGGTGAAAATGGTGCATCCCATATCTTTGGTCCGCAAAAAGGCGCAACGCAGGAGATGGTGCGTCAGTTAGATCAGAACCTCAGTCATTATGCCGATGTGGTTGAAGCGACACTGGGTTGTACTTTACGTGATGTAGTAGGTGCAGGCGCTGCAGGTGGATTAGGTTTTGGGTTGATGGCTTTTGCAGGTGCATCGATGCAATCAGGTGTGGAATTGGTCATTGAACAAACTCAGTTGAAGGAAAAAATAGCACAGGCAGATTATGTGCTGACAGGTGAAGGGAAAATTGATCATCAAACCAAGTTAGGTAAAACACCATTTGGTGTGGCGCAGGTTGCAAAAAAGTTTAATAAACCCGTGATCGCCTTTACTGGTCTAGTGGGTGAGGGGATAGCAGAACTCTATGATTTAGGTTTCACACAGATTGTTGGGATTAATCCACCAGATTGTAAGTTGGAAGATGCATTAAAAAATGCGGAACTAAATTTGGAACATTGCTGTCGAAATGTGATGAGATGTTTGAAATAAAAATCAAGGTAAAATTTATGAATGCATCTAGCGAGTTTTAAGATAATCATAGTTGGAAAATATGATTAATTTGGTTGAGAATCTTTGCAATATTTTTCCATTGGTTTTTGATTTTTTGGAATTATATTTTCAATGTTTTTTATATTTTCTATTGCATTTTCTTTTGCCCGTTTCGCTTTTAATAATTCAGAATTCTCTGAAGCAATTTCATATTGTGCTTTACTCATTTTATAAGTTGCACATAAATTATCGGATATAAGCTTATGATTGCCAGAAATTAGAGCTACAGCTAGATCATCATGGAGTTGAATTCCTTTCTGATTATTTTTACTTATCAAGTGATCAAATTCAGTTTGAGTCAATTTTTTTGCGTAAGATGGATGATTTGTAAATATTATGAGTAATAAAACTGGCTGAAGGAAATGGTTAATTAGCTTAAAATTTTTCATAAACTTATCGTTTTCTAGTTTTAATTTTGATCCTACATTAGCATGTATTTTTTTTCAATCTGCTAAACTATACCTATCCATGAAATGATGAGTACATATGAGTTTAGCCAACCTGATTGATGAATTAAATCCTCAACAAAAACAAGCCGCAACAACAGAAGCACAGCATAGCTTGGTTTTGGCAGGAGCAGGTTGTGGTAAAACCAAAACCATCGTGGCGCGTGCAGCTTATTTAATTGATCAAGGCGTGCCTGCCAATCAAATTCAAATTTTGACTTTTACTCGCCGTGCGGCCAGTGAAATTGTCGCTCGTGTGGAGTTGGCTCTGGGTGAGCGAGCTAAAGGGCTACGTGCATCAACCTTTCATACCTTTTGTATGTACCTATTGCGCCGCATTCCAAAAGCTTTTGGTCTAGAACAGTTTTCGATTATTGATCGTGATGATCAGCTCATGATGTTCCGCCTGATTCGTGGCCGTGATGATAAGAAAAACCCCAATCACTTGCCCAAGCCGAAAGAACTCTGTGATCTGTATTCCTTTGCGCGGAATACGCGTCAAAAACTCAGCATTGCTATGGAAAAGCAAATGCCTGAGTACTTTGCTTTAAAAGATCAAATCGCGGATATCATGAAAGAATACGAAGCCCGTAAACGTGCGCGTAGTTTTTTAGATTATGACGATATCTTGGCGATTGTGGCGAAAGCCTTGGCGGAATCAGATGGACTGGTCGATTATGTCGCTTCAATTTGTCGCCACATGTTGGTTGATGAAATGCAGGATACCAATCCGCTGCAATGGGCGTTACTTGAGCCACTAAAAGAACGTGTCAGCTTGTTCTGTGTCGGCGATGATGCACAGTCCATTTACGGCTTCCGTGGTGCAGACTTTGAAAATATTCATCATTTCAAAGAGCGTGTACCCGACGCACAGATTTTCAAACTCGAAAAAAATTATCGTTCAACCCAAGAAATTTTAGACTTGTCGAATTGGTTGTTGGATGAAAGCGAAATTAAATATGACAAACGCTTAGATGCCTATCGTGGTGAAGGGATTAAGCCGAAAATGCATATTTTCCCGAATGAGTTTGATGAAGCCAAATGGATTGCCATTGATATTAAAGAGCGTCATTACCTCGAAGGCAGCAAATGGTCGGATCATATGGTGCTTGTGCGTTCAAGCTTTGCTGCTCGTCATATTGAAGCAGCCTGTATTGCCGCAAACGTGCCGTATCGCTTTATTGGCGGAATGAAATTACTTGAAACAGCCCATGTCAAAGACTTGCTCAGTGTGCTGCGTGTAGTGGCCAATCCTTTAGATGATATCGCGTGGATGCGCTTTTTAACCTTGTGGAATGGTGTGGGTGATGTCGGTGCGAGTAAGTTATCGCAGCAGATTTTACTTGAGCCAGAAATGCAAGCCATTGCAACCAAGTTGGAAAATTTTGGCAAAGTACCTGACCAAGCGATTCTGATGATGAAGCAAATGTCGGTGTTGAAAGATCAGGTCAAAGAATGTGTAAGCTTGGCTGTTCAAGCGATTTCTGAGCAGCTAGAAGAAAACTATAAAAAAGATTGGAACCGCCGTCAGGGTGATTTTGATTTGGTGAAACAACTGGCATCCAAACATACGCAGTTGAGTGAATTCTTAGAAGAATATGTCCTTGATCCAGTGTCCATTTCTGAAATTGAACGCCAATCTGACAGTGATGTCGTGACTTTAATTACCATTCATTCGGCAAAAGGAACGGAGCAAAAAGTCTGTTATGTGGCGAATGTCACGCCAGGGCAATACCCGCATGCACGTGCCCAAGGCAATTTCGATGAAGTGGAAGAAGAGCGTCGCGTGTTATATGTAGCGCTGACACGTGCGCAAAATGAACTGATTTTGACTAAGCAAAACTTGAACCACTGGGCGCGTGAAACTGTCGATGAGCAAGGGCGTAAAGTAGAAAGTTACTTTATGAATGATTTAACTCGAAATTTATGTAGTTTGGAAACACACTATAAAACCCGTCAGCAAACCGTAAAAAGTGCGTTAATCGAAAGAAAATCGATTAATTTAGATTTTGGTATCGATCTCGATTAAAATAGATTTTTGACGTGATTTACACGCAAGTTAAAAAGCAAAATAGACAAATGCTTTTTGATGATGCTGTCTATTTGGAAGATTGAATGAAAATTTTAGTACGTAACTTAGAGCGTTCAGTTACTGAAGCAGAATTGGTTGAACTGTTTAAACCATTTGGCGCAGTAGAGTCTGCTGTTGTTGTTATGGATGCAAGCACAGGTAAATCGAAAGGGTTTGGTTTTGTCGAAATGCCAAATGGTCGTGAAGCTGTAAAAGCGATTAAAGGCCTGAATACTTTGAAAGTCAAAGGTGCGGGTATTCGCGTAAAAGCGGCTGAAGATAAGCCTAAAGCATAAATTCAAAAAGGAGCGTAACGCTCCTTTTTTTATCGGTGATCTATGAAAAAATGCTACTCGGCTTTGTCTATTGTTGCGCCATCTGGTTCGAACATTGCGTGTGGGCTTAAAACGCTTGAAGTCCGCTCATGGCAGCCCGAACATTTGCCTTTAAAAGATTTAGTGATCGTGGAAAATCAACGCTACTTACATGAAAGCGGAGAAGAAGATTTTGGACGTGCAGTGGCGATGGTCGATGTATATGACGTTCATGCATGGACTGAAACAGAGGTAGAGCAAGCGCAGGCGACATATTGGGCAGCAGGGTACTGGGCTTGGCGTCTGGAAAATATCAGGATGATTGATTGGGATATGCCTGTTCCTGCCAAGCGTGACATTTATTTAATTGAAATCGATCATCCATAATATTTATTGTGAATTTCCTAAAAATCCGTTTAAGCTTATTCATGTAGAAAAACGCCAAAATTTAGGGAATTGTTCATGTCTCGTGTTGCTCGCTTTCATGCTGATCGTACCAATCAAAAGTTATATTTTAGCCGTCTTGCATGTCAGCAAGCTGAGCAGACCGATCATGTTCAACAAGCTCAGGCTTATCGCGAAGCAGCAGTTTTTCATTTGCATGGTGCAGTACTTGCGTTTTTACAAGAGTTGGTGCGTTACTATCGTTTAAATGATCCTGCGCCCACGTTAAAGTCGATTGAAACGCTGATGGCTGAAAAAGGTCAGGTATCACCTGAAGTGACTGTTATGCAGCAATTGGCAAAGCAGGGCTTTATTGCAGAGCTGAAACGCGCACATCGTATGTGTCAATATGCACCTGAACCGTCTGCACCAGAGCCAGAAGATGAAACGTCTTCAAATTTAATTATTAAAGTCACTCAAACACCGCAAGCATGGTTGCCAGATACCGCTATTTTGCGTGAATGGCATCGTGATCTAACCCAATTGATTGATGGATTTCGTAACGAGATGGTGGAGTTCTAATTGGACTATTGCTACTTGAAATAAATTTATTTAACCCGATATAAGATTATCTAAGTAATACAAAGTGCAGATGCCTTTATCACCATGTTGCGCATGGAGGGATATATGTCTATAGAACAGTTGAAAGAACTCTTTGGGAACCAGGAAGCAATTTTAGAGCTGGTTCAATTGGAAGGTGGTGAGTTGGCATTGCGTAATGCAGGCTCAGAAAAAGAGCCTTTGGTGACTATCCAATTCAATGAAGAATTACGCAATATTTTGGGCGATCAAATGAGTGTGATCGCTCAGCAAATGATTCAGGCTGCATTGTTTGGTTTGTTAGAAAAACAAGTGGATGAATGGCATGCCGAAGTGGTTGATGAAAAGCCCAAATATATGAGCTAATCATATAGCTGCTGACTTTGCGGATCATGATAATGAAAACGCACCTTTCGGTGCGTTTTTTTATGCCCAAAATGACACTTAGACTGTGCCCAGTTCAGTAGGTGAGATCAGTATCGAACCTAAAAATACAATAAAGACCCCGATGAGCTGTAAGAAAAAAGGATTTTTGGCATCTTGCCAATACAGAATCAGAAAGACGATGGAAATGGGATAAAACAATAGACAGCCCAGTCCCCATAAAATACTGGT
Source organism: Acinetobacter sp. YH12063 (assembly GCF_013419715.1). Lineage (NCBI taxonomy): Bacteria > Pseudomonadati > Pseudomonadota > Gammaproteobacteria > Moraxellales > Moraxellaceae > Acinetobacter > Acinetobacter sp. YH12063. The sequence goes on along the minus strand of NZ_VOZO01000001.1, from coordinate 192,461 downwards.
TTTAAATGCAGCGATGAGAAAGCCCAGACCGCCAATTAAAATAATGGCAAGGCCTAAATAGAGGATGTACATGTTTTTCTCGTTTCTTGTTTGAAGTATTTAACATGATGCTTCGTTTGATGCTCATTTTATCAATATGTTTTTTAAATTCAATTATTTGTAATTTTAAAATTACTGAATTATATCAATTAAAAAAAGGCGATGCTTTAATGCATCGCCTTTTGGGTTTTGCTCATAAGAACTTAATTAGGCACTTAGTTTAGTGTGTCGGAGTTTGGTGATGGGCAATTTGGATTTGATTTAAAATATGATTGCTCATATTTTTCGCCATTTCCTCTTTGGCATAATAAACCTCACCGATATTGTCACGACGAATGACTTCAGCTTCTTCTTTACTTTCCGCACACACCAATACTTGGATAGAAGGATTCAGCATTTTGGCAATATCGACAATTTTATGAATATCTAAAATATCCATAGGTGAAATGACCAAAAGGCGTGCGTGTTGAATATGGGCCTGAATTAAAACACCCGGTTCTGTTGCTACACCGGATACCGCAGCGATGCCTTTTTCCCGCAAGTTTTCCACGATTTCACGGTTTTCTTCAGCAATAACCACTTTAATGTTTTCATTCATTAATTCACGGGTAATGCGACGACCGACTTCACCATGACCAATCAGTACCACCTGATCACGTAGATAATCCTGTGAGACCTCATCCGGCAACATGGCTAATGGGTCACTACTACGTTCCAGTAAACGGGCCAAATTCGAGCGCTCACGGATGAGTCGCTGCATAGGCTCGATTGCAGAAAATACAAATGAATTCAGCGTAATCGAGATTAATGCACCTGCCAGTATCAGGTTTTGTCCTTCCATAGAAAGGAGGTTTAGAGATACACCCAAGGTCGCCAAAATAAATGAGAACTCACCAATTTGCGCCAAGCTTGCCCCAACGGTTAATGCGGTATTGATGGGGTAGCGGAAGAACAACACCAACGCCATTGCAGCGATGGTCTTACCAATCATGATAATACCGACCACAGCTAAGACGTGAAGCGGTTGTTCAATCAAGATCCGTGGATCAAACAGCATGCCGACGGAGACGAAAAACAGAATCGAAAAAATTTCACGAAGCGGAAGGGTTTCTTCTTCTGCACGGTGACTAAAGTCAGACTCTTTGACCACCATACCGGCAAAAAATGCGCCCAGTGCCATGGATACACCAAATACCTTGTAGGCACCAAAGGCAATAGACACGGCTGCTGCAACCACAGTGAGCGTGAATAATTCACGTGAGCCTAAGCGTGCAACCACTTGCATAATCATTGGCACTAAACGTTTACCAATGATCAGCATGAAGGCAATAAAGCCAGCGACTTTGAGTAAAGTTAGACCTAAGGTCAGCCAAATATTTTCATCAGCACTGCCTGCTATGAGCGGTTGACCACCAAGCAATACTGCTGTGGCAGGGAGTAAGACCAGAACCAAGACCATGACCAGATCTTCAACCAAGAGCCAGCCTACAGCAATTTTACCATTCACGGAGTTAAGTAAGCCTCGGTCACCGAGAGCCTTGAGGAGAACCACCGTACTTGCACACGACAAACTTAAGCCAAACACTAAGGCTGAGCCCATGCTCCAGCCCCAAAGCATGGAAATTCCCATACCGAGTAAGGTCGCCACTGCAATTTGTAAAATGGCACCGGGCAAAGCAATACGACGGACTTGCATCAAATCATTGAGTGAAAAGTGCATACCCACGCCAAACATCAGGAACATGACACCGAGTTCGGCCAACTGGTTAGCGAGATGGATGTCACCAACTACTCCAGGCGTATTTGGGCTAATAATAATACCGGCAATCAGATAGCCGATGAGGGGAGGAAGTCGCAGGCGCGCAGCTATATAGCCAAAAATTAAGGCAAAACCAAAGCCAACAGCAAGTAATATTATGAGTTCTACATCATGAGGCACTAAAAACTCCTTAAGCCTAAGTTAAGGGTAAAAAAGACAAGCACAAAAAGTGCCAAAAAGCATTTTGAAAGTTTAGCAATTCGAATAAAAAAAATGCAAAAAAAAACGACCTAAGTAGGTCGTTTTTTTCAAAAAACTAAAATTATTTGATTTTAGCTTCTTTGAAGATTACGTGTTGACGGATTTTTGGATCAAATTTTTTGATTTCCATTTTTTCCGGCATAGTACGTTTGTTCTTAGTGGTAGTGTAGAAATAACCTGTACCAGCAGAAGAAACTAGGCGAATTTTATCACGCATGTTCGTAGCTCCTTAGATCTTTTGACCTTGAGCACGTAGGTCAGCAACAACCTTTTCGATGCCCAATTTGTCGATAATACGCATACCTTTAGTAGTTAGACGAAGACGTACGAAACGTTTTTCGCTTTCTAACCAAAAACGGTGGTGATGCAGGTTCGGCTCGAACCGGCGTTTAGTTTTGTTGTTGGCGTGTGAGACGTTGTTACCAACGACTGGACGCTTGCCGGTAACTTGGCAAACCTTAGACATGGTGTAACTCCATTGATTTAGCCAACAGCAAATCTGTATGGCCAGTCAAAAAAAACATTGAATTCATTCAAGGGGCGTTTTATATCAAAAATGCGCTTAAAAGACAAGCGATTTTGCATAAAACGAACGATCACCTAGTGTGATCGTTCATGCCTTGATCGTTTATCGAAGAAGTGTCTTCGAAATCAGTTTGTGGATCGGCTTATTGAACGGTGGAAGAATGAATTTCAAACTATACAGTTTTGGATTCGACATCACCGAGCGTTCATGCGACAAACTGAAGAAACCTTCTGGACCATGATATTTCCCCATACCCGAAGCCCCCACACCGCCAAAAGGCAGGTCATCTTGAGCCACATGGGTTAATACCGTGTTTTGTCCGAAATGTCCTGAATGGGTACGTGTTGCGACATAGTCGGCACGTGCCTGATCAAAGTCGAAATAGTATAAAGCAAGTGGACGAGGACGGCTATTAATAAAAGCAATAACCTCGTCAATTTGATCATATTCCATGATTGGAAGGATCGGACCGAAGATTTCATGCTGCATAATTTGCATGTCTGGAGTGACACCTGTTAACACAGTCGGCGCAATTTTACGTACAGCGTCCACATCTTCATTTTGTAGGTTAAAACTGATGATTTGTGCGCCTTGATCACGCGCATCTTCTAAATAACCTTGTAGGCGCTTGTACTGCTTGTCATTAATAATCGAAGTGTAGTCCTGATTATGGGCAATACTTGGGTACATGGCTTCAACGCACACTTTATAGTGATCTAAAAATTCAGTCGTTTTACCACGAGGTAAGAACACATAGTCAGGTGCAACACAAGTTTGACCTGCATTCCAAAGTTTACCAACAGCAAGACGCTGTGCGACATCTGCTAGGTCAATAGACGGATGAACCAATACAGGTGACTTTCCGCCTAATTCTAAAATTACCGGAACTAAGTTTTCAGACGCTGCCGCCATGACGGTTTTACCGACATTGGTTGAGCCCGTGAAAATCATTTTATCGAAGGCAAGGTGACTAAACGCATCTGAAATTGGGCCACCACCATTGACGACTGCGACCAATTCTTGAGGAAATGCTTCTGCGAGAGCTTTTTCGAGCACATCACCGAATACCGCAGAGGCACTCGAAATTTTGATCATGGCATGGTTGCCCGCAGCCAAAGCACAAATCAGTGGGCCTATAGAAAGAAGCAGTGGGTAGTTCCATGGCGTAATAATGCCGACGACACCAAGTGGTTGATATTGCACCCATGCTTTTGCAGGTTGGTGAATAATTCCGACATGGCGTTTGGATGGTTTCATCCAGTCTGTCAAATGCTTGCTATAATATTTGATGTGCTCAAGACAGGTAAGTAACTCACCAATCTTGGTTTCACCAATAGAACGGTTACCATAGTCTTGATTAATTGCATCAGCAAATTGATCTTGATACTTAACTAAGATACGCTTAAGCCGAGCCAAACGGTCTATACGTTCCTTTGCTGTAGGCAATGGGTAACGTAAATATGCTTGTTTCTGCTGTTCCAACATATTGTTGAGATGCTGGTGATCAAAAGAATGTGGTGTCATTGAAGTTGTTTTTGTTTGACTATTCATGTCGCACGACCATATCCAAATTAGCGATTAATTAATTTTTAGAGCAAATACTCTAAATAGTCAAGTTACTTTATGTGTTAGTGTTCTAATGCTTTGAAATAAATGGTTGTTTTAGGATGTCTCACACCAAAACCTTAAAAACGAAAGAACGTATTTTGCAGCTGAGTTTGCAGTTGTTTAATGAGCGTAGCGAGCGTTCAGTGACAACCAATCATATTGCTGCTGAACTGGGAATGAGCCCAGGTAACTTGTATTACCATTTCCGAAATAAAAGTGAAATTATTAAGGAATTAATGGAGCAATATCAGCATGAAACGCTAGAAATGTTAGCGCTTCCTGATGATCGTCAGCTTGATGCCAATGATAAAATTCGCTATTTCCAAGTGTTAAGTAGCCAATTATGGGCTTATCGCTTTTTACATCGTGATGTTTATCACTTGGTCGAAAATAATGAAGATTTCCGCAAAATGTATCCACGTTTTGCCGGTCAAGTCATGCAACAAGGGCAGAAAATTTATCGTGCCTTTGTTGACGCAGGCTTAATGCAGATGACCGATTCTGAAATTGAGGCCTTAACCATTAACTTGTGGATCGTGCTGACCAACTGGACCAACTTCCTTTATATGTCGGGCCATATTACCGACTCCAACACTTTGGAAGAAAAGTGGGTGTGGCAAGCACTGCGACAAATGGTGTTCTTAGAAGGCGCATATCTACGTGGTGAAAGCCGTGAAACCTATGAGCGACTGCTCGATACTTTAGGGCCGTCGGACTTATTTGCAAGTCTTTCAAACGCAAAGCATCAGGTTACTGAATAAGACTATTTAGTCTGGCTTTAAAAAGCGTTAGAATACTCGGCTCTTTTTTCAATTTAACTGATTAGTGATATAAACCAACATGAATATGTCGACCGCTAACACAGCACGCTTACTCATTACCTGTGAAGATAAACCAGGGATTGTGCAAGCTGTATCGAGCTTTTTGTATCATCAGGGAGCAAATATTACCGCACTTGATCAATACGCGACTGAAGCTCAAGGGGGGCGATACTTCATGCGTGTTGAGTTCGAATTGGACAATCTACAAAGCCGTAAAGAAAGTCTAACTCAAACATTTGCGAGCAATGTTGCTGAGCGTTACAACATGCACTGGCGTTTAGCTTTAGTCAGTGATGTGAAGAAAGTCGGTATCTTGGTATCTAAAGTTGACCATGCTTTGCTTGAACTGTTATGGCGTCATGCACGTGGTGGTTTACCATGTGAAATCACCAAAGTCGTGTCTAATCACGATGCTTTACGTGAATCTGTAGAAAATTTCGGTATTCCGTTTGAAGTGGTTCCTGTGAACAAAGAAAACAAACGTGAAGCTTATGAGCAAATTGATCAATTGATGCAAGGCAATGATTTATTGGTTCTTGCTCGTTATATGCAAATTTTAGACGAAGAATTTGTTCAAAAATGGGAAATGAAAGTGATCAACATTCACCATTCATTCCTCCCAGCCTTTGTTGGTGCGAACCCATATAAGCAAGCGCATGAAAAAGGCGTGAAACTGATTGGTGCAACAGCGCACTATGTGACTGCTGATCTTGACCAAGGGCCGATTATTGAGCAAGACGTAGAGCGTGTAAGCCACGACTTTACTGTTGAACAATTGCGTGAGTTAGGTCAGGACGTAGAACGTAATGTGCTCGCACGTGCAGTCAAATGGCATCTTGAAGATCGTATTATTGTCGATGGTAATAAAACTGTTGTATTTCAATAAAACGAGATGAATTTTTGATTAAAAGGGCATACTTTAGGTATGCCTTTTTTTATATTATGATTAAAAAAAGTCATTAAAACTGACGAATTAATAGTTGCAAATGAAAACACTTCTCATTTATTATTGCCGTACTTTAATTGTGCTAACCGATGAGCATGATTGTATTTTTGACAAAATAAATGCAATCGCTTCTTCAAGGTAACTGAGTTTAATGAGTCAATCTCCCGCTCCAATGATGCAATCACCTAACCCGATGAAAAAGAAAATCATTACTGCGCTTCTCGCTGTTGTGGTAGGGCATATGGGAGTATTGTGGGCGGTCAGCAATATGAAAGCACCAGAACTTAAACCGATTGAAAAAGATCCGATTAAAGTTCGTTTTGTGAAGATTGTTGAAGAGAAAAAAACTGAACCTCCGAAGCCAAAACCAGAACCGAAGAAAGAGCCACCAAAGCCAAAAGAAGTTAAAATTGTAGATAAGCCTTTACCACCTCCACCGAAGAAAGTGGAAAAAGTGGAACAGGTGAAAAAGAAAGATGCGCCGAAACCAACTGTTGAAGCGGTCAAAAACGTACCACCAACACCTGTTGTTTCAACTGTGGTTTCTGAAACGAAAGTCGTTCGTGTTGAACCAACACCTCCGGCACCTGTTGCACCACCACCTGCGCCTCCAGCACCACCTGCGCCACCGACACCTAAAATAGTCAGCATCGGTAATGGTGTCAGTTGGATTAAGAAACCTAATGTTCAATTTGAAGATGGTGAATTAAAAGCGTCGTGTACAGTTGAAGTTGCGATTGCAGCAAGTGCTGAAGGTAAAGTCGAATCAGCAACGATTAAAAACTCGACTTGTGGCGCTGCTGTGAACCGTAAAGTGACTGCAGCAGTGAAGCGTGCGCGTTTATCCAAATATATTGATAATGGTGTCGCAACTCCGACGCGAGTTGATCAACCATTTAACTTTAAACTTAATTAAGATTCCGGCTAACCCATTAGGAGTTCGAATATGAACTTTTCAGTTTATTGGCAACATGCAGATGCAGTCAGCAAAACACTGTATTTCGTGTTACTTGCAATGTCGATTGCGACTTGGACGATCTTCGTTCTTCGTATTATGGGCACACGTCAGCTCAAACAAGTGGCGTATAACCACCTTGCAGATGCACTAAGCAAACTGAAAGCGAAATTTGCTCCTTTGGCTTTTGAACAACGTAAGGCTGTGGCTGAACAAGCATTACTACGTCAAATTTCGGTAGAAAAAGCTAATGCTGAAAAAGGCGTATCTGTATTGGGTACGATTGCTTCAATTGCACCGTTCGTAGGTTTGTTCGGTACAGTGTGGGGTATTTTCCATGCCCTTGTAGCAGTGGGTAAAAGCGGTCAAGCGGGTTTAGCGCAAGTGGCAACTCCAGTCGGTGAAGCTTTGATCATGACCGGTCTTGGTTTGGCTGTGGCGATTCCTGCGGTATTGGCTTATAACATCTGTGTTCGTTTTAACCGTACACTGTCGAATGAATTGCAAGATCAAGCGCATGGTTTATTGATTGATACTATGTTGCAACAAGAATCTGCAGCGAAGAAAGAAGACGTGAAAACTGCACAGCAAAGTTTAGCTGGAGGTCAAGCTTAATGGCTTTTCAATTGGGTGAAGACAACGATGCTGGCATGAATGAGATGAACCTCATTCCGCTCATCGATATTATGTTGGTATTGATGATCATCTTCTTGGTGACTGCGACTGTTGCCAACCCATCAATTCCATTAACCTTGCCACAAACGACTGCAGAAGTGATTGATCTGCCGCCTGAAAGCGTAACCATCAGTATTAACTCAGCGGGTGATATCGCTTGGAATGGTGATATTGTGACGCTCGAAGATTTAGAAAGTCGTCTAAATACAGCTGGTCAGCAAGAGCGTAAACCTGCATTGGTCTTAAAAGCCGATAAAGAATCACGTTATGACACAGTTGCGCAAGTGATGTCGCGTGCGAGTGGAGCCGGACTCAGCGATATCGCCTTTGCCAGTGATAACTAAGCACTGAGTAAAGATAGCTAAAAAAAAGCGACTGAAATGTCGCTTTTTTTTATGTCTCTATTTTGAAAAAATGTCGTACAAATAGATCACTCAGATTTGAGTAGGTCTTGAAATTTGCTACGTAATTTCATGAGTTTAGGTGGTATTGAAAAATTACAGTAGCCTTGGTTTGGGTTACGCGCAAAGAAGTTCTGATGATATTCTTCGGCAGGGTAGAAGGTCGGCATTGGACTGAGTTCAGTCACGATATTGATGCCTTCAGCTTTTAATTCTTCAATACGTTGTTCAGCGATTTGCTTTTGTGATTCGTCTTGATAGAAAATCACTGAGCGATACTGTGTACCGACATCATTGCCTTGACGGTTCAGCGTAGTGGGATCGTGGGTTGCGAAAAATACATCCAGCAATTGGCTAAAACTGATTTGGCTGTCATCAAAATTGATCTGAATGACTTCTGCATGTTGGGTATTTCCCTCACAGATTTGCTCATAGCTTGGATGCTGAGTAATTCCCCCTGCATAACCACTGACAACTGTTTGCACGCCCTGAAGTTGTAGAAAAACTGCTTCTACACACCAAAAGCATCCACCACCAAATACCGCTTGTTGCATAGTGAAATCCTATCTTGTTCCCTGATGTTTAATATGGGGTTATAGCTAAAAACTGCAATGTACGTCTGTATACTAATCACAAGTTTATGTGCATTAAATGTCTCTGGCATGACTGAACAGTGAATAAAAAAAGTCTGCCGAAGCAGACTTTTAAAATGATTTAACGCGGTTGAACAGCGCTTTCATATTGAATTAATAAATTGCCATGACGGTCTAGTAATTTCAATGTTTTTCCAAATACTTGATAATGCGTTACTTTTTCGAGTGCTGCATGGTACTGTCGGTCTAGCCCATTGTTATTGAGACAAGCCATCTGTGTCGCTGCAATCGGGCCAAACGTTATGGTGTCTTTGCCAGCATTATAGCCGCCCATTATACGATTACAGCCATCTGCACCTGAGACACGTTTTGAAGCCGCATCGAATTGAATGCTTGGAATATTATGCGCATTGGGTGCTGTTTTGATTGGGGTGTTGCCAATCTGAGTGGCAATCCAAGTACGGTTTTGTAATAGGTTTAAATTTTCAGTTATGGTGTTGTCTTGTGCAGGCATGCTTTCACAGCCTGTCACCACTAAAGTTGAAACCAAAGTTGCAGCAACAAATATTTGTTTTAGCATCGGAATTTCCCCGTGGAAGCATTTCAATTATCTAAGCAAATATCGCACAGATAAGCTAGCCATATTTGTATCAATATTTAAGAATTACAATTGATTGGCGCTTGGATTAGACTGTGAATGCGGCAAACCTTGTCGGATTAACTTCGAATATTGTTCACTGCTCAGTTGCTTAATTTGAGAGACGCGGGGGTTAACATGGGCTTTTTGATACCATGTTTTCATATCCCAATTTTGGTCTATGGCATGGAGGTCGTGCAAATAATTCGGCAAATAACCGGATGCAAATAAGCGGTAATCGGTTGGAAGTTGATGTTTGGAAACCGCTTGAATCATGTCAAACACCAGTGTTGTACAATTACTAGTGAGTGTGTTGTACCATTTGGGTTGAGTCTGCAGTTCATCGGCTTTATGTAGATATTCAATAAACAGCGCCTGCATTTCAGATTTTGGCATGTTTACGGGGAAGAAATAGACCTGTTCTCCGCGTGTATTGCTGCGGGTATAGATAATATCTTTTTCATCTGATGCAATGAGGCTCAGTTCATATTTACGGAAAAAACCACCAATCGCAGAGAATTCTTCATTTTTCTCTTTGCGAATTTCAATCGAAAACGTCAGCGGTGGTCGGTCAGCAAAATCAAAAGTGACCAGTGTATGGGCAATTTGCGGCCCCATCCAATACGAGGTAATGATGTTGACGCCATTGATTTGACTCAGGTCATATTGGCGAGTTTCCCAACGCGGGGTAAAGCTACCATCGGTATGCCAGTCGAAATTACGCACATTGTGTAAGGTGACGAGATTACCTTGCTTTTCATAATGTGGAATTTCAGCTACTTCAGGATTCCATTCACGATCTTGACGCGCTTCCATGCCAAAATACCAAAATAGACCACAGATAAAGCCCACAATATAAATCAAGACATCTTTACGACGGCTAAAAAAGTGTTGGGTAATATAGATGCCTAAAATGCTCAGGGCAAAAGCAATCCAGATTCCAATGATAATGCGGCTGCCTAACCAGCCTGCCGGTTGCTGTATCCACAAGGCGGCACAGAGCCAAATCGAAGAACAGAGGACAAACACACTAAATAGAGCATGAAGAATACTTCGCCCTATTTTTTTGAACATTGCTTGTTGGTCACTCTGTTGCATATTTTTCTTTTAGCTTAAGATTTTTCTTTATTTTCGGTAAGTTGCGAACTCAAAAGCAATCCCAGTTTTGTCGTCGATATGTTGTTCTGACGCCACTTTTTGAAAGTCCGCAGGAATTTCAGGATAATGCGCATCACCTTGAACATCCAGTTCAACATGCGTGAGTTCTAAACGGTCTGCGATGCCGATGGTTTGCTTAAAAATTTCACCACCACCAATAATAAACAAACTCGTTGGTTTTTCGGAACTTGCGACATCAGCAACTGCTTGCGTTAACGCCTCATCGATACTATATGCGACTTTAGTACCTTCAAATGACCAAGTGTTATCTCGTGTAATGACCCAATTGACACGTTTTGGTAGGGTACGTCCCATAGACTCTAAGGTTTTGCGTCCCATGACCACCACACCGCCTTGGGTGATGGCTTTAAAGTGCTGTAAATCGGCAGAAATATGCCACGGCAAATCATTACCTTTACCAATGCAGCGCTGCTGATCCATAGCGACAACGTGCACGATTTCTAAATTTTGAAATGCCATAGTTTGAACTCAAATAGCCGAATTATTTGTCGTCTATTAGAATGCAAAATCCCGCTTGAGGTAAAGCGGGATTTTGCTTTTCACTTGGGATTTCTGAAATTAAACCGCAACAGGGGCTTTAATCGCAGGATGTGATTCATAACCTACGATTTCAATATCTTCAAATTTAAAATCGAAAAGATCGGTAATTTCAGGATTGAGTTTTAATTGGCACAGACCCATTGGTTCACGTGTCAATTGCAACTGCGCTTGTTCGAAATGGTTGGCATATAAATGTGTATCCCCACCGGTCCAAACGAAGTCGCCTACACCTAGACCACAAACTTGCGCAATCATGTGTGTTAACAGGGCATAGCTGGCAATGTTAAACGGCACACCCAAAAAAACGTCAGCACTGCGTTGATATAATTGGCAGGATAATTTTCCGTTTTGGACAAAAAATTGGAACAAGGTATGGCATGGTGGCAATGCAACATTACCTGCCTCATTTGGGTTCCAACCCGACACGATTAGACGACGAGAGTTAGGATTGGTTTTGATTTCATTGACCAACCATTTAATTTGGTCAAAACCATCTTGTTCATATAGGCCATCGGCTTTTTTGGTTGCACCGAAATTACGCCATTGATGACCGTAAACAGGACCTAATTCGCCAGCAGGACGACCAAAACGCGCAGTTTGTTCTGCTGTAGACCATTCATCCCAAATCGAGACTTTGTTGTCTTGCAAATATTGAACATTGGTATCGCCTTTAAGGAACCACAACAGTTCAATCACGATAGAGCGGAAATGAACTTTCTTGGTGGTGAGTAAAGGGAAACCTTGAGAAAGATCGAAGCGCATTTGATGACCAAATACAGAACGTGTTCCCGTACCCGTACGGTCGCCCTTGTCGCCGCCGTTGTCGAGAATGTGTTGTAAAAGGTCTAAATACTGGCGCATGTCTCTCTCATAATTTGCTAAATTTCTTGTGGCACATATTAGCTTGTTTTGCGTGTGGAAGGAACTGTGATGGGCGCTTGAATATAGTCAGGTTTAAAAAATCCAAAACATACGGTGTTTATTGGGTGATGACCAAATTTTGCAGGCAACAAGCGCTGAGTTGTCTGGGCTGAAGACGCCTATTTATAACAATTACATCAAGTGTTAACGAGACAATATGTCTGTTAAATCAAGAATGAAATTAGAAAACTTAAGCTCTATTGTTTATATATTGAGCGATGTTACATTCGCAGCGTTGAAAAAAATACAGATAAGTTTGATTAAAAAAATACACGTGATTTTTCTCATTTTAAAGAGGTGGTTTTGGGCTGCTATTTTTGATTAAGAGTTTGATATCAAAAATAAATCCAATTGAATTAAAAATAGACGATCGTATTTAAATGTGAAGATTTGTTTAAGAAATCTTACATTTTTTACATGAAAAAACATAATTTACGCGGTACTATCACCCTCGTTAAAATTTTTGAATGCCTAAATACAGGCGGGAGTGTGGGTTAAAGAATGGCTTATGATCACAATGTAAACTTGAGTGAAGTGCATGCTCCAGTTCAGGCAAATATCATAATTCGTTCTCAGGCGAGTAAAAATACGGGCAAGTCCAATACCACTCAAAAAGCAGCGACTAAAAATGTGGTATCCCGCAATGGTCAGCGTATCGATATCGATCGTTTGACTGGATTTTTACAAGGCATTACCCGCCAAAGAAGTACTCAGAAATGTGCCCGCAGTGTTCGTTTAGCACTTGAGTCCGCAGGGGCACGTTTTAACGGTCACCCCGTTGCCGCAGCAGATTGGGGCAGCACATTACAAAAAATTGGTTATCAAAAAATTAATTTAGCGTTTGATCGACCAAAGAAAGGCGATATTTATATTATCGACCGCAATCAAAGTAGCCGTTATGGTCATATCGCAGCATATTCAGGTAAGGATTGGGTGTCTGATTATCGTCAAGCGGGTTATGCGGTCTATCGAACTCCAAATGTGAAATACAGCTATTACCGCTTAGCGGATTAACAGCCCATGGCTGCAAAAAGGTTAGTCTTCAAACCTTTTTGCACGCTGACTGTAGATCGAGACGATAAATAATCCAATTGCCGCAAAGCCCATACATTGCAGCGCTAAAATCCAGCGTTGCTCATTGGGTAGAAAATAAATTAAGCACACTAAACATAAAATTGGCAAACTAGCCAAACCCCATTTTAATGACGGAGACAGTGTTTTTAGTTTGTCTTGTCTGAGCTTATAAAGCAGATCAATCATCAAACCAATGGCTAAACTTATGCCCGCAAAGCGGGGATCAAGTTGTTTTTGTTCAGCGCATAGAAAAATAAGCACACAGGTACTGATACAAATGAAGAGCTTGATTTGTCGGTTACAGCGCTCAGAGTACCAAAACGTCAGCATTTAAACTTTACCTTCGGGCGAAGAGTTCTCGTTTTTATTCAGCAGTGAAATCGGGGAGAGCAGGCAGATCGCCAAAGCCATAAAGCCAATGCCTTGAGCACCCGGAATCAAAATTTCACCCTTATTCATGTTGATAAAAACCAATGCCAACAGCAGTGCAATCGGAATCCACGTCAATAAACGATAGAGCAAACCTGTTGGATTTTTTGCTGCAAAATGAATCTTGCAATAACGACAAATCAGGAAAATCACGCCTGTACCCATGAACATGAGAATGGCTTGAAGTGTTAGGGGTTCCATCCAATACAGAACACCGGTCAGTACGGCCATCGCAATAAAAAACAGGATTTTTTTAAGTACAGAAACGCTGGGGTTAAACCAAAATTCAAGCATGGATCGATAGTTTAAAAATAAGCTGAATAAACTGTAGCACAGATCGGTTGTCTAATTCAGTCACTTCATGTGCAGTAAATGCGTATGAAGGAGTAAATTTCAGCGCATAAAAAAGCGAGGCTTAGACCTCGCTTGCTTAAAGACATTTAGAAAATATTAATGACTTTTTTGTGGACCCCAGTCATAGATTTTTTTCTGGTAGGCATACCACATCATCCATAGGCCAATCAGAATCATTGGAACTGTCAGGAACTGACCTTTACTCATCCATCCGATGAACAGTTGACCATTGTCCGGCTCACGGAAGAATTCAACGGTGAAGCGTGCAATACCATATCCGATGAGGAACAAGGCTGAAACGGCATAACGTGGACGAGGTTTTGAACTAAACCACCACAGCACGATAAACAGAATTAAACCTTCACAGAGTGCTTGATAGAGCTGCGACGGATGGCGCACCAACTGGAGTGGATCGGTCGGGAAAATCATACCGAAAGCAAAATTAGGGTCAGTCACTGCACGGCCATACAGTTCGCCACCAATAAAGTTCCCAATACGACCAAACATCAAGCCTGTTGGAACGCAGGGTGCAATAAAGTCAAGGGTTTGAAACCAGGTCATTTTATATTTTTTGCACCACAGTAACATGGCAATCATGACCCCAAGGAAACCGCCATGGAAGCTCATGCCGCCTGTCCAAACTTGGAATAGCCACAATGGGTTGGCAAGGAATTGATCGAAACCATAAAAGAAGACATAGCCAAAGCGTCCACCAATCACGACACCTAATGCACCATAGAAAATCAGGTCAGAGACCATTTCTGCGTTCCAGCCGTCACGTTGTTTTGCACGGTAGGTTGCCAAGCCCCATGCAAATAAAAAGGCCAATAAATACATCAGACCATACCAGTGAACTTGTAGTGGCCCCAGTGATATCGCCACAGGGTCGATATTTGGATATGTCAGCATTGCTGTTCCTTGTCATTATGTTTTGCACAGATTTTAGCTGAATATGCTGAAAAATGTTGTACATTCAATGTGTAAAGATATTGAGAGTTGAATATGTGCATTGTGGCTTTTGCTTGGCAGGTCTTGGATGATATGCCACTCTGCCTGATTTCGAATCGTGATGAGTTTTATCATCGACCGACGGCAGGCCTAAAGCAATGGGTAGATAGTCCGATTATTGCAGGACAGGACTTACAGTCTGGTGGAACATGGATGGGGATAACCGCCCAAGGGCGTTGGGCGATTGTGACCAATTTTCGTGATGGCCGTGATCAGACCACATATCCCACTTCACGCGGCGCTTTGATTCAGCAATTTTTAGAATCAGAGCAAACACCCATTCGTTTTGCGCAAGCACTTGAACAAGTCCAATGTAATTATGCAGGCTTTAATTTATTCGTCGGCGACGCCACTCAAGCCGTTTATATGAGTAATCGCGGTGAAGCGCCACAAGTCTTAGCCAAAGGGGTGTATGTCACATCCAATGGTTTAATGACTGAACATTGGGAAAAGACTCGACATTTACGTAAACGTTTCACGCAAGAATTTTTGCCGATGCTACAAAGCCAGCAACCACAGGCGGACATAGACGCTGCTGCGTGGGATATTTTGGAAGATGAACGTAAAATCATTCCAGCATTGTTACCCAATACTGGGATTCAGGCGGAAATGGAACATTTGTTGTCTTCAACCTTTATTCAAAGTCCGGTGTATGGCACCCGCTGTTCAAATTTATTGTGTATGCGGGATTCACAGTGGCATTGGCAGGAAAAACAGCAGCAGGGTGAGCAACAAGGACAGATCACCCAGATAGAAGTGCATTTAAAGCCATAAAAAAAAGCCGACGATTCGTCGGCTTATTTTTTAAAGGTGTCTTATGCGGTTTTTTGTGTTGGCTGAGCTTGTTCTACCGCTTCGCCAGCAATCACACCACCATCTTTACGGGTGATGACAACGGTCGCTGAGCGAGGGCGAGAAGTCGCTGCAGCATTGGTTTGTGATGCAGGCCAGTGGCTGGTCGGTTCAGCATAGGATGCTGAATCTTCACCGGGATGTTGCACATTGATAAAAATCGCTTTGTAGTCAGGTGTCATCGTCACACCTGTGATTTCACACTCTTTAGGCCCAGTCAGGAAGCGACGTAAGTTTTCATCATTCAGTTTTGCACCCACAATGGTTTCTTGACCCGATGATGTCGTGGCTTTTGTGCCATCACCAACTTGACCTGGTAGCGCAGCAAGCATCATACAGTTGGTGGTATCGGTATAAGCACCGTCATCGGTTTGAATCCATAACACACCACGTGGGTCGAACCACATCCCATCGGGTGAAGACAAGTCGTTGTTGTCATTAAGACCTGATAAGTTAATGTTGCTCGCCATTTTTGCTTCAGCACCAAACAGGTAAATATCCCAAGTAAAGCTGAGTGCTGTGGTTGTATCACCATCTTCACGGAAACGGATAATATGACCGTTGACGTTGCCTTTACCACCTTCAGGGTCAGTGTAGTTACGTGGGTTGGCAGCATCTAGTGCATGCGTCGTACCACGGTTCGAGTTATTGGTGAGGGTCACATAGACTTCACCATTGTCTGGATGCACAGCGACCCATTCAGGACGGTCCATTTTGGTGGCACCGACAGCATCTGCAGCAAGACGTGCGAAGGTCAGAACATCTGCTTGTGAACTAAACGGATACACGCTGTTGCTTTGGTTTAAACCATTGACGTTATAGCTCAATTCAATCCATTGACCTTTGCCATCATTGTTAAATTTGGCAACGTATAACTTACCGTTGTTCATGTATTTGTCGCCCGCGGCATAGCCACCGTTGACATCTTTTTTATTCCATTTTTGGTCTGATACAAATTTATAGATGTATTCACCGCGCGAGTCATCGCCCATGTAAAACGCAAGGTTGTCATCTTCACGTAAGCGACTTGCACGGCAGTCTTCATGTGCAAAGCGACCCAGTGCTGTACGTTTTACGGGGTTTTCACGGCGGTCAAATGGGTCGATTTCGACAATCCAACCAAAGGTGTTTGGACCATTACGATAATCTTCTGCTGCCTGAGTACCGGTAACATTCGCTGACCAACGGTCATATAAATCTTGTGACTCATTACTTCCAATCGCTGTTTCCCAACCATAGCGTGAGTTTGCACCCGCTTTTAGGCCATAACGGTTGAGTGCCACAATTTCAGCAGGACTACGTTTGGCATCATCTTCTTTTGCACGAGCGAAGTAACCAATGAAGTTTTCTTCTGTCGTCAGGTAAGTGCCCCAAGGGGTATAGCCATTACCGCAGTTGTTGTGTGTACCACGGGTTTGCTGGCTATTGGTTGAAAATTTCGTGCAAACTAAGCTTGAGCCTGCTACAGGGCCTTTAAAGTCCATTACGGTCGATGCGGTAATACGACGGTTAAATGGAGAATTTTGTACCAGTTTAACGGCTTGAGTCTTGCTGTCTTTTTCAATTTGAATCACAGAAACACCGTGTGCATTGACTTCACGGATGACTTCATCTTCAGGGCGACGACCATCCACTTTGGTTGGGCCTTGTGGGTGTAAGAAGGTTGGATTGATGTATTCATGGTTCATCACCAACAAACCTTGGTCAGACTGCTTGGCATCATAACGTCCAGAGGTGGTATTTAAACCAAAGAAGCTCATACCGTCATGGCAGTCACCAGAGCGGAATTGGAAGCTCGGGCCAGAAGGAACATTGTTATCATCCCATGCTGGGTATGCAGGGTTAATCGAGTCACCCATCGCATATAGTACATGCGCTTGATAGCCTTCAGGAACAGTCACGATATCGTCTAAATTCTTTTTCACTGGTGTGAAATTGAATTTGGTCGGTTTTTGATTTGGATCGGTAACTGGTGGTTTGGTATTGCTATTTGAACCTGAGTCATTGTCATCATTACACCCCGTTAATGAAGATGCCAATGCAAGTGCGACTGCACCACTCGCAGTCTTGGTAATCAAGCTACGACGGCTGATGCGTTGTTCTAAAATGTCACGAAAATGAAGGTTATCCGAAGTGTTGTTATCAAGTTCTTGATCTTCGTTATATGGCATGTTTGTCATGAATTTAAATCCTGGCAAAGGTGTGCTGGGTAAAAGTTGATCACATAAAACTATCGATAAAATATGACAATGCTTTGAAGCTAATGTTGCAAACTGATGAAATAGGCGTTTAGATTTCGCTGCATGTAAATTGCAAAACATTAAATGGGTGCATAAAAAAAAGAGGCTATCTCAGCCTCTTAGGTGTAAAACTCACCAAAATTGTCGAAAAATAAGTTTGTTTAAGGTGCAGATGCACGTCGTTTTTCAATCAGCTTGCCAAAGAACAAACCCAGCTCAAACAGCATCCACATGGGAATGGCCAACATGATCATCGAAAGCGCATCGGGTGGCGTGGCAAACATGGCGACAAAAAAACAGCCGACGATAATAAAACGACGCTTCTCCACCAAGGTTTGAGTAGACACCACCCCGATCAAAATCAAAATTAGCGTGATGATGGGAATTTCAAAGGTCAGCCCAAACACCAAAAAAAGCTTTAAGCAGAAACTTAAATAACTATTGATGTCCGTCATTGGGGCGACTGTTTCAGGGGAAACACTCATAAAAAAATGTAGGATGGAGGGCAGGGCAACCCAATAGGCAAATGCAATTCCGGCATAGAAGAGGACGATACTGCCGAATAATAAGGGCATCGCCAAATGCCGCTCTTTTTCATACAGTGCAGGTTTGATGAAGGCCCAAAGTTGATAAATCACGAAGGGCATCGCGAGCATTAGCGCGACAAAGAAATTCAGCTTAAACGGCGCCATAAAGGTGGCGGTTACATCCGTTGCAATCATGGATGAGGTCATTGGCAGTTGAGCACGCAGTGGCTCTGACATCAATTGATAGCTTTGATTGGCAAAGGGCAATAAACAAAAGAACAGAATCAAAATGAGTCCTGTAATTTTGATCAAATGCCGACGCAAAATCACCAAATGTTTGGTGATTGGCATTTCTTCCAAATCAGGCACAGTGTTCTGTGAATTATTCAGTGAAAGATCTGTCATACGGCCACCTGATATTCTGCTAATGCATCGGTCGAACTTAATGTAGGAGCTTGGTCTGTTTTAATCTCGTGCTTTTTTTTCATTTGGGGTGTAGCCACGGCAAAGATCGTGCTCTGACCACGTTCGATGTACTGATAACGTGGGGATAAATTTTTATTGTCAGGTAGGACGGCTTCTTGTTGTTTTAGCGCAGTCTGTTCTATGGGGTGTTGCGTTTGTTGCAATTCATTCATCTGAGCCTGCATACGCGCTTCGAGCTGTTGAATACGTTGCATTTCTTTTTGCATTTCTTCACGAAGTTCGGACATGCGAAGTTCACGGTCAATATCTGTTTGCACGTTACTGATCAGTCGTTTAACTTTCCCGTACCATTTACCTGCAAAGCGGATACCTTCAGGCAGTTTTTCTGGGCCAAGTACGATCAGCGCAATAATGCTGAACACCAGTAATTCGCTAATACCAATATTAAGCATTATGACAACTCCTTAGCTTTGAACTGAGGAATTGGTTTTATTTTGAGCTTCATGCTCTAGCGTGCGAGGCTCATTAAGCTGTGTGTTTGCTGCGTCTTCATCACGCATCGATTTTTTGAAATCTTTGACCGCGCCGCCGACATCTTTGCCCAAGTTTTTTAGCTTAGAGGTACCAAAGAGTAAAATCACCACAATTGCAAAAATCAGTACATGCCAAATCGATAGTCCAGCCATCTTGTTATCCTCTTGTTGGTCTGCACAACATTTCAGCAGTTGTAGATGACAGTGAAGTGACCAAGATGTTGCAGTTTAAAGACAGCCGCGAAGCTTATGTTCAGTGTTACTATGCATGGATTGAGCAGTGAGGGTGGTGTAGTGGCGTTTCTTCTTCCGATATTGGGTTTTTTAAGTGGTCTCGGATTGGCATCATTATCAGGAACCGCATCGCTCAAATCGATTTTCTCTAGCTTACTTGCACGCTGTTTTATTCCAGCCGTAATCATCTACAACATGGTGTTCTATCAAGCAGGCAGTTTAGCGCTCATGCTCTTTAGCTTTAGTGTTGCCGTGCTGATGTTTTATTTATTTCGCTGGCTGTTAAAAGATAGTTTACGTGCCTTGTGTGTCAGTTATTTGAACTTGGCTTGGCTGGGTTTTCCTTTTGCCTTAGCACTGTTTGGCCCTGAAATTAGTGCAGCGATGGTGGCTCTGTATGTCGGTGGCTCTATCTTTGGCAATATGTGGGCCGTGACAGCCGTCAGTTCAGCCCAACTCCCATGGTCGAGCGTGATGCAAAAAGTGGCGATGTCTCCCCCTGTATTTGCCTTGATGATTGCAGGCGTCTGTCGAATAGTTGGACTGCAGCATTTAGAAGAACATCAGATCTTAGATTGGCTCTATCAAGCTGCAAAAATTGGAATGAGTTTCACGGGGATGTGTGTCTTAGGCATGTGGCTGCGTCAAACCAAGGTACAATGGCGTGATCTGATGAACAGTAGTCGTATTTATGCGATGAAACTCACCGTTGGCGCGGTGATCTGTAGTTTGAGTTATGCCTTTCTTCCAATTCCCCAGATCGAGAAATATATTGGGGTGATGTTTATGCTCTTTTGCTTACCCCCTGCAGCGAATATTGTGGCTTTAGAAACGCATTATCAAGGAACAGGCACTTCGGCGCGTTATATTGCTTCAGGCACGATTATGAGCTGCATCGTCGTCAGTTTTTATGGGTTAATTTTGCATCTTTTTTCGCTTTAAGATGAAAAGTGAATTATAAATGCCCGTAAAGGGCGACTACTTGAGCTGTTTGCGAATCTGCCAATCACGCACGAGGGCATATATCATCGCGATACCTATCAGGCCTGGAAATCCAATTTGACCTTGCGACAGATTAAGCATGATCGACAGTACGATCAACACTGCAAAAATAGCGTAAGTGGTACGAAAGCCTGAGGTGAGCGGGTAGGTCAGTTGCGCCTGGCAATGAGGGCAGCTTAGTTTTTGAAAACCAAGAAAAGAGCGTGTCGGGATTTCAGTTGAAGTGTGATGGCAAGCGTTGCATATGATCTGTATCGGTTGAAGTTCCATAATTATTCTATTTTTATTCAGGGATTGGAGTTAATCTTTGGCATTAAGATTAACTCCAATGCAAATTATTTCAAACTTGCTTTAAATAATTTCATCGCCTGACCACGATGGCTGATTTTATTTTTTTCATCTTTTGATAATTCAGCACTAGAAACATTCAGTTCTGGCAGCCAAAACAGTGGGTCATAGCCAAAGCCATTTTCACCACGTGCTGCTTCCATCACTTCACCGCGCCAAACTCCTTGGAAAATTTGTGGGAGTGGGTCTTCTGCATGTTGGACCAAAGCCAAGACACATACAAACATCCCTTCGATGGCTTCACCCTCTTTACGGAGTGGTTTGAGGTCAGCAAGCAACTTGGCATTGTTAGCGGCATCATTGCCATGTTCACCTGCATAGCGCGCAGAGTAAATCCCTGGTGCGCCACCGAGTACAGGAACGCAAATGCCAGAATCATCTGCAATGGCTGGCTTGCCTGAAATTTTCGATGCGTGACGCGCTTTAATAATGGCATTTTCAACAAAGCTTAGGCCGTCTTCGATGGCATCTTCTATGTTCAATTGACCTTGAGGAATCACTTCAACAGGAAGATTAAGCTCGGCAAACATTTTTTCAAATTCTGCAATTTTACCTTTGTTGTTGCTCGCCAGAACTAAAGTGCCTTGAGATAACCAATTAGATGAAGCCATGCAGAATCGCTCTTTATGTTGAATATTGAAAAGTATTTTAAAGGATTTAACGTATCTGGTTGAAGTTAAATGTGCTTTAGACTCCTATTACTGTAATACCATCAATTTTGTTGATTTGAATGTTTTTTAAAAATCCAATGACTTGGTTAATCATAGTGATTACTTTAGTTTTATATTTAGGGAATTTCTTCCTAAAATTTTTTGTTTCTTTTTTAAAGAGAAGCTGAACATTATCTTTATAAGTTAAAATTTTTTTTTCATTTAGATAGTTTTTATAATGATTCAGCCTTTCAATAATTGTAGTGATTTTTTCAGGATAAACATAAGTTGGTCCCCAGTGTGACCAAGGGCTTTCATGTTCAAAGAAGAATTTTTCGATAAGTGAAAAAGCGAGTTCATCAATAACGATAGAGTTTTGCAAGTTTGGATTTTGATCAAGGTTAAAAGGAATAATCTGTATGTTTAATCCAGAATAATATCCACTTGAATATTGAATGACTTCAAAATTTATTTTCATGTATTGCCCTTATAATTTTAAAAATATGGGTTGTTTTAGAAGTATATATTTAATAAAAAAGCACCCGAAGGTGCTTTTTAAGATTCAAAAACTTATTGTGCTTGAATCCATTTGTCCGCACGGTCACGTGCTTGACGGATTTGGTCTTGGCTTAAGTTCGCTGCTAAAGCGGTTTTTTTGCCTTCAGACAAGCTAATCACTTTGTTGTCGAGCATGCCATCACGGGTAGAAAGCTCATACCATTGGTATGCACCCATGTAGTTTTTCTTTTGCTCTTCCATCATGGCTAAGTTAAAGCTTGCGCGGTTATCACCACGGCTGGCTGCTTTTTCGAAATATTGACGAGCAAGCGCTTCATCTTTTTTAGTCCCAATGCCATCAGCGAGCATACGACCCACATTGAGCTGAGCTGCAGATAAACCTTGATCGGCAGCAGCTTTGTACCATGCAAAAGCTTGACGTTCATCTTTTGCAACGTCTTTACCTTGTTGATATTTAGTGCCTAAGTAAAACTGAGCACCAGGCTGACCTGCTTTAGCAGCTTTACTTAAGCTGTGAATATCCATAATTGAATATTGTGCAGCTTGGCTAGAAACTGAAGATGATGGAGCAACATAATCCGCATGGGCTTGTATGCTAAAAAGTCCAATCAGTAGCGTCGTGCTTAATAATAATTTTTTCATAGAGCGCTCACTCGATAAATTGCGACTTCACCAAATAGATTTGGGAGACGTTTACTCAGTAAACTATCTTGTTGATCCCCATTCACGGCAAGTCGGTTAATAATCCGGATGTTATTTTCAGCACACAGCGCTTCAAAATCACGGAAAGTACATAAATGAATATTGGGCGTGTTATACCACATATAGGGTAACGCGTCTGAAACAGGCATCATTCCTTTTAATGCAAGGAAAGAACGAGTCTTCCAATGTGCAAAGTTTGGAAAGGTGATAATGGCCTGTTTCCCCACACGCACCATGTCTCTTAAAAGAACGTCTGGTGCATCTACAGCTTGCAAGGCTTGTGCCATAACCACATAGTCAAAAGACTGGTCGGCAAAGCGACTTAAACCTAAGTTCAAGTCCTGTTGGATGATATTTAACCCGCGACTGACCGCAATTGCAATCTTTTCTTGATCAATTTCTAAGCCATATGCACGAATATTGTGCTTTTTGCTCATATGTGCAAGCAGTTCACCGTCACCACACCCTAAATCGAGTACGCTTGAATCTGGTTTAATCCAACGTTCAGCCAGTTGATGATCAATACGCATTAGTTGGTCTCCTTCGGTGTTTCTTGCAGGTGTTTTACACCGCCTAGGAATGCACGTAAGCTTTTCACATATAACGGAATCGGGAACAAGAAAGAGTCATGACCTTGTTCAGCATCAATATCCACATAGCTCACAGGCTTATGATTACTAATTAATGCATCTACAATTTCTTGCGAACGAGCAGGGGTAAAACGCCAGTCCGTTGTAAATGAAACAACTAAAAATTGACACTTGGTTTTAGACATCGCGGTTTTTAATGATTGCTCATATTCACGTGATGGATCGAAATAATCTAAAGCCTTGGTCATGATCAAATAGGTATTGGCATCAAAGTTACGGCTAAATTGCTCACCTTGATAACGCAAATAACTTTCGACTTGGAATTCGACGTCAAAGCCATACATAAATTTACCTGACTTTAAGTCACGGCCAAATTTTTGTTTCATGGCTTCTTCAGAGAGGTAAGTGATATGACCCACCATACGGGCCAAGATCAAACCTCGCTTAGGATAACTATCATTTTCTAAATAGCGACCATCATGGAAATCAGGGTCAGACAAAATCGACTGACGCGCCACTTCGTTAAAGGCAATGTTTTGCGCAGACAGTTTTGGTGTACTGGCAATAATCACGCACTTTTGTAAACGATCTGGATAGTCCACAGACCATTGTAGAGCTTGCATGCCCCCTAAAGAGCCGCCAATCACCGCATACCACTGCTGAATTTCTAAACGATCAGACAACATGGCTTGGGTTTTGACCCAGTCACGGACAGTCACTAATGGGAAATCAGGACCATAAGGGCGATTGTCATTTTCAGGATTTGGAGAGGTCGGTCCAGTAGAACCGCTACAGCCGCCAATATTATTTAATGCTACGACAAAGAATTTTGACGTATCAATGGCTTTGCCTGGTCCAATACATGCGTCCCACCAACCCGGTTTACGGTCATCTTCATGATGATAACCTGCTGCATGATGATGGCCTGACAGTGCATGACAAATCAAAATTGCATTAGATTTGTCTGCATTCAGTTCGCCATAAGTTTCAACCATGAGCTCAAAACGTGGGAGTATGCGATCGCATTCGAGCTCTAACGGCTCTTCAAAAATAAACTTTTGTGGGGTAACTAAGCCCACTGAGTCAGCTGGAAAAGACACAGGAATAATTCGCCTTAAATCTTTAGTATGAATAATAAAAGGATACCACTTGAGGGTATCCTTCTAAAGTCATTTTATTGCTATTTGATATTTATAGCATTGAATTAGACTGCAGCAGCAATCACTTGTTCAGTACTCAAAACACCTTGTTCAATTAAACGGTTAGTGCTGGCAATAATCGCCTCGATAGATGCGGTCACGATGTTGTCATGCACACCTGCGCCGAATGCAGACTTACCTGTACCTTTCACTTGAAGCTCAATTAAAGCCAAGGCTTTAGCATGTGCGCCTGAACTGATGCTACGTTCTTCATAGTTCAAGACATCAATCGGTAACTGCAAGGCATTTAAGATAGCAGAGATTGGGCCGTTGCCTTCACCACGTAATTGCTGGATCTCACCGTTCACTTCGACATCAAGCTCAATGACTTGTTTGCCATTTTCATCATGTAAGCGGTAGTTTTTCGCCGCATAATGCGTGTCTTTGGCAGCCACATACGTGTCTTTAAATAAAGACCAGATTGCTTGCGCAGAAATCTCGGTACCGTCTTCATCTGTTTTTTGCTGTACGATTTGCGAGAACTCAATTTGAATACGACGAGGCAACACCACGTTGTAATTTGATTCTAACAAGTACGCAATACCGCCTTTACCAGACTGTGAGTTGACACGAATCACGGCATCATAGTCGCGGCCCAAGTCTTTCGGGTCGATTGGCAAATAAGGCATATCCCACATTTCTTCGTTCTTTTGGAACTCGAAACCTTTTTTAATGGCATCTTGGTGTGAGCCAGAGAACGCGGTGAAGACCAAATCACCAGCATACGGATGACGAGGGTGTACCGGCAAGCCTGTGCATTCTTCAATGATTGAAATGATTTCGTTAATGTTTGAGAAATCTAAGTTTGGCGCAACACCTTGGGTATACATGTTCAATGCAATCGCTGCAACGTCCACGTTACCTGTACGTTCACCGTTACCAAACACACAACCTTCGACACGGTCAGCACCAGCCATAATCGCCAACTCAGAAGCGGCAATACCACAGCCACGGTCGTTATGACAGTGCACAGAAATGATCACACCGTCACGGCGTTGAATATTACGGTGCATCCATTCCACTTGGTCGGCATAGACGTTTGGACCTGAAACTTCAACTGTTGCAGGCAAGTTTAAAATCACTTTGTTCTCTGGAGATGCTTCCCAAATTTCAGTGACCGCATCACAGACTTCTTTAGCAACTTCTAATTCTGTTGCAGTAAAACACTCTGGACTGTATTGGAATACAAATTCAGTTTCAGGCTGTTTTGCAGCGTATTCTTTGACTTTCGTTGCGGCGTTAATTGCTAATTGTTTTGCACCTGCAACATCAACATTCAACACTTTATTGCGGAAGGTTGGAGAATTTGAGTTGTAGATATGCACGATGGCACGTTTTGCACCTTGTAATGATTCAAATGTACGTTGAATCAAATGATCACGTGCTTGAACCAAAACTTCGATGTATACATCATCAGGAATATGACCGCCTTCGATCAACAAACGCGTGAAATCAAAATCGATTTGTGATGCAGAGGGGAAGCCGATTTCAATGTGTTTGAAACCAATTTTCACAAGCATTTGGAACATTTTGAACTTTTGTTCAATGTTCATTGGCTCAAAGATCGCTTGGTTACCGTCACGAAGGTCGGTACTCATCCAGATCGGCGCTTTATTGATTTCGTTATTTGGCCATTGACGGTCTGGTAAGTCTACACGTTGGTACATGCGACGGTATTTTTTGCTTGGATCTGCCAACATCATGTGAAAACTCCTTATAGCACCGTGGATAAATGTCGTGGATAAACGGCAAGGTACTACTTATATAGATTGTGTCTATTCTAGCAATTTACAAGTTTAATATCGGAGTCTTTAGTCGAAAGTCGAAATAAATCTGTAAAGATTCACATGACTTAGCTTTACCGTAAGCTCGTAAATGTATAACTAAATATTAGTCCATATATTCCGGAAATAATTTCCTATTTTTGCGTCAAGATGCCATTACTGGAAAATATTTTTCTATAAAATTAGCTTTTTTGAAAAATATAATCTTTATTGATCTCATCGACGGTGGCTGTTCCCATCAATGCCATCGTAATCTCAAATTCTTCTTTCAGTATTTTGAGTACATGGGCAACGCCTAAAGCCCCCGCTGTCGCTAAACCATAAATGCAGGGACGTCCGACTAATACGGCAGACGCACCTAAGGCTATCGCTTTAAACACATCTGAACCACGACGAATACCACCATCATATAAAACTGGGAAATCCGTAGGCACAACTTTTTTAATCAGTTCTAAGGCGGTGAGAGGGGAAATGCAACCGTCCAGTACGCGCCCTCCATGATTCGACACAATAATGCCTTGTACACCGTGTTGCAGGGCAAGTTCAGCATCATGTGGACTGACAATGCCCTTTAAAATAATTGGTAATGAGGTGTTTTGACTGAGCCAAAGGATATCTGCCCATGTCGGTGCGATTTTCATCAGACCTTTAAAAACGGGATGGTCGCCATCGTTGAGCTCAGGCAATGGGATATGTGCAGGGGTATGCGGATGCTGCATGCCTTCAGGCAAATGAAAAAACACTCGACGTTCACGGTCACGAATCCCTGTATGCGGGGAATCAACAGTCACCACAATCGCTTTATAGGCATGTTCTTCTGCCATCTTGACCAGTGATAATGACTTTTCGCGCTCACCTTGCCAATACAATTGGAACCATTTGTACGGATTGTTCTGCTTTAACTTACGCATATCTGTATTGGTAAACGTACTGAGGATCATATTGCTGCCAAGGACTTCGGCAGCGAGGGCTGTTGCAGCTTCAGCATCAGGATGAAATTGTTGTTGATGACCTATCGGGGCTACAAAAATAGGATGTGGGAAACGTTGCCCTAAGATTTCGATTTGGGTATGACCTTGGGTTAGATCTTTCAGCATACGTGGTAGCAGTTGTATCTGTTCAAACTGAGACAAATTGCCACGGACACTGTGTTCATCCATCGAGCCGCCTTGCAAGTACTGCCACACCATGTTGGAAAGGTGTTTTTCAGCCTCGACTTCATAATCTGCAATGGTTTGCAAATGAGCTGGAATCTGAGTGAGTGGCGCTAAAATGTTGTGATCAGTCATTGTCAGTTTGTCCATGTCTATTGACCTTAAGCTTTAAATTTCGGCCCATTTGCGGATAAGGTTGTGATACAGACTAGTCAACTTGACGACTTCACTATGTGCATCACCCAATTGCATACGCAAATTTTGAATGCTTTGATCGAGATTAAATAACATGTGACGCTCAGCATCTTCACGGATCATACTTTGCAACCAAAAAAATGATGCAATACGACAGCCTGCAGTCACAGGAGTAACTTCATGCACACTGGTAGATGGATACAAAATCAAATCTCCGGCAGGCAATTTCACTTCGTGGTAGCCATAGGTGTCTTCTACCACAAGTTCACCACCCTCATATTCTTCGGGTTCACTTAGAAAAATCGTGCAGGACAAATCGGTACGAATTTTTTGATTGCTGTCAGGCATCCAGCGAATGGCATTGTCGACATGGAAACCAAACGTTTCACCATTTTCATAGCGGTTAAAATAGGGCGGCAAAATATTGAGGGGGAGAGCCGCAGATGTAAAAAGCGCGTGTTGTGACAATTCATGCAGAATAATGTCACCTAAATGCTGTGTTAATGGATGGTCTATATCTAGCTGTTGGTTGTTTTTTACATTTTTAGACAGTGAGCCCGTAGTTTTTTGACCATTAATCCATTCTACTTTTTGCATTTCTGTGCGGAAGTAGTTGACCTGTTCTTTACTCAATACATTTGGGATATGGTGAATCACGGCCTAACCCTTTGGAACTGTAATATTAATGTTTTGATCATATACAAAAATAGCCTCGAAGCGAGGCTATTTGAGTCAATACCATAAATTATTTATGGTATTTATTTTTTCTTAGTATTTGAAGTTAACAGATAGAACTGCGCTGCGACCTTCTGCTTCAGTGGCATAGTGAGATGCGTAGGCTTTAGTGAAATAACGTTTGTCAGAAAGGTTATTTACATTCAACTGTAAATCCACATTTTTGTTAACGGTATAACGCGCCATAGCATCGTAGCGTACGTAGCTTGGAACCCATTTTGTATTGGTAGCATTACCAAATACTTTATCCATGTAGGTAGCGCCACCACCAATTGTGAACTGTGGAAGGACTTGGTAAGTTGTCCAAAGTGTTGCTGAGTTTTTCGCAACGTTTTGAACTTGGTTACCATTGCTTGGATTTACAACATAGTCGTCACCGACTTTCGTGAAACCACCGTCAACTAATTCGCTGTCTAAGTAGGTATAACCTGCCATTACAGCCCACTTATCAGTTACATTACCAGTAACACCAAGTTCGATACCATCAACACGTGTTTCACCAATGTTGCTTGTAGTACCCTCTGTTGTTGTTGCACGTGTATTGGTTTTTTCTGTACGGAAAATTGCAGCAGTTAAGTTTAAACGGTCGTTTAATACATCCCATTTCGTTCCTAACTCGTAAGTTTTAACCTCTTCGGGTTTAAGGTTTTCGATTGCTGCAGTAATACCTTCTGAGCCATCACCACCATCAACACCGACTGGATTTGAGGATGTCGCATAGCTTGCATAGATACTGCTATTTTCAGTTGGTTTAAATGTTAAACCTGCTTGCCAGTTAATAAAGTCTTTTTCATTTTTGATTGATACTTTATCGCCAGCTTGAGCTTTAGCAGGATTTGAGGTCACATTGCTGTTGAGCGCACCATAAGTCATCGTTTGCTCTGTTGAGTAATCATCCCAACGTACACCCAAATCTAAGATCCATTGTGGGTGTAATTCAATGCTATCAAGGAAATATACTGAAGTATTTTTAGTTTCGATATTATAAAGATCTGCGCCAGCAGTACTTAAAGAGCCTGTCCAATTACCACGGTCAGGGTTTTGCACTGATGTACACCAACCATTTGCGATCGAATCTGCCGGACAAGATTGATGTGCAGAGCCTGTCGAGTTTTTGCCGTCAATAATATACTGGGTACGATCTGTTTCTTGATCTGAATATTCTGCGCCCAAATTAAAACGATGTTTTAAAAAGCCTGTGTCAAATTTACCAGTTAAAGCCAGTTGATCAGTAAAGCCATCTGTATCCGCAACTCGTGAGTTTGCACGTGCCCATACATTGCCTGTTACTTGGCCTGTTGCTTTATCAAAAAAGTTACCTTTTGAGTCGTCTGGGTTTGTCCATAGATAGTCATTTTTTGATTTGCTATAAACAGCAGTATTAGTCAATGTCAAGTTGTCAGTTAAGTCATGTTCTAACTTAATTGTACCAATATGATTTTCTTGTTTTTGGAAATCACGATCTTTCCAACCGTAGTAAATGCCTTGTTTGACATCAATCGGTTTACCGTTACCGTTTAATGGGCGGTAGTCCATTTCACCAGTTTTAGGTGCGCCAAATGGATTGTTATATGGCACACCAGAATCAGGTGTATCATCCGATTTTAAATAGTAATAACTTAAAGTTGCACGAGTAGGGGTGTCTAAGCCAAAAGTAATACTAGGGGCAATACCTGCACGTTTATATTCAGCACCGTCAGATTGACCTGCTTTCTCATTCATGTGGCCCATTATTGCAACACGTGCAGCAATCCCATTGCCAAAATCTTTATTGCCATCTAGTGTTACACGTGCATAAGCATCTGTACCGCCAGCAACTGAACCTTCTAAAAAGTCACCTTTTTTAGCCACTTTAGAAATCATGTTGATGCTACCGCCAACAGTACCTGCACCACCCATAGCAGAAGCAGAACCTTTGGTGACTTCAACTTGTTCTATGGCAAACATTTCACGGTTTTGTGAGGTTGAATTACGAATACCATCTAAATACATTGAGCTTTCAGAGCTGTAGCCACGGATAAATGGACGGTCGCCATTTGGATTGCCACCTTCACCAGCACCGAGGGTAATTCCAGGTACTGTACGTAAAGCATCACTTAAAGTTGTGACTTGCGTGTCTTCAATCAGTTGCTTAGAAATCACTGATACTGATTTTGGTGTATCAAGAAGGGGAGCAACAAATTTAGCATTCGCAGATTTATCAACTTTTAAGCTTGGTGCTTTTTCAGCAGCAACTTCTTGGTTAATCGTTGGAAGTTGAGTAACTTGCTCTTGTGCGATTGCATTAACAGCAATAACAGAAAGTGAAGAAGCAATTGCTGAAGAAACAATTTTCTTACGTGTTTTAATGAAGGCCATTTCGAACCCGATTTGGAATAGTGAATTTGTATGCGAATAATAATGATTCTTATTTTTTCTTACATCTTTATGTAATTGTAAATCACGATAAATAATCATATTGTGATAGTCCTATTTAATGTAATGATATAACAAGTATTAATTAAGACTATGTTTTATTTAAATATTGATAAAATGTATTATTTTTTTATGTTTAATTGAGATTATAAATATAGACATGATTGTGAATTAAATAAGAAGTAATCGTAAATTATTTATGCAAAAAAACCTGCCGAAGCAGGTTTTTTATTATGCGGTTATTTAGAATTTAAAGGTTGTACTTAATTGTACACGGCGGCCTTCCTGAGTATTGCTATAACGGTTGTAATAGCTATCTGCGACTTTCTCGTAATCGTTAAAGTTTTTATCAAATATATTGTACAGAGCAACACCTATATCCCAGTTTGGCGTTACATTAAAGTTTGAACCGACGTGTAATAATGCGTATTCCTTGTAGTCACCTAGGGCGTCATAAACCTGTTGATTCGCTACAGTTAGATTGTCATAGGTTGAGGTGAAACGTGCACGTTCACTTCGATACTCACCACGCGCCCATAAATTCACAAAGTCAGCAGCTTGCCATTTAAGCGACGCATTGACCATGTGTTCTGGTGTGTCATTAAGTACAGGATTGCCTAAACTGCTATCTTTAATTTCAGTTTCAGTCCAAGTGTAGTTCAGTCCAAATTTCCAATTGTCGGCAAATGCCCAGTTTAAACCAGCTTCAATACCATAAACTTCAGCTTCTTCGGCATTCACAGGACGAGTCACATTCCATGAATCTGGTTTGCCACGGTTATAATCCATCACCCACGGCGTTCCCACCGATGCCATGAATGCTTCACAGTCCGCTTTAGACCAATTAATACCCGAAGTTGTTGTGTTATCAGTATTACAGCTAATTTCTTTATTGCCCGTCATAATTTTATCTTCAATTTGGCTAAAGAAAGCTGTTACGTTGAAGTCAAAATTATTATTGGTAGAAAAGTATGTACCAAACTCAAAGTTCTTGCTGGTTTCAGGTTTTAGATTTGGGTTGCCAAAAGTTGGTGTACGACCCTGACCACTGACATTGACCACACCATCAGTTAAACGTTCTAAACGTGGGGCTTTATAACCTTCACTATATCCGCCTTTGAAGGTCCAGTTTTCATTTGCATTCCATACCAAATATGCACGTGGTGTCCAAAAGTCACCAAACGTATCGTGGTCGTCATAACGAAGACCAAGTGTTAATGCAAGATTGTCGTTCAGCGACCAAGTATCTTCGGCGAATAGACCCAATTGCTCAAAAGAAACTTCTTTTTTTACACGTAAACCATCACTGATACTGGCTTCCCACCATTGACCGCCTAGAGTAATACGGTGGTCTTCAAAATGTTGAGTGGTAAATTTAGTATCAAAAATCGTATCTTCACTTTCTAACACACGAGGAGTGATGGCTGTTGACATTCCTTGTGCACGTGCAGGAATTAAACGTCCAACCGTTTCTGTTTGAGTATTGATAATACTTGACTCAAGTTTGCCAATAGCATTATTCCAAGTATGTGCGAGGATCATTTTCTCACGGTTATATTCTTGAGCATCACCATAACCACCATTTGCGCCAAGCGTCCCTAATTGACCTTTACTATTGTCATACCATTGTTCAGTTTTTTCATATTCAACTGAAATATCATGGTCGCTGTGCGGTGTCAGGGTTAAGCGAGCACCGATAGTTTCTAGATCTGATTTAGTTGGGCTATTTCCGCCACTAAGTTCAGCACCAGTATCATCGTCATCACTACGTATTAAATCTGATTGATCACGTTCCGCTTTACGTGCACGGATTTGTAAGCCCAATAAATCTTGAATGATTGGCCCTGTTAAAAATGCATCGACAGCGCGTTGGTTACCAAAGTCTGAGTGATTTGGCAGCACTGTCCCTTCTAACGTGACCGAACCTGTCCATTCTGGTGAAACTTTTTTGGTAATGATATTGACTACACCACCAATTGCATCAGAACCATATAAAGTGGAAGCTGGTCCGCGGATGACTTCGATGCGTTGGATAGCCGAAACAGGGGGGATAAAACTATTATTCGACTCACCAAATCCGTTAGGGGCAATGTCACCTGTACTATTTTGTCGGCGGCCATCAATTAAAACTAAGGTATATTCGGCGTCCATACCACGAATACGAATATTTAATCCACCGGTTTTCCCTGCTGTAGGGCTAACATCGACACCTTCTACATCACTTAATGCATCTGCAACGGATGTAATTCGTTTATTTTTTAAGTCTTCAGCCGTAATCACGGTAATTGAAGCAGGAGCATCCTTTACTTTTTGTTCAAAGCCCGCTGCAGAAACAACAATGGTTTCCATCTGTTGAGCTTGAGATTCAGTCGTTTCAGCATGTGCGAAACTCGTAGTAGTTACAATTGCCCCAAATAAAGCAGCGGAAAGAGGGTTGAGATTAAATTTACTCATAAAAGAATACCAAATATGGACAAGATAAATATATGAAAATAAATTAAAAAAATATCATTAAGAATAATAGTGAGAAAGTTTCTCATTTTCAATGGTGAATTAAAAAATAATCAATATTTCTTCGAAAAAAGCTGAAAAATTCTAAAAATAAGAAGGGCATCCATGCCTGAATTTATAGTGTTATAATCCATTTTTGTATATCTTTAATTGTTGTCATATAATGTGGCACTTTTTTTTAAAACTGTTTTAACTAACAAATTATCGAGGAAGCCATGCAAGTAACTTCTGAAGCGGTTTCGGGCGTTGCCCGTCGTTTAAATGTATCTGTACCGACGAGCCGTATTAACGAGCAGTTTGAAGCTCGCTTGAAACGCACTGCCAAAACTGTGAAGATCAACGGCTTCCGTCCAGGTAAAGTACCTGTAAACGTTGTTCGTCGTGAATACGGTGCTGGTATCTATCAAGAAGTTGTAAACGACATCATTCGTGACACAGTATTCGAAGCGATCCAACAAGAAAAAATCAATGCTGTTGGTATGCCAAACATTGAAAAAACTGAAATGAAAGATGATGCTTTAGTTTATGAAGCAACTGTAGAAGTTTATCCAGAAGTTGAAGTTAAGTTCGAAGGTCTAGAAGTTGAACGTAAAACAACTTCAGTTGACGACAAAGACGTTGAGAAGATGATTGAAAATCTTCAAAAACAACGCGCTTCATGGGTTGAAACTAAAGGCATGGCTAAAAAAGACATGCAAGTAACTTTCGACTTTGAAGGTACTGTTGATGGCGAGAAGTTTGAAGGCGGCGCTGCTGAAGACTTTAAACTCGTTCTTGGTTCTGGTCGTATGATCCCTGGCTTCGAAGACGGCATCGTTGGTATGAAGAAAGGCGAAGAGAAAGTTATCGATGTAACTTTCCCTGAAGACTACCAAGCTGAAAACCTTGCTGGTAAAGCTGCTCAATTCAAAATCACTGTTAAGCTTGTTGAAAAACAAAAACTTCCAGAAGTTGATGCTGAATTCTTAAAAATCTTCGGTCTAACTGAAGAAGAAGGCGTTGAAAAGCTGAAAGCTGACGTGCGTAAAAACATGGAACGTGAAGTGAAAAACGGTCTTCGTAACCAAGTGAAAGGTGCAACTTTTGATGCGCTTGTAGCTGCAAACGAAGTAGAACTTCCAGAAGCAATGGTTGCTCAAGAAATTGACCGTCAACGTCAACAAATGATCCAACAATTCACTCAACAGTTTGGTGCTCAAGGCGCTAAAGCGTTTGATTCAAGCATGCTTCCAGATGACCTATTCAAAGAGCAAGCTGAAAAATCAGTTAAACTTGGCGTATTAGTCAGCAAAGTATTGGCTGAAGCTAAACTTGAAGTTGATGCTGAACGTGTTGATGCTTACATCGAAGACATGGCTTCTTCTTACGAAGATCCTAAAGAAGTGATTGAATACTTCAACAACGATAAACAGCAACGCGCTCAAATCGAAGCTGTTATTCTAGAAGACCAAGTTGTAGATCACATCTTAGCTTCTGCTAAAGTAACTGATACAACTGTGAGCTATGAAGACTTATTGAAAGAGCAACAAGCTCGTCAACAAGGCTAATTTCTAGCTTTCAAAAAAAGGCGCATTAAGCGCCTTTTTTTATCGAAATTTGCCCCCAAATAAGTTGTCCTGATTTCACAATGCTTATGAAAAAAATATCTGTTATTTAATTGGGAATCTTTTGCAATTTCGACAAATATCCCTCATATTGTGAATTATGGGTTGAGTCAGAAAAATTTAGGAATAAATAACGTATGTATGTTCCAACAATTGAAAACGCACTAGTGCCAATGGTGGTAGAACAGTCATCTCGTGGCGAGCGTTCTTTTGATATTTATTCACGCCTTTTGCGTGAACGTGTGATTTTTTTAACCGGTGAAGTTGAAGACAACATGGCAAATTTGATTGTTGCCCAAATGTTGTTCTTAGAAGCAGAAAACCCAGATAAAGATATTCATTTATATATCAACTCACCAGGCGGTTCGGTTACTGCAGGTATGGCGATTTACGATACCATGCAATTTATTAAACCTGATGTTGTGACTTACTGCATGGGGCAAGCAGCATCGATGGGTGCATTCCTGCTTAATGCCGGTGCTAAAGGCAAACGTTACTGTCTTGAAAATGCCCGTGTCATGATTCACCAACCACTCGGTGGTTTCCGTGGTCAGGCATCTGACATTGAAATTCATGCACGTGAAATTCTATTCATCAAAGAACGTTTAAATCGTTTAATGGCAGAGCATAGTGGTCAAGACTACGAAACTGTTGCTCGAGATACTGACCGTGACAACTTTATGACAGCGCAAGCTGCGAAAGAATACGGTCTTGTGGACGAAGTTTTATCTAAACGCCCATAAGTTTTAAAGAATTAATTATTGGAGTGAATATGTCCGAACATCCTCAAGGACAAAAGCATTGTTCATTTTGCGGTAAAACGCAGTCTGAAGTCGGGAAACTGATTGCAGGTGAGGACGCGTACATCTGTAATGAGTGTGTGGACGTATGTCTTGACCTAGTTCAGACCAGTCAGCAAGTTGAATCAAATGACTGGGCAACTCGTCCTTTACCAAAACCGCATGAAATCCGTGCTGCGCTTGACCAATATGTGATTGGGCAAGATGTTGCGAAAAAGACCCTCTCTGTTGCGGTATACAACCATTATAAACGCCTAAAAGTTGGCACCAGTGGTAAAAAACCAGAAGACGGAGTAGAGATTTCGAAAAGTAACATTATGTTGGTTGGACCAACAGGTTCAGGTAAAACACTGCTTGCTCAGACACTTGCGCGTCTTTTAGATGTGCCATTTGCGATGGCAGATGCAACGACTTTAACTGAAGCTGGTTATGTGGGTGAAGACGTTGAGAACATTGTTCAAAAACTCCTTCAAAAAGCCGATTACGATGTAGAAAAAGCACAAAAAGGCATTATCTATATCGATGAAATCGACAAAATTACCCGCAAGTCTGAAAATCCATCAATCACTCGTGATGTATCGGGTGAGGGTGTTCAGCAAGCGTTATTGAAAATGATCGAAGGTACGGTTGCGTCGATTCCGCCTCAAGGTGGTCGTAAGCATCCGCAGCAAGAATTTATTCAAATTGATACTTCAAACATCCTGTTTATCTGTGGTGGCGCATTCTCAGGTCTAGAGAAAATCGTACAGCAGCGTCAGGAAAAAGGTGGTATTGGCTTTACGGCTGAAGTACGTAAGAAAGATGAAACTAAAAAATTATCTGACTTATTCCGCCAAGTTGAAGCGACAGATTTGGTTAAATTTGGTCTGATTCCTGAATTTATTGGTCGTTTACCTGTGATTGCTACCTTGGAAGAACTCGACGAAGAAGCATTGATGCAGATTCTGACAGAACCAAAAAATGCATTGACACGTCAGTACCAATATTTATTTGAAATGGAAAATGTTGACCTTGTATTTGAAGACTCAGCATTACGTGCCGTGGCTAAAAAAGCCCTTGACCGTAATACGGGTGCGCGTGGTCTACGTTCGATTTTAGAAAATTCATTGCTTGAAACGATGTATGATCTACCAAGTCGTTCAGATGTGGGTACGGTTGTCGTCAATGAAGCGGTGATTAATGGTGAAGCGGAACCTGAATTTAAATCAGAACGTCAACCAAAGAAAACTGAAGAAGCTGCACCGAAGTCAGATTTAAAAGTTGTGAACTCTAAATCTGCTTAAGCGCTATTCGTCTGAAACGTGTGTAAATCCAAGATTTGCACACGTTTTTTATTTCCAAAAATAAAAGCAGAATGTTAATCTCAGCAGGATGGCGTGGATGCCTGAATGTAAAAAACTGAAAACAAAAGTGTAAAAATAAAAAAAGACGCAGTGAGGGATAATCATGCGTGGAGTTGCAATTCTACTTTTAAGCAGTGTAGCGCTGCTGGGTTGTCATGGAAAATCAGCCGTTGAGCAAACGTCATTGGCTTCGACATTAAAGCCTGTGGATCCTGAAAGTACACCGGGTCATATTGAGCAATATCGATTGGGTATGTTTACCATTGGTGGTTGGGTCAATCAGAAACAAGGCCGACATTTTCAAGAAGTAAAAGCTCAGCATGATCAAGCAGCGATTGTGTATTTATATCGTCCAGACAGTAAGTGGAATCGTCAAGAAATTGTGGCTAGTAGCTTATTTCTGAACAGTGAGCGTATTCCAAGTTTATTGAATAATCATTATTACTGGGTGGAGTTACCGGCGGGGAATTACCGCTTATCATCGAGTCGCCCTTTGGGGGTGAATCATTTTCAAAAGCCTAAATATTTAGACTTTGATGTTGAAGCAGGTCAAACTTACTTCATTAAATATGATGAAGAGAATTTATCCAGTAAAAGAACGGTTTCAGGGCCATTGCTGCTCATGCCTGAAAAAATTGGTCGAAATGAAATCGCATTTACAGAGTTGAAATCCAACAGTTTTAACTTTGTGGCAAAAGATCAAAACACTGGAAAAGTGCGGAAAAGTGCGCAGAAGTTGAAGGCACCTCATTATGATCCTGCGGAAGATGTGCAGTTGACCAAGCCTTTTAAACTGTGGAATCCATTAACTTGGTAATGTAATTAGCTCGTGTTTTTGAGTGTGTGAAAATATTAAATAGCGAATGTCATTCGACAAACAGCCTAAATATTGACATTAAAAAAAGCACCCGATGGGGTGCTTTTTTAGATCTTGAATGTGGCGAAATTAGTTCGCAGCAGCATCAACTACTGGGATTTTACCAATTTTTGCTTGCCAGATTTTTGGTGCAGTTGCGTGAACAGAAGTACCATTTACGTCAACAGCTACAGATACAGGCATGTCTTTTACAACAAATTTGTAGATCGCTTCCATACCTAAGTCAGCGAAAGCAACCACTTCAGCTTCACGAATCGCTTTCGATACTAAGTAAGCAGCACCACCAACAGCCATGAGGTAAGTTGCTTTGTTGTCTTTGATAGCTTCAACAGCAGCAGGACCACGATCAGCTTTACCAATCATACCGAACATGCCAGTTGCTTCAAGCACTTGACGTGTGAACTTATCCATACGTGTTGCA
The DNA here is from genome assembly GCF_013419715.1 of Acinetobacter sp. YH12063. Lineage (NCBI taxonomy): Bacteria > Pseudomonadati > Pseudomonadota > Gammaproteobacteria > Moraxellales > Moraxellaceae > Acinetobacter > Acinetobacter sp. YH12063. The sequence goes on along the minus strand of NZ_VOZO01000001.1, from coordinate 154,074 downwards.
GTTGTTGGGCCAGCAGGACCAACGACTTCGTCACCGACTGGATCAACAGGACCAACGTAGTAAATAAATTTACCTTTTAGGTCAACAGGAAGTTCTTCACCTTTGTTTAACATGTCAACCATACGTTTGTGCGCAGCGTCACGACCTGTATAGATTGTACCGTTAAGAAGTAGTGTGTCACCTGGTTGCCAAGAGTTCATTTCTTCTTGAGTAATGTTGTCTAAGTCAACACGTTTAGACGTTGATGAATCCCAAGTCACTGCAGGGTAGTCTTCAAGGCTAGGCGCTTGAATATGCGCCACACCTGAACCGTCTAATTGGAAATGCGCATGACGAGTTGCAGCACAGTTAGGAATCATACCTACTGGTTTACCCGCAGCGTGACATGGGTAGTCTTTGATTTTGATATCAAGAACAGTCGTTAAACCGCCAAGACCTTGAGCACCAATACCTAAAGCATTTACTTTTTCGAAGATTTCGATACGAAGTTCTTCGATTTGGTTTTGTGGGCCACGACGAAGTAATTCGTCCATGTTGATTTCTTCCATCAATGCTTCTTTTGCAAGCATCATGGCTTTTTCAGCAGTACCACCAATACCGATACCGAGCATACCAGGAGGACACCAACCTGCACCCATTGTTGGAACAGTTTTAAGTACCCAATCTACGATAGAGTCAGAAGGGTTAAGCATTGCAAGTTTAGATTTGTTTTCTGAACCACCACCTTTAGCAGCAACAGTAATATCAACTTTATTACCCGGAACGAGTTTGTAGTGAATTACAGCAGGGGTGTTGTCTTTGGTATTTTTACGACCAAAAGCAGGATCAGCTAATACTGATGCACGAAGAATGTTTGAGTTTTCAAGATAACCTTGACGTACACCTTCGTTGATTGCATCGTCTAGGCTCATGGTTAAATCAAATTTAACGTCTAAGCCCACTTCAAGAAATACGTTCACAATACCCGTATCTTGACAGATAGGACGATGGCCTTCTGCACACATACGAGAGTTAATTAAAATTTGTGCAATCGCGTCTTTTGCGGCTTTGTTTTCTTCACGGTCATACGCACGGCTCATCGCTTGGATGAAGTCCTGTGGGTGATAGTAAGAAATGAACTGAAGCGCATCTTTTACCGATGTGATCAAGTCATCTTGCTTGATAATAGTTGTCATACAAATATCTCTTGAGCGGGCTGATAGCTAGCGGGCTAAATTATAAGACAAAAATACAGTTGTGTGGGTATTTCGCTTAATCTTTGGCCGAAAGTTTAATAGGCTTAAACAGCGCCATGTTTCGCTGTCATCAATATCCTAAAAATGACGTTTTCACTGTCATATTTCATGAAATATTTGTCACATAACTAGAGGAGAAGATTTGTTTTTGTTTCTAAGATTATGAAATTAAATAATATTTATTATTTTTGGATATGTCATATTTGTCATATAACTGTCATAAAACTTTTACATAATGACGTCATCAAAGTTAGAGTGTGAATTATATGGTTACTCCAGTGTTGTCAGTTATTGGTTTTTCTCTATTTATCGCAGCAACTTGGTTCTACGGTCAACAAGAAGATCAAGCCTAAAGCTTTATCTTCTTTTTTTTTGCTTTAAATTTTATAAAAATAATATTCTTCTTCAAATCTTCAAATCTTCAAATCTTCAAATCTTCAAATCTTCAAATCTTCAAATCTTCAAATCTTTAGTTTCAATGATCAATTTTGTGTAAAAGTGCTTTAAAATTGAGTCTAAACGCGACAACATTTGATTATTTAACATATTGCCAAACATCAGGATCTTCATAATTTTCATCGATATGGTAGCCTTGTACTATAACTTCTTTTTCATCAATTTCTCTTGATTTTTTATTTCTTATCAGCTCATTTGCAAATGCTTGTTCTAACTCTTTTGAGGTCATTTTGTAAGTATCAATATTATTCTCTGAATCATCCATTGAATTTCTTTCATCATAACGAATCGTATTGAAAGCATAACGAACCATATATTGTTCTTTACCATCTTCAGTTTTTTGAGTTTGTTTTATACTCAGATCCAAAAGGATACCATTGGCATATAATCGGTAGCCTATAGAGTTCCCTCCAACTGTATTTATTATCTTTTTCCATTCTTCATAATTAAAGATATAAGTCGGGTCAATGACATCACCTGATTTCATTAGATATCGAATATTATCATCCTTTGCTATTCGTGCAGAAAAACGATAGAAATAATTTTTCCATTCGGCCTGATTTATACGTTTCATTAAGTCAACATAAGCTTGGTGGGCTTGTTCAGGACGTACAAATTCCTCTTTGTTTAGCCCTGCATTAATATCAAGCCCTTGTATTCCATCCTCATTATTAAACGATGTTCCTAGAACTGAAAATACATGATCTATCACTAAGCTATTCTCACCATTTTCAACTTTAATCTGACCTAAGTTGGGCGGTGTAAAATCTAACTCTCTAAAACCTGCTCCAGATGGATGACTATCGGGATGCCCAAGATTATGTTGAGAAAAATCTTTAAATCCTTGTTGGCCTAAATGTAAACTAAAACGCTGTTGATTCATGACATTATTCTCTGTATTTTTTGCACTAGGTTGACAAGCTGAAAGGAGATAACCCACCATAAAAATAACAATGAAGTAATTAAATTTTTCCATCATTACTATCCTTTCCAACTGTAAAATTAGCTTTGCTATCGCCCCATTTCGCAATAATTTTTAGTTCTTCTTCTAAAAAGTATCTTCCTTTATCATTGAGCATTAAACGATGATATTTTTCTGCTGCTTTATTAATCCATTCCATACGGCTATCATAATTGGCGACTTTAGTGTTTGCTAATGGTTCGCTGTATACTGTTTCTGGTACCTTATCGAGTACACCTGCGTGTCGCCCCTGATATTCTCTTTCCATGCTTTTGATATTATAAGAACTCGGCAGAATACTTTTCGATTTTCTAACAGATTTAACACTTTCAACGAAGTAATCGCTCGACAGGACTAAGGTACTATCAGGTAAGCGAGTAAAGCTTTGCACCGTTGCTTGAGCTTGTACCTTCCAGTCTTTCCATACTAATTCTTGTAAAATATTTCTTTGCTCTTGTACTGCAACCACCATGAGGTGATCGAAAAGATTTTTACTAGACAACTTAAATCTATTTTGTCTTGATACATTCTTTTTTATAAATACTTTTTCAATTTTAGGTAGATATTCAAAAGCACTTTTAATTTCTGGAGTGCTTTTTAAGTGTTTAATTATGGGTAAACAACTTGACCAAGGAACGTTTATAACTTCTTCCTTAATATGAGTGAATTTGGAAACATCACGTTGAATTCGGCATTGATTGAAAGAGGTTGAAGACATGCTCCAAGCATAATGCCAAGGTGCAATATCCATAAATAACCATAAGTTACCTTTTGCAAAAGTATGTACAGGATCACGAATTACCCCTAGTGGAATCCATTTATACCCCCATGCAGTTAAACCATGTTTAAAAATGGCAGCTACGGTTTTTGAAGCAAATGCACCTAAGCCCATCCAATAGTAACGGCCAACCAAATCCTTGTTTCCATGTTTTTCTTTTTCTAGATAAATATTGGCATAAACTGAAGCAATACGTCTCGCCCTAGCTTCATATCCAGGCTCTAATTTATGTAAATTTTTTCTTTTATCTTTTAAATTAGATAGGCGTATCAGAGCTTCTTGTTGTTGTATTTCCCAAAAAGTTAAGCAATCACACTGTGCGGTTTTACAGCTGTTTTCTGTTGTATTTGTATTACCTTCCCAATCTAAACTTCCCACTATTCATCCCCATCATTCGGTTCAGCTTCTAACTTCATCCAATTCAAATCCAGCTTTAAGCTTTCTTCTTGTAAGGAGTTCACTCGTTTAGAGCGCCCTTTATTATCAGCTATAGCTGTCAACTCATCAGACCCGTTTGAGATTTTATAATCAGCATTTTTCAAGGGCTCACCAGAGGGTAATAACATCTGAAATTTTTCGTTATAAGCTTCGTAAGCTGGTAACCCTTTAAGATTTACACCTACTTCAGCCCCACTTTTAAAGATGTGTTGCCCTGCTTTAGCCTCAAATTTTGCAGGTGTAATCAATGTAATCCCATTCTTATTTAGTATGATTTGAGAACCACCAGCCATATATTACCTGTTTTTATTAAATTCAAAAATTAAGCTCGAAATTGACTTAATATATAAAACGAATATTTCAAAATTTTTTAATTTAGATATGACTTTCATCATTGCCCTTCAACTGAAGGATAGCATCGTTGTTACAGCAGATAAAAAAGTGGTTGTCATAAGTGAGGAAAAAATAGATAGCTTTAACGAATGTCATACATTAAAACTTCATACTTGGGATAATGGAATTATTATTGGAACAGGAGAGAGCTATGTAATACATCGGTCCATAGTTCTTTTCAAACAACTAGCGTATTCAAATATTCATAAACTACCTCAATGCTTAGAAATATCAAAACAAATCAGAGGATTAGAAATAGGGGAAAATCACTATCAGGTTGAGAATACAAAACTTCTTTGTAGTAGCTATAGTGAAAATGGAGCTCAACTTTATAAGATAGAGCGTTTTGATAGTGCACAACCTCTTACATTCACAGAGATTGAGCCAATGGATATCACAGTATGGATGTTTGACCCCAATATTGAATTAATTTCCACAGATCTACAGAATCTCTATACAGATTTAAAAGACTATGCAGCGTTTTCTAATCAAGCAGAATGGATCAATTACTATCTTAACCGTCTCGCTCCGATTTACAAAAAGCAAAGCCAGCAAGATTCACTGATGAGTCAGAGCTTTGATTTCTTTTTTCAAGCGAAGAATGAATACATTATTGGTCATGTACCAAATACTCAAAATTCAGCCATAGAATTTAAAAGAAATTTCTACTAATTCTGAGTCTTTTCAACATAATGGCAGTTATACAAAACAAAAAACCACCCAGTCTTTCGAAAGGGTGGTTAAGAACTCGAAACTAAAATTAAGCTTCTTGTTGTTCGGATTGAATCGCCGTTAATGCAATGGTAAACACGATGTCATCGACCAATGCGCCACGAGACAAGTCATTTACAGGCTTGTTTAAACCTTGCAGCATTGGGCCAACACTGACTACATTTGCAGAACGTTGAACTGCTTTATAGGTTGTATTACCTGTATTTAAGTCTGGGAAAATAAATACATTGGCACGACCAGCCACTTTCGAGTCAGGTGCTTTAGAGCGTCCCACACTTTCCACCGATGCAGCATCGTATTGAAGCGGGCCATCAATGAGTAAATCTGGACGACGTTCTTTGGCAATACGTGTTGCTTCAGCCACTTTCTCGACATCTGCGCCTGCACCAGAAGTACCTGTTGAATATGAAATCATCGCAATACGTGGGTCAATACCAAAGGCTTTTGCTGAATCTGCAGATTGAATCGCAATCTCTGCAAGCTGTTCTGCATTTGGATCTGGATTAATTGCACAGTCACCATATACATAGACTTCATCCGGTAACAGCATAAAGAATACTGAAGAAACCAATGAATAATCAGGTGCGGTCTTAATCAATTGGAATGCAGGACGTACAGTATTCGCCGTAGTATGTACTGCGCCTGAGACTAAGCCATCCACCTGATCGAGTGCAAGCATCATGGTGCCTAAAACCACGGTGTCTTGTAGCTGTTCGCGTGCTTGTAGATCATTGAGTTTGCCTTTACGCAGCTCAACCATTTTAGGCACATAGTTTTCACGAATCAGATCTGGATCAATAATTTCCAAATCATGTGGAAGTTCGATATTACGTGCTTTTGCAACTTCAATCACGGCTTCAGGTTTTGCCAATAAAATACAGTGTGCAATGCCACGTGATTGACAAATGGCAGCCGCCTGAATGGTGCGTGGTTCATCACCTTCAGGTAGAACAATTCGTTTTTTCGCAGCAATAGATTTTTGTACCAATTCATGACGGAATGCAGAAGGGGACAAGCGTGGTTGATATGAACCATTTAATACTTCAGTAATCCATTCAGCATTGATGTGGCTTGAAACAAAGCGGGTCACTTGTTCTGCACGTTCTACGTCATCGACAGGAATTTCATTGCCTAAATTTGAAAGTTGTTGTGCCGTTTCAAAAGTGCTTAAAGGCGTATGTAAAATCGGTAAGCCTTGCTTAATCGCAGTTTGGCAGAAATCCAAAACTTGTGGGTTCGGTTGATGGTGTTCAGTCAAAACTAAACCGGCAAGTGGAATACCATTGCTACTTGCAAGGCTAGAAGCCAACAACACATCAATACGGTCAGAGGCGCTGATAATCAGTTCGCCTGCCACAAATTTGTGAAGTTCATGTTCAATATTCGATGCAACTAGGCTGCTATGTAGTACGCGGCGATGAGCGGCATCGCCTTGGTTGATCCATTCCGCTTGAATATGCGTCGCCAAGTCAGACATGCGCGGTACGCTGAGCGTATTACTAAATGGAACGAGGCCAATAACAGGTAGCTGTGTAGAACCAATTTGCGGATTACTTTGTTGTAATTCGAGTACAAATTTATTGGTGTCACTAATTAAACGCAGATTTGGATCAAGTGTGACAGGAATTTGCGCAGACTCTTCTGGCAAGCCACGTGTGCGCATAAACAAAACACCCGCAGTACGTTCAGATGCCGCACCACCAAATTGGCGTAGTGAACTGTCAATTTTCTCAGCCGTTTTCGTGGCATTTTGAATATCTGCTGTGCTGACAATAATCACTTTGGCATCGAGTGCTTTTGCTAAAGTCGCATTCAGTTCTGAGGCAAAGTTATCTCGGCTGTTTGGAACCAAGCCTTCAACAATAATTAGGTCATGCTTTTTTGCAATTTCACGGTGCAAACGAACCGCTTCTTCGAGCAGTTCATCACTTTCATCATGACTGAGTTGTTTCACGATGGTGGCATGGTGAATGGGTTCTACCGTTTCATTATTAAATAAATGACGATAAAGAGCCGTTGTACGGTCTACAGTATCTGCGACATTTTCCTGTGAAAATGGTTTCAGAAAACCTGCTTTGACCCCTTGGCATTCCAAAGCATAAATTAAACCTAAGCATGCAGATGTTAAACCTACACCTTCCCCAGTTGGCACGAGTAAAATTGTTTTCATACGGTGTCTAAATTAAAGCTAAAAATTAATATTGAAGGCGAAGGGGCTGATGCGATTGCTTATGCAATCGCAGCTTCAGCATCAGGCTTTTTTGTAGCAGACGCTGTCACCTCGTCTACAACATGCTCAGTTTCTTTGGCAATACGGCCTTCTTCATCGGTAGGAACAACCCAAATTTGTGGGCCAGTACCGTGGTCAATACGACCTTCCGTACCGCGTTTTAGGTTGTCATTTAATTCTTTACTCAGGTTGAAACCAAAGTGTGGTAAGTATGAAACCGTTTTTTCACGAATGTAGGCAGAATTTTCACCAATACCACCGGTAAAGAATAAACCGTCAATACGTGGTAGACCACAGCTGAGACCTGCTAAAGATTTTGCTAAACGGTAGCAGAATACTTCAATGGCAAGCGCGGCATCTTCGTTACCTTGTTCTGATGCTTCGATCAATGTACGCATGTCATTTGATAGATCAGACAAACCGAGTAGGCCTGATTGGCTGTTCAGCATTTTGTCGATTTTGTAGATATCCCAACCTAAGTTGCTCGCAAGGAAGCTGTGAATACTTGGGTCAACATCACCACTACGTGTGCCCATCACCACACCTTCAAGTGGTGTTAGACCCATTGACGTATCTACAGATTGACCATTCCAAATCGCACAAGTCGAGCTACCATTGCCTAAGTGAGCAGTTAACCAGCCACCTTGTTTAAAGCTGCCTGCCAACATTGAGCCACGCTCAGATACGTAGGCATGGCTAGTACCGTGGAAGCCATAACGACGTACGTTATGCTGTGTGTACAAGAATTTTGGTAATGCATAGCGGTATGCATGAGACGGCATTGTTTGGTGGAATGCTGTATCGAATACGGCTACTTGCGGAAGTTCAGGGAACAAACGCATGGTTGCTTCGATACCCACCAAGTGAGCAGGGTTATGCAATGGCGCAAGCGGTGTAGCTTCACGAATACGTTCAATAATTTCTGGTGTTAATAGCTCAGCTTTGGTTAATGTACCGCCGTGTACCACGCGGTGACCAATCGCTTGAGGATTATGGTGAGCCAAACGCTCTAAAATAGTTTCGAGGGCTTTTTCATGGTCAGCATGTGGAATAGACAGCTCAAGCGCAGCACCACCCGTAGTGACCCCTTTAATACGTGCATCAGCAGAACCTAGGTTCTCGGCCAGACCAAAAATACGATCTTCACGGCGCTCAGAAACTAACGCATATTTGATAGAAGAAGATCCGCAGTTAATTACTAATACTGATGTAGACACGTTTAAATACCCGAATTCTAATTGAAATACTTATCCATAATGTTGATCTGATTGCAGTTGTATTGATTGATGCAATTTAGATCTGTGATGATGTTTTATCATGGGTTTTTTTATCGTCCTAGATAGACTTTAGGAGATTAGACTTAAGCACTATCGACCCTGAGCACAATAATAATTAAAATTTATCAGTTCATAGTTTTCATTTATTAATAAAATAATCCTCAAAATTTATACGATTTAAGAGATATACATAGAACATAACATGCGGTTGCTGCGCTGTAATCCTAAAATTGTTGCAAAAAAGCAGGTAAATTGAACTTTTCTTATTCTTCTTAAGCATTTAATTGTCAAAAAATCTGTTTTCGATTCTAAATCCTGTGTGTTTGCAGGATTATATTTCAATATGTGAACCTTGGGTCTAGTTTTTTAAATTGCCATAAAAAAAGCTGTGCCTTTAATCAGAAAAGCACAGCTTTCATTGTCTTATTGGGTGTTATTGGCGAATTTGACCATCACCAAATACAATCCATTTTTGAGAAGTCAGACCTTCAAGACCGACTGGACCACGTGCATGGATTTTATCGGTTGAAATACCGATCTCAGCACCAAGACCATATTCAAACCCATCTGCAAAGCGCGTTGAGGCATTAATCATCACTGAACTCGAATCTACACGCGCTAAGAACTGACGCGCCAAACTGAAGTTTTCGGTAATGATTGAGTCGGTATGGTGTGAGCCATATTTGTTGATGTGCTCAATCGCTTCATCTAAGCCAGTAACGACTTTCACTGCCAAAATCGGGCCTAAGTATTCGGTATACCAATCTTCTTCAGTTGCAGGAACAATCGATTCACCCAAAATGCGCTGCGTTTCAGCACAGCCACGAAGTTCAACTTTTTTCTCCGCATAAAGTTCAGCAATGCGTGGTAAAAACTCTTCAGCGACATTTTCATCGACAAGTAAGGTTTCCATGGCATTACATACGCCATAACGGTGTGTTTTGGCATTGAGCGCAATAGGTAATGCTTTTTGCAAATCAGCCTGAGCTTCCACAAAAACATGGCAGTTACCATCAAGATGTTTGATGACCGGCACACGTGCTTCATTGGTAATACGCTCAATTAAGCCTTTACCACCACGAGGTACGATCACATCGACATATTCAGGCATAGTAATTAATTGGCCAACCGCAGCACGGTCTGGGGTATTAAGCACTTGAACGGCATGCTCAGGTACACCTGCAGCAGTTAAGCCATGTTGAATCGCTGCCGCAATTGCTTGGTTAGATTCCAAAGCTTCAGAACCACCACGTAAAATAATCGCGTTACCTGATTTAAGCGCTAAAGATGCGGCTTCAAGGGTGACATTTGGGCGAGATTCGTAAATCATGCCGACAACACCTAGCGGTACGCGCATTTTGCCCAGCTGAATACCTGTCGGACGAAAGGCCATATCGGTGATTTCGCCAATCGGGTCAGTGAGTGCGATTACATCTTTTAGACCTTGGAGCATGCCTTTAAAGCGTGTGGGGGTAAGTTCTAAGCGATCAAGTAGAGCACTATCCAAGTTGTTGTTATGCGCTTTGGTCATATCCACTTGGTTAGCTGCCAAAATTGCAGTTTCACTGTTTTGTAAAGCAGTATAAATTGCTGATAAGGCATTATTTTTAGTCTGGGTAGAAGCCCCTGCGAGCACACGTGATGCTGTGCGTGCTTGCTGTCCTACCGTTTGCATGTATTGTTCAATAGACTCTTGCATAGCGGTTTGATCACTTAGAAATTTCAACTCGATATTAACAGCCTGTGACTGAACAATGAAGCACTTAAGTGCATATTCGACTGTACTTGCTGACCAGAATTAACATTTTGAAATTGTTTTTAGAGCAAAAGTAGATAAGCGGCGGGGATATCAGTTGCTTGTAAAATGAACCTCTGTATAGAATGAAACAATAGCGACATTGAAGTCGTACAAATAACGATTAAAGAGCAGGACGCTAAGTCGAGCAGAGTCTCTAAATGAATTCCTGACAATAAAAATAAGGCAGGAATGGAGGAAAGGAATATGAATTCCATTATCCAAATGGATCCCACCGTACAGGAAAGTACGCATTACAGTTTTTTCGATCTATATGACAAGCAAAGCTTTAAACAGCCTGCCAGAACGACATGGATTGATGGCTGGAAGGTCGAATATATGGCCATTGCACAACCTGAAACGATTCATCGCACCCCGATTGTTATTATTGGTGGGGCATTTCAAAACTTTAATTCCTACAAATATTGTGTCGAACAATTATTTGCGGCAGGACCTATTATTTTAATTGATTTACCCTCTATGGGCTCAAATCAGCAAATTACCAATGTCGATACTTCGGTGTCGGCAGGGACTTTAGAGTTGGGTGATCTGGCACAGATGTTAGGCGTTTGGTTGGATATCGTCGGGCTAGAAAAAGTATCCGTGATGGGGATGTCGCTCGGTTCAGTGGTGGCTGCAGGACTGGCGGATCAACGTCCTGAATTGATTGACCGCATGATTTTAATGGGCGTAATGCAAAAAACGCGCAAGAGCTGGCGCATGTTGCTTGAAGAATCCTTGCATTTGATGAAAGAACAGCGCATGGATGAATTTGGTCAAGCGGTGATTTTATATTTGGTCAATCATGCCAAACTGGATGTGACGCGGATGTCACCGACAGCGAAGCGTTTGTTCTTTAGACAAATGGCTGAATTCACCAATACCGAACAAGAGCGTTATGATATTAACTGTAATCGTTTGCTGCGTTTGCAAGACGTGCCGATTCCACAGTGTGATGTTTTGGTGTCATGCGGGCAGTATGACAGTTTTACTTTGCCACATGAAAATGCAGGCTTTGCCTTGCAATGTCCGAATATGCAATTTGCCATGATTGCCAATGCGGATCATTTACCGCAGTTGCAACGCCGTAAGGAAACCATGAATTTGTTTGCAACTTATCTACGCGGTGAGTCTATTCAGCAGTTGGAAGGAATCATTCCAATGAGCCGAGAGCAAATGCAAAATATTGAACGCCGTGGCGAAGCGCGTGTAAGTGTACAACAGCCATTCACGCATTTATCTCATCGCCATTCAGACCTCGTGGTTGAAACTCAAATTACGGATTTAAATTATTTCGGCGTGTTGCTGAATGTACAGGCTGAAATGTTGGACTGCATGCACGCATATCCACGGGATTTGGCATTACATCTAGAAGATGAAGAAGGTGAGTTTAAAATTGAATGTCTCATCTTTGACGTTGTGGATACGCAGGTTCGAGCTTTGTTTAAGCATGGTAGTTTTGAGTTGGCAGAGCGTCTATTGCGCTTTGTACAACGCCAAAAAGAAGATGTGTTGTTATTAGAAGCCGTAAGTTAAAACATGAACAAGTAAAAAAAACAGCGCGTTAGCGCTGTTTTTTTGTTTTGGCATGGACCATCCAAACCAAATCGCCACAGTGCTGCTCTGCATCGTGGAAAGGAATCACTTGTTCTTGTTGCTGTTGTGGAAAGTATAAGGCCGGCTGAACGACGTCTACTTCTTCAAATCCTGTATGACTGAAAAACTGCTGTAATTCAGCAGGGGATTGAAAATGAAAAGTAAAAGCGCTGCGAGACATGACTTTGAGTAATTTACTACTGGCCCAAATAAAACGTGCTAAACGGTTCTTGACGGGTTCAGGATAGATGTCGGTCAGATAATGTAATTCCTGAAATGAGGCGCCATATTCGGTGATCCCTTGCAATAACTTATTCAGTAGCGTTTGATCAAAATAATTAATTAGCCCTTCACTAATCACCACCAAAGGACGTTCAGGGTTGAAACTCTGAAAAATACGTTCAAAATCTTGTGTGAAAATGTCGCCAGTTAAGACCTCGGGGGCATGCGGGTCAATCTGTTTGAGTGCCTGTGTTTTGATTTTTGCCATATCCGGCAAGTCGAGTTCACGATAGTTAATTTCAGGATGCTTGGTGCGAAAATTCCAACCACGCGGGGAAAGGCCACAGGCAATTTCGAGGACTTGTAGCTGAGGGTGTTGGGCAATGAGTTGATCTAAATGCTGATCGATCATGGCATGGCGCTGTTTGAGCGTCGAGCGCATGCTACCGCCCACATTCTTTTCTGCCCAGCTTTCTAATGGGTGGACTAAACGTGCTAAAAATTTGCCTTTACGCGTAGCAAAAACGGGATGTGAAATCCCCATGCTGTACCAAATATAGCCGGTGTAATGTGCAGTAAAGGAAATGTGTCGATGTTCCGATAAACTTTGTGTCATGTCGTCCTGACCTAATGTTGTTTTTATTGGCAATTTTTGTATAGCACCGAAGCACTTATTTTGACTTCATCATAAATCAAAAAGGAGCACCTTGTCGTGCTCCATTTTCTAGAATTTTGAAAGTCTTGGATTAGCAATATTGATTTTTAAAATCCACAATGCGGTTACGCACATTTTGCCAGTCCGCTCCGAGTTCAATGCTTTGTCCAATCTCAATTTGTGGGATTTTTCCGCGCATACGTTCTAAGCGTTCCTGATTTGGAAGAGCCAAGTTTTGAATTCCATCAAGCGCAATGCATGCAGATTCACGGTTATTACATACGAGGCCCATATCACAACCTGCATTTAATGCTGCTTGGATACGAGCATCTGCGCCGCCAGCGACACAAGCTGCTTGCATGCTTAAATCATCGGAGAATAAAACGCCATCAAATTGGAGCTCTTGACGTAAGACTTTCTGAATCCAATACGGTGAAAAACCAGCAGGGTTAGGATCAATATTTTCATAAATCACATGCGCAGGCATTAAGGCATCAAGCTGTGGTTGCAGTTGAATAAAGCTTTGCATGTCTTTTTGATAGATTTCTTCATAACTACGATGGTCAATGGCAGCAGCAACATGTGAGTCTGCTTTCACCGATCCATGGCCTGGGAAATGCTTACCTGTAGATGCCATCCCCGCACGTTTCATACCTTTTAAGAAAGCACTTGCCAATGGAATAATGTCTTGCATATTTTTGGCAAAACCACGGTCACCAATCACATCACTGACATCATTTAAATCAAGCACCGGTGCAAAACTGAAATCGATGCCGACCGCAAGGACTTCGGCTGCCATCAACCAGCCACATTGTTCAGCCAGTTCAACAGCTTTTTCAGGTTCAGTTAAGTAAATTTCTCCAAACTTACCCATAGCTGGTAGGAGTGTGAAGCCTTGCTTTAAGCGTTGTACACGACCACCTTCCTGATCGACCGCAATTAAAATATCAGGACGAATTTGACGCATATGGTCGGTCAGGGCACGAACTTGTTCAGGAGATTCAATGTTACGACCAAATAAAATCATGCCGCCAACTTGTGGTGCTTGTAATAGTTCAATATCTTCTTGGGTGAGTTCTGTGCCAGCAATGTCGAGCATTAATGCGCCAATCATATTCGGTGTCCGTGTTGGAATTTTTAAGGAAAAACAATACCTGAATTCTGCAATGATTTGCTACACTTTGTCAGCAGAGAATATGATAAAACTACACGACATAAACATATTAAGTTGTTTAAGATTTTGAATCTATTCAATTCAGGTCGAAAACCAACACGGTAATATTGGTCTTAATACCAAGGAAGTACAAATTATTTATGAAACTTCAAACATTAGCTTGTGCCGTTGCGATTGCGACAGGTGGATTCTTTTTCACTCATGTGGTGAATGACGCAATTGCTGCCAATAATACAGAAGCAGTGAGCGCGGGTACCATTCAGCCCACACAAGAGCAAGCCTTGGTCTCACGTCAGCTTGCAACATTGGTAGACCGTCAACACTATTTAAATCAGCGTTTAGATGCCAATACCTCTAACCGTATTTTAGATTTTTATATTGATAGTTTAGACGCTGAACATACGTTGTTCTTGGCATCGGATATTGAAAATTATAAAAAACGTTATGGTTCAACTTTTGGTGCAAATCTCAAAGCGGGCAATTTAACAGGGCCGTATGCGATTCATGCGCAATATCGTGAGCGCTTAAAACAGTTCTACACCTATATGTTGGAAGAGCTGAAAAAGCCACAGAATTTAAATCAACCGAATAACTACATCGAAACCGATCGTGAAAAAGCGCCATTCTTTAAATCGACAGAAGAACAGCGTGCGCATTGGAATAAAATGTTGGTCTCTCAGCTGATCAATTTAACCATCAGCAAAGAAGAAGAGAAAGCCAAACAGAAAGCCTTAAAAGATGACCCAACACTGGCAAATGGTCAAGATTTAACTGGTCCGGAAGATTTAACACCTGAACAGACTTTAACCAAGCGTTATACGCGTCAGTTAGAGCGGATTAGTCGTTTAAAAAGCGATGATGTGCTTGATAAAACTCTGAATGCCATGATGTTGACGTATGATCCGCACAGTAACTATTTTCCGCCTGTAGATGCGATGGAATTGAACCGTCAAACCACGTTGCAATTGGAAGGGATTGGGGTGTCGATTCGTCCTGAACGTGGTAACGAAGACTACACCAAAATTGAAACGATCGTGGAAGGTGGTCCAGCCAGTAAGTCAGGGCAAGTCAAGTCGGGCGATCGCATCGTTGGTGTTGCTCAAGATGGCGACAAAATGGTGGACGTGATCGGCTGGCCGAGCAATGAAATTGTCGGACTGATTCGTGGTAAACGTGGCACCAAAGTGACTTTACGTTTATTGGGTGCTGGTGCGTCCATGAATCAAGCGCGAAATGTCACGATTGTACGTGATGTAATTCAAGAAGAAGATGCAGGCGTGCGTTCACGTACCGTTGAAATTGAACGTGATGGCAAAAAACATAAGTTTGGTGTGATTGAAATTCCATCGTTTTATTTAAATTATCGTGCACGTCGTGCGGGTACAGACTACCGTTCTGTGTCGGAAGATACCAATAAAGCCTTAAAAACATTAGATGCGCAAAATGTTGAAGGCATCATCATTGACTTGCGTAACAACCCAGGCGGCTCACTTGAAGAAGTGGCACGTATGCTTGGACAAGTGATTAAATCAGGTCCAGTGGTGCAAATCCGTGATGGTAATGGCAATGTCAGCGTGTTTGAAGATGATGATGGTGGCGCGCAAACTTATGCAGGCCCATTGGCGGTATTGATTAATTTGGCTTCGGCTTCTGCGAGTGAAATTTATTCTGCTGCGATTCAAGACTATGAGCGTGGTGTGGTGATTGGTAGTACCACAACGGGTAAAGGAACAGCGCAGGTACAACTTGACTCTTTAGCCTATGGTCAAGCAACCTTAACGCAACGTAAATTTTACCGAGTGACGGGCGGCAGTACCCAAAATAAAGGGGTCGTACCGGATATTAAGCTGGTCGATATTTACAATGAAGAGTTTGGTGAGCGTAAATCGAAAAATGCTTTACAGTGGGATACTATTCCAACTGCACCGTTTAAACGTGAAGGCTCGATCCAAGCCTATGTTCCAGATTTGATTAAGTCATCTCAGCAACGCGTCACGATTGATCCTCAATTTAAGTATTTAGAGCAACGTACAGCGATTGCAAAAAAGACGGATGAGCAAAAGCGTGTGGTACTCGACTTAACGAAGCGTAAAGCTGAATTGTTGGCACTAGAGCAAAAGTCTTTGGATGCTGAAAATCAACGTCGTAAAGTGGTGGGTCAAAAGCCTTATGCCAACTGGGAGAGCTACCAAGCGTCTATGGATGCATTGGTGGAAGCACGTGCGAAAATGAAGGCGAACCAACGTCCAGCACTGCCTGAAGAAGAAGTCTTTGTGACGGAAGCAGCGAATGTGCTAATGGACTATGCCAAATTACAAGGTACGAATCCAACAACAGCAGCCAAAAAGTAAGCCATTCATCCATAAAAATATTGAGCTGATTGCTTAAGTTTTTGACGGAAAAGATGAATTTACCTATTGAGAAATAGCGAGCTACGGCTCGCTATTTTTTTGTGTAGAGAGGCATGATTTAAATCTAGAAAACAATATAGAAATCAATCTAATTTATTCATTTTATTATGGTTAGAAACTGTTCTAAAATAAAAACCACCTGATGCATTTTTTATCAAAAGTTTAAGTTTTGGTGAACTTGATCAAGCTTTCTTTTTTTAAATTAATCAGTTGCTTAAAATCTTGAAAGAAAGACTTGACCATTATCGTAGACTAATAGATTCTAAGGGAAAATAAGTAAGTAATTGAAAACGTAACAAGTTAAAGGGAAGAGATAGATTGGGTAATTCGGTTAAAGAAAGTGCCACGATAACCTAAGCGGAACGCTTGATATGACTCATATTCATTATGATTACAGTCTGGTCGCTGGTTCAATCGTAGTTGCATTATTAAGTTGTTACTTTGCTGTTTCACTCGAACAAATGTTGTTTCGTGGAACACGACCAAGATATGAAAATGTCATTTTATTCTTCAGCGGTGCAATTTTAGGTGCTGCGATCTGGTGCATGCATTTTGTAAGCATGATAGCCAGCCATTTGCCTTCAAGCCATAGTTTCGATACCAGTCTGACCCTGATATCCTATTTTATTGCTTTCGTTGCTTCCACTTTTGCTGTGTGGTTAACCACACGACAGACATTACCTTTTCCTCGTTTAATTTTAGGTTCAGTGTTAATGGGCCTTGGCATTTCCGGCATGCATTATACCGGTATGCTGAGTTTAGCCGTTCAGGGCTATGAACAACGGTATGAACCTTTAATTGTTATCTGTTCAATTTTAGTTGCGATCTGTGGTTCGGGTTTGGCCTTTTGGATGACGTTTAAAAATAAATATTCGCCAAAACGGAATATTTTGAATGTCTTTGTCGCATTAATGCTGACTTTTAGCATTGTGGCTATGCATTATATTGGTATGGCTGCTGTTGATTTTGTACCGCTAAACTCGATGGATGTATTGGTGGCAGCGCAGATAAACCATAATTTATTGCTGTTTATTGTCTTATTTGTCACCAGTTTATTGTTGATGGCAGCCTTTAGTGTAGCGGTATTAGAACAACGTTTAGAGCATCGCAGTTTACAGTTGATGCGTGCAAATCGAGAATTGGCCAATCAAGCGGTACAAGACAATTTGACCCGTTTACCTAATCGACTGTTTTTGGCTGAATATGCACATTTTCTATTTACAGAGCATCGCTTAAGACAAGATAAAATTGCTTTTATTTATATTGATATCGACCGTTTTAAAGCGGTCAATGATGTGTTTGGACACCATGTGGGTGATCAATTGCTGATTCAAATTGCCACGCGAATTCATCGTTTAATCGATGATCAAGCCAAATTGCTACGAATCGGTGGCGATGAGTTTCTGATTGTGCTTGAGTCGGCAAGCAATGACTCTGCGACAGCAATGTCTGAAAAAATATTGGAATTGATGCAAGAAAGCTTTTTGATTGCAGGCAAGGAAATCAATATTTCAGGCAGTATTGGTATTGCGATGTACCCTGAACATGGTGCGAACCTACAAGATCTGCTGATCAATGCAGATACAGCAATGTTGAGTTCAAAGTATCAAGGGCGGAATACCTATTCATTTTTTAATTATACCGCTGACCAATTTGAAGAAAAAAGTCAGACGAAACTGATCAATGATTTATATAAAGCGGTAGAAGAACAACAATTTATCTTATTTTATCAGCCAAAATTCAATGCCACTGATCGTGAAATTTGTGGGGTTGAGGCCTTAATTCGTTGGAATCATCCAACCTTAGGTATGCTGACGCCAAATAAGTTTATCAATGGTGCGGAAAAAACTGGACTGATTATTGCCATGGGCTATTGGGCGCTTGAAGAAGCCTGTAAGCAAATTCAGCACTGGGAAAAGCTGAATATGCCGCTGTATCCGATTGCGGTCAATTTATCGGCCATCCAGTTTGAGCATAAACATTTATTTAGTACTTTAGAGTCGCTTTTTGCACGTTATGAAATTAACCCGTCAAATTTAATTATTGAAATTACCGAGTCAACAGCGATGCATCATATCGATGCCAGTATCGTGACTTTTGAACATTTGAGACAGATGGGGATTAAAGTTGCGATTGATGACTTTGGAACAGGACATTCAAGTTTCTTGTATTTAAAAGAACTACCTGTAGATGAGCTGAAAATTGACCGTGAATTTATCCGCAATTTGAGCGTTGGCTCTAAAGAAGAAATTATTTTAGAAAGTATTATTCACTTGGCAATTCGACTGGGGCTAACAGTCACTGCAGAAGGTGTAGAGACAGAACAACAAGCAGAAATTTTAAAACGTTTAGGTTGCCAACAGTTACAAGGATATTTGTTAGGAATGCCGATGCCAGTGGTACAGCTTGAAGAAAGCATGAAAGCGAAAGTTGAATAAGGTCATTTGTGGTCTTATCGTATTGCCAATGAGTATAGAAGAAAAGACAGTGGAATACGTTATATCGTCGATAAAAACAGGTCGTCATCCAATGTAAAACATCAAGACACGCCACGCTAAGATTTTGACTCAACCCGATGTGGTTGATTATTTTTAATGGTCAATCTGATACAATATCGCCAATTTTCCATATTGATCAGATCTGATCTTTTGCACTGCGAGTTTTGCAGTAGGTGTCTTTCATGAGTTTTAAAGAAGAATTAGCGACACAGGTCGCTCAGCGACGTACTTTCGCTATTATTTCCCACCCAAATAACACACTATAATTCATCTTATTCCAACCCATTTCAAAAGCATTCAAAATAAAATTAATATTTTATTAAATTACAGTATTTTAATAAATTTTTTTTCTTATACCCATTGCATCATGTTTCAAGTTGAATTAAGTTTATTCAGAAGTTTTGTGTACATGAGTGTGTACATATTTGATGTTATTTTTTCTGATTTAAAATTTTGTACACAGGTGTGAAATGCCACTTACGGACACATGGCTTAAAAAGAATTTAGGTAAGACTAGGGATGAGCAACATGTCGAACCTGATAGAGATGGCTTGAGTGTACGTGTGTCACCTAAAGGTAAGATCACTTTTCAAATGCGCTTCAGATACGAGGGTAAGCAAGCTCGCCTAGACTTGGGTTCTTACCCCAATTTGACTTTATTACAAGCTAGGCAAGAGTTGCAAAAAATGAAAGGTGTCCTAGAGGCAGGACATGATCCAAGAGTATATAAAAAGTTAGAAGTTCATAAAGTGACGAACGCACTAACTTTTAAGGAGCTCTATTTAGAATGGCATGAAAAATACTGCATGCCGAATAAGAAAAATGCACAACAACAATTGCGGTCTTTTGAGTTGTATGTGTTTCCTAAATATGGATATCTGCCAGCAGATCAAATTACACTACATATGTGGTTAGAGTTACTAGAAGACCATTTTGAAAAATCTGCATCAATTACTGATCGACTGCTAACAAATACAAAACAGTGCTTAGATTGGGGCGTAAATCGTAGGCTGATTGAGAATAACCCGATACGTCATATAACTGGAAAACGTGATCTCAACATTAAAAAGAATAAAGTGGATCGAATTCTTGAAGATGACGAAGTGGCACTAATTTGGAAAATTTGCGATGAGTCTAGAATGGCGTTGAAAAATGCGCTGTTTATTAAAATCTGTCTCTTCTATGCTAATAGATATAGTGAGTTGAGGATGGCAAAAAAATCGGATTTCGATTTTGAACGCAAAATTTGGACTGTACCACCTGAAAACCATAAGACAGGTAAGTATACAAAGCGACCTCTTCTTAGACCGATATTGCCTGAAATTGAGCCTTTTATTCAGCAGGCTATGGAGCTGAATAGTTCCATCTATATGTTCGTGAATAATGGGACTAAAGAGATGTATGGGCAAAATGGTCCAGGTAAGCTACCGTATAATGTCATGCAATATGCAAGAAGACATTATGGTGTTGAGATGAAACATTGGTCTATGCATGATTTAAGACGTACAGCTCGTACTCATTTTAGTCGTTTTACATCGCGTGATATTGCAGAGTTAATGATTGGTCATACCATGCCAGGAGAGCAAGGGACATATGACTACCATGATTATCAGAAAGAGATGGGAATCGCTTATAAACAATGGTGGGATAAATTGGAAAGCCTAACTAGTTAGGCTTTCATTATTTCTAAAAAATTTAGCTTCCCATGTTTCTATTTGCTCTCGGTCCCAAAGACTTGTAGACCCCTTTACTGCTTTTATGGGTTGCGGGAATGGCTCCGCAAACATTTTTTGGTTTGGCTGTTGCCATCTCCATAATGTAGCGGCTGCTTTGATATTGAATTTTTCACGTATCTGTTTGGAAGTGAGGTATGACATCTTTAACCACCATCAACCATTGTTTTTGCACGTTTGGTGTATGTCGGTGTCTATGTAGGGTTGATTAATTCGTAGGGCCTTTGAAAGGAACTCTGAAAAATCAGCTAGGTTGATAAGGTAAGGAGCTTTTTGGCTATCATCAATTCTATAGCATGGGAATGGGAAATCCATGTTTCTAGCCTTTTCAAGCAATTTAGCTTTACTTAAATGAGGATAATACATGGCTCCTACTTGCTCGAGAGTAGGAGTCATTGTTTTAAACTGCATGAATAAATAGTCTGATAAATTCATTTGTACTTTGTTCATTTGGTCACTCTTTCAAAAGTTAATTCTTGAATCATTAGTCATACAACTAAGGTATAACTAACTAAATTCACTGAAATAATTGTAAAAAAAAAGAAATGACGAATAATGAGGAAATAAGGGTAACTTTTTTCTTCATAGACAGCTCAATGCCAAAACTAACAGACATTCAAATCAACACTATTAAACTATTAGATTATTTATACTTCTACGATATTGTTTCGCTAGAAACCTTTTCTGATGAGAAATTGGATTTTTATAAAAGGTTGAATGATTCTTTTCATCTAATTTTAGCTACAAGAAAATATAAAGGGCTGAGAGCTGAGCACTACAAGCATTTACTGTTGATGGGGCTAGACTTAAATATTGCCTATTATAGTAAATCGGATAAGATGCAAGAGAATGATGTTAGCAATTTTATCTCTGCTTTTAATGATGAGATACGTTCAGAAGTCGATAAGGCGGATTTTCCTATTGATGAATTTGCCCAAGATTTGCAGAACATATTGGATAGACAACCTATAAATCCGTTGAGCGGAAATGAACGCTATAAAATAGTTAGTCAGTTTTTAAGCTATGAATATGACAATATTGCCATTGGAGTACTTGGAAAATTACTTGATATGGGGATCTTAAAGGTCTCGAAGTATAGTAAAGCCTATCAGGTGATTTCTCAGGAATTGTTAGATAAGTTATTCTTTAGAGCTATGCTATTTCTTGAATTAGAAATTTTTAAAAATAAGCTGTTGGCATCAAATTTAAAAATGTCGCAGATTGTAGATTTGAATAATTTAAGTGACCATGAAAAAGTCATTGCAGTTATTAAGTCTAACGCCAAGTTGGAAGCTTTGGAAAAAGTAGATTATCAGCGTATCTATACTATTGATCTAAACAAAAAAAATGATTTGTCGAGGTATTTTACTAATGTGGAGGCAAGGTTAGGGCATAATCCGATCTTTAAACCCAACCTTGCATCTTGGGTTAGCTTGCTAGGAGCATGGCATCTAATGCTGGTCAAAAAGAACAACATAAATAAACCATTATACCGTGAGACCCCTATCCACATCTTAGATGCTGAACCTACCTGTTCTGAGATAGCCAAAAAAGAAATGGAGGAGTATGGCTTTGCTATTTCGGAAAGAACCTTATTTGATCAACATAATAGTATTTTTGATTTTTATAAGCTTATTAGATTTACAGTGAATGACATGATAGATGATGGCTTCTATGGAATATTAGAACCAGTACTTACTAAATATTTCTTTTATGATCCAAATATTGGGGATAAGTTTAAAAGTGCTTTAAGCAAAGTGAATATGAGCTTAAATCAATAAAATTTTATTAAGATACCTATTTTCATTAGGTCTGCACGCACAAACCCAATCTTAGTTATATAATGGACTAGATTGGGTGTGACTGGTGGAAAGATTATTTTTACAAATATAGGTTTTCTCCATCGACTGAACAGCATTCTTTGGCATAGGTTTCATTGATGAGTCTTTCGATCATTTGCTCTTCGGACAGACCATTCTTGAAAGCTAATGTAAGCAACGCTTCTCTAGCTCTTTTAGTTAATGCGTAATAGTTAGGTTTTTTCACCTTTTTCTCCTCACGGTGCTTTTTTTGATACCACGCGTTATATAATTTTTTTCTTAGAGCATAGTGAATATTTTCATCTTCATAATAGATAATATCAAATATTGAGTTAATTAAAGTCTCATATTCAGATACATGTGATGCATCTCTTCTGTATTTTCTAAATTCTGAGTTTTCATTAATATACTTTTTAGCCCATACAAAAAAATCAGAGCATGGTGATTTAAAGTGACTGTTGAATTTTGAATATATTTTGTCAAATCGATAATATATATTTTCAATTGATCTAGAATTTTCATAAT
Organism: Acinetobacter sp. YH12063; assembly: GCF_013419715.1. Taxonomy (NCBI): domain Bacteria; kingdom Pseudomonadati; phylum Pseudomonadota; class Gammaproteobacteria; order Moraxellales; family Moraxellaceae; genus Acinetobacter; species Acinetobacter sp. YH12063. The sequence goes on along the minus strand of NZ_VOZO01000001.1, from coordinate 131,145 downwards.
AAAAAGGGATTGTATAAGCCAGATAAAGGAGCTGGAAGTATAGATTTTTTATATCTAAAATTAAGCGATCTCCTTCTTTTTCATTCAAGACTTTGCATGCAAATTGTAAGAATCTTTGATTATCTTTAATTTTATTAAAGTCAAAAGAATGTATTTTGATTCTAGATTGAAAATCCTTTAAATCACGTAAAAAATAATAGATATCATCATCACTACTATTATTCATTTCATCAATTATAAATTTACTTATGTTCCTGAGTTTATCTAGGCTGTTCAGTTTTGCTATGTCTTTTTCTATAGCATCGTTGCTCTCCCGTATTCTGCGATTGTTATCAATATTTGGGCGATGATAGACAAATAGTGCCCAGATAAGATCTTCATCTGGAAGTTGTGTCAGGAATGATTTTAGATTGTCTAGTTCAGAATTGCGCATTTTGTATCCTGTTTTTAAAAAGCTTACGTCATACTTTAGGTAATAAAAACAATACTTTCTACTAAGTTTTTCACTCTATTTCCCCTTGTTTTGCACTATATTTTTAAAAGCTTTCTACTAAGGGATAAGGGGGTTATAAATAAAAAATGTTTAGGCAATATAAGTTTTTAATTTAATTTTTTTATAACTAAAATTAGGTACTAAAACGATATAGTCTAAAATTCATTTTATTCCTTAATTCTAGCTTTTTTGAGACTAGAGCCTGCATGAATTTAAGCGTAGAGCAGGGAGGAAAAGTTTTTCATGTGGAGAATAGGTACTGCACTACAGGAGGAATTTGGACTCCCTAAAGCTTTGGTTATTAATCTAATCGTTTATTAGGTAACCCTCTATTTTAAAGTAAACGTATACATATACTGAATTCCCTATACCTATGTAACTATCACACACATAGGTTTAAACATGAGAAATTTAATTAATCAGGCACAACTTACACTTGATATTGAGAACTTCTTAAAATGTCTTAAAAGAAGAAGTAGGGAATGGGATGAATTCTATTCACAGCTTACTAATCTGTTATTAGACTTTAATGATATTTATGATCCTGATGATGAATACCCAGGTTATCTTAAATTCTTTGTAATTCTGAGATACGACTTACAAAGCATAGACTCTGATGAGGTTGATCTTAAAGATGAATTGGAAATGATTGGGTATAGAGAGATCAGAAAATGGTTTTTAGATTTATCTGAGGATTTTGAAAAAGATTATAAGATAATCGAAAAACAGAAAGATGAAAATAAAATTGAAGTGCAGAAATATTGTAGATCAATACTTAATAAATGTAGTCGAATATTAGTCGCTCGTGTGGACTTGGGGTATTTGCAAGAATATTCTAGTCGAATTAGAGTTGAAGATATTTATAAGGACTTAGATATACTGCTTAATCGTATCCAAAATAAAGATGGCATATTTAAACATGTAATTGGATTTGCATGGGGAATAGAACAAGGTGGTAAAAGTAAAGGTTTTCATTGCCACTTAGCAATCATCTATGATAATGCCTACCGTGCTGGAAGCGCGGAATATTGGGGGAATGAAATTATTGAATTATGGAAGGATATTACTAGAGATTTTGGTCAAGGCTATAATTGTTGGAACCATAAACGTGTAGCGGAACTTCGAAGTAAAGATGAGCTAGGGATCGGTGTGATTCATCGTCGCGATTCAACTCAAGTGGCAAATTTTATTAGAGCAATGGAATATATTGCTGATCATCATAAACGTACTCTTCAATACTTACGCGTTAAGCCAAGAGGACGAAGAGTATTTGGTAAAGGTCAGTTAAGAGCACAGTATGATAGACGCTAAATGAAAATAATCTCAGATATACATTATCTAGGTGAAAACGAGGTTTTAAATACTTTGCAAGGCTTGCCAATCGGTGAGCCTTTGTCATTTCTAGAGGTATATATTATGAGTTTAAATTGTCCTTATTGCTTATCGGATCAGGTCATTCAGGTTGTTAATCAGCAAGTGAGTGGATCTGATTCCACAAGTCTAGCAGCATCAGCTTCGTTTGCCACCATTGGTGCATCCATTTCAAAGGGTTTACCTTTGCCTGTATCACCACTGCTTGGCGGGCTTGCAGGTGCGGTCATTGGTGGTTTATTCAGCAGCATGTTTGATGAGCCGAAAAAGCCAATCACCGTGGCCTACTATCACTGCAATCACTGTCAGCAGAATTTTCGTTGAATCATCATAGGAGATCAGAACGATGGCACATCAAATCGAACAAATCGCCTATGTTGGCGAAACCCCTTGGCATGGTCTAGGCAATCAGCTAAGTCCGAATCAACCACTGGAAGTCTGGGCACAGCAAGCGGGGATGGACTGGCGGATAGAATCCTCTAACGTCAGCTATATGGCACAGAATGAACGTGGTCAGAGCATCATCATGCCTTTTGAAGAGCAGCGAGTGTTATACCGTTCAGATACACATGCACCTTTATCTGTGGTCAGTCAGCGTTATCAGGAAGTTCAGCCTAAAGAGATTCTGGAGTTCTACCGGGATCTGACTGAGCAATCTGGCTTTGAGTTAGAAACCGCAGGGGTTTTGAAAGGTGGGAAGAAGTTCTGGGCTTTGGCACGTACCGGGCAAAGTACAGCATTGAAAGGCAAGGATGTCAGTAATGGTTATATCTTGCTTGCTACTGCATGTGATGGCACGTTGGCAACGACAGCACAATTCACAAGTATCCGGGTGGTCTGTAACAACACGTTAGCCATTGCGCTACGTGGACAAAGCAATAGTGCAGGTGTGGTGAAAGTTCCACATAGCACCAAGTTCGATGCAGAGAAAGTGAAACAGCAATTGGGTGTTTCAGTTCGTGCCTGGGATGAGCACATGTATGAAATGAAACAACTCACACAGCGTAAGGTGAGTCAGCAAGAAGCCAAAGCTTATTTTGATGCCGTATTCAACAACAGCACCATGTCAATTTCCGATCCTGAAGAAAACATCATTCAGTTCTATCGTAATGTCGCGCAGCAATCTCAAGAGAAAAAGCCTGAACCCAATGGTCGTGCCATGAATAAAGCTTTAGAGATGTTTAATGGTCAAGGTCGTGGTGCTGAATTGTCATCAGCTAAAGATACGGCTTATGGCTTACTGTGTTCGATCACAGAATTTGTGGATCATGAACGACGTGCCATGAGTACCGATCATCGTCTTGATTCAGCTTGGTTTGGTGCAGGCGCAGGTCTTAAGCAACGTGGACTGGAACAGGCTTTATCTTTGATAGCCTAAGCTCATGTAATTCATCCAACCTTAACCCCGCAAGTCTCAACAATCGCTGAGTACAGCACACACGTAACTCTCTCTACTTACTACTCACAATCAACAATCTGAATCAGCATGCATATCGCCATACCCGACCTCGTGTCGGGTATGGCTTTTTATGCATTTCTTTTACAGAGATCAGAATTAATAAGGATAATTCCATGAATCAAATTGTACCTATTTCCCATCAGCCTACGACGGTAGGATCAAAGATCGTAGTTAATCAAACCATCACCACCAAACGCTCAACAGCAGCCAAGCGACTAGTCAATACCAAAGGAATGGAATATCAGGACTGGCTTGAAGTTCGTAAACAAGGTATCGGTAGCAGTGATGCAGCAACAGCATGTGGCTTAAACCCATACATGTCGATGCTAGAACTGTGGCTAATCAAAACAGGTCGACAAGCTCAGTCCATTGAAGATGAAAGTACAGGTGTTGCCCCACTGTACTGGGGCAAACAGCTCGAACCTTTAGTGGCTGAGTATTACAGCATGCACACCAATAATAAAGTTCGTCGAGTCAATGCGGTACTTCAGCATCCTGATCCCGATAAACACTTTATGTTAGCCAATCTGGATTACAGCGTAGTAGGCAGCGATGAAGTCCAAATTTTGGAATGCAAAACAGCAGGTGAGCATGGAGCAAAATTGTGGCGTGATGGTGTGCCTTTATACGTGCTTTGTCAGGTACAACATCAACTGGCGGTGACTGGTAAACAGGCAGCCCATGTTTGTGTGTTGCTCTGTGGGCATGAAACCAAAATATTTAAAGTCACTCGTTCTGAATCGGTGATCGAACACATCATCAATGCGGAACGTTACTTTTGGGAATGTGTGGAAAAGGACACGCCACCATCCGTGGATGCAAGTGAATCCGCAGCAAAAGCCATTCAGCAGTTGTATCCAAGTCATGTCCCACTGACCGTTGAAGATCTATCACAGAATGAAACAGCCAACTTCATGTTTGATCAGCTGATCAAACTGAAAGAAGAGATTCAGCATAAACAAGAACGCTTTGATGGGCTAAAGCATCAAATCCAAATGCTGATGAAGGATGCAGAGCGTGCCACGTTTAGTCGTGGCTCAGTAGTGTGGAAGAAAACCAACGATAGTATCTATTTGGATACCAAAACACTGCTCAAGTATCAGCCTGATCTCATTGAGCAATATCCACTAAAAAGACAGGGCAGTCGTCGCTTCAACATCTATATCGATTAAGCCCACATCATTCACCTCATCAAAAATGCACAAAAATCGCTCCCCGCTCTCTACATCATGTGTAGAGAGCAAATCGGTCGCGATCTTTGCAGCTAAAACTCAGCTTTTTAACATTTGGGTCACTTATTTGGTCCGTGTTCTGACCTACATAGAAGCACCCAAATCTGTAAGGAATTAAATATAGGAGTATCACCATGATTAAAGGTCTAGCGATCACACCGCCTACACTTGGACGTATCAGTATTGGTCGAGTCGTGGAAAAGAATGGCAAACGTCTACCTGAAAAAGATGATCAATTCACCATAACCTCGCAAATCCAAAATAAAGAAGGATGGGTCAAGCACCCATTAGATGAACAGCTTCGAGCGAATTCACCCAATCAGAAGCTTCGTTCAATTCCTGTGCGCATGATCTTTAATGATCCTGATCTGAACTTGCGAGCAGAGTACACCTTGTTTGATCGTCAGACTGGGCGACCTATCTGTGTGGGTGATGGTCAAACTTGTCAGCGTTTAACCAACCAAGGCGTTGAACAGCATCCGTGTCCTTCACCTGATTTATGTCCTTTGGCTCAAGGAGGCAACTGCAAACCTTATGGGCGCTTGCATGTGAATTTGGATGACTCGGATGAATTTGGGACCTTCATCTTTAGAACCACTGGCTTTAATAGTATTCGGACTTTGGCTGCACGATTGAGTTACTACAGTGCAGCTTCAGGAGGCTTACTGTCGTGCCTACCATTGCAACTCACTTTAAGAGGCAAAAGCACCACACAAAGCTATCGCCAACCTGTGTATTACGTGGATCTGACTTTACGGGAGGGTATTAGCCTGAATGATGCCATTACTCAGGCCAAGCAAATTGATGAACAGAGCAAGCAGGCTGGATTCTATCAGGAGGCTGTAGATCATATCGCCAGACGAGGTTTTGCGAATGCAAGGTTTGAAACGGATATAGAGGAAGGGCTAGATGTGTTGGAGGAATACTATCCTGAACAAGAGCAAAGCTTTATGGTAGAACAACAAGCTTCGCATGAAGGGTTTGTGCAGGATATTCAGCAGGGGTTGCAGCAGAGTGTCAGAGCTGTGAATTGAGCACAGTTGAATTATCTAGTCAGCTTGGTAAGTCAATTAATGGATTCTGAACAAGTTGGCTAGTCACTAATTGAAGGGAGCTTTGGCTCCCTTATTTTTTAGTCTGGTAGGGTAAGACATGATTCAAATATTTGAATTAATAGCTGCAAATTACCATAAAAGCCTTCAATATTTGCTTGTACCCATTGTTCTTTAGAGTTGATTTTCGACCAATCAATGCCATAGCCACAGTAGGCAATTAGGTGTTCAAAGAAAATACGTTGGGTACGTCCATTACCCTCACGAAATGGATGGATGACATTGAGTTCACAATACAAATCAGCAAGTTTAGGTATAAATTGTTGTAGTTCTAGACCTTGAAAGTAATTCTGCTGCTGAAGTGGATTAAGTAATTTATTTATTTCAATTTCGATACGGGAAAATGTACAAAAGCGAGTATCACCTTTAGAGATATCAATTTGCCGAAGTTGTCCTGCCCATTCGTACAAATCGCCAAAAAGCTGTGCATGGATAGATTGTAAGTAGTGCAAATCGTAAGGCGGTTCCGCATATTCAATTAAGCTACTCGATAAGCCTGATAGTTCAAGTTCCGCTTGTTCTAAAACCTGCTCATCACGGATATTCAGTTTGTTTTTTAGAATATTTGTCCCCGAATAGCAATATAGGCTATCCCCTAGTTCCCCATACTTATCCATAGCCGTACTCAGTTAGCTTTCAGGTTGTGAATACTTTTTATATTTTTGCAAAATTTGCGCTTTGCTTAGTTGGGTTAGATTACCTGATGTGGTAATCCCTTCAAGCTTGAGGCTGGCTTGGTAGTTTTGCACGCGTGTTGCCTGAATATGTTTTTTTTTCTGTTCGGTGGATTTAAGCATTTTAAGACTCCATCAATCTAACAACTAAAATTAGTATAGCAGAGAAGATAACTCTACATCAGTGCGATAAATCATGTATGTTTCATTGCAGATTAAGCTGGAAAAACTTTTATTAATGTTATGATATTTTCATCACTTGCTTATAAAACATTGAGTTATGTCAGTCATGCTTTCTAATCAACAAAAACAATATCTATCATGGTTGCTGACTAAAAAATCTGCGGACAATTCTATTGATTCACTTGCGTCAACATTGATTGACTCGCAAGTTGATTTGAACCCACATCAAGTTGATGCCGCTTTATTCGCATTCAAAAATCCACTATCCCAAGGTGTTCTACTGGCTGATGAAGTTGGTTTGGGTAAAACCATTGAAGCAGGTCTAGTGATTGCCCAAACTTGGGCTGAGAGAAAAAAACGTATTTTAATCATTACTCCAGCTAATCTTAGAAAGCAGTGGTATCAGGAGCTTTATGACAAGTTTGGCTTGAAGGCTGTTATTTTTGAAGCAAAAATTTATAATCAACTTAAAAAAGAAGGTATCTCAAAGCCTTTTGTTCAAGATGACATTATTATCTGTTCTTATCAGTTTGCAAAATCCAAAGCCAATGACATAAAGAATATTGCTTGGGATTTAGTTGTAATCGATGAAGCACATCGACTGAGAAACGTTTATAAAAAACAAAATATAACAGCAAATGTGATCAAGCAATCTCTAGCGCATGTGCACAACAAAGTACTATTAACGGCAACCCCATTACAAAACTCTTTATTAGAGCTTTATGGTTTGGTGAGTATTTTGGATGAACGAGTCTTTGGTGACTTGGAAAGTTTTAAAAGTCAGTTTATTGCAGGTGATAAGGAAATAACACTTCCTCAACTTCGTGCAAGATTAGCAACGGTATGTAAACGAACTCTAAGACAACAGGTACAGCCTTTTGTTTCGTATACAGCACGACGTGCAATTGTTCAGGACTTTACGCCATCTAAAGAAGAGCAACAATTAAGAGAATTGGTCGCTGACTATTTACGTCGCCCTAATTTACAAGCATTACCTGTTGGACAAAGACAGTTGATTTCCCTTGTCTTGTGGAAATTACTCGCTTCATCAACTCAGGCGATTGCTGGTGCTTTAGCCACAATGACTACTCGTCTAGAAAAGAAATTGCTTGATCAGGATTCTAATATTTTGGATGAGTTAGATGATGACTACGAAGCTTTAACAGAGTCTGGAGATGACTATGAAGAGCTTCTTGAAGAAGATGAAATTTTATCAGCTCAAGAAAAGCAAGCAATTGAGTTGGAAATTGCTGAGCTTAAAGAGTTTCAATCTTTAGCCGTAAATATTAAACAGCAGTCTAAAGGGCAAGCTTTACTTACAGCATTAGAGACGTCATTTGAGGCTTTGCAAGAGTTAGGTGCAGAAAGAAAAGCTATTATTTTTACTGAGTCGAAACGGACTCAAGAATATCTCACCGAATTGTTGAAAGGTACATCCTATTTTGATGGATTGGTCTTATTTAACGGCACCAATAATGATGATAAAGCGAAGAAAATCTATAAGGAATGGATTGAGAGATATAAAGGGACGGATCGTGTTACAGGTGCGAAGTCAGCAGATACACGTGCAGCATTAGTTGATTACTTTAAAGAGCAAGGTTCTGTCATGATTGCGACGGAGGCAGGTGCGGAAGGGATTAACTTACAGTTTTGTTCTTTGATTATTAACTATGATTTGCCATGGAATCCACAGCGTATTGAGCAACGTATTGGACGATGCCATCGTTATGGTCAAAAGCATGATGTTGTAGTGGTAAATTTTGTTGATCGAAGTAATGAAGCTGATTCTCGTGTTTATGATTTACTATCTGAAAAGTTCCAACTTTTTGATGGGGTCTTTGGTGCAAGTGATGAAATTCTAGGAACAATTGGTTCTGGTGTGGATTTTGAAAAAAGAATTGCAGAAATTTATCAGGAGTGTCGCGATCCTGAAGAAATAGCACAAAGCTTTGAAAGTTTACAGAATGAGCTTTCGGCTGAAATTAATGAAGCAATGCTGAATACACGTAATTTGCTAATGAATCATTTTGATGAAAATGTCCTCTATCGTATTAAGTCTGATGCTATTCAAATTCGACAGACTTATGAGCAATATTTATTGGCATTGCTCAATGATGAATTTAGTGCTCATGAGGCAAATGTCGTATTTGATGAAAATGGTTTTCAATTAAATGATGCAATTACGATTGATGGAACATCATTCAATATAGGTCGTTATGATCTAGCCAAAACAAATACCCATGAACATGTGATCCGCTTAAATCATCCCTTTGTCCAAGGTTTATTGGATCGATATAAGTCATTGGCTTTAAAGCCTGAAAAACTCATATTTGATTATGATGCGTATGGTTTGCAGGTATCGAGTTTAAAACCTTTCATTGGTGAATCTGGAATTCTCATAGCTGAGCTATTAGAGGTATCTAGCCTTGGGCGTCTTGAACAACATCTTGTTTTGAGTGCAATAACTAATTCAGGTGAAATTTTGGCGGATGATGATCCGGAGAAACTCTTAAAATTACCAATGAAATCTCAAGCTGATATTGCTCAAATTGTATTGCCTGAGAAGATATGTTTAGAGCAAGAAAATCGTAAGAACAAGATTCTTGAGGATGTCAATGTTCGGAATCTTGGATTTTTCGATCAGGAAATTATCAAGCTTGATGGCTGGGCGGATGATTTAAAAAATGGTCTTGAAGTTGAGATTAAGGAAATTGATAAAGCGATTAAAGAAGCCAGAAAATCCGCGACAATAGCAGCTTCATTACAAGATAAGTTGAATTGGCAAAAAACTCAGCGTGAATTAGAGATGAAGCGTACAAAGCTGCGTCGAGAGTTGTTTGATCGTCAAGATGAAATTGATATGCAGCGAAATGAATTGATTGGTCAGTTAGAGGGGCAACTTGAACAAAAAATTGCTGTGAAGAAGTTGTTTGTGATTGAATGGCAATTAACATAGATACTAAAAATTTTGAAGATGGCATATGGTTGATGATATTCGTGAAAAGCAGATTTCACGCATCGTTATTGAAGGTTATAAATCCATAGAAAAGTGTGATTTAGAGCTCAATAGATTAAATATTTTAATAGGTGCGAATGGTGCTGGTAAATCTAATTTGATTAGCTTTTTTAAGCTGATAGGAAAAATTGTTGATGAGCAATTGCAATTAGCAATTGGGGAGTCAGGTGGACCAGATTCAGTTTTACATTTTGGACGGAAAAAGACAGAAAGGCTTAAAGCTGAACTTTATTTTGGTAATAATGGATATAAGTTTAGTTTAATTCCCACTCAAGATAATCGAATGATGTTTGAACGAGAGGCATTGTGGTGGAATGTTCATGGTGATTGGAGAGCGAGAGGTGGGCATTTCGAGAGTTATATTGCAGAGCAAAAGAACAAGACAAATATCTATAATTATGTAGTTCCAGCAATTATGAGTTGGACGTTGTATCACTTTCATGATACGAGCTCGACTGCCACGGTGAAGCAAATTCATAATATCGGTGATAATGAATATTTAAGACAAGATGGAAAAAACTTGGCTGCATTTTTGTATCGGTTGAAGCAACAATATGAGTCAAACTACAAACGTATTGTAAAAACAATTCGTTTAGTTGCTCCGTTCTTTGGTGATTTTCATTTACGTCCTACAGTCTCAAATCCAGAAAAAATTCAACTGGAATGGATTGAAGCAGGGCAAGATGAGCCGTTCAATGCTAGTGCATTATCAGATGGCACTCTACGTTTTATCTGTTTGGTTACAGTATTACTGTTACCTGATGAATTTATGCCAGCAACAATATTAATTGATGAGCCTGAATTAGGTTTACATCCGTATGCAATTAAAGTTTTAGCTAACCTCATAAAGTCTACAGCTATAGATCATCAAATTATCATTTCAACACAGTCTGTTGAGTTACTTAATGAATTTTCATTAGAGGATTTGATTGTTGTCGATAAAATTAAGGGGGACTCGATTTTTACAAGACTTGATTCGGAAAAACTCTCTGAATGGCTTGATGAGTATTCTCTTGGTGAACTATGGAAGAAAAATATCATTGGGGGCAGACCTAATCGATGAAACGTATCTATATTTTGGTCGAAGGACAAACAGAAGAGTCTTTTGTTGATGAAGCAATAGTTCCTTTTTATGCTCAGTTAGACATTTTTATTCAGCCAATTATTGTGTCTACAAGTAAAAGCTGTAAGGGGGGGATAACCAGTTATGCCAAAATAAAACCTCAAATATTAAAGCTTTGTAAACAAGATAGAAATGCATGGGTAACTACCTTTTTTGACTTATACGCTTTACCTAATGATTTTCCAATGAAAAATAGTTCTGGTTATAGTTCTTTAAATAATTGTCACGATAAAGTAGATTTTTTGGAGAATGCTTTAGAACTAGATATTAGTGAACAAAACTTTTTGCCCTACATTATGCTGCATGAATTTGAAGCTTTACTATTTGTTGATCCTGACAAGTTTGAATGGTGGGTTGATGATGTATCAATTATAGATAGTCTGCATCAAATAAAAAATAGCTATACTTCACCTGAAGAAATTAATAACAGTCCACATACAGCACCATCTAAACGTATTTTAGGTTTAATTCCTGATTATAAAAAAGTTGTACAAGGTACGATTATTGCGATGGAGATAGGTCTTGATGAAATGCGTAGACAATGTCTGCATTTTAATCATTGGTTGGATCGTTTAGAAAATTTAAGAGATTTATGATGTCAAAAACAAAACTTGAACTCACTTGGATTGGTAAAGACAAGCGACCACGCCTAGAGCCACGAATTTTACTCGAAGACCCTTCAAAGTCTTACCATGCAACGAGCAAAGTTTCAGAAAATGATATCTTTGATAATAAACTTATATTTGGCGACAACTTACTTGCGCTTAAAGCCTTAGAACGTGAATATACAGGCAAGGTAAAATGTATTTATATCGATCCACCCTATAATACGGGTAGTGCCTTTGATCATTATGATGATGGCTTAGAGCATTCTATTTGGTTAGGTTTAATTCGAGATCGTTTAGAAATTCTATGGAATCTTTTAGATAAAGATTCAGGTAGTTTATGGATAAGTATTGACGATAATGAAATGCCATATTTACGTTTAGTTTTAGATGAAATATGTGGCCGGTCCAACTTTATTGCCTGTAATGTCTGGCAAAAGAGATATTCTAGAGAAAATAGACAGGCAATTGGTGATGTGCATGAATATATTATTGTATATGCAAAAAGTCCTACAAATTTTAAAGCATTAAGAAATAAACTCCCTATTAGTGAAGAACAAGCAAAAGTTTATAAAAATCCTAATAATGATCCTAATGGGAGATGGCGTCCTGTGCCAATGACAGCGCAGGCTGGCCATGCAACACCTAGTCAATTTTATGAAGTAGTTACTCCTACGGGTGCAAGACATGTTCCGCCTAATGGTCGTTGTTGGGGTATTGCTGAAGATACATATAAAAAACTGTTATCCGAAGGACGGATATATTTTGGGAAAAAAGGAGATGCTCAGCCTAATATTATTCGATACCTTTCTGAGGTTGAAGGTGTGGCACCTTGGACATGGTGGCCATCTAATGAAGTAGGGCACACTGATGAATCGAAAAAAGAGATACAAAGTTTATTTGGTAAAGACTTATTTGATACTCCTAAACCTGAGCGTTTAATTGAGCGTATTATTCATATTGCTACTAATAAAGGTGATTTAATTCTTGACTCATTTGCAGGCTCAGGCACAACTGGTGCAGTTGCCCATAAAATGGGTCGTCGTTGGATCATGGTTGAACTGGGTGAGCATTGCCATACGCATATCATTCCTCGTCTGCAAAAAGTGATTGATGGAGAAGATAAAGGCGGCGTTACCGAATCTACTGGCTGGCAGGGTGGCGGTGGTTTCCGCTATTACAAACTCGCACCAAGCTTGATGAAAAAAGATCAATGGGATAATTGGGTTATCAACCCTGAATATAATCAGGAAATGCTTGTCGAAGCAATGTGTAAGCTAGAAGGCTATACCTACACGCCTTCAGAAACCGAGTATTGGAATCATGGCAAAGGTAGTGAAACGGATTTTATTTATGTCACTACACAGACATTGACTGATCAACAGTTACAGGCGATTTCTGAGGAAGTCGGTGAAGGTCGTACTTTGTTGATCATTGCGAGTGCTTGGCGTTCTAAAAATATTGATCGTTTTACCAATCTAACGTTAAAGAAAATTCCAAACAGTATCATTAAAGCATGTGAGTGGGGGCATGATGATTACAGTTTGAATGTTCAAAATCTACCAATGTCAGAACCAGATATTGAAGAAAAGCCAAAAGCAAAAAAAGTTAAAAATACGCAAGAACAAAGTCAGGTAACGGGTGACTTATTTGGGGATCAAACATGACAGCATCAATTCAACATTCACAGCGTAACCCTGTTGCCCAAGTTGTTAAAGACTTAAAAGCACGCTTGTCTTTGCGTGCGCCACAAGCTGAAAGCTTAGAAAAACTCGATTTAGCAATTCAAAATGCCAAAGAGTTATTAATGAAGCAGGGACGAGATACTGATGTTAATGCGCAAACATTAGCAAAGTTACAAACAGTATTTCCAACGTTAACTGACTTTGAAAGAGACTTTCCAAGTATTTGTTTTAGCTTGGCGACAGGTGTAGGTAAAACACGCCTGATGGGTGCTTTTATTGCTTATTTACATTTAGCTTATGACATCAATAACTTCTTTGTTTTAGCGCCAAACTTAACGATTTATGAAAAGTTAATTACCGACTTTACCCCAAATACACCTAAGTATGTATTTGCCAATTTAGCTCAATTTAACTTTCAGTCACCAATGATTATCACGGGTGATAACTACGATAGTCGTGATACTGCAACAGCTAGTTTATTAGGTCAAATACGTATAAATGTATTTAATATTTCAAAAATTAATAGTGAAGTTCGTGGTGGTAAAGAACCTCGTATTAAGCGTATGCGTGAAGTATTAGGGGAAAGCTATTTTAATCATTTAGCTGGGTTAAATGACTTAGTACTTTTAATGGATGAGTCACATCGTTATCGTGCAAGCGCAGGGATTAAAGCGATTAATGAGCTTAATCCTTTAATGGGTTTAGAGGTAACTGCAACACCATTTGTTGAAACCAATAGAGGTCCAGTTGCATTTAAAAATGTAGTGATGGATTATCCATTAGCGCGAGCAATGGAAGATGGCTTTGTGAAAGAGCCAGCAGTAGTGACTCAACGTAACTTTGATCCTAAAGGTTTAAGCACAGAACAGATAGAAGAGATCAAGCTTAAAGACGGTATTCGCTTACATGAAAAGACTAAGGTGCATTTAATTAACTATGCGCAAAATACAGGTCAGTCAAAAGTTAAACCTTTTGTCCTCATTATTGCACGTGACACGACCCATGCTGCTCAGTTAAAAGAACGTATCGAGTCTGATGAATTTTTCAAAGGTCAATACAAAGATAAAGTAATTCAAGTTGATAGTAGTACGAAAGAAGAAGAAATCACACAACGATTACTGTCAGTCGAAGATCCAAATGAACCTACAGAAATCGTTATTCATGTCAACATGCTAAAAGAAGGCTGGGACGTAACGAACCTCTATACAATCATTCCATTGCGTGCTGCAAATGCTCGTACTTTGGTGGAACAATCTATTGGTCGTGGTTTGCGTTTGCCTTATGGAAAGCGTACAGGTGTAGAAGAGGTAGATCGCCTGAGTATTGTTGCTCATGATCGATTCCAAGATATTGTAGATGAGGCGAATCGAGAAGATTCCATTCTTAAATTAAAAACTTATATTCTTGAACCTGAAAATGAAGAGCAAGAAGTCATTAGTGTAACAAGTACATCTCGTTTAGATGTGCTGTTAGGTACGGGGCACAGTCAGCAAACTGATACTCAAGAAACCATTACTATTCAAGATCAGGTTGAGCTAAACGATGAAAAGACTAATGAGACAAAGCTGAAAGTTGATTTGGATTTAACAAACTCAACAGTGATTCAGACAATTCAGCAAGTAAAGAAAGAGATTCAAGCACAGGCTAAAAATACTGAAACTGTAAAACATAGTGAAGATTTAACTCGTCATGAAGTTCAAGCACAAATGACAGCAAATGTACTTAAGGCAATTCAGGAAAATGCCTCAAGTATGGTTCAAGAGTTAGATTTTGGTGATGAGCAAAGTAACAAAAAACTTCCATCCGAAGAAGAAGTATTAAAAATTGTTCAGCAGGTTACAGAAGTACATATTCAAAATACGATTGATATTCCACGTATTTCAGTAACACCTTCTGATGATGTAACAACTGGATATCATTCATTTGATCTTGATGTTCAAGGATTGCATTTACAGCCACAAGAGCGTGAATTAATTGGTCAAAACTTAAGTAATAATCAAATTTTCAGTATTAAGGCAGATGAAGCCTTGAATGAAAAGAGTCCTCAAGATCGTATTGTTTATGCATTGATCGATTTTGATGATATTGATTATTTTACTCAGGCTGATTTGTTATATAACTTGTCGAATCAAATGGTAGATTATTTCAAAACCTACTTAACTGATGACGAGGTAATGCAGGTTGTTGAACAAAATTATCAAACGATAGCTAATAATATTCATGGTCAAATGCAAGAGCATCATTGGGAAAATGCATCAAACTATAATGTTGTAATTAACCGCAGTTTTGTTGAGCTAAAACAGCCAAGTTTTACGGCAGTAAAGGAAATTCCACCTCAGTCTATTCGCGTGACACCCGCTCGAGGAATACCAATTAAGAAATTGCTTTTTACGGGTTTCTCAAAATGTCTCATGGTTTTTCAAAAGTTTGATTCCGATACAGAAAGACGCTTTGCAATTATTTTAGAACGAGATAGTAATAAATGGTTTAAGCCTGCAAAAGGGCAATTCCAAATTTATTATAATTTTCAAGGGGCACAACCTGAATACATTCCAGACTTTGTAGTTGAGACGGAAAAGTATTATTTGCTTGCTGAAACAAAAGCAGAGAATGAAATGACTTCAGAAGAGGTAGTCATAAAGGCTCAAGCTGGAAGTGAGTGGTGCAAGAATGCCTCAACAGTGTCGACCAAACCTTGGTATTATTTATTGATACCACATAACGAAGTTACTGAAAGTAAGAGATTAGATGATTACTTAAGATTTAGAAATAAGTGATTGCAAAAGCTCTAACCTAGCGTTAGAGCTTTTTATTTGGGGTTTGTTGAGGCAATTCATATTTAGTAAGTGGTGTGGTATAGCCAAATTCTAAAAACATCAGCACATGGAAATATCTGTAAAACCCATTTCCTATGGTTTTAGGTGTGCTGATAAATTCAGTATTTAGCTATATCAACTCACGGACTTTATCTTAGTTGAGAATATATTAAATTCATTGTTTCATAAGCAGCTGAAAATCCATATAAAGAAATTGTCTCTTCATAAAAGTCGCTCCATTCATAAAAACGAGTATAGAGAGTCTTGCCATTTTTCATTTGATTAATAATTGGATTAACGGATGAGCCATTAAAGATTAATTTTGTCTTGAATGGAGCATTTTTATCTACTCTTAAATAATGATAGTGATACGTATTGAGTCGTTCAATTTCTTTACTGACTGTCAAAGTCCATCCTGTTTTTGAAGAGCGCATCAACATAAATTCGTATTTCAATACAGCGCAAATTTTCTCATCAGTAATTTGATCTATCCGACAATTGACTGACCAGGCGCTTTTATACGGATCTTCCATATCAAGATCTAAGAATAAAGCAAAATTTTTATCTGTACTTTTATACATGTGAATGTTATTAGGGAATTGTTTTATTTCATAATACTCTTGACTTTTTGGAAAGTATTTAACTACAGAATTTTTATATAAAGGTTTAATATTGAGATGCTTATAGTCTTCTTGTAAAACTACCTGAGGAGATTCACTAATTACAGTATTAAATTGAGCGGTTTTTGAAGAATCGTCTGAATCTGCATATGTCCCATTTGCTAATGTGCTTGTAAGCATCTCAATCCTATCTGTAGTTGTTGAATCTAATTCAACCAAATCAGCATGAGTATAAGAAATGCTACCCCCAACTAAAAAAGTTAAGGGTAATATTTTTTTTATTACTGACATCAGAAGGCTCATTTGAAAGGTTTTAATGTATTAACTATCACGAATCTTAACAAATTTTCAATTTACTTTTCATGTCTTATTTTAGTAGTTGTGATTGTAGACATATTTTAAAACTAAGTTTGATATTGACTCTGAATGACTGACTTTTCTTGAATAAGTAATGCGTGAATACAATATCTAGAAATCTGCTACAATTGCGCCAATTTTAAGTTATCACTTCACTAGTTTGATACACTTTTAAAAGTGTGTACAAAACTGTGTACATATTGAAGATTTCCCTTATGTTTAAAGATCAATTAGCCAGAGAAGTAGCGGCTCGCAGAACTTTTGCTATTATTTCCCACCCCGATGCCGGTAAAACCACAATGACAGAAAAACTGTTGTTATGGGGACAGGCGATTCAGGTTGCAGGTATGGTAAAAAGCCGTAAATCTGATCGTGCGGCAACGTCTGACTGGATGGAAATGGAAAAAGAACGTGGGATTTCGATCACCACTTCTGTTATGCAGTTCCCGTTTAAAGACAAGATGATTAACTTGCTCGACACCCCAGGGCATGAAGACTTTTCTGAAGATACCTACCGTACATTAACTGCCGTTGACTCTGCACTTATGGTGATTGATGGTGCAAAAGGTGTCGAAGATCGTACGATCAAGTTGATGGAAGTGTGTCGTATGCGCGACACGCCGATTATTTCATTCGTCAACAAAATGGACCGTGAAATTCGTGAGCCATTAGAATTGCTTGATGAAATCGAAAACGTTTTAAAAATTAAATGTGTTCCGATTACTTGGCCACTGGGTACAGGTCGTGACTTTGCGGGTGTATTTAACCTACTCGAAGAAAAATTCTACGTTTATAAGGCAGGTTTCGGTTCAACCATTACGGATATTGAAGTCCGTGATGGCTATGACTATGCAGATTTGCGTGAAAAAGTCGGCGATCTCGCTTGGGCAGCATTTGAAGAATCATTGGAATTGGTTCAAATGGCCAATGAGCCTTTAGACCGAGATGAATTTTTGGCAGGCCGTCAAACGCCAGTCTTGTTTGGTACGGCACTCGGTAACTTTGGTGTAGACCATGTTCTGGATGCATTTAGTCAATATGCGCCTGAACCTAAAGCACATCCGACTCAGGACCGTAAAGTTGAAGCGACTGAAGAAGGCTTCACAGGTTTCGTCTTTAAAATTCAAGCCAATATGGATCCAAAACACCGTGACCGTATTGCATTCATGCGTATCTGTTCAGGTAAGTATGAAAAAGGCTTGAAAATGAAACATGTGCGTCTAGGTAAAGATGTACGTATTAGTGATGCTTTGACGTTCCTTGCCGGTGACCGTCAACATCTTGAAGAAGCATGGCCGGGTGACATTATCGGTTTGCATAACCATGGTACGATTCAGATCGGTGATACCTTTACTTCAGGTGAAGATTTACACTTTACCGGTATTCCTCACTTCGCACCTGAAATGTTCCGTCGCGTGCGTTTAAAAGATCCATTGAAGTCAAAACAGCTACAAAAAGGCTTAAAAGAACTGTCAGAAGAAGGTGCGACCCAGGTCTTTATGCCGCAAAACAGTAACGACTTAATCGTGGGTGCTGTGGGTGTGCTTCAGTTTGAAGTGGTGGCATATCGTCTGAAAGAAGAATACAAAGTTGATTGTATTTACGAGCCTGTAAGCATCAATACCGTACGTTGGGTATCGTGTGATGACGAGAAAAAATTCAACGAATTTAAGAAAAAAGCACATGACCAATTGTCTGTCGATGGCGGTGGTCATTTAACTTATCTTGCACCAAGTCGTGTGAATTTACAGTTAATGCAAGAACGTTATCCGGATATCGTGTTCAGTAATACACGTGAACACTAAGTTGTTCTTTTACAGAAATAAAACAGCTTCTTCGTGAAGCTGTTTTATTTTGTGGTAGAGTTTTTAAATCCATACATTACGCAATCATTTGGTCGTTTAGGACATCATGAAAAAATTCAAGGATGCTACAGTTTTTGCACTTTTGGGGAGTGTTTTGCTGCTCAGTGCATGTGATTCAGGAAAAGAAAACAAAGCGACAAAGCCGGCCGACGGTGGTGCTTCTGAAGCGGCTGTGATTAATCCAGATGTTTTGCCTTATTTAAATATCCAAGAGCAAGCCGCTAAAATTGCCAAACCGTTTTGTGAAAATAAAAGTTGTATTGATTTAGAGATACAAACCATTCAGACCGTAGATACGTGGTTGAATAGCTGGATTGAAAAGAATCAGGCGAGCGTCGTACAAGATCAGATTGCACTAAAGCAGAATATGAATCTCCAACAAGCTGTCGATGCGTATGTGAAAAAATCAGATGCTTGGCAGGCCGAGTTTAAAACCAATAAAGCCTATGAATTGGCGATGTACACACGAGTTCCATATCAACGGAATCAATATGTGCTGCTGCAAATCGGTGTCGATACCAAACAGGAAAATATCACGGTCAAAGAGCGCTATTATTTTTTTGTGGCAGACCGTCGTGCGAAAAAAAATCTCAAACCCTTAGATATTATTGATGCAAAGCAGCAGCAAAATATGGATGCCATTGTGCAGCAAGCCTATGGCAAATGGTTAGATGAACAAGAGGTGGATGTCAAAAAATCGGCACCGAAAAAGCTCTATTGGGGCCAAGCAGATTGGTTCTTTGATCAAGAAGGTGTTGGTTTGCATTATCGTACAGATGAAATTATCAAAGATAGTACACAACTGGATATTTATCTCAGCAAAGCGCAAACACAACAAGTCTTGAAAGCTGATGTGTATCAGCATATGTTCTAAACAACGAAAGTATTTAATTTGATGAGATATTTACTGAGATAAATATCAATTATTCGAAATGAAAGGTTGAAGCAATGGTGCAAAAAAATAAAATTTGGGCAAGCTCAATATTGGCAGTTTCTGTTGCATTCACGGCGTGTCAGCCACAACAAGCTGAACCTGAAAAAAAGCCGGATCAAGCCAAAACTGAACAGCCAGATTTGAGTGCAAAACTGATTGGTGATGCGGAAAAATTACAACTGAATTTACCTGAATGTGATGGCGGGGTCTGTCCTGAAATTTCAGTTGAACGCTTAAACAGTAATCAAGCCTTTATTGATGAATTTATTGATGCGAAAATCTTAAAACAGTTAGACGAAATTCTATCTGTTTCGCCTTTAGAAGATAAGACGCTGAGCACTGATGCTCCCGCTGCAAGTGAAGTTCCTGCAGCATCTGAAGCAAAATCTGCTTTGGCCAAGGTTGAAACGCCCAAATTAAAATTGGAAAAAGCCACGCAGCCTTATATGCAAGCGTTTTTAAATTTAGATAAAGAATTGAAATCTTTAAGTGCCAATCAGCAAATCAGTTTGATGATTAAACCTAAAATATTGAATGCTGAAAAACCCTTGGCAACAGTGGTTTTAAATACCAGCTCATATTTAGGTGGGGCGCATGGTTCTTCTGCACAGCAATATTATAACTTCGATTTAAGCACTCAAAAATTGGTACAGCTCAATGACATATTGCTGCCCAATCAACGTACTAAACTTGAAAAGCTGGGCTATGAAGTCTTTAAAACTTGGGTGAAAGATGCCAAGTTGGCGGACAATGTTCAAGAATATGAACAGATTTGGAAATTTAAACTGTCTGATAACTTTTATCTAAGTCAGCAAGGTCTAATTTTGCAATATGCCGAATATGAAATTGGGCCATATGTGGCGGGTTTACCACGTTTGACCATTCCGTATGATCAATTGCAAAGTATCTTGAAAAAGCAATATCTACCAGTAGTTGAAGCTGCTGAAGCCTCAGCCGTAAAAGCAAATTAATTAGTTCAATGACTTACTTACTGTTTGATACGCATACGCATTTTGATGTTCCTGATTTTGACGTTGATCGGGAACAGTTGGCGCATGCTGCCAAACAGGTGGGTGTCGATGCTTTGGTATTGATTGGTTTTGTGCAGTCACGTTTTCACGATTTGCTGCAAACCCAAGAGTTTTTAGCTCGTTTATCCAATGCTCCCAAAAGCTATTTAGCCCCCGGCTTACATCCGTTTTATATTGAGCAACATCGTACAGAACATTTGTTCGATGTGGAACAGCTGCTAAAGCAGCATGATTGTGTCGCTATCGGTGAAATAGGTTTAGATACCTTTTTGAAACAGCATAAACAGCCCGAACTTTTTCAAAAGCAGCAGCAGTATTTTTCCGCACAACTTGAATTAGCACAGCAGTTTGATAAACCCATTTTGCTGCATATTCGCAAATCCCATGCGGAGGTGCTTTCGATGTTGAAAAAGCATCAATTTAAGCTCGGTGGTATCGCACATGCATTTAGTGGTGGTGTTGAAGAAGCGAAGGCATTTACCAAACTAGGTTTTAAAATTGGTGTAACAGGGCAAATCACCAATCCGAATGCAAAAAAATTACATCAAGTGGTTCAGACTTTGGGTGCAGCGCATTTAGTCTTAGAAACCGACTGTCCTGATATGACACCCTTATGTTGTCAGCATTCGACAGAAGGGCGTACTCGCAATACGCCGGTCAATTTGCCCTATGTCTTGCAAGGTTTGGCTAAGAGTTTAAACCGTACTGAATCTGAGATTGCAGATATATTATGGAAAAATTCATTACAGGCATTGCATCTGGACGCTTAAGGGCCAATAAATATTGATGCTGCTTGATTGAATCTATTTTCATTCGCGTCGTGCATGCAATGATGGTTTTCTAAAAAAAGGCGCATTATGCAATTTCTAAAATGCTTTAGACTTGGCATTATGCTGTTAAATTATTTTGAGTGAGTTTCACATGGCACAAGGACTATTGGCTGGCAAACGCTTTTTAATCGCGGGTATTGCAAGTAAGTTATCAATCGCATTTGGTATTGCGCAAGCTTTACATCGCGAAGGTGCAGAACTGGCTTTTACTTATCCAAACGAAAAATTAAAAAAACGTGTAGATGATTTTGCTGAACAATTTGGTTCAACTTTAGTTTTCCCATGTGATGTAGCAGTGGACGCTGAAATTGATACCGCTTTTGCTGAACTTGCTAAACATTGGGATGGTTTAGACGGTGTTGTGCATTCAATTGGTTTTGCGCCTGCACATACTTTAGATGGCGATTTTACTGATATTACAGACCGTGAAGGTTTTAAAATTGCTCACGACATCAGCGCATATAGCTTTATTGCGATGGCTCGTGCAGCAAAACCTTTATTGGCTGCGCGTCAAGGTTGTTTATTGACACTGACTTACCAAGGTTCTGAACGTGTAATGCCAAACTATAACGTGATGGGCATGGCAAAAGCGTCATTAGAAGCAGGCGTACGTTATTTGGCAACAAGTCTTGGTGCTGAAGGTATTCGTGTAAATGCGATTTCAGCAGGTCCGATTCGTACTTTAGCCGCTTCAGGGATTAAATCTTTCCGTAAAATGTTAGATCTAAATGAAAAAGTCGCACCGCTTAAACGCAATGTCACCATTGAAGATGTCGGTAATGCAGCATTGTTCCTTTGCTCACCTTGGGCAAATGGTATTACAGGTGAAATTCTGTATGTTGATGCAGGCTTTAATACTGTAGGTATGAGCGCTGATCTAATGGCAGATGCTGAGTAATTCTCTTTAAGTTCCCTCTCCCTTTGGGAGAGGGCGAGGGTGAGGGAATAAAAACCTCTCCCCTTGGAAACAGTGTTTCTCATCTCCTGGAAGGAGAGGGAATAAATAAAGCATAAAAAAGACCGCAAAAGCGGTCTTTTTTAGATTTGAAGATAAGCGATTAAGCTTGGCCTTCAGCAGCAGTTTGCGCACGTTGCAAATTCGCTTCGAATTCAGCATCGAAGTTAATTGGTGTAAGCAATAATTGTGGGAAGCTGCCTTTAGTCACCATATCGTTCACAGCTTCACGTAGGAATGGGAACAAGATATTTGGGCAGTAAGCACCAAGAATGTAAGGAAGACGTTCTTCTTCAACGCTATCGATCAGGAAGATACCTGCTTGAGTAACGTCAACGATAAATGCAGTGTCACCCGCATTGTTCGCTTGAACGACAACTTTCAGTGAAACTTCGAAGTGTGTTGGATCAACTTTTTCTGCAGAAGAAGAAAGGTTGATATTTAGTTCAGGCTGCCATTCTTTAGTAAATACTTGAGCCCCAGGTACTTCGAAAGAAATATCTTTAGTATAAATACGCTCTAATGCCAATTGTGGTTGAGCTTGTTGTTCTTCACTCATTGTTTATTCCTTAATATGAGGTGACGATTTATGTTTAAAATTAAGATAGCATGCCGTCGAGTTTGCCTTCACGCTCTAAAGCATAAAGTTGGTCAAAACCGCCAATAAACTGATCATTAATAAAAATTTGAGGAACGGTACGGTGGTTGGTGCGTTGCATCAATTCAACACGTACTTCAGGCGCTTCATTTGATAAATTAATTTCTTTATAAGCCACGCCTTTACGCTCTAGGAGCTGTTTTGCACGAATGCAGTAAGGACATACAGTTGTTGAATAAATCGTAACTTCAGCCATGTTAATCTCCTAAGAAGCGCTTATTTGCTTTTAACTAGAGGTAAGCCTTGAGCTTTCCAGTTGCTAATGCCGCCGTCTAAACGGTATGCATCTGCATGACCGACTTGTTGCAATGCAGAACCTGCCACTTGACCAAGGTTACATACAAAAACCAACGGGCGATCAGAAGTTTTTAACTCTTCAATGTGTTTTGTAATTTGGCTATATGGAATATTACGGCTACCGCTAATATGACCTTCGCGGAAGTCTTTCGCATCACGTAAGTCAATCAATTGAGCATTTTTAGCTTTAACTAAAATCCCTAAAGATTGAGGTGAAATTTTGCGACCATTACGCTGGCCTTCAAGAATAAAGAACAGCACGACCAATACAGCCAGCGTTCCAAATAAGAAGGGGTGATTCCCCATAAATTCGAACCAACGTTCCACAATTCACCTAACTACAATTTTAAATTGCCAAGAGTATAGCCCATAAATATGGTGATCAAAATCACCCCTTCAAGGGCATGAACAGAATAAAAATTAATTTTTTTGCTGCGCTTCCGTGATTTCGTCGATCAGACGTAAATAACTGTCTAATCGACGCGGTAAAATTTCGCCATTTTGAGCCGCCATTCTAAGCGCACATTGCTTTTCATGTTTATGCGTACAGTTACGGAACTGACAATAACCCAAATGTGACTCAATCTCAGGGAAACCTTGTTGAACTTTTTCCAGTTCTAAGTGCCATAAACCAAATTCACGGATTCCTGGTGAATCAATCAATGCAGAACCTTCACCAAACGCAATTAAGCGCGTAGAGGTGGTGGTGTGCTGACCGAGCGCGGAGTTTTCCGAAATAATATTGGTTTTTTGCGCAGCATCCGGAACAATGGCATTAATTAAAGTGCTCTTACCAACCCCAGACTGACCTACAAATGCGACAGTTTCACCAGAAAGTCGAGCAGAAAGTGTGCTTAAGTCACCATCGGATTGGGTTTGCATGACCTCATAGCCCAAGTCACGATATTCTTGTAATAGCGTTAAGATCGGATCGTTGTCTTTAAGCAAGTCGGATTTATTTAAGACCAATAATGCTGGAATATCGGCATCTGCACAGGCCACTAAATAGCGGTCAATCAGGCCTGGCGCTGGTTCAGGAAGTGGTGCAAATACAATCACAATCAGGCTGACATTGGCCGCGACAGGTTTCACTTTGTGATAACGGTCAGGGCGTGTCAGTAAAGATTGGCGTGGATGAATCGCGGTAATAATCCCTAAACCTGTGATCGGGTCAGCTTGCCACTTGACACGGTCACCCGTCACCAATAATTCGAGATTGGTACGGGTATGGCAGCGCCAAACACTGCCTAATTCGATGGGTTTCCAATGTGGCTCAGGTTCACCTGCTTGCACAATGGGTTTTTCAGGATGCTGGTCGGGTGTAGACAGCGCTTGAACTTCAAGTTGACGACCATAATGTTGGACGACCAAGCCTTCCAAATCTGCAGAAGTATCGATTTCTTCCTGACGAGATTTATGTTGCTTCTGAATGCGACGTTGCTGCTGTTCAGTCAGTCGGCGCTTACGAATTAAAGCCATTCATATCCTAAAAAACCATGAAAACTAGATGGCAAAAATAGCATGAAAGCAGGGTCTATTTACAGCGCAAGCCCAATTAATTTGCTACTATGTTCATTTTTACAGCCTAATAAGATTGCACATTTATGAGCAGCACACCTGATACACGCCTGATTTGGATTGACCTTGAAATGACAGGTCTAGATACAGATAACGACCAGATTATTGAAGTTGCAACAATTGTGACGGACGATAATTTAAATATTCTGGCGGAAGGGCCTGTGCTTGCGGTACATCAGTCTGACCGTGTGCTCAATGCAATGGATGAGTGGAACACTCGCCAACATGGTCAATCTGGTCTGATCGAACGTGTACGTCGTAGTAAATTGACAGCACAAGATGCTGAACAGCAAACTTTAGAATTTTTGAAAAAATGGGTGAATCCAAAATCATCACCGATGTGCGGTAACTCAATTTGCCAAGATCGTCGTTTTTTACATCGTTTAATGCCTGAAATGGAACAATACTTCCACTACCGTAATCTCGATGTTTCATCAGTGAAAGAATTGGCGAAACGCTGGCGCCCAGAAATCATGGGTGGCTTGAAGAAAAATGCGTCGCATTTGGCGATGGATGATATCCGTGACTCGATTGCAGAGCTCAAATACTACCGTGAATATTTCTTTATTATGAATAAAGACTAAGGTTGTAAGATCGAAAAAGAGGCGAAAGCCTCTTTTTTTTATCCGAGATATTTTCTCTATCGTTGATAGATGTTGGCTTGATGAATCTCGAGGAAATTTGCAGGTTGAGCCAAATCGGTAAAGCCAAATTGACGATATAGGCCATGTGCATCAGCCGTTGCAAGTAACATGCGTCTGAGATCTGCGGAGCCACATTTTTCAAATAAAGTACTCACTATCAATTTTGAATAGCCTTTGCCTCGATGTTCGTCGGCTACATAAATATCAGCTAAATAGGCAAAAGTTGCATAATCCGTAATGGCACGACCAAAACCGATGAGTTCATCATCGAGAAGTAAGGCCACGGCCAAAGAGTTTTCAATCGCTTTTTTCACCACATGTTTTGGAATATCTTTTGACCAATAGGTATGGCTTAAAAAGCGATGCACGGTGTCTAAATCTATTTCATTTTTGTCATCGGTGATTTTTAAATTATTTGGAAGAGGATGGATGTCCATAGCAATACACACTTGAGTTTTTGATCTATGGTTATATTTTTAAAATAGATCTTCGTTCGCTGTAAATGTTTATTTTGATGGATTTAGACCTGATGCGAATGCCGCTCTATTGCGATGTATGCTGAATTGCGTTTTATCAAAGAAAATAAGTAGCGAATTTGCTAAAATGGCGGCTGATTTAACACTGCCTCCAAACCTATGACTGAACTGCTCCAAGATGATGAATATGACCGCCGTTTTGCTGGCGTAGCCAAAATATATGGTGATGAAAGTTTTCATCATTATGAAAAAAGTCATGTCATGGTGATTGGGATTGGTGGTGTAGGCTCATGGGCGGTCGAAGCTTTAGCGCGTACAGGTATTGGTGAGCTGACCTTGGTCGATATGGATGTCGTTGCTGCATCGAATATTAATCGACAATTGCCTGCCATGAGCACGACATTGGGACATGAAAAAATTGAAGTGATGGCAGAGCGATGCCGTGCGATCAATCCCCGAATCAAAATAAATTTGATTGATGATTATCTCACACCCGAAAATGTCAAAGAAATTTTGGCAGGTGCTCCTGACCTGATTTTAGATTGTATTGATGATGTGAAGGCCAAATTTGCCTTAATGCTACATTGCCGTTTTAATAAAATTCCGTTGATCGTTTCCGGTGGAGCAGGGGGTAAACTTGATCCGCTGAAAATCCGAGTCGCAGATTTATCAAGAACAGAGCAAGACCCAATGTTAGCCAAATTGCGCACACAATTACGCGGCAAAGGCATTTGTAAAAAGCCGAAAGAAAAGTTTGGCATTACCTGTGTTTATTCGATTGATAATCCATTTTCCAGTGCTGATGTTTGTCCAAGTGCGGGCTTACGTTGTGGTGGATATGGTTCAGCAGTAGTGGTGACGTCCAGCTTTGCGATGGTGGCTGTGTCAGAGGTGCTCAAAAAACTTGATGCAAAACGAGCAAAAGCATGACAGCTATCTCATTTTGAAAAAAAATAAAGCACCAAATTCGGTGCTTTTTTTGTATATAGAATTAAAATCAGACACAATGTTGGAATAATTAAAATATTGATTTTTTTGGGGCGAGTATGTGGTTTTTACTGATACTAATTTTGGGGATGGGAGCACTTGCGTTTTGGATGTGGAAAAGACCCGATCCAGTGAAACGCGATCAGGCTAAAGCGGTTGGGCATGACTTGTGGATAGACCAATTAGATGCACAGCTGAAATTTGCAGAACGTTTAATGCTTGATGCACCAACCGACTATGCGCGTGCCTATGAATTGTATCAAAATTTGGCCAAACAGCATGAAATTCCGCAGGCCTATGTCGCTATGGGGCAGATGCATTTACAAGGCTTAGGCCGAGAAGTCAGTGTGGAAAATGCGCTGGCTTTATTGGAAAAAGCCAATAGTTTAGGCAGTGATGATGCTGCATATGTGTTGGGGCAAGTTGAAGAAGGTATCTATGGCGGAGTGCCCAATATTGAGAAAGCACAATATTGGTATCGACATGCGATTTCACGCGGTCATTTGGATGCACAATATCGACTCGCCGAATTAAACCCAGAAGATCAGACACATGCCGAGCAACAACATTTAGATTTGTTGCAAAAAAATGCAGACAATGGACATGTCAATTCACAGTATCAATTGGCACAGTTCTATTTAAAACAAGCCACGCCAAATATTGCTCTAGGATTGGAATATTTACTGAAAGCTGCCCAACAAGATCATATGGCGGCTATTCAGCAATTGCAGCAGTTCTATGCTCAAGGAAAGTATCTTGCGCAAAATGATGAAAAGTCATTGCAATATTTAAAGCGAGGATTGCTACTCGGGCACCAGCAGCAGTTGTATGAATATTATCAAGCAGTATTGATGGGTAAGATCGATGTCGATCAGCGTCAGCGGGTTTATCATGATCTTTTGCAGCAGGCCAAAGAGCACAAAGTTGCTGCAGCCAGCCGATTATTAGGTATTGCACATTTTCATGGTTGGTACTTGGAGAAGCAGGAAACTTTAGGTTTTCGCTTTCTGACCGAAGCTGCTCAACTTAAAGATGCTGAAGCGATTAGTCTTATTGCCGCACTGTATTTTGAAAAGTATTTGGTTCGTGATGATCCGCAAAAAGCATTTGAGTTATATCAAACAGCGTATCAATTCAAACCATTATTCATTAACCAAGTTGGTTTGGCCCTATGCTATCTACACGGCGTCGGTGTTGAGCGAAATATCAAGCAAGCGCAGCAACTTTTAGTTGAAGCGGCAAGACACTTAAATGATATGTCCATTACTTGTGTCGCCGATCAAAACTATGTGATTGGACGTTTTTATGCATTGCCAGAGTATCCATTAGCACATCGTGATTACTGTTTGAGTTATCTGGAAAAAGCCGCAGAACAAGGTTCGCAGGATGCTGCTTGGTATCTCTACCGTTTAGCCGTGGACAATATCTTACCTGATCTACAATTTGATGATGCTCAAACACAGCGGGCATTGTTGAAAGCGGCAAAATTAGGTCATCCTGATGCACTCACGCAACTAGGTCTAGTTAATTTAAAAGGACAATGGGGAACACAAGATTTCCAACAAGCGTTGCAGTATTTCTCGCAAGCGGCGGGATTAGGAAATGTGACTGCCTTGTACCAGCTTGGTGAAATGTCAGAACATGGTTTAGGTGTACAGCAAGATTTAACCCAAGCGCATAGCTATTATGCACAAGCGGCTCAGGGGATGAATGCTGTGGCGTTAACGCGATTGGGCTATTTATATATTCATGGCATGGGCGTAGAGCGTGATCTTAAAATTGCACAGCAATATTTGGAAAAAGCGGCCTTGCAAGGCTATGTCGAAGCACAAGAACAATTGGAGAATATTCACGCATTTTTAAATGCCAATTAATCGTGATGCAAAGCAGTAAGGTAATATGAAGAGACCTGAAGTTTAGTTTGATGGTCTCTATATTTTTTTAATGCAGAAATAAATAGAGTAAAAATAACATAAAGAATTAATGTGGAAATTTGAATTTTTACTTACATAAAACCCAACAAAGCAGGCAGTTTATGCCTAGAAAAATATGAGTTTTTTTGATTAAATACCCCGCATATTTTATAAAAATCTGATTTTAGATAATAACGATGCTGAACAATATATATTCTGCAATTGAAAAATTGGGCATTAGTCCACAAAAACGTGCCTTGCATATTCAATTTTCCAATACCACGCTGAATGAACAAGTATTCTTGCAACGTATTGATGGGAAACATGCCTTAAGTGAAGGTTTGAATGTTCAGCTCATCTGTCTCTCAACTTCTGCCACCTTAGAACTCAAACAATTTATTGGTACGCAAGCCACAATCGATCAGGTGACCGATGCGGGGCAACTTTTTCGTATTACCGGGATCATTACAGAAGCATTTCAAGGCCAAAGTGATGGCGCATTAACGCTATATAAGTTGACCTTAGAAGATGCAACGGCATTGTGGCATAAGCGTCGTAATAGCCGCGTGTTTATGAATAAATCGGTCAAAGATGTGGTCGAGATTATTTTTAAAGAATGGCAAAAAAAGAGCCCACTTTTTGCAGCGAGCTTAAGTTTGGACTTAAGTGGCTTAAAAAAAGAGTATGACGTTCGACCATTCATGATGCAAAGTAATGAAACCGACTATGATTTTATTACTCGCTTACTACGCAGTGAAGGCATTCATTGGTTAATTGATGAAGCGCAGCATTTTGTCTCTTCCTCTTCAGCGCCACTCCAAGCCCAAAAGCTGCGTTTAATTGATGAAAATAGTCAATATCAGCCTCTAGATCGTCGCAATATCCGTTTTCATCGCAGCAGCGCTACAGAAAAGCAAGACAGTATGACCAGTTTTATCGGTCAGCGCAGTCTGCAACCGACGTCGGTACATGTGCAGCGGTGGCAGGCGGATGTGCTTGAACAGGACGAGGGGGGGGGTGCAGTACAAAGCAAGCATCTACATAGTCAAAATCAAGATAATGCGAGCTTAAGCTTAGAGCAGGCATGGCATGTGAGCCCTGCATGGATGCAAGATCTGAATGGTGAAGATGCTGCAACTGCCTCTAATAGTGCTCAAGTTGAACGTCTCAATCAAAATTTTAGTGATTATTATGCAGCTCAAGCCAAACAATTTATTGCTAAAAGTACCGTGCGTGATACACAAGTTGGTTATTGGTTCAAATTGGATGAGCATCCAGAGATTGACCAGCATCGTGGTGCCGATCAAGAGTTTTTGATTTTATCCAAGTCTTTTTATAATCAAAATAATTTACCCAAAGACTTAACCGATCAAGTTACACAACTGATCCATCAAAGTCAGTGGCAAGTCAAACAAAGCGATGCGGATGAACGCCAAGCCAATACCTTGGCTTTGCAACGTCGAAATATTACGACCGTCCCTGAATTTAATCCACTTACACATCGACCAGTAACACATCCGCAGCGTGCCAAAGTTGTGGGTCCTGCTGGTGAAGAAATCCATGTTGATGAATGGGGACGGATAAAAGTCCGTTTCCTATTTACCCGTTCCGATGATCATGGTCATGATGGCGGTGCAGGTGCGAATAATAATGACACAGACTCGGCTTGGGTTGATGTACTGACGCCTTGGGCCGGCGAAGGTTATGGCGCACGCTTCTTACCTCGAATTGGTGAAATAGTTGTCGTCGATTTCTTTGATGGCAATATTGACCGACCTTTTGTTGTGGGTCGTATTCATGAAGCGCAGCGTAGTCCTACTAAATTTGACAATAAAGGACAATTACCAGATACCAAAAAACTCGCGGGAATTCGTTCCAAAGAAGTGGCGGGAGAGGGTTTTGGTCAATTACGCTTTGATGACACCACGGGGCAAATTAGTACCCAGCTGCAAAGTAGTCATGGTGCGAGCCAACTGAACCTCGGTAAGCTCAGTCATCCAAAAGATAAAGCAGAAAGTGAAGATCGGGGTGAAGGTTTTGAGCTGCGGACCGATCAATGGGGGGCAGTACGAGCTGGACAAGGTTTATTGGTGTCGACTTATAAACAGGAAAAGGCCAATGGTGAACATTTAGATGCAGAGATTGCAAGAACACAGCTGGAGACGAGTCATAGTAATAGTAAGTCTTTAAGTGATATTGCAAAGCAACAAAGAACAGATGAAATTGAATCTGTTGAACAGCTCAAAGCTTTTGCCAGTGAAATAGAAAAAGATATCGCTAAATTTAAAAAAGCCATTCTTTTACTTAACTCAGTGGATGGTATTGCACTTAGTACACCAGAGGATATTCATTTATCTGCAACAGGCATGATCAACCAAATTGCCGGTGATAGCATTAACCTGAGTACGCAAAAAAATATTGTGGGACAAGCTTTAGGTAAGGTTAGCTTATTTGCAGCTCAAGGTGGTATTAAAGCAATAGCAGCGCAAAGTAAAGTCGAAATTCAGGCACAGTCTGATGCTTTGGATATTTTGGCAAAAAAAGGAATTACGATTTCTTCTACTGAAGACAAAATAGAGATTAGCAGTCCTAAAGAGATTGTGATCACAGGAGCTTCTTCCCAAATTACTTTAAATGGCTCGGGAATTCTTGCTAAGACAGGCGGTAAATTTGAAGTAAATGCAGGGCAGCATCTATTTAAACCTGCATCGAGTGCAAGCAAGTCTACACAACTTCCTGCTTCAAACCCTTTGAAAGGTGCCTTAGAACTTCTTAAAAGTTATGGGGGGCAAGATTTCTTTAGTGGCACCGGTTTTAAAGTGATTGATGCTTTAGGTAAACAAGTTTCAGGGAAACTCGATGGCAATGGCTTTGCACAAGTTACAGGCATTGCACCGGGACCCGCGAAAGTGGAGTTTGATAAAGATCCACGCAGTGCGTGGGATCAGTCTAGTCACTTTAATCGCAACTATGATTGGGCGGAAAAAGTGGTACCAGGCGCTTCGGACTTTTTACAAAATACATTGGGTTCGTTGGGGCAAAATTTAACATCACAGTTAAAAGATAATCTCTTTAATTTAAATGCCGATTCTTTAAAAAATATCGGAAAAAATGCATTAAAAGATCTAGGTGGACAGGCATTAAATCAATTTAAAGACCAAGTCACCAACTCTGCACTATCTGCAATTTCATCGAAACTCAACTTGGGACTTTCTGCTTCACAAATGGCAAGTTTGGGTCAGGGGGCACAAGGCTTATCCAGCGTATTAGGTGGAAGTGGAATGAGTAACGGCATCGTTTCTGGGTCAACTGCTGCCGCAGTTCAGAACTCTCAAGCAACTATTGATAAGGATATAGTGGGCCGTAAAATTTCTTATTCTACACGTGCATTGACCTACACAGAAACGATTCGAGAAGGCTCTGCAACGCCTACGAATGTGACAGCTGCACCAGTCGCAGTGCCTAAAGTTACTGAAATAAAAGTAGCGGAAGCTGCACCAGAAAAAGCGATACCTGTCCTTGCTAGTGATGATGATTGGGTGGACCGGAAACAATATTCAAGTCCTTACCTCACTTACAGTGAAACCACACGACCGAAAAAGAACAATGGTTAGTACTTCATAAGAGCGACAGCAAAACACAATTTTAAATATTTAGAATTTGAGTAATAGGTTTTTACATGACAACTGAGCAAAATGTTCAACAAGAACAACAGACAACAACTAAGCCAGCAGTTGAACTGGCGATTTTTAACTTAGAGAGTGTGACGCATACAGAAGATCATAAGTTTATTGCACATCAAATTGAAAACTATTTAAAGCAATGTGGTAATACCAACTTAGGGCAGTTGAAAAGTCTTGCTAATGTACCAACGGTTGCCAATATTTTTGCACTTTCAGGTTCAGTCTTAGATTTACTATTGTTTTGTACTGAGCAAAAACAAGGTGAGTCAGGAGTACAGCAAGGCGCTTTACTTTGTATGAACTTGATTGGTTTATACTTAGAACCCAAAGCCGAAGCTCATGTACGAATGGCTTTACGTCCTTTATTGGGACTCATGGCTGAATGTTTATATCCGCAAAATGGTAAAGTCAAAGAAGCCGATATCCGTCGCATGTCTTTGCATTTAAATGCGCAAATGGCAGGGGATATAGAAAAATTCCTGACTGAAACACAAGCTAAATTACCTACCTTGCTTTCAGGTGCAAGCACATTGGGTATATCCATACTCTCAGCCTTTGCAACTGAAACGAAATCAGGACTGGTATCACCAACCATTAATTTTGGCGCAACTGCCGAAAAACGAGATCCAACGGAACAATTTAGTAACTGGACGAAACCGCTGATTGATCTGACACAAACCAGTGCGCTTGCTAGTTTGATACCGAAACTTAAAAAGCCAACAGGGGTCACATCTTTACAGTTGGAAGCACAACAAGCACAATCGCTTTTACCGAATCTAATTCAGCAACAAGCAAATACAGGTACAAAATATAGTATTGCTTGGTTGATACAAGAAACCTTAAAAGCCATCAAAAAACAAGGCAATAAAGCCAGTGCCAGCGTTCCTTTAAATCAAACTGGTGAGCATGAGCAGCATACAACAGGTGATACTTTAGAGTTTTTAACTTTACAGGCCGATGCACTGAATAATCCGCCTTGCCAAGGAGCTGACTCACAATCTAAGCACAGTATCAGCTATTCCATTGGCGCAGAACGAGTCAATCATACTGATTTCTACTTACCCAAAGTGGGCTTTAGCTTCAGCCGTCAATATAATTCGCAAATGCATGAGTTTGATGGCAGCATGATGGGCGCGCGTTGGATGATGCCTTTTTCGAATGTCATTAGCCAAAATAAAAATGGCTACTTATTTATAGACAGTAATGGGCGCAAGCATCAGTTGCCTGAGTCAATCCTGTATGAAGCTTATACGGTACCTTATGAGGGCTTTACGGTAGAACCTTTAGAAAATGAAGACTTAGTCCTAAATTTTGGTTCAGCTTGGAGTTTTCATTTTCATAGTTTCAATGGTGGAAAGCACTATCAGTTGATTCAGCAATTCAATGAAGAAACAGATGAAAAAGTTGCTTTAAGTTATTTACTATTTGAACAGCAGGCTTATCTGCAAAGTATTGATTTTCAACTGAAGCGAGGAAAACACCAGCTCAAGTTTGCCTTTAATGAACAAGTGAAAATCATTGCTGCCTTTGTGGATGAGCAAGCAGAGCCAGTTTCACGCTATAAATATGATACGCAAGGTAATTTAATTCAGGCAGTGGATCAAAATGGCCATGTACGCAGCTATGAATATAATGATGCGCATCAACTGACTCGCTATACCGACCGTACTGGTCGTGGGCAAAATATCCGTTATGAATCAAAAGAGGCGAATGCCAAAGCCATCGCAGAATGGGCAGATGATGGTAGTTTTAAAACACGTTTGGAGTGGCACCCGAGACTGCGCCAAGTTGCTGTATATGATGCTTATGATGTGCCGACCTATTACTATTTTGACTTAGATGGTTTTACCTATCGCACACGCTTAGCCGATGGCCGTGAAAAATGGCTATCGCGTGACAGTCAAAAACGTATTACCCGTCAAATTGATTTTGCAGGCCTAGAAACCGAACAAGTTTATAACGAGCAAGATCAGCTGATTAAAATTGTACAGCCGAATGGAGGCATCATCCGTTTTGCCTATGATGAAGCAGGAAATTTGACGGAAACTAAAGATCCAGAAGGTCATATTTGGAAAAAAGAATACGATGCAGACGGTAATGTAACGAAGGAAATTAATCCTTTAGGTTATAGCACGCAATATAAATACAACAACGATAATCAAGTTGTAGAAATCATTGATGCCAAAGGCGGCGCTAAAAAAATTCAATACAATGATTTGGGGCAAATGACCGCATATAGCGATTGTTCAGGTAAAGAGAGCGCATGGGAATACGATGAAGAAGGCGCACTGACGGCCCAGCAGTCTGCTGATGCACAGCAAGTCAAATATATCTACAGCACAGATGGCAAAGACAAAGGCCAGCTTAAAGCAATTGTCTACCCTGATGGTTTAAAAGAACAATTTGAGCATGATGAAGAAGGGCGCTTGCTCAAGCATACGGATACCAAAGGTTTAAGCACGCAGTACCGTTATAACGCTGCGGGTTTGCTCGAACAGCGTATAGATGCGAACCGTCATCAAATTGGCTACCAATGGGATCAGCAAGGCCGTATTCAAAAGCTGATCAATCAAAACCATGCAGAATATTTATTTGAATATAACCGTTATGGTCAATTGGCACGTGAACAGGCCTTCGACGGCGAAGAAAAATATTATAGCTACAATGAAAACGGTCAGCTGTTCCAAATCCGTCAGCCGAATGTGTTTACTCAATTTGCATATTTTGCTGATGGCGCAATCGCTTCAAAAACTTATACTCATGTACAAACTCGTGTAAGTCAAACAGAAGAATTTGAATACAACCTGAATCATCAGTTGAGTAAGGCGAGGAATAAAGACAGTCAAATCGATTTTTATCGCAACGCGCTTGGCCAATTGGTTCGTGAGCATCAGCATTATAAAGTGCCGCATTTAACTCCGCTGACGGCTGTGCTGCGTTATGAATATGATGTGCTGGGAAATTTAACTCAAACGATTCGCCCTGATGGACAGGTTCAAAGCAATTTGAGTTATGGTTCAGGGCATATTTATGGCATTGCGTTAAATAAAAAAGACATGGTGGCATTTCAGCGCGATGACTTGCACCGTGAAACAGCGCGGATGCTTGCTAATGGATTAGTTCAAAGCAAAAATTATAATGATGTAGGTTTACTCAGTTCGCAGCTGATTCAGCCAGAGCAAGAGACTTTAGGGCGAGTACAGCATCAAGCAGAACGGCAGTATCATTATGATCAAAATTATCTACTCATGCAGGTGGACGACAGCCGTTTAGGCAAGCTGAATTATCAATATGATGCGGTTGGCCGTTTGATACAGAGTCAAAGTGTGCATAAAACGGAAAGCTTTACTTTTGACCCTGCGGGGAATTTAATTGACCCGATTGCCACGCAAGCATCTCAAGTGAAAAGTAATTTGATATCGCAATATAAAGGCAAAAATTATAAATACGATGCACAAGGTAATGTGATTGAAACTAACCATGCAGGTAAAACATTAAAACTGACGTGGGATAACCTGAATAGATTGATTCGCAGTGATCATCAGGGGCAGGTGACTGAATATGGTTACGATGTATTTGGACGACGCTTGTTTAAGAAAAACCAAAATGCGCAAACTCTCACATTATTCGGTTGGGACGGTGACTTGATGATTTGGGAGTCACAGCAATCTAATAAAGCGGAAGAAAACTACACCAAGCATTATGTCTATGAACCGAAGAGTTTTGTACCGCTGCTGCAAACTGGCTATACAGGGTTTATCAAGCTTGTAGAAACGCCTGACTATGCTCAATTTCAGCATGAAGATTATTCGGTTTATAAAGATCTAATCTGGAAAACCGAAACTAGAAAGAATAAAGCTGAATTAGAAAAAATTGCCTTTTACCACTGTGATCAAGTGGGTACACCGCAGACTTTAAGTAATGAGTTAGGTGAGTGTATTTGGGAAATTAAACAGGATACATGGGGTACAACTTTAGAGATTAACACCAGTGAAAATTTATTAGAGCAAACCAATATTCGTTTTCAAGGACAGTACTATGATGAAGAAACAGGATTACATTATAACCGGTACAGATACTACGAGCCGTTTAATGGAAGGTATGTAAGTAAAGATCCAATCGGCTTGTTTGGTGGATTGAATAGCAAGATCTATGTAAAAGACCCGAATCAGTGGGTGGATCCAATGGGTTTAATGGCTGATTATGCTTGGACAGATGGAAATGGGAGTTTTTCAAGAACTAAGGATTCAAAACATAAATATGCTGCTGATTCGATAACAAAGGCTCGAGATGTGCAAATGCAAAGGGAGTCACAAATTTTGTCTGAAAATAGGCAAAGAACAATAGATCTTCAAGAAAAAAATAAGAAAACTGTAGACTCTTGGAATGCTTCTGCACAAAGCATGAATGAAATAAATAGGCAGTTATCAAAAGGTTATGGGGAAGAGAGGCCATTGGTTCTTCAAGATAGACCAAGCCCAATTATGGCCAGTATACTTAGAGGTGGTGAAAGATTATCAAAGGCTGATACATCCTCCTCACTAAATTCAGCATTAGTGAAAAGAGCGGCACTAACATGTGGAGCATTGGATTATGCTATTTGTACAGGTGGTACAGGCCCTCTAGCTGCCGGTGCAGTTGTTAATTTACATAATGGTAATGTTTTTGCGACAGGTTCATACAGTGGAACAACTATTCCAAATGAAATTATAAAATCGTTTGATTATGGGAAAATGGCACCAAGGGAATTTGGGAAACAATTGTTGAAAACAGTTAGTACAAAAGGAGGCGGATGTAGTTTTGGATATATAACAAATAAGCCTTCTGATCTTCCAACGGGAGATTTTGTGGATAGGTGGTTACCTGGCAGGGGGGTCACTATGACAGCAGGCTTTAGGGGGATTACAGGGGGAGTAACTATACCAGATGGTCAGGATTTATTTGATTCGGAAGCTCAAATTGGTATTGAAGGTGGTATTGGTACAACAAGAGCTGATATATCTCGCACCGTTACTGTAGAAACGAATTATGAAATTAATATTTTTAATAAAAGGAATTAATTAATGTTAAAATTTCGGATAAAAAGGACATGGTTTATAATTTTTTTTATATTAATTGCTTCTTGTGTGAATACAAAAACATCAAATGAAAGTAAAGATTTTTCATTCATAATTGGTAGGTTTTTTGGAAATTACGTTCCATTAGAAAAAGTATGGGTTAATAAGCCTGAAAGTAAATACTCAATTACTTATATTGATAAAAAAAATCTTTCAATGAGTGAGTTTAATAATATTAGACATAAATTAAAAAAAGCAGGCTGGAGAGAGATTTCAAATCAAGATAATTATTATGAGTATTGTTTAGGTGAGAAGATGTATATGGGGGTATTGTATCCAATCCATAAGAAACACTTTAACTCAAAAGGTTTAGAAGTTAAATATACGAATATCGATAATTGGCTTATTGGCTTGTCTTTTGGTGAGGGTGGGGTAGATTATTGTAAAAATGATGTTGAAAAAATAAAACTAGAATAAATATTTTTTATATAAATTAATTTAAAAAATCTGAGGTTTATTAAATTTTGTGTGAATAGGCTTCGGAACTTGTAAATAAATATTAAGATGGTAGATAGTTGCTTCTTGTGTAAAGAAAAGTAATTGAAAAAAATTAAAACTGACGTGGGATAACCTGAACCGTTTGATCCAAAGTGACCATAATGGTCAGGTGACTGAATATGGTTATGATGTATTTGGACGGCGCTTATATAAGAAAAATCAAAATGCGCAAACCCTGACCTTATTCGGCTGGGACGGTGACCTGATGATTTGGGAGTCTCAGCAATCTAATAAAGCGGAAGAAAACTACACCAAGCATTATGTCTATGAACCGAAGAGTTTTGTGCCATTACTACAAACAGGCTATACAGGGTTTATCAAGCTTTTAGAAACCCCTGACTATGCTCAATTTCAGCATGAAGATTATTCGGTTTATAAAGATCCGCTATGGAAAACGGAAACACGAAAAAATAAAGCTGAATTGGAACGGGTGCTTTTTTATCACTGTGACCAAGTTGGTACACCACAAACGCTTAGTAATGAGCGAGGTGAATGTATTTGGGGTATTAAGCAAGATACATGGGGTACAACTTTAGAGATTAAGACCACTGAAAATTTATTAGAGCAAACCAACATTCGTTTTCAAGGGCAATATTACGATAGTGAAACAGGTTTGCACTATAACCGTTATAGATATTATGAGCCGTTTAGTGCGAGATATGTAAGTAAAGATCCAATTGGGCTAGAAGGAGGACTTAATAACTTAGCTTATGTAAGTGATCCGAATCAGTGGGTAGATCCGATGGGGTTGGCGAAAGTATTTATTCATCCCGATGGGACATATTCCGATAGGTATGTGCCTGGAAGTAAGGGCTTAAATTCTGAAGCTCAGGAATACATTGCCAAACTTAACCAACGTTCAAGTACACAAGCTATATCTAAAAATAATTCATCATCTTATAAATCATCAGATTATAGTAATCAAGCTAGTCAAGATTATCGTAATGCTATACAACAAAATATAGTAGCATTTGAAACTTTGGATCGTGGAACTAAGCAACTTGCGCAAATATATACTCAAAAGAACACTCAACCATATGTCTATCAAGTTTCATCCAAACCTAGTTTTGTGGAACGTATAAATGAGCAAGCAAAAAGTAATGCCCAAATGTATCCTAGTAGAAGGACGGAACCATATAAAAAGCAGAATTCTACTTTTGGAGAGGATCCACGTAGAAAAGGGTGCCAATGTAAAATTTATGATTATCTAGCCTGTGGTGGCGGTCTTCTTGGCCATAACGTAACTTTAGTTAAAAATCTATGGGCAGATGAGTCAGAAGGATGGTATTTAGCTGGATCCAAAGGAGCATTAATTACACAAACAGTGCCTAAATCACCTAAAGATTTAGTGGGTGCTAGTTGTTCGGCTGGGATTATTCATAATTTAGATAAAGCTGTAATAGATAGATTTGGTATGAAAGATCTTACACATGAAGTCGTAAATGGCGCTTCGGCATCATTTGGGGCAATAGTTGGTCCAGGTGTTGGCGTTGGATTAAATTACGTAGTACCGATGTTGACTAAAAATAGTCCTGCATATGGAGCTAAATCAGTTGAATTAGTTATAGGCACAGTAGGTGTAAACGCAGATATTGGTATTACTTCGAAGATGTCGCGAGAGTCTTATGATTAAAAAAATTAATATTGTATATTTCTTTATTTTGTTGGTCTTAATTGGCTGTACATCACAGCATGATAAAAAACATGATTTATCTAAAAGTCCAAAAAATATTTATTTTACTCAACAGGCAGAATTATTGTTTGGGAGCGTTTTACTTAATAAAATGAGCTTCTCATCTTACAGTTCGGATAAAGTTTCATATATTATTTATAGTAATGATTTTAAAATTGAAAATTTTAATAAGGATAAGAATCAGTTGTTAAAAAACAATTCATGGGAGTTTTATAAGAAAATAAATTCAAGTTATATATATTGTAATGGAGTCGATGAATTAGAAATAATTACTCCTATGAGTATTTATGGTAATGAAAAGCTACATACAGGTTCTACTGGTATGCAGTTA
Source organism: Acinetobacter sp. YH12063 (assembly GCF_013419715.1). NCBI lineage: Bacteria > Pseudomonadati > Pseudomonadota > Gammaproteobacteria > Moraxellales > Moraxellaceae > Acinetobacter > Acinetobacter sp. YH12063. The sequence goes on along the minus strand of NZ_VOZO01000001.1, from coordinate 90,909 downwards.
GAGGATGGATGGAATATTTTGTTTTCACATCCAAAAAATTCTACGACTTATGAATGTAATAGGCGTTAAAATAAGAAAAAATTGGGAGCAAGGTAAAATATTAAGATTTAATTGGGTGGTACTCATATAACGCCAATAAAATCACTAAACCCTGACTTTATTCGGCTAGGACGGGGACTTGATGATTTGGGAGTCACAACAATCAAATAGCAAAAACCCTGAAAATAATGAAAACTACACTAAGCATTATGTCTATGAACCAAAGAGCTTTGTGCCACTACTGCAAACGGGCTATACAGGTTTTATCAAGCTTTTAGAAACTCCTGACTATGTCCAATTTAAGCATGAGGATTATTCGGTGTATAAAGATCTGATTTGGAAAACGGAAACTAGAAAGAACAAAGCCGTGTTGGAACGAGTTGCCTTTTACCACTGTGATCAAGTGGGTATGCCGCAAACATTGACTAATGAGTTGAGTGAACATATATAGGAAATCAAATAGGTTACACGGGGTAAGGCTTTAAAAATTAATGCTAGTAAAAACATTTTAGAGCAAACTAATATCATTTTATACGATTTAGCTAAGAACTTGTATTTTGATAGCAAACTTGAGAATTGGTGTAGTAAATCAGCTTTTGGTTTAGATAAAAGTAAATTTAAGAATATATTGGAGGAGGATAAGGCATTTAGTGAGGCCTTACAGAGTATATAAATGATTAATGCAAAAAAAATTGTGGGTAGAATAGAAAGTCTTAAATGTGAAGACTCTGTTATACAGCCTTTTAAAAATATTGGTAAACAAGTCGCAACTACAGTTCTGCTAGGAGTATTGACAGAAAGTACTTCACTCTTAAGTGCAGCCCCAATATTAATTCTCGCTTCAAAAGGTAGGAGAGCAAAAACTTTTACTTTTAAAATAGATGGGATTGATGTTATTGGGCAATTTACTACAGTAAAATTTAATGAAGGGGATCAAGTTGTTACCATTATTAGTGAGGAGCAAGATAAAGGGTTTTATTTAGCTTATGCAGTGTTAATACCAAATAAGGGAATACTTCATATGTTGTATGATTCTGGGCGTTCATTTAAAAAGCATTGTTTACATTTACTTAAATGGGCAATAGTACTAAGCATATTTTCATGCATTTTTTTTACTATCATTGCTTTGGTAGGTTATTCAAATGCTGATAATGGAAAAGATATCATAGACTTTAAAAATCAATTAATAATCTCTTATTTAGTGTCATTTATATTTTCGTTTGGTCTACTATTTAGCTTTTTAATTGGTAAAGATAATGTACGTTTTTTAGGTCGATATAGTGAGAAAATTTTTGAAATATTAGAGTTTGAACAACCTAAAAATCAAAATCTTTTTAACTCATATCTGATCGATGAAGAAGGTTTGCATGTCAGTGTTTTAGATTATAGAAAAAGTTTGATTGGTAAAGATTTCTATCCAAAGGATTATTTTGACAATGAAAATGATAAAAATTGAAGGTCGTATTAATAATCTTGAAGTAGAAGACTCTAAAATTTTGTCCATTGGTAATTTAGGTAAACATGCTGCGAATACTGCGTTAATTGGTACATTGGCTGGAAGTACTTCCTTAATGAGTAATGCGCCCATTATGGCATTAGCTGCAAAAGGTAGAGACGGAGAGACTTTTAGAGGTGAGATTAACGGAATTCGCGTTGTTGGTCAGTTCACTGGTGTAAAGTTTAAAAATAATACACCTTTAATTATGGTCATAAGTGAAGAGCAAGAGGAAGGATACCATTTTGTATATGCAGCTTTAGATCCTAAAAAGGGGCTTTTACACATGCCATATGAAATGGGGCGCTCTAAAAAGAAAACTTATTTAACATCAATAAAATATGCAATTATTTTCTCATTAGTAATGATTATTCTTGCTAGTGCAATAGCTGTTATGCAATATTTTAGCGGAGATTTTACAATAGATGAAATTAAGTTGAATCTAATGATTTTTTATCCTGTTGGTATTCTATTTTCATTTTTCCTAATGTTTTGCTTTTTATTGGGTAAAAATAACTTGAGAGAATTAGCACAAGTTTCAGAAAATGTATTTGAAATGCTCAATTTTTCAGATGTAAAAGAACAAGACTTATATAAATTTAGGCTTATAGATAGTGATGGCTTTTACCCGAGTGTGATGAAATATAGAGATGTTTTGATAGGAAAAGACCCTTTTCCTGAAGACTATTTTGACAAGAAAAATGAAAAAAATTGAAGGCAAGTTGCAAAATATTGAAATCTTACACTCTAAGATTCTGATATCTTGAATGGCTTTGTTGCACAAACCTATCGTTAAGGGCTTATTCCACAATATAATTTTCAAATGAATAAGCCTACACACAAAATCTACCGCACAACCAATTGGCCCGCATATAACAGAGCTCTCATTAATCGTGGGAATATTGCTATTTGGTTCGATCCAAAGACCCATTGGTATGCACAATCACAAGGTAAACAAGGTCGAAATAAAACTTACTCTAACACCGCTATTCAATGTTGCCTAATGATTAAATCCCTATTTCGACTCTCTTTAAGCATGGTTACAGGTTTTGTTCAAAGCCTGATTAAGCTTTGGGGAAATGAAATAAAAAGCCCCTCAGGGCTTTTTAATATATATCAAGGCAACTGCTGAATCGGACTGCCACCCAACGCCTGCATTAAAGTCACATAAGCATTATATTGACTCTGCTTGGTTTGAACCAAAGACAGTCGCGCATTACGTGTGGTCTCCTGTGCATCTAGCAAGTTTTTCAACGCAATTGCACCATTACGATAACGAACTTCAGTCAAACGCTCAGTCTTTTCTGCAAGTTGTACATTACGCTCTTGCAAAGCAACTTGTTGACTTAACTCAGTACGATTGGATAGCGCATTTTCCACATCGGCAAAAGCCTGATACAAGGTCTGACGATATTGAATAATAGATTTTTCATAATCCAAATCACTAATCGCGAGGTCTTTCTTCATATCGTTATATTGCAAGAAAGGTAAACTCAAACTCGCACCCAAAGCCAAAGCAGGGTTTTGTAATAAGTTACTCAAAGAGGTACTGCTCGATCCTAAACTGCCAGTCAAACTAATCGAAGGGTAGTAACTCGCTTTCGTTGCATCTTTATTTGCCAAAGCTTTACGTAATCTTAATTCGCTCGCTTGTAAATCTGGACGGCGAGACAACAACTCGGCAGGTAAACCCGCTGCAATCGTCGGTAATGCAATTCGAGGTAAACGCTGCGGCTCTGAAATATTCAGTTGTTGCACAGGTTCATGCAATAACACAGCCAATGCAGTACGTGTTTCCACTTTTTGTTGGGCAATTTGGCTTAAGGTCGCTTTTTGACTTTGGACCGACTGTTCCGCTTGGGTTAGATCTAAACCTGACACAGCGCCGGCTTTATATTGTACCTTGACTAAGTCATAGGTTTTTTGTGTACTGGCTAAGTTTTGCTGCGCAATACTGTAGCGCTCATTTAAATAACCGAGCTGCCAATATAGATTAGCTGTTGTTGCAATCAAGCTTTGGGCCGTGGCTTGCAGGTCTTGTTCAGTCGCTAAAGCTTCCCATTTTGCGGCCTCAGTCTGGCTAGCCAAACGACCAAATAAATCTACTTCATAACTAACGCCACCACTGAGTGATACACCTTTTGATGAGTCATCACCTGAGTTAAGGTCAAAGTTATGTCCAGTTGAAACACTTGAACTCACGCGTGGCCCTTGTTTATTTTCAGCCAAACCTGCTTGTAGTCGAGCTTGCTGTAAATTAATACCTGCTACAGCTAGGTCTGTATTCGCAGCTAAAACTTGATTCACCAACTGGTTTAATTGAGCATCATTAAACAATGTCCACCATTGGTCAGCATAAGTATCTGCATGAACTTGCTGAGTCATGGCTTTTGCATTTTGAAATTGCGTCGGGATTTGTGTTGCAGGAGCTTCATACGGCGTCTTAACCACAGCGGCACAGCCGACTAAGCTAGTTCCGAGAATGAAGGCACTTGCAAGTTTAGTTAAGGTCATTTGCATCATTATTTCCTTATTCGCGAGAAAGCGCATCGACAGGGTTAAGCTGTGCGGCATTACGTGCAGGTATAAAGCCAAACACAATACCAATCATACTTGAGCAGACAAATGCAGCAACGATAGACGTCGTTGAATAGGCCATTTGGAATGTTCCACCGGCAAAATGACTAATCAATTGTCCAATACCTAAAGATAATATAACCCCAAGCACACCGCCTAAGATACACACCAACACCGCCTCAATCAGGAACTGCTGTAAAATGTCACTTTGACGGGCACCCACGGCCATACGTACACCAATTTCTTGGGTACGCTCAGTCACAGAAACCAACATAATGTTCATGACCCCAATACCACCGACGATCAATGAAATCACCGCAATCGCTGATACCAATAAGGTCATTGTTGCAGTGGTTTGTTGAATGGTTTCACGGATACTATCGGAGTTTTGTGTAAAGACATCTTGCGCGCCATGACGTTGCACCAATAAGTTCAATATGGCATTTTCAGCAGCAGCACTTGGGTATTCATCTTTCACTCGGACAATGATGCTGCGCACATTAGACTGCCCCAGCATACGACTCATGACCGTTGAATAGGGCAAATACACATTCAGGCTATCTGAGTTGCCCATCATGCTTTTTTGTTCTTCGATCACGCCAATGATACGGCTCGGCACACTACCTAATAAAATGACTTGACCCACAGGGTTGGTGCCATCTGCAAAGAAAGTATTTTTAGTATTACTATCAATCACCACATCTTGCGCTTGCTCAGTCACGCTTTCTTTATCAAAAGGCTGACCCGAAGCGAAGTTCATTCCTTTGACATAGAAGAAATCTTCACTCACGCCATTTACTGTGGTCGACGCTTCTGTGTCTTTAAAACGTGCTGTGACAGATGAATTGACTGAAGGACTAACGCCATCAACATAAGGCTGTTCAGCAAGGGCCGTTGCATCGGCAGGAATCAACGTTTTGGCTTGAGATGATCTGGAATTATCACCAAAGCCTCGACCTTGATAAACCGTAATGGTATTGGTTCCCAAGCTGCTGATATTTTCTAAAATCTGCTTTTGCGAACCATTACCCAAGGCCACCACGGATACCACCGAGGCAATACCGATAATGATCCCGAGCATGGTGAGAAAGGTCCGCATCCGGTGTGCATTCATGGCAAGGATCGCCATACGGAATGCTTCACCTAGACGGTCAACGGCAGAGCGCCAACTCGAGGTTTTTTTCTGAGAGTTTGGAACGAGTTGTTGCTTTTCTAAAGGTTCATCATCTGTTTCAGGCACATTGGGCTGATCTGAAATGATATTACCGTCAGAAATTTCAATAATTCGAGTCGCATTTTTTGCAACATTATGGTCGTGCGTGACCAAAATAATGGTATGACCTTTGGCATTGAGTTCGCGCAAAATCCGCATTACTTCAATACCACTATTCTTATCTAATGCACCGGTCGGTTCATCGGCAAGAATAACATCGCCACCATTCATGAGGGCACGCGCAATAGACACACGTTGTTGCTGACCACCCGAGAGTTGGCTCGGACGGTTTTGGGTTTTTTCACCCAGTCCAAGATCGGTTAGTAGTTGCTTGGCACGTGCATTGCGTTCGGTTGCATCTGCACCGGCATAGATTGCAGGAACTTCGACGTTACCAGCAGCATTCAAATCACCGAGTAAGTGATAGCGCTGGAAAATAAAGCCAAAATATTCACGGCGTAACTGTGCCAGTTCATCTGGTTCAAGTTCACGGGTTTCACGCCCCTTGACTTTGTAGCTGCCATTTGTGGGTTTATCTAAACACCCCAAAATGTTCATGAGGGTAGATTTACCAGAACCGGACTGACCTACAATTGCTACCAGTTCACCTGGGTAAATCTCAAGATTGACCCCTTTTAGAATCTGGACTGTGCTTTCACCGGCAGGGAATTCACGAGTCAGATTCTTGACCTCGAGTAGAGGTGTTTGATGTTGACTCATGATTACATTCTCATTGGGCCGCCAGCACCACCGCGGTTGCTGCGTTTCGCTGAATCATTTGAAGTATCAGAACCGTCGGCAATCACGACTTTGTCACCTTGTTTTAAGCCACGGATCACTTGTGCGGTCACACGGTTATTTAAACCGAGTAATACCTGTTGTGGTTGAGCTGAACCATCCGCTTGCAATACACGTACCATAGCAACGCTCGCTTTACCTTGTTTGACCAATGTTTTTTCAGCTTCGGTTAGTTCTAAACGTTTAGGACGGTTTGGATTATCTTTATTCGATTTAGCTTCTGCGTTGGTATTTTTATCAACAGATTCACCATTTGCAGATGCATTATTACGGCTACGTTGTGGACGGTTCGAGGTTTGAACGGCTGCGGCAGGTACAGTCAAGACATTCTTGGCTTCATCTAAAATGATATACACCTGAGCAGTCATATCGATACGCAATTTACCGTCTTCATTTGGGACATCAAATAATGCATTGTAGTAAACCGCAGTACTTGAAGACGAAGAGGTGTTATTGTTACTTTCGGTGTTAATTGAGTTCGGCGCAGGTTCAACTTGGCGCAGGGTAGCATAGTGTTTTGTTTCACTGTCGCCCAAGGTTGTAAAATAAACGTTTTGACCTTCTTGGACTTTCATCACATCGGCTTCAGAAATTTCAGCTTTAATGGTCATGGTGTCGAGTTTTGCCAATTTCACAATGGTTGGCGCACTTTGGTTGGCATTTACGGTTTGACCTTCTTCAGTCACAATCGCCACGATGGTTCCATCCATAGGTGCAACAATTTGTGTATAGCCTAAGTCTTCTTTTGCAGTCGCTAAAGTTAAACGTGATTGTTCGATTTGTGCATTAATGGCTGCAATATCAGCTTGTGCAGTTTTATAACTTGCTAGCGCAGATTCAAGTTCTGCACGACTAGTCGCGTCTTGAGCATACATTGCTTGTTGACGATTATATTCAGCTTGGACTTTTGCAAGATTTGCTTGTTTAACTGCCAATTGCGCTTGTTGGTTTTTGATGCTGGCTTCTGCAGTTTTTAAATCATTTTCCTGACGTACCGAGTCAATACGGGCAATAAGCTGACCTTGTTTAACTTCATCGCCGAGCTGCACATACATCTTTTTCACCTGACCAGAAACCTGTGCACCAACACTCACCATTTTGGTTGCTTCAAGTACACCTGTTGCAAGCACAGAGTTTTCAATGTCACCACGACTCACTTCAGCAGTAATATATTGCGGCTGAGTTTCTTTAGGTTTTAGGAAATGCCATGCAGTGACAGCGATTGCCAAAGCAACGATGATGGCTACGATCAATTTTGCTGGTTTTATTTTTGGCATGATTGGCAGTTAAAAGTTTATAAAGATGATTGAATTATAAGATTTAAATACGGATAAATTGTGAACTTTTTGAACAAATAGTAATGATAATTATTCTTTTATACTGCAATGCAAGTTATTACAGCCTTTTATTAGACTAGAAGAGTCTGCGCCCACACAAGCTGGCAATAGCTTGTTGTACCAAGTGCTCAGGATTTTCATGACCTAAACCTTTTATTGACGCGTCTAAACGAAGTAATAGGGCAGGCCAAGTCAGAAACTCATTGGCATTTAAACGACGTAAAGCTTGTTGATACAGTCCGACTTTGGTCTTCCAAATGCCAATTTGCAAGGCATTTTGTGGTTGCTCAAACAGTTGCATCAGCAAGCGCATTTCCTTACTGATACTCCATAAAATAAGTGACATCGGCTCACCAGAGGCAATCAAATATTGAAAAATTTTAATTGATTGCGCCAAATTGCCTTGCAGCATTGCATCATTTAAATCATAGGTGGTGTAGCGTGACTGATCTTGTAAGCAAGAGTACAGATGATCAATCTGAATCATTTCAGCTTCAGGAAAAGTATCTGCGACACGCATTAAACTATTTTTTGCAGCCAGTAAATTGTGCTCATGATGCTGTTCTAACCATTGCCAAGCATCATTGGCGAGTTGAATGCCAAGCTTTTGCGCCTCGGTGGCTAAGATTTGCTGACGATCTTTAGGGTAATTTGCAGTCAGTGCAACATTGACCCCATTGGCATCAATGGTTTGGAAGAAACTGGTCTTTAAACTCGCACTGTCTTGCTTTGGCATTACCACGAGCAGCAAGTTATTTTCATTTTGCTGCAAATAGCTTTTTAACAGTTTTAGTCCATTGGCATCGGGTTTAATGCTGCCATGTGCCTCAATCGCCAGTTGACTGGAAAATAATGACAAACTATTTAACGCATTAAAGACATTTTTCCAGTCAGCAGCAGAGCTAATGTCATAACGTTGACGCTCGATTTCTCTAGCGCTCCAACTCTTACGAAATGCATCCAGGAGATTTTGTTCAAGTAATGGCTCTTGACCATGTAGCACCCAGGCACCTTGCGCTTCATCTACACGTTTTAATGCCTGAAGATAGTCAAGTTTCATAAATCAAAATTACTCAGCTTTGGTTGGTGCAGTTAGTGGGTTCGCTTTTGGTAAGCGGTTTGATGAAATTTGGCGCACGATCTGTTGTGCAATGTCATCAATAATCACTTGTTTTAAATATTTTTCTTCTTGGTCATCGGTGTTCACGGTTGCAACGTCGTATTGGTAGCTACGTGTTGCCATCAATGTACGTGGTTCAGTCACAGGGTTGCCTTGGGCATCTTCAATTTGGAATGTCACGTTCAAGCGCAGTAAAGTTTCAACCAATTTACCATTGAGTTCTAAACGACGTGGAGTGTAATCCAACACATGTAAGACATAGGCATTTTGATTATTACTCAGTTGCACACCCGCAGAACCTAAATAAATCGCTAACTTTTCATGTAAGTCATCAGTATCTTCAGGAAGTGCCAATCGCATATTGGAATAGGCCACAGGTACAGCAGCAGGGTTGGTGCCTTTTAAATGAAAACCACAACCGACCATGCCTGCGCTCAGGCCCATAGTTAATACAATTGCAGCAACACGTTGAACCAAGTGCATAAAGTGTCCTCTGTTTCCCGAAGGGATAATGTTGAAATCCTGTGTGGATTGTAAAGTCAAAGCCCGTTGACTGGCAACGGGCTTTGTTTGGGAATTGTTTTTTAATCCCTCCCGACCTCCCTTTAAAAAAGGGAGGAGACCCGATTTTTTATTGGGAGCGGGAAGTCCCCCTTTTGTAAAGGGGGATTTAGGGGGATTAAATTAAACCACCAAATTCACTAATTTATTCGGCACCACAATTTCTTTCTTGGTTGGACCAGTCAAGAATTGTTGAACTTCAGGTAATGCTTTTGCTTGTGCAAGAATGTCATCTTTAGAGGCATCGACAGATACTTCTAATTTGCCACGAAGTTTACCGTTTACTTGCACCACAATCGTTTGTGTATTGCGAGTCAGCGCAGATTCATCTACAACAGGGAAGCGTGCTGATGTTAATTCAATACCAAACTCAGCCAATAAGGTTTGGCTTAAATGTGGTGCAAACGGAGCAAGTAAAGTTAGAAGGGTAATGATTGATTCACGTGCAACGGCAACGTCATTGTCATCTTTCGCTTCAAACTTATTGTTTGCATTCAAAAGTTCCATCATCGCAGCAATGGCGGTGTTGAAGGCATGACGACGAGCAATGTCATCACCCACTTTTTGAATGGTTTCGTGTGTTTTACGACGTAAGTCTTGTGCAGCGGTAGAAAGTGTCGCTTTGTCGATGTTGGCAGCAGAGTTGCCTTGTTCAAGGAAACCTGTTGCTAAGCGCCATACACGTTTTAAGAAGCGGTTTGCACCTTCAACACCAGCGTCAGACCATTCTAGTGATTGATCTGGTGGTGCAGCGAACATCATAAATACACGTGCAGTATCTGCGCCGTATTGATCAATAATCGCTTGCGGGTCGATACCGTTATTTTTCGATTTCGACATTTTTTCTTGACCGCCAACCACGACGTCTTGACCATCACCTTGATATTTCGCAGAGATGATACGGCCTTTTTCATCACGTTCTAAGTCGATGTCAGCAGGATTAAACCATGTTTTCTTACCTGACTCAGATTCGCGGTAGTAAGTATCCGCAAGCACCATACCTTGAGTAAGCAAGTTGGTGAAAGGTTCATTGCCTTGTACCACACCTTCATCACGCATCAATTTATGGAAGAAGCGTGCATAAAGTAAATGTAGAATCGCGTGTTCAACACCACCAATATATTGGTTTACAGGAAGCCAAGTTTGACCCGCTTCAGGTTTCACCATACCGTCAGTGAAATCTGGAGATGCATAGCGTGCATAGTACCAAGACGATTCTACGAAAGTATCCAAAGTATCTGTTTCACGACGAGCATAGCCACCACAGCATGGGCAAGTGGTTTCATAGAACTCAGGCATTTTGTTGAGTGGATTGCCTGAACCATCCGGCACCACGTCCGTTGGCAATACAACTGGAAGCTGTTCTTCAGGTACAGGAACCTGACCACATTTTTCACAGTTGATCATTGGAATTGGACAACCCCAATAACGCTGACGAGAAACACCCCAGTCACGTAAACGGAATTGAACTTTCGAGTTGGCAAGTCCAGTCGGTTCTAATTTTGCAAGGAATGCATCGTACGCCCCTTGTAAGTCTAAGCCGTCAAATTCGCCTGAATTCACCAGTTTGCCGTCTTTAGAGCCATACCATTCTTGCCAAATTGTTGCGTCAAACTCTGCATCGTCTGCACCTTTGGCATCAATCACTTGCTTAATGGTTAAGCCATATTTATTCGCAAATTCGAAGTCACGTTCATCGTGTGATGGAACCGCCATCACCGCACCTGAACCGTAAGACATCAAAACGTAGTTTGCGATCCAAACAGGAACTTCTTCACCTGTAACTGGGTGCTTAACTGACAAACCTGTTGCCATGCCTTTCTTTTCAGCAGTCGCAAGGTCTGCTTCAGCAACAGAACCCATACGGCATTCTTCAATAAATGCAGCAAGCTCTGGATTGTTTTCCGCAGCTTTAAGTGCCATTGGGTGCTCTGCTGCAACTGCAACATAAGTCACACCCATTAAGGTGTCAGCACGAGTTGTAAATACAGTTAAACCATCTGCGTAAATATCTGGATTCGCTGAAGGGAAGGTGATTTCCATACCCTGTGAGCGACCAATCCAGTTACGTTGCATGGTTAAAACTTGCTGTGGCCAGCCGTCTTTTAATGTTTCTAAATCGTCAAGTAATTCTTGCGCATAGTCAGTGATGCGGAAGTAGTACATTGGAATATCACGTTTTTCGACCAATGCACCAGAACGCCAGCCACGACCATTTTCAACTTGTTCGTTTGCTAAAACAGTTTGGTCTACTGGGTCCCAGTTCACTGTTGAAAGCTTACGGTAAATTAAACCTTTTTTATAAAGCTGAACGAATAACCATTGTTCCCAACGGTAATATTCAGGTGTGCAAGTTGCAAATTCACGATCCCAATCTACAGAAAGACCTAACTTTTTAAGCTGATTACGCATGTAATCAATGTTTTCAAAAGTCCATTTTGCAGGAGCGACTTGATGGGCAATTGCAGCATTTTCAGCAGGTAGACCGAAAGCATCCCAACCCATTGGTTGTAGCACAGTTTCACCTTGTAAGCGGTGGAAACGGCTGATCACGTCACCAATTGTATAGTTACGCACATGACCCATATGCAGTTTGCCACTTGGATAAGGGAACATAGAGAGGATATAACGACGTGGTCCTTCTACTTGGTCGGCAACTTTGAAGGCTTTGCGATTTTCCCAGTCTTGTTGGACTGTAGGTTCAATCGCACTGGCTTGATATTCAGGGTCAATGTGAGTAGTCATAAACGTAAATAGAAATAACGGTTAAAAAGTTTGTGCTACAGCATAGCGCAAAATACGCCTAGAGTGAATTTTGCGATGCTGCCTAGATGTAAATAATTTAAGTCAAAATTGCAGACTTTAGCGTGAATTATTGTGCTGCGGCAGCTACCGCTTGAGCTTGGCGGAGAGCTGCATTGGCTTCGCGTTGTTGTTCTGCTTGTTGCTCATTTTGTTCATTCGACTGTTCGGCTTCACGTGAAACCTCTTGTTGGCTTTTGGCTGGAGCAGATTGCGTAGTCGTTGTTGCGCCATAGGTATTTACTTTACCTTTACGCTGCGCATTTTTTGGCGGTGGCGTGGTGGTGTAATGCGTTGAACCTTTTGCATCTACCCATTTGTAATATTCTTTCGCTGAAAGGTCCAAACTGGTCAGGCAAAACGCCATGCTAGATAAAATACAGGCAGTGCGAGCAATCGTCGTCTTCATCATCATATATTCAGTCCCAAAGTTATAGTGATCATGCAAAATTATGCTGAAAATTTTGCGCTTTTTTGACAGCAGAATCTATGCATTTTTTAGCACAAAGGATAAAAGGGGCATCGTGTGGGATGAATAACTTTGTGAATGATAAATTGTGGAATTAATAAGCAATCAAAATATTGTGTTCTTATCATTCAATCCATGCATTAAGTTGAAAGTGAGGCAATTGAATGAAAAACTCACAGCCATTCATTTAATTTATTTATTAGATTTATAAAAGTATTTTATTAAATGCATGCTAACTGGTTATAAATAAACAAACTACAAAGAATGCAAAGAACGGGAGTGTGCTTAAAAAACAAACGGTCTGTAAGTAATCAGAAAAAAGCCGATTTTTAAACTTGACTTTAATGGTTGAAACTACAAAAATGCTGTCTTTAGTTTTATATGCCTTAGATCGATCACCCTTCGAATGAGTGCATTTTAGCAATGGACTTCTTCTCTAGCCGAGAAGTTGAACAAAGCCAACAAAATATGTTTATCCCAACATGTTTTAGACCCCATATTGCTCAAACAGCAAGCAGGTCAGATTTTTTTCTTATTGCTATGAAAACTATGAAATTTGTGTGCTATAACAGAGCACACAGTTAATGAATTAACCACGACAAATGCCCTCCATTTGTGCGTGAAAAAAGATTAGGGTGAATCACGTTGGAACTTTTATCTGGTGGTGAAATGCTCGTACGCGCTTTAGCGGACGAAGGCGTTGAACATGTTTTTGGATACCCAGGCGGCGCAGTACTGCATATTTATGATGCGCTATTTCAACAAGAAAAAATCAATCATTACCTAGTGCGCCACGAGCAAGCTGCTGGTCATATGGCTGATGCTTACTCACGTGTCACAGGTAAAACAGGTGTCGTACTAGTGACATCTGGTCCGGGTGCTACAAATACCGTAACTCCAATTGCAACTGCGTATATGGACTCAATCCCAATGGTGATTTTGTCAGGTCAGGTTGCAAGCCATCTTATCGGTGAGGATGCGTTCCAAGAAACTGATATGGTCGGTATTTCGCGTCCAATCGTAAAACACAGCTTCCAAGTACGTCATGCAAGCGAAATCCCTTCTATTATTAAGAAGGCATTTTATATCGCTTCAAGTGGTCGTCCGGGTCCTGTTGTCGTTGATATTCCAAAAGATGCAACGAATCCTGCAGAGAAATTTGCTTACGAATATCCTGAAAAAGTGAAAATGCGTTCGTATCAACCGCCGCATCGTGGTCACTCAGGTCAAATTCGTAAAGCAATTGATGAATTGATTCATGCCAAACGCCCAATTATTTATTCAGGCGGTGGTGTGGTTCAAGGCAACGCTTCTGCACAGTTGACAGAACTTGCACATTTATTGGGTTATCCAGTAACCAGTACCTTAATGGGTCTTGGTGCGTATCCGGGCAATGATGAACAGTTCATCGGTATGTTGGGTATGCATGGTACTTACGAAGCCAATATGACCATGCACAATGCAGATGTGATTCTGTGTGTAGGCGCGCGCTTCGATGACCGTGTAACCAATAATCCAGCGAAATTCTGTCCAAATGCAAAAGTCATTCATATTGATATTGACCCAGCAACGATTTCAAAAACAATTATGGCGCACATCCCAATTGTGGGTGCAGTAGAGCCTGTATTGACTGAAATGTTGGCTCAATTAAAGCAATTGAATGTGTCTAAACCAAATCCAGAAGATATCGCGGCTTGGTGGAAACAAATCAATGAATGGCGTCAAGTTCATGGTTTGAACTATGATAAACCAACTGATGGTTCAATGAAGCCACAGCAAGTTGTTGAAGCATTGGATAAAATTACCAATAGTCAAGCCATCATTACTTCAGACGTTGGTCAACACCAAATGTTTGGTGCGCTTTACTACAAATACACACGTCCACGTCAATGGATCAACTCAGGTGGTCTAGGAACCATGGGTGTAGGTTTGCCATATGCTATGGCAGCTAAACTTGCCTTCCCAGATCAACAAGTAGTGTGTATTACTGGCGAAGCATCGATTCAGATGTGTATCCAAGAACTTTCTACATGTAAGCAATATGGCTTGAATGTAAAAATTCTATGCTTGAATAACCGTGCATTAGGTATGGTTAAGCAATGGCAAGACATGAACTACGAAGGTCGTCACTCAAGTTCTTATGTTGAGTCACTTCCTGACTTCCCTAAATTAATGGAAGCGTATGGGCATGTGGGTATTCAAATTGATCATGCAGATGAACTCGAATCGAAGCTTGCTGAAGCAATGGCGATCAATGACAAGTGCGTGTTTATTAACGTGATGGTTGACCGTTCAGAGCATGTATATCCAATGTTGGTTGCTGGCCAGTCAATGAAAGATATGTGGTTAGGCAAAGGAGAGCGCACACAATGAGACATATTATCTCTGTACTTGTAGAAAACGAAGCAGGTGCGCTTTCACGTTTGGTAGGTTTATTCTCTCAGCGTGGTTATAACATTGAGACATTAAACGTAGCGCCAACAGAAGATCCGACGCTTTCGCGTTTGACTTTAACCACGTATGGCGATGAGCATAAAATTGAACAAATCACCAAACAACTCAACAAGCTTGTCGAAGTTGTTAAAGTTGTTGATTTGTCTGAAGGTGCTCATATTGAACGTGAATTGATGTTAATTAAAGTCAAAGCACTCGGTTCAGCACGTGCCGAAATTAAACGTACTGCGGATATTTTCCGTGGACAAATCGTAGACGTAACGCCAACGACATATACCATTCAAATCGCAGGTACAACTGAAAAGATAGATGGTTTTATTGATGCCTTAGCTGAAAATACAATTCTAGAAGTTGTACGTTCAGGTGTTTCAGGTATCGCACGTGGCGAAAAAGTTTTAACTATCTAATTTTATATATTCACCTCACTCCTATGGGTGAGGTACTTGAAACGTGAATAATCAAACAGAATCACGGTATCAAGTTAAAGGAAACGAAAGCATTTTAGCGGAGACAGCAATGCAAATTTTTTACGATAAAGACACAGACTTATCTATCATCCAAGGCAAAAAAGTAGCAATCATTGGTTATGGTTCACAAGGTCATGCTCATGCGCTTAACCTTAAAGATTCAGGCGTTGACGTAACTGTAGGTCTACGCGCTGGTTCTACTTCTTGGAAAAAAGCTGAAAATGCTGGTCTTAAAGTTTCAGAAGTTCCTGCTGCTGTAGCTCAAGCTGACTTAGTTATGATTTTGACTCCAGATGAGTTCCAATCACAACTTTACCGTGACGTAATTGAGCCAAACATCAAGCAAGGTGCAACGCTAGCATTTGCTCATGGTTTCTCTGTTCTTTATAACCAAGTTGTTCCACGTGCTGACCTTGACGTAATCATGGTTGCTCCAAAAGCGCCTGGTCATACTGTACGTTCAGAATTCCAACGTGGTTCAGGTGTACCTGATCTTATCGCTGTTCACCAAGATGCTTCTGGTAATGCACGTAACGTTGCGCTTTCTTACGCTTCAGGTGTTGGTGGTGGCCGTACTGGTATTATCGAAACTTCATTCCGTGAAGAAACTGAAACTGACCTTTTCGGTGAGCAAGCAGTCCTTTGTGGTGGTGCTGTTGAATTGGTTAAAATGGGCTTCGAAACTCTTGTTGAAGCTGGTTATGCACCAGAAATGGCTTACTTCGAATGTTTACACGAACTTAAATTGATCGTTGACTTAATGTTCGAAGGCGGTATCGCGGACATGAACTACTCAGTATCAAACAATGCTGAATATGGCGAATACGTAACTGGCGTTGAAGTAATCAACGAACAATCTCGTGAAGCGATGCGTAATGCGCTTAAACGTATTCAATCTGGTGAATACGCGAAAATGTTCATCCAAGAAGGTGCGTTGAACTATCCTTCTATGACTGCTCGTCGTCGTCAAAATGCTGCTCATGGTATTGAAGTAACTGGCGGTAAGCTACGTGCAATGATGCCTTGGATCCAAGCGAACAAAATCGTAGACAAAGAAAAGAACTAAGTTCTGATATCTAAGTCAAAAAGCCCTTGTTTTTAACAGGGGCTTTTTTATGCCTTACAAAAGACGGTATCAAGGCTGCGTGCCTCAAATGATGTAAGCAGTGCTTTTATTCCTTGCGCTTCACTCAGAACAGTGTTCTGAGTTTGCTCATACCTTGGATTCAAGCGAACAAAATCGTAGACAAAGAAAAGAACTAAGTTTTGATTTCTAAGTCAAAAAGCCCCCTGTTTTTAACAGGGGCTTTTTTATGCCTTACTGAAATCAGCATAAAGGCAAGTAAAACCGTTGATAAAGAGAAAAACTAATTTCTCCAATCAATTGATTTGAATGTGGAAGCCCACTCATTTGAGTGGTATTTAAATTTGCTAAGTACCTAGAAAGGATAAAAGGCAGTACGTGGCCTCTTTGCGTCCACAACGGTGATTTGCTTTTTGGGCTTCATTCAAAGCAGTACTTTTTCTTCCTTGTATTCAAGTAAAAAAAGTTGTAGAGCAATAAAAGAACAAAATTTTATTTCTCAGTCAAAAAAGATGTTTTTAATGGGGATGCCAAAGATTGGAAACATGGGCTTTAAAAGCGGCACCAATTTAATCTAATGGTTTGAGTCATAGATAGTTTCAAAACTCCTATATTTGTGTCATCTGTGTTGAATTTAGGTTGTGATAGAGTAGGCATTATTCATGCTGTATGGAGTGTGTAATTGCAATGAAAATATCAAAACTCTCTCTTTTACTCGCTCTTTGTCTACCTGTGGTGGGTTTTGCACAAGATGCAGATATAGCACAGCCTGAGTTAAAGCCTTTACCTGATGTTCGCATATCCATGCAGCGGATGCTTCGTTCGACTGAAGGGCGCTATTTCTTAGACTTGTATGCTGGAATATGGAATCCGCACGGGACTTTGACTGATCTGCAAGAGCCCAAACAAATTAACTTTAAAGGGACTCAAAAAGCTGATTTTATTGACTTGAATTCAGTTAATGTTGTGACTGAACAAAGTGCTGCAACAGCTTATCGATTAGCAGGAACATTGAATGCAAATACAGGCTCGTTTAAAGCTGAACTGACGGAACAAACGGCACCACCATCTACAAGTTATCTACAGTTTGAGCCTGCGTTTAAAGCTGTAGATAAACCTATCCTGCTGTTTAAGTTTTATGGGGTGCAATCCGCAGACCAACCTTATGGGAAGTCTCTAAAACGCGTAGATGTGATTAATAAGTCAAATGGCACAGTACTACAGTCTTTACAAGGCTTTAATGCCTTTGGGAGTAGTATAGGATTCTTGGATGTTAATTTTGATGGATACTATGATGTTGTACTCTCAGATACCTCTGATGGTCGAAAAATAGAAGATAAGCAATTTATTTATTGGATGTACAACCCTAAAACGAAGAATTTTCAGCGCTCACCACAATTGGAAAAAATTGCAGGCTTCCCAAAATTAAAAGGAGAGTTGCAGCAGATCGACTTTGGATCAGGTCAAATCTTTCGAGTCGATCAAGGATTGCTTTATCCAGTCAGTGAGTAAGTTAAATTTTTTAAAAAGCCCCATAACTTGGGGCTTTTTTTATTTATAGAATTTTCTAAAGAAGAATGTAGGCAGTTTTAAAAGAGGTATTCAGTATTTTGAATAAAAAATCAAAGTAAAAAGTGCGTTGAAAGAGAGGAGCTGAATTTCAATATGCGTGATAGTTCATGTAATAAATGAGATTCTAAAAAATTGAAAAACAAAAATCTGAAATTTAAAGAAAGAAAATATGATTTACAAAAGCTTAACATTGGAAACTAAGACGTGTTTCAAAACCTGTAATTTAATACAAAGGCTCAGTATTTGGTGACGTAATTCTTGTATTGCGTTTCAAAAGACATACCTGAAAGTGGTGATTATACATTTGAGATTCTATTTAAAATTTAAATTTAATCGGTCTTTACTATTAATATGGTTGAATATTCATGTAGTATTGGTTTGTTTGAAAATTATTTTGAACTATTTCACAAATATTTGGTGAAATATGTAACAGCCTATATTATTTTTAATGTTACTAAAATTAATAAAAACAATAAGATATGTTATACCAAAAAATAGGGATATGAAAAAAATCCCCAAAATTTGGGATAAAGAGAAAAATTAAATAAAAATATAAAAATTAAAAATATTTAATATATTACAACCACATAATTTAAATATTCGTAAAAAATAATATTACATGAATATTCGTGTGAATATTCCGCATTAGGTTCTTTTTTTCTCCACATGATTAAGAATGAATCAGCACCTAGGGAAAGTAAGATTAATTAGTTTTTCTTAATAAATATCCTTTGATGCACATACTAATAAATCTCATATGAGAATGGAGAAGTGAAATGTCTACATCTAAAATTTTAACCGCAGTACTATCTGCAACATTGTTCGTAGCACTTCCAGCAACATCTGCAATCGCTGGTGGTAAAAAAGAATCTAAACAATGTGGCGGTGCGCCGTGTGAAGGCGAAATCGACATCGAGTTACAGATTCTTAAAGCATGTGAGCTTTTGGTAGGTAAAGACATCAAACTCGTTGAAGACAGTTATAGGGGTGCTAGTGGCTTTACAGTTACAACGAACACTCCATATACATTAAATCTATCTACGCTAAACGCGGGTTCAAGTGCAGATACTTTTGTAAAACATGAAACCACTAGTGACAAAGTATTTACAAAAATCACGACTTCAAAAGGTGGTGTGAATTATCCAATCGGTTCTACACCTGTAACTGGTATGAGCGTTGATAACTTTGCTGTATCTGTAGCTCCAAAAAATACAATTTCAGGTACTCAACGTGCTGGTACATACAAAGATACTTTATATATCAAAGTAGCTTACTAATCCAAATTTAGGGAGTTGATTCTACACAGTTAGGGTCAACTTCTTTTTATTTTTGAATTGATAATAATATTTAAATGTACTGGGGTGGGTATATGAAAAGTTTATTCAAAGTCGTTTCATTTAGTTTAATGACTTGCTTATTGAGTCCTCAAATATTTGCAGGTATTTCAATTAGCCCTGTGCAGTTATATTTAACCGATAAATCTAAACAACGCAGTGCGACATTTACTTTGGAGTCGAAAGGGGATGATGAGACACCACGTATTTTTGAGGCTCAAGCATTTAAATGGACTCAAAATGCCGCAGGGGAAGATGTTCTTTCACCTGAATCCAATATTATTATCAATCCGAAAAACTTTATTTTAAAACCAAATTCAAAACAAATGGTTCGTGTGGGTTTTACTCAATCTGTAGAAAGTATGAATCTACAACAAGAAGAAGCATGGCGTATTATTTATACTGAGCTACCACAAGTGACGAACTCTGAATCGAAAATTGCACTGTTATTAAGTATTAATGTGCCATTTTTTGTCGGCAAACAAGAACCCGCTTATTTGAAATTTATTGCCAAAAAAACGAATGGTCGCACCATTATTCAGGTTGAAAATTTAGCAAAATCACACATTCAAATCCAAAAACTTTATGTCATCGATAAAAGCAAAAAAACAGTCGCTGAATCTTCCGATATGAAATATTTATTGGCATTAGGTAAAAACCAATACGACATCGGGAATGTTTCTTTACAAGGCGCTAGTAATTATAAAGTCGTTGTGGAAACAGATAAAGGTGACACTCCTTTGGAGTTTAATTTAGTTGAGTAGTGGCTATGAACAGAATTACATTGCTTCTATATTGTATTTTATGTGCTAATTCTGCTCATGCAGAAGCCGTTGATATGCCTGATGATTTATTTCCAACCAGTATTTGGGTAAACGAAGTAGACCGCAAGAGCGAAGTATTATTACTGACTGAAAATAACAAGTTTTATATAGAATGCGCAGATCTTGATAAGCTGCAAATCAAAGTAGAAATTCTGAAACGACATGCAACTAAAAATTCATTTTGTTTGGTAACGGATCAAGATATTCAGTCTGGATTTGATCCTCAATTGCAAGCCGTCAAAATTAATCTTCCATCAAAATATTTCTTTGGGCTAGAAACTGATACCTTAATCAGCCAGCCGATGCCTGCAAATTTTGGTGCATTTCTTAATTATGAAATGCATTTTGAAAATAATACTCAACATAATAATTTTGGTGTGCTACCTGAACTGGGCGTGTTTAAAGACAATTGGATTTTAAGAAATAATGCCTTTTATCGAAATAATAAAGGTGATGATTATCGTGAAGAAAAATTCGTCAGGTTAAATAGTAGTCTTGAGTTTGATTTTTCTAAAAGTGCGACCAAACTGGTTATTGGTGATACGACCTCTGCATATAGTGCATTAATTCATGGTGTGCGATTTGGTGGTTTGAGTTTTGGTACAGACTATACGTCACGCCCAGATTTCGTGTATTGGAATATTCCAAGTCTAAAAGGCAGTGCGGTTTTACCTTCGACTGTTGATTTATATATTGATGGCGTAAATATTTATCAGAAAAAGATTTCACCTGGAGATTATAACTTACAAACAGGTGCCAATATTGAAAGTGCCGGTACAGCGCAAATGGTTGTACAAGATGTATTGGGGAATACCACTGTTCGAAGCTTCCCGGTATTAATTAGTAGTAAATTGCTTAAAGAAGATTTAAATGATTATAACATATCATTAGGGAAACTACGCTTCAGTTATGACGAAGAAAATAGTGATTATCGCGATTTTTTTAGTTCAGCCTATTGGCGTAGAGGTGTCACCAGTCGTACCACGTTGGGTGCAAGTGCAACCTATAGTGACAAAGTAAAAAATGCAGGACTGCTATGGACGCAAGCGGTCAATCGATGGTTTGTTTTAGACAGTATTTTTTTAGGCAGTAAAACCGATGACGACGATGGCTATTCTGCTGGTTTTGCTATCAGTCGTAATTTCGGGAAACTCAATTTTGGTGTGAGTTCTCGTTACGCTACAAATGATTATCGGGCGTTGGGTTATGAAGATAATCATATTTTTCCAAAATTTGAAAATATGGCGTATTTGAGTTTTGCTAATTTTCCATTCTTTCAAAATTTAAACCTGAACTATATCGAACAAACCCAGTATGAATCTAATGATCCTTTATTTGAATTAGAGGATCGCAAAATGCTCACAGTGGGTGTGAGTCGCGAAATCACACAGAATTTAATGTATACCGCCAATTATTTTAAAGAATTTGGTGATAGCGATGACTCAGGTGCCTTTATTACATTTTCTTATAATTTTGGTGGTGGTAAACGTATTCAGGCTGATGCAGGTACCAATAAATCCGGCGGTGTACGTTTCATCCAAAATGCATTTGGTGAATATGGTGCAAATTATGCGCTCGGTGTGGATTATCGTAATGATGAAACGGTATTAAATGCCTATGGTGGTTTGTCCACTAATGTTGGTGATTTAACCTTGAGTCATCTCTATAGTGAAAATGATTCAACAACACAGGTTGGCTACCGTGGCGCTATGGTGTGGTTGGGCGGTCAATACGCATTGACCAGTTTTGTCGATAATGCTTTTGCTTTAGTGAATGTTGGTGGTCGTGAAGATATTGATGTCATGCGATCAATGTCTCCAGTCGCGAAAACCAATAAAAAAGGCTATGCCTTTGTACACGATATCGTTCCTTATATTAATTACGATATTTCATTCGATGAAAATCAATTGCCGATCGAAAGCAAAGTTCCAAATGCTGCACATCGTTTAGTTGCGTTAAGACAGCGTGGTTATAACATTAATTTTTCAGTATTTGATACACAACAAATATTGGTCAAAATATTGGATGAACAAGGTCATCAATTTGTGGCAGGAAGTGAAGTTGCAATTGATACCCCAGAAGCTGATGTTTATCCAGTGGGTTCAGATGGCACGGTAATGTTATATGGTTTGGTTGAAGGCTACTACAAGTTGACGGTGAGGACCAGTGGTGGTCGATCTTGCCAAACAGCGTTAACAGTGCCGAAAAAGGTAGAAAACCAAACTCCTGAATTAATTACATTGCAGTGTAAATAAAGGAGTATTTCCAATGAAAAGTATTTTACTCATCTCAGCAGCGTTATTTAGTTCAATAACATTTGCAGCACCGAGTCGCTGTGAAATGGGACGAATCAGTGAAACCAATATGCGCTTGGCGAATTACTATAATAGTCAAGCGGCAAGTTCATTTAGTGTCGATTGTTCAGGTAAATACCGCATACGCTTTAATAGCCGAAATTTGCAGGATACTTCGGGCAGTAGTTTTGTAACGAATGGCCCGATTAAGCTGAAAACACGAATGACTGTTTCAGGTGCGATGGAAAATCTGTGGAATGTTTCTACCGAGCAAGGCGCTGGCAAAAATAACTATGTGATTGCTGTGCGTTTGGTAGAACGAGTGAATGCAACGACACCTGCAGGAATCTACCGCGATACAGTCTTTGTAAATATGGTGTTTTGAGATGCTTAGCGACCGATTTTCTTCATGGCTAAGGTGAATAATGCAGAGTGCTGATTTCGTTCATACCGCTAGATTGAAGCTTGATGATAGATATTTAGGTGAATCTTGGGCTCTAATCTAAGTAGCTTAATTTTCTGCTATGCGTATAAAGTCAGAAATGAAGGAAATTTGATTTCAGCATATGCTTCCCCGATAACAACTTTAGACACCGTTTTAATCAGTTATTTGATGAGCTCGATATACACGCTAAATGGTCAGTTCCTGCAAAATGGGAAGTGGATGTTACCCCATTGGAATGTCTAAGCTTACAGCGCGTAGCTGAAGAAGCATTAACCAATATTGTGAAGCATAGTCATGCGACCGTGGTGCAGATCCGAATTTATTATGAAAACTCGGCGTTGATAATGGAAGTTGAAGACAATGGCGTGGGGGGATGTGGATCTGGTTAATCAAGCTGGTTTGAGTGTGGGGCTTCGTAGTATGAGTGGGTGTTTAGAAAGGATGAACGCAGATATGCAAATAGCTTCTCGTGCGGGTCAGACGATTTTAAAAGTGATTAAAAACTACGGATAAATCATGATTTTGTAGATGAAATAAGATAATTTCTTTCAATAAACTGTCATCAAATAATCATCAAAATGCAAAAAATTGCTGCTTAAACTGTGGATATACATTTATAAGAAGCGTGTAAGATCATGACAGAATCGGCTAACGATTTGGGGTGTATGCAGGATGAACCTGCACGCTTTCAATTCCAATTTAAGCATATGCAATCACGAATGGATATGCAAACGGTCTCAACTTTAATCCGTCCAGGTCTAAAAATCGCCATTGTTACAGATACGTGGGCGCCAGAAATTAATGGTGTTGCACATTCTTTATTGCAGTTGTGTAAAGGCTTGCAGCAACAAGGCAACTCAATTTTTTTAATACGTCCTGAACAGTCCGAAAGTTGTCATGATTTCAGACCTGATCAAGAGTGTTTGGTTCGAGCGCAGTCGATTCCTAAATATTCAGGTTTACAATTTGGCTGGCCGCAACTAATTAAACTGAGTAAAGCTTTAAAAAAAGCCCAAGTCGACATTGTGCATATAGTCACTGAAGGACCTTTGGGATTTGCTATGCTTCAACTGGCGCGTTCTTTACAGATTCCTGTGTCCAGTGGTTTTCATTCGGCCTTTCATGATTTTAGTCGCTTCTTTGATTTAGCGTTTTTAATGAAGCCTGTACAACATTATTTACGATGGTTTCATAACAATACTCAACTCACCTGTGTCCCGAGCCAAGATACTGCGGATGCCTTGCATCGATTAGGTTTTAGTTGTCCATTGGTGGTGGTGGGGCGAGGTGTGGACCATAGTCGATTTTCTCCCTCACATTATCGAGCAGAACTGAGACAACAGTGGCAAGCAGATGAACATACCCGCGTGATGCTCTATGTCGGTCGGCTATCTCCTGAAAAAGAGGTGGATGTTTTGATTTCTGCCTACCGTTCGATGTTGGCTATGGATGCACGAACGAAATTGGTCATTGTGGGTGATGGGCCTGATCGTGAACGACTAATGCAACTGGCAAAATCCCTAGATGTTATTTTTATGGGAAGTTTAAGTGGTCAGGCTTTATCGGAAGCCTATGCCAGTGCGGATGTTTTTGTTTTCGCAAGTCAGGTTGAGACCTTTGGTAATGTGGTTTTGGAGGCAATGGCCAGCGGATTGCCTGTGATTGCATATAATGCCGCATGTGCCCAACTGCACGTGAGAAATCAGCAAACGGGATGGTTATGTCATTTATCTCGAACCGATGAATTTATTCGGCTTATGCAGCAATTGCCGCAACGCGCTAAATTAAAAACAATGGGCATCGAGGCGGCAAAAGACGCTGCTAAAATCGGATGGCAATATCCTGTACAGCAATTTGAGCAAGCGCTATATCGCGTGGTGGATCAAGCCATGATGAGCCAATGGAGCTAGCGTTATTGGCTATATTGAAAAGTTCAACATCTTCAAAAATCAATATTCATCGAACTGTCATTAAAGCATCATTGCACTGTCAAAAAGAGAACCTAAGCTGAGTTAAACAAAGATCTAAACTTGTAAAAATAACAACACAAATCTAGCTCAACCCCAACACAGTCAGGCTTTGACTGTAGATAGGAGATTAGCGATGAATTTTAAAAATGCAAAAACAAGAATGCTGCATCTCGATTTAAAAGGCTGTATTTATCTCAATCATTTTTCACATCAACAAGTTGTCGCTGACATATTTAAAATGGTGAGTCGACTTGGTGATGGTGTGTTTTGGTATGTCATGTTGGTGACGGTTTGGATCGTGCAGGGCATCTCCTACAGTGTGCAAATCGTCTATGTATTACTGGGTGGTTTCGTCGGCACCTCGATCTATAAACTCCTCAAAAAGAAAACTGTGCGCCCAAGACCGTACCAAGTGCATCAAGTGATTCGCTTAGGTGAACGCCCTCTAGATCATTTTAGTTTTCCATCGGGGCATACTCTACATGCGGTCATGGCAACAACAGTGCTGGGCTATATTCAACCCATGCTGTTGGTCTTAATGTTGCCCTTTAGCTTATTGGTGGCATTATCCCGCATGATCTTAGGTTTGCATTACCCAAGTGATGTGGCAGTGGGTGCTGCAATAGGCGCTGCAGTGGGTGCGGCGATTATTCTCTGTGCACCTCTTTTGGGTTTGGTTTTATAGTTTGATGTGGACATCACAATTGCAAAATCTGGTAATAAAAAAATTAAAAGGGTTTATCACGTCCAATTGCTGAAATTTGTTAAAGTAAGCCATCATTCTATAGACGATGTTAGGAAGACCCATGGGTTTACGCTGGACAGATACCATTGATATCGCAATTGAGCTGTATGAAGCTCACCCTGATGTTGATCCGCAATGGATTCGCTTTACTGACCTACATGCATGGGTATGTGCATTGCCAAATTTCACTGATGACCCAGAAAAGTCGACTGAAGGTCTGCTTGAGGGAATTCAGATGGCCTGGATTGATGAGGCAAGTTAATCCCTACATCGAAAAAAGCAATTTTTTTGTATAGCAAAAGCAGAAAATAGCGCATTATTCGGTATAATGCGGCAAATTTTTCACGTCAAATTGACTTAAGGAGCCTCTCATGGCTATTGAACGTACTTTATCTATCGTTAAACCAGATGCAGTTGCTAAAAACCACATCGGCGACATCTTTGCTCGTTTCGAAAAAGCTGGTCTTCAAATCGTTGCAACTAAAATGAAACACTTGACTCAAGCTGAAGCTGAAGGCTTCTACGCTGAGCACAAAGAACGTGGTTTCTTTGGTGACCTAGTTGCATTCATGACTTCTGGTCCAGTTGTAGTTTCAGTTCTTGAAGGCGAAAACGCAGTTCTTGCTCACCGTGAAATCCTTGGCGCAACTAACCCTAAAGAAGCTGCTCCTGGTACTATCCGTGCAGACTTCGCTGTAAGCATCGACGAAAACGCTGCTCACGGTTCTGACTCTGTAGCATCTGCTGATCGTGAAGTTAACTACTTCTTCGCTCAAACTGAGATCGCTCCACGTACTCGTTAATTCGAAGTATTCAAACCAGATAAGTGGTATACTGCTTGTCTGGTTTTTTTATTCTCTGAATAATTCTTTGCTCAATAACTGAGCTTCTCCTTTGATCTTTAGACATGGTTTAGGTAATTACACATGAGTACTGAAGTAGTCGCTACATCAGCTGTTTCTGATGCACAGCAACAATCTCCATCCGCTCCGACGCAGCAAAATACTGTGGAGAAAGTGAATTTACTGGGCATGTCACGTCCGCAAATGGAAAAATTCTTCGAAGAAATGGGGGAGAAGAAATTCCGTGCTGGGCAGGTGATGAAATGGATTCATCAGTTCTTCGTGACTGATTTTGCTGAAATGACCAATATTTCTGGTAAATTGCGTGAAAAACTAGAAAAGATTTGTGAAATTAAAGCGCCTGAAGTGGTGCATAAAAATTATTCAAAAGACGGTACTCGTAAATGGGTGTTCCGTGTAGGTGATGGTGCAGGTTCATTGGTTGAAACCGTGCTCATTCCTGCAGAAGATAAAACCGGCGCACGTAAGACCTTGTGTATTTCGTCACAAGTGGGCTGTGCTCTGGACTGTTCATTCTGTTCAACTGGGAAACAAGGTTTTCAACGTGACTTGAGCCAAGCTGAAATTATTGGACAGCTTTGGATGGCGAACTTCTCTTATATGGAAGATGTGCCAGTTGCAGATCGTGAACGTTCAGTGACCAACGTGGTGATGATGGGCATGGGTGAGCCGTTGTTGAACTATGATGCTGTATTGAATTCAATGCGTATCATGTTGGATGACTTTGCGTATGGCATGTCGAAGCGTCGTGTGACTTTATCAACATCAGGTGTGGTGCCTAAAATTGACCAATTGGCACAAGACATTGATGTAGCCTTGGCAATTTCACTCCATGCGCCAAATGATGAACTACGTAACGAACTTGTTCCGATCAATAAAAAATATCCGTTGGAACAATTGATTGCTGCTTGTCAGCGTTATATCGCCAAAGATGGCAATGAAAGTTCACGTAAACATGTGACCATCGAATACGTGATGTTAGATGGTGTAAATGACCATCCTGAACATGCACAGCAAATGTTAAAGCTGTTGAAAAACTTACCAAGCAAAATTAATTTAATTCCGTTTAACCCGTTCCCGCATGCGCCATACGGTCGTTCAAGCCGTAACCGTATTATTTCTTTCCAAAAAACTTTGTCTGATGCCGGTTTTGTGTGTACGATTCGTCAGACACGTGGTGATGATATCGACGCTGCGTGTGGACAACTCGTGGGGCAAGTTGCTGACCGTACTCGTCGTGCGGAGCAATGGAAAAAGAAAGTTGCGCAGCAAAATGAGATACTGCGCTCACAAGGATAATAAAGAGGCAGCCAATTGAAAAAGTTAACGTATAAGTTCACTTTCGTTTCAGCTTTATGTGCATCGGTTTTGGCATTAACAGCATGTCAAACGCCTGAGATTGGGAAAAAAGACCCAGAGAAAGCCGTAAAAATCAGAACGCAATTGGCTGTTGAACATCTGAAAGCAGGGGATTTGGACTCTGCTAAACGCGCATTAGATCAGGCTTTAGAAGTGGATTCTCGCGATTCCCAAGCCAATATGATGATGGGTGTCTTACTACAACGAGAAGGCAGCCCAGCCAACTTAGAAAAAGCAGATAGTTATTTTAAGCGTGCAATTTCAGCAGACTCAAAAAATTCTCAAGCGCGTAACAACTACGGTACGTATTTATACCAAGTTGAGCGCTATAATGATGCGATTGAACAGTTCAGCATCGCAGGTTCAACTTTAGGTTATGATCAACGTTTCAAAGCATTGGAAAATTTAGGTCGAATTTACCTGAAAGTGGGTGATGTGGCGAATGCTGAAAAATCATTCAAACAAGCTTTGCAGGCTAATCGTGATTCCTATGTTTCAATGTTAGAGTTGTCTGAAATCTTTTATTTGAATCAGCAGTTCCCTGCTGCCACACAAATGTATGAACAATTTGTACGTGCAGTAGGACAAAAAAATCAGGGTGCGCGCGCACTCTGGATTGGCATTCGAACAGCGCGTGCCAATGGCGACAATTTGGGTATGCAAGTACTGGTTAACCAGTTACGTGCTTTGTTCCCAGAAAGTCCTGAATACCAACGCTATTTGCAATTACAGTACAGTACTGAGGCCGTATGGAAGTAAATCCTAATTCACCGCAATCGAATGGTTCGAGCGTAGCTCCAAATGCATTAGGAAATGTACAACGCCCAGGTGAGTATTTACGTCAAGTACGTATTACGCAAAAACTGGAACTTGAAGCTGTCGCATCAGAACTCAATATTCCATTAAAAACACTGACTGCACTTGAGCAAGATGATTATAAGTCATTGCCTGAAGCGACCTTTATTAAAGGTTACTACCGCACTTATGCCAAATATTTAAAAGTTGATGCAACCAATATCATTCAACGTTTTGATGATATTTATGCCAACGATACGGGATTGTTGCCAAATCACGCGTTAAACAACTCACCGATTAAAATAATGGGTAAATTACCTGGTTCTAATCGTGACCGTAATCGTAAATGGATCAAACGGGGTCTGATTGCATTGGCGGTGTTGTTGGTCATTGGTGCGATCGTGGCAGCGATTCAGGGCATGACCTCAGGCAGCGATAATGAAGACGCTGTGACCAATGATGTCGCTTCAGAAGTTCAAGTCCTCGACATGAATGGCGGAAATGCAGCGGTCAGTGGCGATCAATTGACATTGACCTTTAGTAGCCCGACTTCAGTACATATTGTTGATTCGACGGGTAAGGTGTTGGCGACGGGTCGTCAAGCATCGACGCTCAACTTAAACGGTGAAACACCATTCCAAATTCGTTTGGATGATGCAACAGCAGTGTCATTAAGCTTAAATAATGAAAATATTTCATTGTCACCATATACCGTAAACGGCAAAGCAGATTTCCGTTTATCACGTTAAGGGACAACAGAGCAGACTGAACAATGATTGAAAATCCAATTAAGCGCCGTCCAACGCGTAAAATTAAAGTAGGTTCGGTGTATGTCGGTGGTGATGCGCCGATTAGCATCCAAAGTATGACCAATACTGAAACCTGTGATGTCGAAGCGACCGTGGCACAGATTCAGCGCTGTGTAGACGTCGGTGCGGACATCATGCGTGTTTCTGTACCGAGTATGGAAGCTGCTGAAGCTTTTGGTGAAATTCGTAAACGTGTGCAAGTGCCACTGGTTGCCGATATTCACTTTGATTATAAAATTGCTTTACGTGTTGCAGACCTTGGTGCAGATTGTTTGCGTATTAACCCGGGTAATATTGGTTCTGAAGCCAAAATTCGTGAAGTGGTTGCGGCAGCGAAGCACAATGACATTTCAATGCGTATTGGTGTCAATGCAGGCTCACTGGAAAAAGATATTCAAAAGAAATATGGTGAGCCTACAGGTCAGGCTTTGCTTGAATCTGCAATGCGCCATATTGATATTTTAGACCGTTTAAATTTCCATGAATTTAAAGTGTCAGTCAAAGCATCCAATGTCTTTCTGACGATGGATGCTTACCGATTACTTTCTGCACAAATTGATAACCCATTACACTTAGGTGTGACTGAAGCAGGTGTCTACCGCACGGGTTCAGTCAAATCTGCTATCGCTTTAGGCGGTTTGTTGATGGAAGGCATTGGTGACACCATGCGTATTTCATTGGCCGCAGAGCCTGAAGAAGAAATCAAAATTGGCTTTGATATTTTAAAATCATTGGGCTTACGTTCAAACGGCATTAACTTTATTGCATGCCCAAGTTGTTCGCGCCAAGAGTTTAATGTCATCAAAGTCATGCAAACATTGGAAGAGCGTTTAGAAGATATTCGTACCCCAATGGATGTATCGGTGATTGGTTGTAAAGTAAATGGTCCGGGTGAAGCCAAAGAAGCCGATATTGGTGTAGTAGGTGCAAGTCCGCGTTCACTGGTGTATCGTAATGGCGAAAAGAGCCATTTAATTGACACAAATCAGTTGGTTGACGAAATCGAAGCGATGGTTCGTCAACGTGTTAGCGATCTTGAAGACGCTAAAGCTAAAGAGATTATTCGCACAAGTTTTTCTGAGTAGATCATGAGTTCAATCGTCGCAATCAAAGGTTTTAATGACATTCTCCCTACGCAAAGTCCTGCATGGAGACGTCTAGAACAGCATCTATCTAGCCTGATGGATGCTTATGGTTATCAGCAAATTCGCTTGCCGATTGTGGAGCAGACTCATCTGTTCAAACGTTCTATTGGTGATGCAACGGATATCGTTGAAAAAGAAATGTACACATTCTTAGACAAAGGTAATCCGCCTGAGTCTTTGACTTTGCGTCCAGAAGGAACAGCAGGGTGTGTACGTGCAATGCTTGAACATAACTTACTTCGTGGTGCTACACCGCGTGTATGGTATGTCGGCCCAATGTTCCGCTATGAAAAACCACAAAAAGGTCGCTACCGTCAGTTTCATCAATTTGGCGTAGAAACCTTTGGTGTTGCAACACCAGATCAAGATGCAGAATTGATTTTAATGACTGCGCGTTTGTGGAAACGCATGGGCGTTGCAGATAAAGTTCAATTAGAACTCAATACTTTAGGTGAGTCTGATGAACGTGCAGCTTATCGTGCAGCATTGGTTGAATTCCTAGAGTCACATAAAAATGACTTAGATGAAGATTCACAGCGTCGTCTAACCACGAATCCACTGCGTATTTTGGATTCTAAAGATGCAAAAACACAAAGCATTTTGGAAAATGCGCCAAAACTTCACGACTTTATGGGTGAAGAAACGTTGGCTCACTTTGCTCAATTGCAGCAGTATTTGACTGACGCTGGTGTTGGTTTTGTGATCAATCAAAAATTGGTTCGTGGTCTCGACTACTACAATAAAACGGTCTTTGAATGGACAACTACACACTTAGGTTCTCAAGGAACGGTATGTGCTGGTGGTCGTTATGACGGTTTAGTCGGTCAGCTTAAAGGTAAAGCAGACCAGTCTGTGCCTGCTGTTGGTTTTGCAATGGGTATGGAGCGTTTGCTTCTTCTACTTGAACAAGTGGAAGACAATACCCCAGTGCGTGACTGTGAGCTATTCTTGGTTTCAGATCCTGCAACTCAAGGTAAGGCATTGGTACTTGCTGAACAAATTCGTGATCAACTTGAAGCAGCCGGTAGCAACATTCGCTTAAAAGTTGGTTCACAAGGTTCAATGAAATCGCAAATGAAAAAAGCTGACCAATCGGGTGCTTTATTTGCTGTGATTTACGGTGAACGTGAGCAAGCAGCAGGGCAAGTGCTGGTAAAAGAGCTAGCGATTGCAGAACAACACGAAGTGAATGTGGCAGACTTTGTTGCCTTCATTATCGAAAAAATTTCTTCAAAATAATCCCTATAACATAAGGAAAAAGGTAATTTCATGAGCGCATTGAGTGAAGAAGAACAACTTGATAATTTAAAATCGTTTGCTAAAAAATATGGCTCTGCCATTGTTAGCGGCATTTTAATTGCGTTGATTGCCTTTTTCGGATGGGAATACTGGCAGAAGAAAACTTTGGCTGAATCACAAATGCAAACAGCCAAAGTCCAGCAGTTAATGGATGATGCTCAGTCGGCGACGGGTGACGCTTTTACACAACTTTCTGCGACTGCAGATAAAATTGTAAAAGAAGCGCCAGATTCGCCACAAGCCATCCAAACTCAGTTGCTTATGGCAAAATTGGCGTATGATAAAGCGGATTATGCCAATGCTGAGAAAGCTTTGAAAAAAGTTGAAAATTCAAAAGTTGATGATGCAGGCTTAATTCAATTGGTGAAATTACGTTTGGCGTATGCACAATTGGCACAAAAGAAATTTGATGAAGCATTAAAAACCTTAGAAGCAGTTAAAGAACCTGCTTTTCAAGCGACTGCAGATGAAGCCCGTGGCGATGTCTATGTTGCAAAAAATGATATCGAAAATGCAAAGAAAGTTTATCAAAGTGCATGGGATGCTTTGGTTGAGCGACAAGAAGAACGTCAAATTTTACAAATTAAACTCGAAAGTGTAGGCGTTTTAGTTGATGATCCTGAAATTGAACGTCCGATTATAGATACACAAGTGGAAGCAACTGAATGAATAGAAAATACAAAATTACCTGTGCGCTGACAGTTTTAACACTTGCTTTGGCTGGTTGTGCAAATAAAGGAAAAGTAGAAAAAGTAAAACCAAATCCTTTACCAAAATTGGAACAGGCAAAAACTTTAGCACCTGTATTTTCAAACAGTGTGGCTTCAACTGAAGAAGCAGATCCACTACGTTTACGTATGGATGCAGATAATGGCGTTGTTTTTAGCGTAAATCCTAATGGTGAAGTTCAAGCCTACAAAGGCAAAGAGCGTTTATGGCAGAAGAAAATCTCTAAACAAGGTTTGACTGCAGGTGTAGAAGCAGCTGACGGAATTGTGGTTGTTGGTAATGCAAAAGGTCAATTATTTGCATTAGATCAGGCAACAGGTGAACAAAAGTGGACAGCGCAATTAACCGGCGCGTTACTTTCACCGTCGTTGATTCAAGCAGGTCGCGTTATTTCAGTTACCAATGATGGGACGGTATACGCAAACGATGTGGCAACGGGCCAACAAACTTGGACCTATAACTTGCCAAATGTACAGTTTAGTTTACGTGGTATGGCAGCACCGGTATCACTCGATGCGCGTCATGTTCTCATCGCTTCTTCAAATGCCTATATCTATGTGATTGATGCATTGAGCGGTATTCCGAAAATGCAGCGTCGTGTTGCAGTGTCAGACGGTCGTTCAGATGTACAACGTCTCATTGATATTGACGGTGAACCGACTGTAGCAGGTCAATTTTTAATTACCACCAGTTACCAAGGCCAAGTGACAGCACTTGATCTTGCCTCACAACAAGTGATCTGGAGTAATGATGCGAGCAGTATTCAGCGTCCTGAAGTTGCAGGCAATGGTGTCTTTGTGACACAAACTGATGGTAAAATTGTGGCTTACGAAATTACCACTGGTCAAACATTGTGGGAAAATGACCAATTGCTTAATCGTAATTTGAGTAACCCAGTGATGTTAGGTCAAGACCTTGTGGTTGGTGATCTGGATGGTGTACTTCACTTAATCAACCCAGCGACAGGTGAGTTGGTTGGTCGTTCTAAAACCAGTGGTGAAGTACGTTCACTACGTGTAATTGACAATCAATTATATGTGTCGACACGTAAGGGTGCATTAAGCATTTGGCAGAACCGTTAATTTTTCTGCGGCTTATGTTAAAATAAGCCAAACCGTATTTTTAATGCGGGGGATTGAATCATCAATGCCCCGTGTTTTTATTTATTTTAGGCATTTATCCTATTTCCATTCTTCCTAAGCTTTCTGATGTTCAGACCAGACCAAACTGGCTGATCTGGAATAAAGGTTAATCTATGAAACCCGTAATTGCGCTCATTGGTCGTCCGAACGTCGGAAAATCAACGTTGTTTAACCAGATAACCAAGAGCCGTGATGCTCTCGTTGCTGACTTTGCCGGTCTGACTCGTGACCGTAAATATGGTGACGCGACTTATCAAAATAAATCTTTCATTGTCGTTGATACTGGGGGTATTGGCGAAACTGAAGGTGGTATCGATTCGTACATGGCAGAACAGTCAAAAACTGCCATTAATGAAGCAGATATTATTGTCTTCGTGGTCGATGCGCGCGCAGGCCTATTGGCATCTGATGAGCAAATTGCACGTGACTTACGTACGCTAGGTAAAAAAGTTTATCTTGTTGCCAACAAAGTTGATGGTGTTCATGCCGAAGCAGCTTTAGTTGAATTCTTCAAATTGGGTATGGGTGAACCACTTCAAGTGGCTGCCAGCCATGGTCGTGGTGTTCAGCAAATGCTTGAAGAAGTGTTAGCTGAAGTGCCTGAAGATGAAAGTGAAGAACAACACGATAAAGACACAGGCTTACGTTTAGCGATTATTGGTCGTCCAAACGTGGGTAAATCGACTCTAGTGAACCGTTTGTTGGGTGAAGACCGTGTGGTTGCATTTGACCAACCAGGTACTACACGTGACTCGATTTATATCCCATTTGAACGTGATGGCCGTAAATACACATTAATCGATACTGCGGGTGTACGTCGTAAAGGTAAAGTGGACGAAATGATCGAGAAATTCTCGATTGTGAAAACTTTACAAGCGATGAAAGATGCGCATGTTGTGGTTATTGTTGTCGATGCACGTGAAGGGATCGTTGAGCAAGACTTGCATTTGATCGGTTATGCGCTTGAAGCAGGCCGTGCGATGGTGATTGCCATCAACAAATGGGACAACATGTCTGACTACGACCGTAAACAATGTAAATTAGATGTTGAACGTCGTTTTGACTTTATTCCATGGGCAAAAATTCACTTAATTTCTGCACTTCACGGTACAGGTGTTGGTGATCTTTATCCATCGATCCACCGTGCTTATGATTCTTCGCATTTGAAAGTATCACCTGCGAAAATCACTCAGATCTTGAATGATGCAACTGATGCGCACCAACCACCAATGGTTCAAGGTCGTCGTATCAAAATGCGTTATGCGCATATGGGCGGACAAAATCCACCGACGATTGTAATTCATGGTAACAAGGTCGATAAAACGCCAAATGACTATCGTCGTTACCTAGAAAACGTGTTCCGTAAAGTTTATAAACTTGAAGGTACGCCAGTCAAAATTGAATTTAAA
Source organism: Acinetobacter sp. YH12063 (assembly GCF_013419715.1). NCBI lineage: Bacteria > Pseudomonadati > Pseudomonadota > Gammaproteobacteria > Moraxellales > Moraxellaceae > Acinetobacter > Acinetobacter sp. YH12063. The sequence continues at coordinate 55,759 of NZ_VOZO01000001.1, read as the reverse complement.
ACCTCTGATAACCCATTTGAAGGTCGTAAGTCGCAAATCGATGAGCGTACGGCGGCACGTAAACGTCGTTATGTTCAGAAGTTCAAAAAGGCGGAAAAGAAATTCAAACGCTAAGTTTAGATGAACAAAAAAGCCTGCAGATATGCAGGCTTTTTTATTTCACTTTATTTATCTAAAAAGATGTAGAAATTAGTTTTTACACTTTTTAGCTTGGCGGTAAATATCAATATTATCCAGATTAGCTTGAGCAATTTCCATGGCTTGCTGTGCGTTGCTGCTATCCTGTTGTGTATTTTTATTGCCAGAAAAAGCTGTCGCAAATTGTCCCATACGCGCGGCTGTTTCAGATTGACCTGAAAATGCGGATAGCGCGTTGCCAGCAAGACCAGCCCATTTTGAAACTTGATTATTTTGCTGTGCAGACGCTTGGCTTAATGCCAGTTGCGATGCTTCCAATGTGCGTTCGAAAGTTTTACGTTCAACGCTCAGATCAGTGCAATCTAAGGTTTTTAAATAACTGGTGCTATAAACACTATTGTTGGTTTGGTTAGCTTGATTGAAATTTGAGGCATAGCCACGGTCTGCTTGAGCTACAGCATTGGCAGCTTCTTGACGGCTTTGATTCATACGCGCTTCAGCTTGGTCCATAATCGCGCCATTTTTGGCACCCATTACTGCAACAGCTGCATCCAATAAGCCTGCTTGAGCGAAACATGGTAGGACACAAAGTGAACTGATTAACGTGATTTTTCTTAGCATCTGATTTACCCCGAGTTTTAAATTAAAGTTATAAGAATCTAGAGTATTTTATCTAATTGAAGATGTATTTAAAATATTTATTATACTTAAGTATTTGAATATATTTATAATATTAAGTATTTCTTAAGTGGTTTGAAATATTTTTAAACTGAGTTTTAAAATCTCGATAAGTCAAAGGACCGATGCGCTCATCTGTATTGTGGTGTATTTTGTGTCGGAGAGTCGCATAAAATATAGCGTCATGGACGTAGTGTAAAAGATGTTGGATCAATAACTTATGGCGAAAATTCAGCTTGAATATAGTGCAATTACTGACTTCTTTGTGGAGCCGCATGGCTTGAGTCGTCAAGAGGTAATTGCCGTGCGTAAACAAGCCATTTACCAATATCGAAATCAATTACTCGGGCAGCGGCTAAATAGGTCAGTTGAAAATTCAGATTTTTCAAAGTCTGCGTTTGGTAAGCCTTTTCTTCCGGATTTGCCACATTTTCATTTTAATCATAGTCATAGTCAGCAGCATTATGTATTGGCCAGCAGTGAAAAAATCGCCAATATTGGTGTGGATATTGAAGATTTAAATCGAAAAGTTCGTTTTGATGCGATGGCTCAACACAGCTTTCATCCCGAAGAATTGCTCAATTGGGACAGTTGTGAGCATAATCCTGATTATTGGTTTAAAGTTTGGACCACCAAAGAGGCGGTACTTAAAGCGTCAGGTTTAGGGATTCGAGTGAACCTGAATGAACTGAATACACAGTGTCATCCTGAGCAGAATGGTGGGATGTGTAGCCATCCCGCAATTGGCACTTTTGCTTATCAGAATATTCAACTACCGCATGTGATGTTGACGGTGGCATGGGAAAGTGAACAATCTTGCCGAGGCTTTCATTTGCCTAATATTGAGTTGAATGTCTTATAAATCGGTATGACATATAAATCACCATGAAAAAAGCCCTGTTCTGGCTGAACAGGGCTTTTTTTAAATCAATCTAAACTGGCTTTAGATTAGATTTTGCATTTTTTAGAACCTTGGTAGATACCAATGTTGTCGATGTTTGCTTGAGCAGCAGATTTGTTCGCTTGTTGAAGTTCAAGGTTGCCTGCATCAGAAGTATCTTGCTCACCAGCCAAGCTGTTTGCAATGTTGCCTGCACGAGCAGCTTTTTCAGAGTTACCACCGAAAGCAGCAAGAGCGCCACCCGCTAAACCAGCAAATTTGCTCAATGATTTGCCTGGCGCTTGAGCAGATGCTTGGATGTTTGCAATGTTTTTGTCAGCAGCTTCTAAAGAGCGCTTAGCATTCGCTTTTTCAACAGCAAGAGTTGCACAATCCATCGCTTTTAATTCTGAAGATGCGAATTGAGTTGTAGCAAAAGCAGAAATTGAAATAGAAGTAACAGTTGCAAGAACAAGTAATTTTTTCATGAAATAATTCACTTTTATTGTTAGAAAATAAACGCCCGAAAGTAATGGGCGGGTGAATATTATTCAAAAAAAGGAATTTTGTCCTGTTAAAATGTGACAATTGTGTAACTTTGTGTAATTTGCGTACAAATATGATTGCAAAATTAAATGATTAGTAACACGTTGCTATTTGGGTTTTTGTGCAATCCAAATATTACTTAAGCGGTTGACAAATTGCGGGCTAAACTTCGATAAATTAAATAAAAATTTAGCTTTCATCCCCACAGGTGTATGTGTGGCCATTAAGACCGTATCCTTTTTTTGTACCAAGGTATAAATTTGCTGAGCGACATCGCTCGGTTGAAGATTGACGCCCATTTTCTTAATGCTTTGGGCATCCATGTCTTGCACCATCGCGGTTTGAACAAATAAAGGCATCACATCTAAAACGCGAATATTGTATTTTTGCCATTCAATATCTAAGCTTTCAGTGAGCCCACGTACAGCAAATTTAGATGTGGCATAGCTGGCTAAATCTGCTTGTCCATAAATAGCTGAAGCCGAAGAGAGGTTAATCACACGAGCAAAATTGCTTTGTTGTAAATAGGGGAATGCCGCATAGCAACCGTTTATCACCCCTTTGACATTGATATCAATCGTTCGGTGGTGTGCAGACAGTTCCGTATGTTCAAAGCTGCCTGAATACAGAATTCCGGCATTATTGACTAAGATATTCAGCTGACCTGCCCAAGCAACAAATTCAGCTAAAGCGCTTTGCCATTGCTCTGGTTGTGTCACATCTAAAAGCCCAGCTTTGGCATGGCTACCGAGTTCAGCAGCTAAGGAGGTGACTTGAGATTGGTTAATGTCGTAAAGCCCAACTTTATAGCCTTGTTGTATGAACAGTCGTGCAATTGCTGCGCCAATCCCTTGTCCTGCACCGCTAATAAAAATACTTTGCATGTTATGCTTCCTTAAATTGAGTTGCTCATTCCCTGAGTAAATTTTGAGCATATCAAATTCTGTAATCGAAACAATGTACTGATGAGTAAATAGCTGGAGTTCACATGGAACAATTATTAGCAGTGATGAAAGAATTACGTGAAAAATGTCCATGGGATCAAAAGCAAACCCCAGAAAGTCTGACTCGTTATGCCATCGAAGAAGCCTATGAAGTGGAAGCGGCAGTTCGTTCAGGTCAGAGTGATGATGTACGAGATGAACTGGGGGATTTATTACTACAAGTGGTTTTTCAGTCGCAGATGTATAGCGAACAAGGCGCATTTGATTTTCAAGATGTGGTGCAAGCCATTACAGATAAATTAATTCGCCGTCATCCCCATGTGTTTCAGGCAGAGCAATTCTCAGCACTCAATGCGGATGATGTGGCAACACTATGGAAACAGATTAAACAACAAGAAAAAGCAGGGAAATCAGTATCTAGATTAGATGAAGTTAAACATGCTCCTGCATTAAGCCAAGCAGATGAAATCCAAAAAAATGTGGCGAAAATTGGCTTTGATTTTCCAGATATTGAAGGGGCTTATGGCAAGCTTGAGGAAGAGCTAGGGGAGTTAAAAGAGGCCTTGGCAGGCAAAAAATCCGACGAAATATTTGATGAATTTGGTGATTGCTTATTTTCTCTGGTGAATGTTGGACGTAAGATTGGCATCTCAAGTGAGATGGCACTGTTAAGTACCATTCATAAATTTAGAAGCCGTTTTGCTTATATTGAAGCACAGGCCACATTACTACAAAAACATGTAGAAGACTTGTCCCTGACTGAAATGGATCAGTTATGGGAACAGGCAAAACAACAATTAAAACAACAGGCTGAATATGCACTACATCCTAAAGAATAAATGCTTTACACAACTACTTGTCTTGGTTTTGAGTTTAATGGCAGATTTGACTTATGCTCAAAGCCCTTCGGGCTACGCGGAATGGAAAGCCATGCAGCAAGCTCAAGATCAACAATTAAAAAAGCAATCTGAGGCCTCGAAGTCCAAAGCGACAACTGCACCGAGCAATGCCAACTATTATTTGTCACGACCCAGCACCCAACAAAATAGTCGAACAGATCAGGTACGTTTAAATACAGCCTCAGTTGATGAACTGCAGACATTGCATGGAATTGGTCAGAAAAAAGCAGAAGCCATTGTGCAATATCGCAAAAGTAATGGCTTATTTAAAAGCATTGATGATATTCAACAGGTTAAGGGAATCGGTCCTGCGCTGTTTGCTAAAAATAAAGCAAAATTGGCACTTTAAGTGAAGTGTAAAAAAAAGAATTAGGTTAAGCTCAGCTTGAGCATCGAGATAATCAAATTGCCCTTTGATTGTGTTAGAGATATCATTAGCGACATCTTAAGAATTTTACGTTCAGACGTAGGAGACAGCGTCTTTTGCAAACTTTGCGCGCGTCCAAATGTGGTTTATCAACCACACAATTACCTTCTTCCATTTTAGATGTGATTGATGCCTTAACTAAGGCAGGCTATGAAGCTTATATCGTGGGTGGCGGTGTCCGTGACCTAATGTTGGGTCATGCACCTAAAGATTTTGATGCCGTAACTAATGCGACACCAGCTCAGGTGAAAGAAGTCTTCGGGCGACGTTGCCGAATTATTGGTCGTCGTTTTGAGCTAGCGCATGTCTACTCAGGACGTGAACTGATCGAAGTTGCGACCTTCCGTGCGCCACCTAAAAAAGCCGTGACTTCTGCTGCGGGCATGATTTTACGTGATAATAATTGGGGTACGATTGAGCAAGACTTTGCACGTCGTGACTTCTCGATCAATGCAATGTATTACCAACCACGCAAAGGTGAAGTGCTAGATTTTTGTCATGCAGTAGATGACATTAAGCATAAAACGTTGCGTTTATTGGGTGATCCACAATTACGTTTTGAAGAAGATCCTGTGCGGATGCTTCGGACTTTACGTTTTGCAGCCAAATTAAACTTTAATATTGATGAAAAAATTCTGGATGTCTTTACTCCAGAACTTACTCAATTGCTGCGTGATGTGTCTCCACATCGTTTATACGATGAGTCACAAAAACTCTTTACCATGGGGCATCTCAATCGCGTCTTACCGATGCTAATCGATTTTGGTATCTGGTATCAATTATTTGCAGATATCAAACCGGTCGTAACGCCATTTATTGAGTTGGCAGCAAAAAATACCGATCAACGTATTTCGATTGGGAAAACCATTAACCCTGCATTTTTCTATGCCGTATTATTGTGGATTCCGTTCCAAGAACGTTGTACGTTCTATCTGAATAAAGGTGTTGTTCCAGCTGAAGCACGTGCTCAAGCGGGCTTAGATGTATTGAAACGTCAAGCTACACGAACCATTATTCCACGCTTTGCCGAAACGTTTATTCGTGAGGTTTGGGAAATGCAAACCCGTTTGCTGAATCCAAAACCACAGCAAATTGAAGCACTTTCAGGTCATGCACGTTTCCGTGCAGGCTTTGACTTCTTGCTGCTGCGTGAAAAATCGGGTGATACAAGCACGCAAGGTATGGGCCAGTGGTGGGATGCTTATCAGCAGATGAGCACTGACGAAAAAGAACGGGCAATTAGCCAATACAATCGTCAACGTGCCAAGAGTCGTCGTAAAGCGGCGCATGAAGATGTGGAAACGAAAACTTCTGCACATCAGCAAGTTGAAATTGAACCACTTGTGAATGAACTAGAAAGCAGAAGTCGCCGTCAACGTAAGCCTAAATCACATGCCAACAGTCCAGCGACAGTATCAATTGTTGCAGCGTCAGCCAGTGGTGAAATTGGTGCAGATCATCCGATTTTAAAACGTAAACGTGTGAAACGAGATCTGACTCAGGTTATTTTTGGGCCAACACAATGACGCTGACATATATTGGTTTAGGCAGTAATTTAGGTGATTCTCTACAGATCCTCAGTGAAGCGGTGCATAAACTTGCGACACTCGGTACAGTGAAAGTCTCACAACTGTACCAAAGTCCGCCAATGGGTCCACAAGATCAGCCGAATTATTTAAATGCAGCGGTTGCATTAGAAACGGATCTAGCACCTTTGGCTTTGTTAGATGAATTGCAACGCTTTGAACAAGAGTCGGGGCGTGTACGCCTACGTCATTGGGGGGAGCGTACACTGGATTTAGATTTACTGATTTATGGTGAACAGCACATTCAAAATGAACGTTTGACGGTGCCTCATGTTGGTGTTTTAGAACGTGATTTTGTGTTGAAACCTTTGTTGGATTTAGATGAGAATCTACAGATTAAAGGACAACCATTAAAAGATTTACCTATTTTGAATAATCCAAATTTAACTGTATTGGATGCAGGAAACTGGGCCCATCTTTAATTTTTGTATGACCACTTGAGAAAGCCGTCATCTGAGGAATATTGAAATGATTAGTCTAAGTGACTTGAAAAAATTTAAAGCGGAAGGCCGCAAATTCTCCTGCCTGACTTGCTATGATGCGAGCATGGCAAAAGCAATGGAAGTTGCTGAAGTCGATAGTATTCTGATTGGTGATTCATTGGGGATGACCATTCAAGGGAATGACTCGACTTTACCTGTCACTGTTGAAGATATGGTATATCACACTGCAGCAGTGCGTCGTGGCAATAAACATGCGTTTATTTTGACTGATTTGCCCTTTATGACCTATGCCACTTTGAATGACGCTTTAGTAAATTCAAAGATCGTGATGCAAGCAGGCGCGCAGATGGTCAAATTGGAAGGTGGCGCATGGTTGTCAGAAACAGTTGAAGTATTGACCCGTAATGGTATTCCGGTGTGTGTGCATTTAGGGTTAACTCCGCAATCGGTTCATGTGTTTGGCGGTTATAAAGTGCAAGCACGTACACGTGAAACCGCGGATCAACTCATTGCAGATTGTAAAGCTGTGGTTGATGCAGGTGCAGCAATTTTACTTTTGGAATGTGTTCCTGCCCAAGTGGGTAAAGAAATTAGTGAATTGTTCCCAAATACACCTGTGATTGGGATCGGTGCCGGTGCAGAAACGGATGCTCAAGTCTTGGTTCAACAAGATATGTTGGGACTGACGTTTAGTCACGTGGCGAAATTTGTTCGCAATTTTATGAAAGAGCAAGCAGGGGAAACAGCAATTGTGGATGCGTTTAAGGCGTATCATGCTGCCGTACTTGATGGTAGTTTCCCTGCCAAAGAACATACATTCCAAATTGAGCTGTAAGACATGAAAACTGAAACAACGATTCAAGGTTTAAGTGCATCGCTAAATCCAGCACGTGCTGCGCGCAAAATCATTGGTTTTGTACCAACGATGGGGAACTTGCATGAAGGTCACCTCAATTTAGTTCGTGAAGCACGCAAACTGTGTGATGTCGTGGTGGTGAGTATTTTCGTTAACCCAATTCAGTTTGGTCCAAATGAAGACTTTGACAACTATCCACGTACTTTGGAACAAGATCAGCACTTATTGGCTGAAGTGGGTTGTGACATCGTGTTTGCACCGACTGTTGAACAAATGTATGGCAACAAACCGCGCTTAACCAATATTAGCGTGGGCGGCATTACCAATGATTTGTGTGGCGAACAGCGTCCGGGTCATTTTGACGGTGTTGCTGTTGTTGTGACAAAACTCTTTAATATTGTTCAACCGAATTTTGCATTCTTTGGGCAAAAAGATTACCAGCAACTTGCAGTGATTCGTCAGTTTGTACGTGACTTAAATATTCCACTAGAAGTGATTGGTGTGCCGATTACTCGTGCTGAAGATGGTTTGGCATTGAGCTCACGTAATGGTTATTTAAGTGCGGAAAATCGTGCGATTGCACCAACGATTTACCAAAGCTTGAAAACGGCTGAGGCAGAATTACATGCTGGAACTCAACTTGCAGATGTGTTAGCGAATATTAAAGCAACATTGACAGCAGCGGGTTTTGTTGTGGACTATGTTGAAGCACGTACACCTGAATTACAGAAAATTGAAGAATTTGATCAAGACGTGGTGTTGTTTATTGCGGCTAAATTAGGCGCAACACGTCTTATTGATAATATGCAGGTTAAATATACTGCAGTTTAAAACGGCTATGGGGTAGCAAGCGATGAAGCGCATTTTAATTGTTACAGGACAATCTGGATCTGGAAAGTCATCTGCATTACAGATACTTGAGGATTTAGGCTATTACTGTATCGATAATTTGCCATTGGCCTTACTCCCCGAAATTGTTGAAAAACTTGATTCAGAAAATAATCTTGAACAATTGGCACTGGGTGTGGATGTCCGCAGTACACGTGCAGATTTACAAGAGTTCGATTTGGTTTTTCAACAGCTACAACGCCATGGCTCAGTCGATATTATTTATTTGACCACACGTGATCAGGAATTGATTGCGCGATTCAGTTCATCTCGACGTCCCCATCCGTTGGCAAGTCGTTTCAAAAGTTTAAATGAGTGCATACAGGAAGAAAAATCTTTACTGTTGCCGATTCAATTACGCTCGACAGTACATATTGATACTACAGATAAGAGCGTACATGATTTAAAACATACCTTGCTGTCTAAACTTGGACAGGCAGATAATTTAATTTTGATCTTACAGTCTTTTGGCTATAAGCATGGTATTCCACTCGATGCAGATTATGTTTTTGACGTCCGTCATTTGCCCAATCCACACTGGGATATGGAATTGCGTAAGTATTCAGGATTGGATGAGCCAGTTCGTCAATTTTTACAGCAAAGTGAACAAACCAATGAAATGTTCCAAGATATTTATCATTTCTTGGATAAATGGCTGCCGGCATTTGCCGAAGGGCATCGTCATTACATGACGGTGTCGATCGGTTGTACAGGTGGGCAACACCGTTCGGTATATATCGTAGATAGACTAAAAAAAGCACTTGAGGCAAAATGGTCTATTCAGGTTCTACATAGAGAAATGAAGCACTGGTCATGATCGACACAACTGTTGACGTAATTAATAAACTGGGTTTACATGCGCGTGCATCTGGCAAGCTAATCGAAGTCACGACCAAATTTCGCTCGTCGATTCAAATTGGTAAGGGTGGAAAATTAGTAGATGCCAAAAATATTATGTCTTTGCTGATGCTTGGCGCAGGCAAGGGCACAACTTTACGCTTAGTGATTGAAGGTGCAGATGAAGAAAAAGCTTTATCTGAAATTCAAGCACTGTTTGCGGCAAAATTTTACGAGGCAGATTAAACGTGGCACGTCGACCGAACCGCTATACCGAAGAAGACTTTGAATCCTTAGAAGGACGTGCAAGTAAAACTGAGCAAAAGAAAGCTGTACAACGTATGGCTGCTTTGGGCGAGGAACTTGCAAAACTGAATCCTAAACAGATTAAAAATCTTCCTGTTGAAGAGCGTCTGATCGAAGCACTACTAGATGCACAAACAATTACTTCACATGAAGCGCGACGCCGTCAGTTTCAACGTGTAGGTAAATTACTGCGTAATGAAGATGAAACCATGATTTTATCTTACTTAACCCCGCAGCAAGGTGCGAAAAAAACAGCGCAGCTTCAACGCTGGACTGAACGTATGATTGCCCAAGGTGATCCCGTCATTAAAGAGTTCATGAAAGCACATAATGCTGCTGAACATCATCCTATTCGTCAGCATATTTTGCGTATTCAACGTGATATGGCAAAAAATGTAAGCGAAGAAGAATTGACTGCATCGAAGCTGAAATTGTTTAACTACATTCAACAAGTGGCTTTATTATCTGATAACTAATGCATGATTAGATAGCCAAGTGCTTAGATAGCTCAATGATCAGATAATTCAACATGATCTGATCATTAAAGCAAAACGTGAAGTTATAGACTTCACATCAAAAAAGCGACCTGATCAGGTCGCTTTTTTGCTTGAATGTTGAAAAATTCAAGCTTGGCTTTGAGTTTTAATATTAACCAAATTCACCAACAGAGCGCTCTTTAGCCCATTCACGTAAAACAAACTTTTGAAGTTTACCTGTCGAGGTTTTTGGAATTTCGGTAATCACCACATCTTTTGGCACTTTGAAACGTGCAAGGTGCTGCTTACAGAATTCGATCAGTTCTTCAGGCGTTGCTTCTTTACCTGCTTTTAATTCAATAAAGGCACAAGGCACTTCTTGCCAACGAGGGTCAGGTTTTGCAACCACTGCAGCTGTCAGTACAGCAGGGTGTTGATACAGAATTTCTTCCACTTCGAGTGATGAAATGTTTTCACCACCTGAAATGATCACATCTTTAGAGCGGTCAGTAATTTTGGCATAACCGTCGGGTTGGCAGACGGCTAAGTCGCCGGTATGGAACCAGCCACCGGCAAAAGCTTCAGCCGTTGCTTCTGGGTTTTTCAAATAACCTTTCATTACGATGTTGCCACGGAACATGATTTCACCCATGGTCTGGCCATCATGCGGAACAGGTAACATGGTTTCAGGATCAATGACTTTCATGCCATCTTGAAGCGGGTATGGCACACCTTGGCGAGAATGCAACTGTGCTTGTTCTTGAATGGAAAGATCAGACCAGCCTGCTTGCGATGCGCAGAGTGCCGATGGACCATAGGTTTCAGTCAAACCGTAAACATGTGTGACATTGATACCAATATTACGCATCCCTTCAATAATCGCAGCAGGTGGCGCTGCACCAGCAACCATCACTTCAACGCGATGGTCAAATTGCGCTTTTTTCTCTTCAGGCGTATTGATCATCATTGAAAGTACGATTGGCGCACCGCAGAAATAATCTACTTTGTGTTCTGCGATCAGTTTGAAAATCAGTTCAGGGTCAATTTTACGTAGACAAATATTGGTTCCGCCATTGGCTGCCATTGTCCAAGCAAAGCACCAGCCATTACAGTGGAATAGAGGAAGCGTCCACAGATACGTTGCACGTGGCGTCATGCCGCAAGCAATGATGTTACTCGCTGCATTGATATATGCGCCGCGGTGATGATACACCACGCCTTTTGGATTCCCTGTGGTACCCGAGGTATAGCTTAAACTAATCGCATCCCATTCATCTTGAGGTAAGTGCCATTCAAAGTTCGCATCGCCTTGCGCCAACCAGTCTTCAAATTCGATTTGTCCAATCGGTTGTGCTGTGCCTTCAAACTCTGCATCTGCAACATCAATGACATAAATCTCTTGATCGATCAAAGCTAAAGCTTCTGTGGCTACTTGAGTGAATTCAGGATCAACCAACAGGACTTTGGTTTCTGCATGTTCCAGCATGAAGGCAATAGTTTTCGCATCAAGGCGTGTATTTAGCGTATTCAGTACCGCACCCGCCATTGGTACGGCAAAGTGTGCTTCAACCATAGCAGGAACGTTTGGTAATAACACAGACACGGTGTCGTTTTTGCCAATGCCTAATTGTTGCAACTGATGCGCAAATTGACGACAGCGGTTATACGTTTGGCGCCATGAAATATGACGATTGCCGTGGATAATGGCATCCTGATCAGGATAAATATAGGCTGCACGCTCTAAATAACGTAGAGGCGAAAGTGCCACAAAATTTGCCGGGGTCCGTGGCAATTCATCGTATGCGCTAACCATCGTGGTACTCCAAGTCCATGTATATTTGTTTTAAATCTGACTTAACAATAATTCAGTCCGTAGCTTCTCTGCATTTATGCTTTAGTCGAGTATTTACACTAAATTTTTAAGTTATTGAAATTTAATAAAATAAAAACAGTAAAGTGACAAAAATGAACCCTATGGTTCTCAAAATTGATTTTTTAGCATAAATAATTTAGCTGAAAAATATACAATAGTTGTTGGTTTTTTATGCTGATTTTACCGATGTTTTCGTGCGTGATCCTTTTTATTGATCAGGTTTGAATGATGCTTAACGAATAATGTAGAGCGCCTTGAATAGTCTTTGTGGGAGTATAAACGAATGATATTTTTTTTAATTGATCGTTGCTTATTTGCTGTTTTATAACAATAAACTTAAATTTGAGAAGATGCTTAACTTCGTATAATCTAAGTAAAAAATCAAGATGGCTTGTGCATTAACATTGCAAAAGCGGAAATCAAAAATAAAACAATACAGCTGAATACAATAAAAAGTATGGCGACAAGGATGAATATGACAATTCAACACGACATTGCATGGGAAAATTGGTCAGGTGCTCAGAAGTCGATCCCGAAGTCATTTATACAACCGAAAAATCTTGAGCAGTTAATGGAGGTGGTTCAATCCCAACCTAAGATTCGTATGGTTGGCGCAGGGCACTCATTTAGCCCTTTGGCAAAAACCACAGATACCTTAGTAAGTTTAGATCATCTCAAAGGTATTCTAGATATCGATGCTGAACGCTGCCAAAGTACCGTCCAAGCTGGCACACGATTATTTGATTTGGGCGAGAAGCTCGCGTCTTTTGATCAGGCACTGATCAATCAAGGAGATATTGATCGTCAAAGTTTGGCTGGAGCTATCGCAACAGGGACACATGGCACAGGACTCGAATTGCCGTGTTTATCGGCACTGGTTAAGGGGTTTGAGTTATTAACCGCGCAGGGCGAGTTACTACAATGCAGTGCTGAACAGAACAGCGAAATTTTCCAAGCAGGGCGTGTTTCACTCGGGAGTTTAGGCGTGCTGACGCATGTACAGCTGCAAAATCGACCGATGTATAAACTCAAAGAACAGACGCGATTATGTCCACTGAACGATGTCATGCAGAATATGCAGCAATGGCAATATGAACATCGACATATTGAGTTTTGGGCATTTAGTCATGCCGATCAGGTTATTTTAAAAACCTTAGATGAGACGGAAGATAACCTTCAACCTCGAAAAGAACAGTGGTTAGATGACGACGTATTACTCAAACTTTGTGCAGAATTGACGCGAATTTTTCCACCACTGAATCCATGGCTACAAAAATTATTAGGTGTTTTTGTCAAACCTTCGATCAACGTAGACTGGTCAAGTCGAATTTTTCCTTCTGCTCGAAGTACCAAATTTAATGAGATGGAATACCAGATTCCGCTGCAACACGGGATGAATTGTTTAGAAGAAATTTTGCATACCCTTCGACGACATAAGGTTCCGATGTTTTTCCCGCTAGAATATCGACTTGTACGTGGGGATGATATTTGGCTCAGTCCGTTTTATCAGCAAGATTCGGCCTCAATTTCGGTGCATCAGTTCTATAAGCAAGATTATCAAGTCATCTTTAAGCTCGTGGAGCCGATTTTTTTAAAATATGGCGGGCGTCCGCATTGGGGGAAATTGCATAGCCTAAATGCGCGGCAGCTTCAAAATGTGTACCCCAAGTGGCAAGATTTTTTGAATATTCGACAAGAATTAGATCCTCAGCAAAAGTGGCTCAGTCCAGAGCTACAGCAATTACTAATTGAATAAGCGTCGTGGAAGGTTAAACACTGAAGACCAATTGAACGATATGAAAAAGGGGATGGCATGGATGCATATTTTCAACAGTTGAATACGCTGTTAAAGCAAAACGGGACGGGGATGCCCCAGTTAATCGTGGATGTTGATGCATTAAATCACAACTTGGTGATCACTCAGCAGCAAATACCACATAGTCTGCATCCGCGCTTGGTAGTGAAATCCTTGGCGTGCATGGCATTGCTTCAACACTGTGCTACACAGCTCAAGACACAGCGTTTCATGCTATTTCATTTTGCACATCTGAAAACACTTTTCGAGTCGATGCCACAAGCCGATGTGTTGTTTGGAAAACCGATGCCAATTCAGGCCTTGAAGCATGCAGACAAGGCAGTTTTGCAGGCCACGCAATCGCAAGTGCAATGGCTGATTGATAGTGAACAGCGTTTAGCCCAATACCTCAAATTTGCTGAGCAGCATCAACTGTGTCTACGCATCAATATTGAAATCGATGTGGGTTTACACCGCGGTGGTCTGAAAACGATCGATGAGCTAAAGGCTATTTTGGATGTAATCGTTCAACATCCTCAACATTTAAAATTTTCAGGATTAATGGGCTATGACGCACATGTGGCGAAGATTCCACGGCTGATCCAATCTGCTGAACAGACTTATCAACAGTCCCAGCAAAGTTATCAACAATTCAAAGCTTATGTACAACAGCGCTACCCAACCTTATGTGATGAATACACCTGTTGGAATGGTGGTGGTAGTCCTAGTTTTAGTTTTCATTATCAGCAGAGCGTCTGTAACGAAGTCTCGTTTGGCTCGATGTTATTAAAACCCGCAGATTTTGAACTGAAAAATTTACAAGCTTTCCAAAGTGCCTTGTGGCTCGCCACACCCGTGTTAAAAGTGTTGCCGCGGACTGAATTACCACAGTTAGAATGGCTCAGTCGTTGGGCAAAATCTCAGGCTGTGTTTATTTATGGAGGCTATTGGCGAGGGGACTATGTTTATCCTCAAGGCAGTCAGCCCCATGCATTATATGGTCGAAGTAGTAATCAGGAACTTGTGCAAATTCCACAGACAAGCAGCATAGACGTAGATGATTATATTTTTTTACGCCCTACCCAGAGTGAAATGATCATCCCTCAATTTGCACAGCTTTGGTTGTACCAAGCCGCTCAATTCATGGCCTTTGAAACCTTCAGAGAATAAAAAAGCGTCCTTACGTTCTTTGGTTCAATTGTTTCGCAATTTTTTTTTACGTGCGTAACATCAGTTATGAATGAGAACGTGATTATTATGTTGACAGCATAAAGCGCATTTCAGTTGAAATCTGCTTGAATTATCAGGAGTCTTGTAAAAGGAGGCAGAAAAATCAACTTCCATGGGATTAGAGGTTTATTAAAGTTGGCAGGGCGTGTAAAATTTAGGTCGAATTTTATTTATCCACCGTTTTTATCTTTTGGGGGGTCTCCCTCGATCATAATCTCGCGGTGACATGCTCCATTGTACGGGGCATCACTCCTTAAGGATTTTTATATGCCAATTATCACTTTGCCAAATGGCGATCAAAAAGAATTTGATCATGCCGTGTCTGTGATGGAAGTTGCTCAAAGCATCGGTCCTGGTCTAGCAAAAAATACAGTTGCGGGTCGTGTAAACGATCGTTTAGTTGATGCGTCTGATTTAATTACAGAAGATGCTAGCCTACAAATCATCACGCCTAAAGATGAAGATGGTATTCACATCATTCGTCACTCTTGTGCGCACTTGGTGGGTCATGCCGTTAAGCAATTGTTCCCAGAAGCAAAGATGGTCATTGGTCCTGTCATTGAAGAAGGTTTCTACTATGACATCTGGATGCCACGTCCGTTTACTTTAGACGACATGGCAGCAATCGAAGAGCGCATGAAAAAGCTCATCGACCAAGACTATGATGTCATCAAAAAAATGACTCCACGTGATGAAGTGATCAAAGAGTTCACTGCACGCGGCGAAGAATACAAACTGCGTCTGATCGAAGACATGCCTGAAGAAACTGAAATGGGCTTGTATTACCATCAAGACTACTTGGATATGTGTCGTGGTCCGCACGTTCCAAATACTAAATTCTTAAAATCGTTCAAGTTGACTAAAATCTCTGGTGCTTACTGGCGCGGTGATGCGAAA
Source organism: Acinetobacter sp. YH12063 (assembly GCF_013419715.1). Lineage (NCBI taxonomy): Bacteria > Pseudomonadati > Pseudomonadota > Gammaproteobacteria > Moraxellales > Moraxellaceae > Acinetobacter > Acinetobacter sp. YH12063. The sequence continues at coordinate 40,060 of NZ_VOZO01000001.1, read as the reverse complement.
AACGAACAGCTGCAACGTATTTACGGTACAGCTTGGGCTGACAAAAAACAGTTAGCTGCCTACATTAAACGTATTGAAGAAGCTGAAAAACGCGATCACCGTAAAATTGGTAAAGCGTTAGACTTGTTCCATATGCAAGAAGAAGCGCCGGGTATGGTGTTCTGGCATCCAAACGGCTGGACGATTTACCAAGTGCTTGAACAATACATGCGTAAAGTTCAACAAGCCAACGGTTACCAAGAAATCCGTACACCGCAAGTGGTTGATTTCACGCTTTGGGAAAAATCAGGTCACGCAGCAAACTATGCTGAAAACATGTTTACGACTCACTCAGAGAACCGTAACTATGCAGTAAAACCAATGAACTGCCCATGTCACGTGCAAGTCTTCAACCAAGGTTTGAAATCTTACCGTGATCTTCCAATTCGTTTGGCTGAGTTTGGTTCATGTCACCGTAACGAACCATCAGGTTCATTACACGGTATTATGCGTGTACGTGGCTTTACACAAGATGATGCGCATATCTTCTGTACGAAAGAACAAATCGGTACTGAAGTTGCAGACTTCATTAAATTGACTTTAGATGTTTATAAAGACTTTGGTTTTGAAGAAGTTCAAATGAAATTGTCGACACGTCCAGAAAAACGTGTAGGTGATGACAAACTTTGGGACATGGCAGAAAAATCTTTAGCAGATGCTTTAGATGCTGCAGGCCTAGAGTGGGAACTTCAACCGGGTGAAGGTGCATTCTACGGTCCGAAAATTGAATTCTCATTGAAAGACTGCTTAGGTCGTGTATGGCAGTGCGGTACAATTCAATGTGACTTTAACTTACCAGAACGTCTTGACGCATCTTATGTGACTGAAGATAACGACCGTGATCAGCCTGTAATGTTGCACCGCGCAATACTTGGCAGTTTCGAGCGTTTTATTGGTATACTTATTGAACACTATGCTGGTTTCATGCCACCTTGGTTGTCTCCAATTCAAGCATGTGTGATGAACATTACCGATTCACAAGCTGAAGCATGTGAGTCAGTCGTCGCTAAACTTAAAGAAAGCGGTATCCGCGCGATTTCAGACTTGAGAAATGAGAAAATCGGCTTTAAGATTCGTGAACGTACTTTAGAGCGTATTCCTTACTTATTGGTTCTTGGGGACCGTGAAGTTGAGGAAGGTACTGTAAACGTCCGTACTCGCTCTGGAAAAAATTTGGGTACTATGTCAATTGATGCATTCGTTGACCTAGTAAAAGCAGCCGTAGCCGAACGCGGCCGGTACATTGTGGAGTAAAAGCGATTAAACAGCCTGACCGTAATCAACAGGGCGGAAAGTCAAACCGTCCTGCCTTGAATGATGAAATTCGTGCAAAAGAAGTCCGTCTAGTAGACGAAAATGGCGAGCAAAAAGGGATTGTATCTCTTGCTGACGCTTTGCGTGCTGCAGAAGCAGTAGATCTTGACCTTGTTGAGATCGTTGCCAATGCTGAGCCACCAGTCTGCAAAATCATGGATTTCAACAAGCATTTGTTTGATCTAAAACAAAAGCAAAAAGAAGCGAAGAAAAAACAACATCAAGTACAGGTGAAAGAAATCAAGCTACGCCCTGGTACTGATGTTGGTGACTACAACGTTAAACTACGTGCCATTATCAAGTTCCTTGAAGAAGGCAATAAGGTAAAAATCACGCTTCGTTTCCGTGGTCGTGAAATGGCACACCAACAGTTAGGTTTGGCTCAATTGCAAAAAATTGAAGCTGACGTGGTTGACTATGGTGTTGTTGAACAAACACCAAAAATGGAAGGCCGTCAAATGGGTATGCTACTTGGTCCTAAAAAGAAAAAGTAAGTATCCATTAAAAAAGCACTGCATTTGCAGTGCTTTTTTTTGCCTATATTTTGGTTTTTTAATCTCAATGATGTTCAAGGGCACAAATAATTTTTGCTGCGTATTGATTGGAAAATAGAGCAAAATTCATGAATGCGAACTTATGTCTGAGAGTATTAAGTAAGTTTCTTTAAGAAAGACAAATTTGATTATATTTTAATTGATATTCAATCGTTGTTTCGATTCAGACGTTTTGAAATGCTTTAATTTAGTTTTAATGTAGGTATAAAGTGAGCAAAGCTTTTTATTGAGCTAACTATGTGAGATCTATTTACATAAAACAGGCCGTGAAATAGGGGTTTTCAGTACCCTCCAATAGATTTTCATCTTGGTAATATTAGGTCGTATATTCCATGTCATAAAAGCAATCAGAACAAAGTACATTTCATATAAATAGATAGTAATACAGAGTAGGATTATTTTTTGCAAGATACGCCAAAATTTAAAAAGAGTAGATGAGCAGCTTGTAAGCCAGACCCACCAAGGATTCATTAAAAACACCTATGGGTAAGATTAAGTTGAGAATAGATAAAAAACGAAACATATAAATTGGAATCGAGACACTATATTCTTGAGATGGCATGATTTTTTATTCTTGTTTGTCATGTTTTGAATCTAACTAATTTTCTTAATATAAAAAAGACCCCGAAGGGTCTTTTTTTTTATGAGAGTTTACTCAGCGATATTTTCTTGGACAGGACTTTCTATCAATGCCTTTTTGCCAATTGGAATTTGGCGTGGTAGTTTTTCTTCAGGAATAATACGCTGTAAGTCCACTGTCAATAAACCATTTTCATATAGGGCTTGTTGCACTTCTATATGTTCATCTAAGCGTAAAGACAGTTTAAATGTACGACGAGCAATGCCTTTATGCAGGAATTCCACAGTTGTATCTTGCGCTTCAGTTGGTTTACCTGAAATGCTTAGCACTTGATTTTCTAAGTTTAGCGAAAGTTCATCTTCTGTAAAACCTGCGGTTGCCACCACAATGCGATAGCTATTTTCAGCCGTTTTTTCAATATTGTATGGCGGGTAATTTGGTGTGTCGCTTTGCATGGCATAATCAAATAAATCGTTGAAACGATCAAAACCAATGCTACGACGGAAAAGTGGGTTAAGATTTAAACTACTCATAATTAGAACTCTCTTTAATAAGCAAAGTTGTAACAATAAGAAATGTTCAGTGATGCTTGGCATCCACTGTTCACTAACAAGATCGTTTGATCCTTGTACATGTATCAATATCGGTCTGTGCTGATTTTTTTCAAGGGAATTTATAAAAAAATTATATTTTTTGAATTTTTGTACCTTAAGTGATTTTAAAAGCAAAGTGATAATTCACATTTTAACGTTACTTTGCAGAAAAATTGACAAGCTTTCACTGGATTAAACATGTTATACATAAAGCAAAATAAGATTGCCTTACTGAAAATTAAAAAGGAATATAGATGATTGATCTCTACTATTGGGGTACACCCAATGGACATAAAATTACCATCGCTTTAGAAGAAATGGGGTTGGAATACCAAATTTTTCCGATTAATATCTTGGAAAATGATCAATTTCAGCCAGACTTTTTGAGAATTTCTCCGAACAATAAAATCCCTGCAATCGTGGATCAGAATGGCCCACGAGGAGAGTCAATTTCAGTTTTTGAGTCTGGTGCGATTCTGCAATATCTTGGACGTAAAACAGGTTTGTTTTATCCAGAAGATGAGTTTGAGCGCGTTGAAGTTGAACAATGGTTGATGTGGCAAATGGGTGGTTTTGGGCCCATGTTAGGACAAAATCATCATTTTAGTCGTTTTGCACCTGAACGTATTCCGTATGCAACTGAACGTTATGTAAATGAATCTAAACGCTTATATAAAGTTTTGAACCATCAGTTGATTGGTCAAAAATTTGTGGCTGGAGAGTATTCGATTGCAGATATGGCTATTCTGCCTTGGGCACTGCGTCATGAATGGCAGCAAATTCAGCTGGAAGATTATCCATACGTGAAAGACTATATCGATCGACTGACGGCCCGTCCAGCGGTACAAAAAGCCTTAGCAATACACGTTTAAAAAAAGAGCATGGAAACATGCTCTTTTTTTTATGAAATGAATAGAAGCTTTTTCCACCAAGGTCTTTGGTTTTCTTTCAGGGTCTTGAGTGAGAAGGGCTGTAGGGCAACAAAGGGGTAAGCTACACCATTTTCGATAAAAGGTTTGAACTTGGCACGTAAAAGTGACTGCTCAACCCGCTTATCAATGTGTGTAAGTCCAGAGCTTTTGATTAATTCAGCTTTTTGAACTTCGCCGGTGGCTAAAACATACAATTTAAAACTAAGGTCACGATTTTGATTGCCCAGATCGTCATTGTTGAAGTTAAAGATAGGTCGCTTTTGCCAAATCATTTGATCTTGTGTAATCAGGTGTTGTTTGGCAACTTCAGAAGGACTTTGTGCATATAAAGCGGTCAAAATTTGTAATAACACGATAAAACTTAAGCAAAGAATTTTTTTCATAAAGTGAGTTAAAATTATTCAATATTTGCGTGGCAGATTAGAAGTCTCATGTATAAAAGTAAAGTGCGGAAAGACTCACCTTAAGATTTTAGATAGGACGGAAGAAAATTCTAACGCTGTGTTAGAATGCGGCGCTGCCGAAAAGAACGCGTTGTTGACGGCTTAGTTGGACGATTTTGCGATGAAAGACTTTTTCTTAAATTTTACCCGTATTGTTGAAAATAACCCAAGAATCTATTGGAGTATTATTTTTGGTATTGCAGGCTGCTTAGTGCTATTTGTCGCTGAAATTGTGCATGTGCAAAATATTCTTGCAGATTTACATACCAAAGATCAAAACTTGATGCGAGCTGCGATTGAACCGATTTCTTCACAATATAAATGGTCGAGAATCGTTGTAATTGTTGCAGCAGTGCTTTGGTCAAATTTTGAATATTTGAAGTCGAAGAAAAAATTAGGTCTCTAAGCATTCGTTTCGATGTGGTCGTTTTTAGTTTTATTCTTCGCGGCATTTGGGGCTGCGACCTTACTTCCTTTACAGTCCGAAGCCGTATTGCTCGGCTTGTTGAGCTATGGTCAACATAATCCATGGCTGCTGATTGTGGTGGCCAGTATTGGTAATATTCTCGGTTCTTGTGTGAATTGGTGGCTCGGTTTAAAAGTAGAACATTATAAAAATAAAACATGGTTTCCCGTGTCAGAGCTGAAAATGCAGCAGGCACAGGGTATTTATCACAAATATGGTTATTGGTCTTTGCTACTGAGTTGGCTGCCGATGATTGGAGACCCTATTACTTTAATTGCGGGTTTAATGAAAGAAAACTTCTGGCGCTTTGTGTTCATGGTGACCGTAGCGAAAACCGGGCGTTATCTCTGTATTTATCTTATATTTTTAGGTTTCTTCTGAGATAAAACAGGGCATTGAAACATTCAATCCCTGTTTGAAATGTTGAATCTATTACTTATTTACAGCCATTTACTTGAAACTGAATTTCATCTTTAAAGTTCGACTTTTTGTAGATCCAAAGGGTGCTCGCAGTACGTTTAACCGAGATCTGACTATTTCTTAGTGCTTCAACGACTTTCTGATCGAGTGCATAAATGCCAGAGCCTTGCTTGATCTTCACCTTTTTCACTTGTCCGTGTTTGTCCACTTTAAAGTTAAATTTGACTTTACGATCGTGCTGTTTCAACTCATGACTAGTGAGATCTAATTTTGGTTGAGATACATATTGGAATGGCGTTTTCTTATTTGCACTTTGTGCATTCCAAACTTTTGAATCAAAGTTGAAATCACATTCAGGCGTATTGCCTTTAACTCTCAAATTAAACGCTTGATAGCCAATAATGGCTTTGGCTTCACCATTTTCTAAATGTGGCTTGACTTTAGCTTTTTTGACAGCAGCAATTAAGATTCGGTCGAGTTGATCGACCCCTGTACTTTCTTCAACACTTGCATCGGTAATGGTGCCTTTTGCATTTGCTGTAACACGAATAATGGCCGCGCGGTCACGTTGCTTGAGGTCTTCATTGGCATATACCGGTTTTGGAAAAACCGACCAATTTAAGCGTGTAGTTAAATGCGCAGGAGCAACTTCAATATTCTGTGCCGGAAGTTGGTGGGTTTTGGTAGAAGCACTAAACGCTGTAGAAAATGGAGCGCAGGCCAAAAGGGTTAAGCACAGATATTGTTTCATAAGTCTATTCTAAGATCACAATGTGAGTGATGAATGCGTCGATATTGCTGCGCAGTATTTCCTGTATTGGAAATACTGGCAAGGTTTAAATGGAAAATATGCCATTATTTTTTTGACTGATGGGTAATGTCGATCCCAAACAAATCACGAGTTTTTGCCCAACTGATCGCAACTACAGCCATGGTCATACAGCCACCAAAAAGTGTCGCCATAATCGTGCCCATGTATTTTGCTGCAAGTCCCGATTCAAAAGCTCCAAGTTCATTACTGCTAGAAACAAACATGCCATTCACCGCAGCAACACGACCCCGCATATTTTCAGGTGGATAAAGTTGCAAAATGGTCTGACGAACCACCACAGACACGCTGTCACATGCCCCAGTCATTGCCAGTGCAAAGAGTGATAACCAAAGATTGCTTGAAAATGCGAATAAAATGGTAAATACACCAAAACCCGCTACAGCCAATAACATATTACGCCATGCATGATGAGTTGGAGGGAATTTGGTCAATGCAATCATAGTGATCAGGGCGCCAATAGACGGTGCTGCCCGTAAGTAGCCTAAACCTTCAGGCCCCACTTTTAAAATATCTTCGGCAAAAATCGGTAAGAGGGCAATCACGCCACCAAAAAGCACAGAAACTAAATCGAGTGAAATCGCCCAAAGGACAATTTTGGTTTTCCAGATAAATCGAAAACCTTCACTTAAACTATCTTTTAAATTGTCAGATTCAATTTTAGGAAAACTGCGTTTATTGAGTAGGTTAATGAGAACGAAGCAGACCGTTAGTAGCGCCGCAACACTGAGTAAGCTGGTTTCACGGCCTAAAAATGCCAACATAAAACCGCCAAGCATTGGCCCAATAATCACCCCACTTTGCCAACCAATCGTTGTCCATGTTGCACCATTGGCATAGAGCTCCCGCGGGATTAAAAAAGGTTTAAGCGACGTTGCCGAGGGATTATAGAAACCACGGATCGTTCCAAGCCCAAAAATGACCGCATAAATCCCCCAAGACAGTTGGGTGACATCAATTTGGCCGAGACCATATTGGTGAAATAACCCCCAAAGAATCAGTGGCATCGGTACAGAAAAAAACAGACAAATTTTCATAATGGTCTGTTTATTGAAACGATCTGCAAAGTATCCTCCCCACAAAGAGAGAGCAATAAAAGGAATTGCTTCGGCTAAACCAATTAAGCCCAGTGTTAGCGGGTCTTTAGTGATTTGATACAGTGAGTAAGCAACAATAATTTCTTGAATCAAAATGGCTAAGGTCAAACAAAATTGATTAAGCGTAACAATCGAGAAATCCCGATAACGTAGGGCTGCAAAAGCATCCTGTGCAGGTTTCATAATGGACATTAATAGTTGGCGTGCCGACATTATATAAGCCTTATTGGGCATCGCTTCTAAAATCATCGGAAAATCTATATCAGAAAATTAATTAAGTTCGATATTCGGTAGAAAGATTCGCTTTTGTTTTGAGCAAAGATGCTTTAGAATACTCGCTCCCTTACCTGCAGGGCGTCTTTGCAATGGTGCAGACGTGCCGAACAGGTGTTCAAAAGAGGTTCTTATGCCTAAGATGAAAACTCGCCGTGGTGCAGCTAAACGCTTCAAGCCAACTGCAAACGGTTTTAAACGTCACCAAGCGTTCAAACGACACATTTTGACCAAAAAATCTGCTAAGCGTATCCGTCAATTACGCGGCTGTGTAATGGTTCACGTAAGTGACGTTGCTTCAGTTCGCCGTATGTGCCCATACATCTAAGGAGATTATAAATGGCTCGTGTTAAACGTGGTGTACAGGCTCATCGCCGTCATAAAAAAATTCTTGCTCGTGCTAAAGGTTACTACGGCGCTCGTTCACGCGTATATCGCGTAGCGTTCCAAGCAGTAATCAAAGCAGGTCAATATGCTTACCGTGACCGTCGTCAAAAGAAACGTCAATTCCGTGCTCTATGGATTGCGCGTATCAATGCCGGTGCTCGTCAAAATGGTTTGTCGTACAGCCGTATGATCGCTGGCTTGAAAAAAGCTCAAGTGATTATCGACCGTCGCGTACTTGCTGACATCGCTATGCATGACGCAGTTGCGTTTGCTGCTTTAGCTTCTAAAGCTAAAGATGCATTAGCTGCATAAGTCTTTATGACTTAAAAAGGGACCGCTTTTAGCGGTCTTTTTTTGGGCTTTAAATTCTTATGTAAGCTTAACCAATATTAATCGGTTTTTGTTTTAAGCTGGACATAAGCAAGGTCTCGGTGCTGAAAATGATAGTTATGCCAATGATAATAAATGGGAAATTCATAAATTGCATTTATTTTAAAGTGCGTGTTGTAGAAAGGTGTTTTGGGTAAAATATGAAAAGTTTGCTGGTTGTCTAATAACAACCATTTCTGACCATCTGCATCCATTGAGATTAATTGCGCATCGGTCATTTTATGAGTGCCAAAATGCAAAGCATAATAACTATGCAATACCGGCATTAGAAAAAAGCTCAGGCTCAGCGTTAAAAATGTACTGGACAGCACGCTTCCTGTAAACGCCATTTGGGGAATATCTTTTTGTATCCACAATACGCTTGGAATGAAAATCAGCAGAAAAATAATGGCCAAACACAGCAAAACCGGATAATTGGAAATGTAAAAGAACTGCGCTTGCGCGTTTAAATATAAGCCCAAAATACCAATAGGAACGCTGCCGATAATCAGGTAGGCGATCCGCGGGCTGATCTTGGTTTGCAGAATTAAATTTTGCAGATCTTCTTGAGAAAGCGTCAGCGCCGCAATCTCATCCTGAAAATTATAATATTGTTTGAGTATTTGAATCAGCTGCCCTTTTTCATGTTCACTTAAGCATGCAAGGTGCAATTGAGATTGAACATTTTTAAGGGGGAAGAATAAAAGCTGTGGATTTTCTTTGTTGGCAGTCTGATAAATGGGACGCTGCAGCCATGAGATCCGTTTTGGGCGTTTTATACCAAGAATGGCAAATTGACAGTATTCTACCTCCTGCCGCTGAATGAATGTGCTGAGAGGTATTTTCCACAAGCGGTAATAAATTTTATCAGGCGTAATGACCAGTTTAATCTGCGTTTTTAAGTAATCAATGACAATTATAGATACGATGTAGAGCAGGATCAGCTGGGCATGATCGGCTTGCAGCTTGTAAATCGGGAAATTTTTTAGGGTGAATTGCAGGTATTCAATCACTATGCTGACGTTAAGCGGTTGAGCTTGATCTCTAAACCATTTGAAAAAAGGTATAATAAAGACCATCGCAATGCCTAGTAAAATAAGCATTAAAATTGTTGGCCATGAAATCAGCGGTTTTTTAGCATAAATGTCAAATTCTGTTTTCATAAAGTCTCATAATAATTATGTTGAAATTTTATATTTAAGTGTTTGGTTACTATATTTAAATTTTGAATATTTGATCGATGCTTAGCGCTAAATTATATCTGAAAATGAATAGGCTAGGTAGGTGCTGCGCCCCGAGCCACGGTTTGTGCGTATTATGTCAGGATTTCAATGTTTAGCATCGATCTTGTTGCCTGGCCGGTTTGTTTAATGCTCAGTTGAAGGCCCGCACATGCACACGGCGCTTTTCGCTCAGAACGGGAAGGTATTTATATTGCGCATGTTCATCATAATTGTGGGCAGAATTAATTCATTCATCTGGGGACAGCTAGAATCTGTTTTTTTTATAAGGCGTGCAGATAGGGGGGGGGGACGGCCATAAATGAATGGATAAATACCAACTGAAAAATTATTGGATCAATATAGTCTGTGAAAAGTGTGTTTTTATACTGCAATTGAAATTGACTTTATCAATATCGATGCAGATCTTTTGGATTATCGTAAAGAATAAAAGTTAACCTATCTTATCTAATACTGTTATCTTGAAGTAGATTCACCAGACTCAAGTAGATCATCATGACAATGAAAAGAATAAACGTAGTCGGTACATCAGCCACTGGAAAATCAACCTTTTCCAGAGCTTTGGCGGAAAAATTAGGGTTACATTATATTGAACTGGATAACCTATTTTGGCTGGATGATTGGCAGGAGTGTCCTGACGAAATCTTTTTTGCACGTATCGAAGCTGAAATTGCCAAAGCAAAAAATGGTTATGTTATTGATGGCAACTATACTCGGGCGATTCCGGTGAAATGGTCGGAAATAGATACGGTGATTTGGCTCGATCTACCGTTTCCAGTCAATTTATACCGCTCAGTAAAGCGCGCGATTTCTCGGGCTAAGTCCAAACAAGATCTTTGGCCTGATTCAAATAATCAGGAAAGTCTGTGGCGAATGTTTGGTCGAGATTCAATTATTTGGTGGATGATTAAGACCCATAAAAAAAATCGTGAAAAATATCTACAGATGATGAATGCACCTGAATATCAACATATTCAATGGATTCGATTAGAGTCACCAACTGCAGTGGATGCGTTTTTAGAACAATTGGACTCTTATGTTTTTGATGTTTAAGTTTTGATGTTTATCAATAAAAAGTGCAGCCAAGTTACAGAAATAATCTTTATACCAAGCTTTGCGCCATGCCTAATGTATGGATAGAAAAAACAAAAGGAAAATAAAATGTTGGCTGAAATTGTTGGAATGGGTCAAGGTAGCATTACTGTAGAGCTCGAAATGATTCCCCGCAAAGGTGAGGCGGTCAAAATCATGTATGGTGCAGACGCAGAGCTTGAGGGGGAAGTAGTCTCTGTCAGTCATTATATTAATCAACATGCCGATCAGCATCGCGTTCGATTAGAAATTCGTCCGTTTAATTATTTAACGACCTCATAATTTTGAGGTCTTTCATACATAAGCATGTTCATAAAAAAGCCCTTCCATGAGAAGGGCTTTTTAGTGTTGATCACATTTATACAGTTAAAGTCCGAAGTAATAAGCCAATAAGCAAATCACTACCGTAATAATAATTAAGGTAATCACTCCACCTGCACCGGGTTTATGAGGCGAGTTAGCCGGGTGTGCATGCTGAGGATTTGATTTTCTTTGTTCAGTTTTAAAACCATCCAGAGGAGAGCTTTCAACAACAGGAGTTAAGCGTGCAGTTTTATAGTGATTGGCGACTTTCACAATAAATTTTGCCGTTAAATCTTCAGTTTTTTGAGCAAAATGTCGCAAATTTAACTGTTCTTCAGGTGTATAGATGCTGCCATCTGCGTGATAGGGATGCTGAATTTTAGACTGAATATGGCGGTTTAATGCTTCTAGGCGATGTAAGCTGTCATGTGCGAAATCCGCTTGTGCATCCGTTGGCAAGAGTGCAAGTTTTGCGGATTCATTTGATTCGCTGCTTAGATCAGGCTGCGTACCATAATAAGGTGTGCCTAACACCTCCGGCTCAATAAAACCTTCCGCAGGTTTTTGTAAAAATAATTCTGCTTCAGTGAAGTTATGAATATCATCCCATCTTGGTAACTGCATATCCGCTTCGATGCGTTTAATGAGTTTATGGTTCAGCTCATAGCGCCAAAAGGTTTCTCGACGAATTTGCAGTTGTTGGGATGCAGGTGCGTCATAGTCATTTTCTGCGTTATACCACTCGGCAAGTTCTTTACCAAAAATCCATGCCTGCTTTTTATTTTTTTCGTGGCTCACAATAAAATGGGCAAAGGGAAGAAGTTCAACGTTAGCATTCGGATTTTGTTCATCATTCAGTAAGCTGGAGCTATGTAAACTTAAGCGTTGTACCCCTTGTTTTTTTAAGCCTTCTAGCCAAATTTGGAAATGTTGAGCCAATAAATGCTGTGATAGCAAATCACGAAAATGGAAACTGTGCTGATCAAAAATGTGGTGATTTAACCAACGTTGAAAACTTAAACCTTGGTTGAGAAATTCATTGCCATAAGTGACGAGTGTGAGCTGTTGTTTCCAGATTGGATCGAGTGCCATAAAGATTGGATCCCATTGATATTGTGTTTATCTTATACTTTTTTTAAAACTTGATGCTAATGCAATTTTAACTTGTGAATGCGCTTCATCATAACGGCTAAAAACTGTTAGAATAAGGGGTTTATATTATTTTTTTTAAATTGTTGCTTTGAGAGTTACTATGTCACTGGAAGCCCTGACCACTGAAGCGCTCGCTGCGATTGCAGCAGCAGAGGACCTTGCTACACTCGACCAAGTGCGAGTGCAATTTACAGGGAAGAAAAGCCAGCTCGCGGAACAATCGAAGTCGCTCGGTAAAATGGACCCAGAAGAACGTAAAGTTTTTGGTGCTCAAATTCATGCCGTTCGTGAATCGATTACTGGCGCACTGACTGCTCGTCAAGCTGAATTACAAAAAGCTGCATTAGAACAAAAGCTTGCTAGCGAAACGATTGATATTACTTTACCCGGCCGTGGTCAAACGGTGGGTAGTATTCACCCTGTGACCCAAGTTCAAGAACGTATTTGCCAATTTTTTACCAAAGCTGGCTTTACTGTTGCGACTGGTCCAGAAGTTGAAGATGATTATCACAACTTTGAAGCATTGAACATTCCGGGTCATCACCCTGCACGTGCGATGCACGACACTTTCTATTTTGATGCGAATCATTTACTTCGTACGCATACCTCAGGCGTGCAAATTCGTACCATGGAAACGAGTCAGCCACCAATCCGTATTGTGTGTCCTGGTCGTGTTTATCGCTGTGACTCGGACCAAACGCATTCTCCAATGTTCCATCAAATCGAAGGTCTGTATGTGGCTGAAAACACTAGCTTTGCAGAACTTAAAGGTTTGTTGGTGAACTTGTTAAATGAATTCTTTGAAAAAGATTTGAAAGTACGTTTCCGTCCATCTTATTTCCCATTTACAGAGCCAAGTGCGGAAGTGGATATCATGGATGAACGTGGTAAATGGTTGGAAGTTTTGGGCTGCGGTATGGTGCATCCAAACGTTTTACAAGCCGCTGGCATTGACCCAGAAAAATACAAAGGCTTTGCCTTCGGTTTAGGTGTAGAACGTTTTGCAATGTTGCGTTATGGCATTAATGACCTGCGTATGTTCTACCAAAATGATGTGCGTTTCTTACGCCAATTTGCTTAAACAGTTTTATACCTCTCCCTAACCTCTCCTAAAAGGAGAGGGGTTGTCCATCATGACTTAGGGTTCGTCCTCTTTCTTTAAAGGGACGCTAGAGGGGATTAGAAATTTAGAATTAATAGGTTTTTATACAATGAAAATTAGCGAAAATTGGTTGCGTACATGGGTTAACCCAGCCATTGATAGCGATACACTTTCTGATCAACTGACCATGTTAGGTTTAGAAGTTGATGATTTATCTCCTGCTGCAAAACCATTTACTGGTGTAGTAATCGGTGAAGTTTTAACAGTGGTTCAACATCCCGATGCTGACCGTTTACGTGTCACTACTGTAAACATCGGTTCAGGTGAGCCGTTACAAATCGTTTGTGGAGCTCCAAACGTACGTGTAGGCATGAAAGCTCCTGTAGCAACCATTGGTGCAGTACTTCCGGGCGATTTCAAAATTAAAAAAGGCAAGCTTCGTGGTGTTGAATCACAAGGCATGCTGTGCGGTGCGTCTGAAATTGATCTTGAAGATAAAATCGACGGTCTATTAGAGCTTCCTGCCGATGCACCTGTTGGTGTAAATGTGCGTGAATATTTAGATCTTGATGACAATGTGATTGATATCAGCATCACGCCAAACCGTGGTGACTGCTTCAGTATTCGTGGTATTGCACGTGAAATTGGTGTGATTAACCAACTCCCTGTGACTGCACCAGTGATTACAGAAGTTGCTGCAACCATTAGCGATGAAAAAAATGTCGTTATTGCTACGGATGGTTGCCCACGCTATTTAGGCCGTGTAATCAAAAACGTCAATACCAAAGCACCAACTCCTGAGTGGATGGAACGTGCATTGGCTCGTGCGGGCATTCGTCAGCACAGTATTTTGGTCGATATTACCAACTACGTTTTAATGGAATTGGGTCAACCTTTACATGCATTCGATGGCGGTAAAGTTGAAGGGTCAGTTCGTGTACGCCAAGCAACAGCAGCAGAAAAATTAACGTTGTTGAATGAACAAGAAGTTGAATTATCTGAAAACGTGATGGTGATTGCGGATGATCAAAAAGCCTTGGCGATTGCAGGGATCATGGGCGGTCTAAGTTCAGCCGTTTCTGACGATACCACTGAAATTTTCCTTGAGTCGGCGTTCTTTGATCAACTCTATATCGCAGGTCGTGCACGTAGTTTTGGTTTGCATACTGATGCCTCTCAGCGTTATGAGCGCGGTGTAGACTTTGAATTGCCGATGACGGCAATGCATCGTGCTTCACAGCTTATTGCTGATTTAGCTGGTGGTGAGTTTGGTCCAATTGCTGTTGCTGAAAAAGTAGAGTTATTACCAAAACGTGAAGCCATTGAACTGAACCAAGCGCAAGTTGATCAACTGCTCGGTTATAAAGTTGAATCTGCATTTATTACCGATGCTTTAACGCGTTTGGGTTGCAATGTCACTGTGAAAGCAGAAGGTGAGTGGACAGTTGTACCGCCATCACACCGTTTTGACATGGCGATTTATCAAGACCTCATCGAAGAAGTGGCACGTATTCACGGTTACGACAATATTCAAATTAGCTTGCCGGTGATTGATGTCAAACTGGCGAAATACCAAGACCAATTTGAATTGGTTCAGTTACGTCAAACTGCAGTGGCTTTGGGTTATCAAGAAGCAATTAGCTTTAGCTTTGCAGATGCGAAACTAGAGAAACAATTGAATCCACAGGTTCAACCACTAGCGCTTGCAAACCCGATTTCTAGCGACCTTGCAGTGATGCGTTCAACCTTATTATCAAGTTTGATCCCATGTGTGCAATACAACGTGAACCGTCAGCAAAACCGTGTGCGTTTCTATGAGCTTGGTCTACGTTTTGATTATCAAGGTGCGAACAGCATTCATGATCTTAAACAGATCCCAACATTTGCACTGGTTGCAACAGGTTCACGTACGACTGAATCTTGGCATGGTAAAGCACAGCCAATGGATTTCTTTGACTTTAAAGGCGATGTAGAAGAGATTTTAAATTCTGCACGTTTAAATGTTGAATATGTACGTTCAGAGCGTACCTGGTTGCATCCAGGTCAATCTGCTGAAATCTTAGTCAATGGTCAATCAATTGGTTACTTCGGTCGTTTACACCCATCTTTAGAAGATGAGTTGGATTTGGCGACTACTTGGGTCGCTGAATTGGATCAATCGGCTGTTTTGCAAACTTATGTATCTAATTTTACAGAATTATCACGTTTTCCGTCGGTTCGACGTGATATTGCGCTTTTAATTAGTGATAAGATTAATGTTAGTGAAATTCAGCAACTTATCGAAAAAACCGGCGGTGAGCTTTTAGACGCAGTTTGGTTATTCGATGTGTACACTGGTCAAGGTGTCGAAGAAGGCAAGCGCTCATTGGCATTTGCAATTCAATGGCAACATCCAACACGTACATTAGAAGATGCTGAAATCAAAACCGGTATGGATAACATACTTCAGGTGTTGGAAAACACTTACCAGGCGACATTGAGGGCTTCATGACAGCATTAACAAAAGCAGAAATGGCTGATCATTTAAGTGAGCTCACGAGTTTAAACCGTCGTGAAGCAAAACAAATGGTCGAGTTATTCTTCGATGAGATTAGCCAAGCGCTAATCTCTGGGGAACAAGTTAAACTCTCAGGTTTCGGTAACTTCGAGTTGCGTGATAAACGTCAACGCCCAGGCCGTAACCCGAAAACGGGTGAAGAAATTCCGATTTCTGCCCGTCGTGTAGTGACCTTCCGTGCGGGACAAAAATTCCGTCAACGTGTTGGAAATGAGCAGATCGATTGATCTGCTTTTTTTTCCTTTGATTTAGGAGGCGCAGTGCTCATCATCTATCGCACAATTCATGTTGAAGAATATTCGTTTTAAAGTGAGACGATATACTTGAGTTGAGTTGAGTTGAGTTGAGTTGAGTTGAGTTGAGTTGAGTTGAGTTGAGTTGAGTTGTCGTAGAGGTTGATTGTGGCTTTCCTTTAGCTAAATTGTCAGTTTTTATTTTTCAATAAGCATAGGCTTAGTATTTTGAATTTTAGCTCTTTTTATGAACTAGGGTTTAAAGTTTGAGGCAATAAAAAAGAGAGCCATAGGGCTCTCTTTTTGTGCTGAATAATCGGTTAGATTATTGAGCTTCAGAAGCAGCAGCAGTAGCTTCAGATGCAGCAGCAGTAGCTTCAGAAGCAGCAGCAGTAGCTTCAGAAGCAGCAGCAGAAGCTTCAACAGCAGCAGCGTCAGACGCAGCAACTACTTCAGAAGCAGCAGCTTCAGATGCAGCAGCAGGAGCAGCTTCTTCAGTTTTTTTAGCACAACCAACGAAAGCTAAAGTAGTAGCAACTGCAGCAGCAATAGCGATTTTTTTGAATAACATGGCATCACTCTCTAAAATATGAGATTAAAAAATAACCTGCGTTAGTCTGTTGTGTGCTTTTATTATGCCTAATTTGAATAGGTATTAAAAATGCATAGAGCAGTCTAACTGGTCTGCGTGTATGCTATCACTGAGTATTTTGAAATGCTACTAGTGACTTTGAAAAAACCGTTAAAAATAGGTGAAAAACGGCCATTTTTTAACAGAAAATAACAATTAAGAGAAAGTTTTATATTGGCGAAATAGCAAATAAACTACTAAAAAGAATAGGGTTTTTTAACATATATTTTTTATAATCATAAACTTGAAAATAAGTTTACATGGAGATCTATCAAATGTTTCTTTGTGTAACTAAAGTCAACCAAATAAAAAGGCCATCGTTATAGATGGCCTTTTCAGTCAAACATTCAACTTAGTTGGATGCTTTACGTTTCATTTGATCGAAGAAATCATCATTGGTTTTGGTTTCTTTCATGCGATCAAGCAAGAATTCCATCGCTGCAAGTTCGTCTTGTGTATGAAGCAATTTACGTAAAATCCAAACTTTACGTAGGTTATCTTCAGACATCAAACGCTCTTCACGACGTGTACCTGATTTTTTGATGTTCATCGCAGGGAACACGCGTTTTTCAGCAATACGACGGTCTAGGGTAATTTCTTGGTTACCTGTACCTTTGAATTCTTCGTAGATCACTTCATCCATCTTACTGCCAGTTTCAATCAACGCAGTTGAGATAATTGTCAGTGAACCACCTTCTTCGATATTACGTGCTGCACCGAAGAAACGTTTTGGACGTTCTAAAGCATGGGCATCCACACCACCAGTAAGAACTTTACCAGATGACGGAATCACGGTGTTGTAAGCACGGGCTAAACGAGTAATTGAGTCAAGCAAAATCACTACATCTTTTTTGTGTTCTACAAGACGTTTCGCTTTTTCAATCACCATCTCTGCAACTTGTACGTGACGAGCTGGTGATTCATCGAATGTTGAAGCAACCACTTCACCACGAACAGTACGTTCCATTTCTGTTACTTCTTCAGGACGTTCGTCAATCAGAAGGACAATCAAGAAACATTCAGGATTGTTACGAACAATCGACTGAGCGATGTTTTGTAACAACATGGTTTTACCCGCTTTTGGCGGTGCAACGATAATTGAACGTTGACCTTTACCAATCGGAGCAACCAAGTCAACGACACGCGCAGTTAAGTCTTCTGTTGTACCATTACCTAATTCCATTACCAATTGTTCGGTTGGAAATAAAGGTGTTAAGTTTTCGAAAAGAATCTTATTACGTGAGTTTTCGGGTGTGTCGTAGTTAATTTGATTAACTTTTAATAATGCAAAGTAACGTTCGCCTTCTTTAGGTGGACGAATCGTACCTGTAATAGTGTCACCAGTACGAAGGTTGAAGCGACGGATTTGTGATGGGCTCACATAGATATCGTCAGGGCCGGCTAGGTAAGAACCCGCTGCAGAGCGTAAGAAACCAAAGCCGTCCGACAGAATTTCTAGAACGCCATCACCAAAAATCTCTTCGCCGTTCATTGCGTGGCGCTTTAAGATGGCAAAAATAATATCTTGCTTACGGTTACGAGCCATTCCTTCGAGGCCCATAAACTCGGCAATCTTGATGAGTTCGCCAATCGGTTTTTTCTTGAGTTCGGTTAAGTTCATAGGTGGTCAGATAGAATCTAAAATTCTGAGGTACAGGTTGGAAAAGGGAGCAACAAATGTGCCGCGATCATGCAAGAAACGATAGCAATTGGTTTGCACAAAACAATTCAGAGATCTGATTCGTTATATGAAGAGAGATGTGAAAAACAATTCTGTTGCCGAGCGGCATTTTATGTGTTGTGTTGTAAGAAAATGAGAGGATTTGAGATCCTTAATTTCTTGAGTAAACAATATAAGAGAGAACACAGCATTTGTCAATTTATCAACCAAAAAAATACGCTGTGTAAAACAGCGTATTTTCGAGTGTTTTTATCGAAAAAATATTAGATGTTTTCTTCGATGAAAGCTGTCAATTTAGATTTTGGTGCGGCACCGACTTGGGTTGCTACAACTTCGCCGTTTTTAAACATTAATAATGCAGGAATGTTACGGATGTTGTAGTTTACAGCTGTTTGTTCGCAAGAAGTTACGTCTACTTTAACGATTTTAACTTTGCCTTCAAACTCAGTTGAAAGTACTTCAAGTACAGGTGCAATGGCTTTACAAGGAGCACACCAACCTGCCCAGAAATCTACAAGTACAGGAGTATCAGACTCTAGTACGTCAGCTTGGAAGTTTGCATCAGTTGTATTTACGATATTGCCAGACATGGATTTTGCTCCGGATTTAATTTTTAAGTTGACTCTATGCTTATAAGTATTACATAGCCAACTATAACAATGTAGGGGGTTATGTAAATTTTCGACCTGAATGGTCAGTTTGTCTAATGGATGATCACGATGCCGATGATCGTGTATGACTATCATTGCTTCAGATAAAAAAACGATAAGTTCCGTTCGAACTGCTCATAAATGGCTTTTAAATTGCATGTATGTGAATTAATCTAAGCACAATTCTGAACAGGTTTTTTTGAATAATGTCTGATTTTTTGATTGATGAAGAATTACTTGCTGCTATCGATATGGGATCGAACAGCTTCCACTTGGCTATCGCACGTGTAGACCATGGCGAAGTGAAAAAAGTTGCATCAATGTCAGAAAAAGTACAGCTTGCCGCAGGTCTAGACGAAAATAAAAATTTGACTGAAGCCGCACAGCAACGAGGTTTAGCCTGCCTAGCACGTTTTGTAGGGCGTTTAAATCCTGTCCAAGCCAACCGTTTACGTATTGTGGC
This sequence comes from Acinetobacter sp. YH12063, assembly GCF_013419715.1. Classification (NCBI taxonomy): domain Bacteria; kingdom Pseudomonadati; phylum Pseudomonadota; class Gammaproteobacteria; order Moraxellales; family Moraxellaceae; genus Acinetobacter; species Acinetobacter sp. YH12063. The sequence goes on along the minus strand of NZ_VOZO01000001.1, from coordinate 20,659 downwards.
GACCAATGCCTTGCGCCAAGCAAAAAATGGTCATGAATTTATTCAAAAAGCCGCTGAAATTTTACCTAAGCCGATTGAAATCATTGCTGGTCGTGAAGAAGCCCGTCTCATTTATTTGGGAGTTTCACATACCATGGCAAACAGTGGTCGTCGTCTAGTGATTGATATTGGTGGGGGTTCTACAGAGCTGATTATTGGTGAAGAGTTTGAACCGATTCATACTGAATCCGTGCAAATGGGCTGTGTCGCTTTTACCAAAGCGTTTTTTGCCGATGGTGAAATTAACCTGAAAAGTTTTGATAAAGCTGTAAATGCTGCTCGTAAGGAAATTGCAGGTATTGCTAACACTTATAAAGCTGCGGGCTGGGATACTGTTGTCGGTTCAAGCGGTACGATCAAAGCGTGTCGTCAGATTTGTGTCAATATGGGCTGGAGTAACGATCAGGAAGAACTGACACGTGACGGTCTATTTAAACTCAAAGATAAATTGCTTAAATATAAGCATGTCAATGAAATGGAATTTGATGGTCTAAAAGAAGACCGTCGAGCAGTTTTGCCAGCCGGTATTGCCATTTTATATGCCGTCTTTGATGTGCTGAATATCGATAAATTGGTCTATTCGGATGGCGCATTACGTGAAGGCGTGATGTATGACCTCTTGGGTCGTTTCCAACATGAAGATGTTCGAGATCGTTCTGTACATGCGTTGATGGGTCGCTACAACGCAGATGTGAAACAAGCTGAGCGTGTAGTCAATACCGCGCAACAACTGTTTAATGGTGTGGCGACCGCACTGAATTTGACCAGTGATGACAGTGATTTACTGCGTCGTGCAGCGTATTTGCATGAAATTGGTTTAGCGATTAGTCATAGTGGTTACCATCGTCATGGTGCCTATTTGTTGCAACATTCGGATATTCCGGGTTTCTCGCAAATTGATCAAAACCATTTGTCACATTTAGTGGCGCATCATCGTCGTAAGTTGCGCAGTGATGCACGTGTCGATGTGATGAAAGTCGGTGGTAACAAACTTGTTTACTTATGTCTATTGCTTCGTTTAGCAGTTTTATTAAATCATAGTCGCAGCGATGAGATGCTTCCTGCCATTGAATTAAGCGTGGACAATGCGCAACAATGGCAACTTAGTGTTTCTGGTGATGCCAAACAGTGGCCTTTGTTGGTTGCAGACTTGCATGATGAGCAAGTGCAATTTAAGCATTGGGATATTGAACTAAATATCCAGTCGGAACAATTTATCAATTAACAGACCAGTTAAGTTAGGGATAATGATCGACCTATGAAAAATAAAGCAGCTCAATCTAAAGCCTGGACTACGGTTCAGATCGCACGTCATCCTGAACGTCCGCAGTTTTTGGATTATGTTGGCGAAATTTTTACAGAGTTCGATGCTTTGCACGGTGACCGCCTATTTGGTGATGACGGCGCGATGATTGGTGGTTTGGCTCGTTTAGATGGTCAGCCTGTGATGATCGTAGGTCAGCACCGTGGTCGTAGTACACGTGAAAAATTACAGCATAATTTTGGTATGAGTAACCCAGAAGGTTACCGTAAAGCACAGCGTTTATTGGATATGGCGGAGCGTTTTAATCTGCCTGTCTTTACTTTTATTGATACCATGGGTGCCTACCCTGGCGTAGGTGCAGAAGAACGTGGTCAGGCTGAAGCGATTGCAACCAGTTTGGCTCAGCTTTCTTCACTTAAAGTGCCTGTAGTGGCAACGGTATTGGGTGAAGGTGGTTCGGGTGGTGCGCTCGGTATTGGCGTGGCTGACCGTGTGATTATGCTATCTCACAGTATTTATTCAGTGATTTCACCTGAAGGCTGTGCATCTATTTTGTGGAAAACTGCAGAGAAAGCAGAACAAGCAAGTGAAGCATTGGCATTGACGGCAGATAAATTGCAGAAGATGGGCATTGTGGAATACGTGGTGGACGAAGCGGAAGGCGCACATTTAAACCCTGAAAAAGTCATGCAGGATTTGAAAGTGGTCTTGAAGCAAGCTCTAGAAGAACTGCAACCAATGGATGCAAACGAACGATGCGAAGCGCGTTATCAGCGTTTAATGAAGTTTGGCAGCGACAATTTAGGGCTGACTGCTTAAGTCAAATTCAGGCGCTGCCTGAACAAAGCCGATTTTTAATAGGATGTAGTGGTGGCATGGATTCCATGTTGCTGCTGCATCTTATGCCGTTTTTGTGCCCTGAAAAAATACGGGTAATTTATATTGATCACCAACTACAAGAGAGTAGTCACGCTTGGGGGGAGTTTGTACGTGCTCAGTGTGCAGCGCTGAATCTTCCATTCATCATACAAAAAGTTCAGGTTGCGCAAGGTAACCTTGAAAATCAAGCACGCTCGGCCCGCTATCAAGCCTTTGCCCAACATTTACAAGCAGATGAAATATTGGTACTCGCGCATCATCAGCAAGATCAGGCGGAGACATTGATGTTGCGGCTACTTTCAGGTGCTGGTGTCCATGGCCTTGCTGCGATGAAAAAATTCGATGTACGTGAAGATTTTACATTATGGCGTCCGCTATTAGATCTTTCACGTGAGCAAATTTGCCAATGGGCAGCACAGCTGCATGTGCAAAATATTCAAGACCTCACCAATTTTGATACCGACTATGACCGTGCGTGGAGTCGTGAAATTTTGTGGCCGCTACTCAGTGAGCGATTTCCTAAAATGCAGCAAGCTCTGAGTCGAACCAGTTACTTGATGCAAGATGCCGATGAAATTTTAAACGAGGTATTACAACAAGATTTAGCAGTCTGCGGCTCATCGCAAGCGTTATCTTTGGTGGCTCTACAACAGCTCAGTCTGGCACGTCAGCGTCAGTTGTTATCGCACTGGATGAAAGGTGAGGGGCAATATCGTCCAAGCTTTGAAATGGTACAGCGATTGTTTTCAGAAGTGATTGGCTCACGCGAAGACTCGCAAGCGGCATTGCACTGGAATGGATTTTATTATCTGCGCTTTCAACAGCAACTTCATCGGATTGCCAAAGCGGATTATCTGCTAGCAGAATCTATTCAAGAGGTTGAGGTTGTAACTTGTGTTGCAGGTCAGTGCCTCAAGTTGCCTGCCGGCCATTTTGTGATTCAACCCTCAAAGGTTGGTTTATCACCTGATTTATTGGGGCAGCAACTGCAGATTCGCCCACGTCTTGGCGGCGAAAAAATTCATTTATATGGTCGTGTCGGAAGTTGGCCGTTGAAAAAAGCCATTCAACAGGCGCAAATTTTTCCGTGGCAGCGTCATACTATTCAAATATTAAGCCGAGATAATGTTATGCTAGGCGTCTTTACGCCTCAGGGCTTTTGGTTGGCGCAGTCTGAATTTTGTACTCAAGCTGGCTGGCAACCAACATTATCTCTTAACGCTAAATCTGCAATATCGGATCTTCAATCATGAGCGCAATTCTAAATTGTAATATTAGTTTCATTGGTGGCGGCAACATGGCACAGGCTTTAATTGGTGGCCTGATTGCACGTGGTGTCCCGACTACACGTATTACAGTTTCAGATCCCGTAGAAAAAGTACGTGAGCTTTTGGCTGAAAAAGATTTGCATGTGACCGATGATAATGTTGCAGCAATTCGAGAAGCTGACATTGTTCTTTTTGCCGTTAAACCTCAGGTGTTGGCAAAAGTTTTGGCACCATTACAAGGGTTGCTAGAAGGGAAGTTAGTGATTTCAATTGTTGCAGGTGCAGAAATTGCAACGATTTCAAAACTATTAGGCACAGAGCGTATTGTTCGTGTCATGCCAAACACACCTGCTTTAGTTCAAACCGGTGCGCATGGTTTGTATGCAGGTGAAGCGGTTTCGGCTGAAGATCGTGATCTTGCAAGTCAAGTTTTGGCTTCAACGGGTTTAACACTTTGGGTAAACTCAGAAGCTCAGATTGATGCAGTTACAGCTGTTTCTGGCTCAGGTCCTGCATACTTTTTCTATATGATGGAAAGTATGATCCGTGCAGGTAAAAACATGGGTTTGGATGAAAAAGTGGCTACAGCACTAACCTTGCAAACTGCATTGGGCGCTGCACAAATGGCGATTACCAGTGCCAACAGTCCTGCGGAGTTACGTAAAAATGTAACCTCTCCAAACGGTACCACACAAGCTGCGATTGAAGTATTTGATCGTGCTCAAATTTCACAAAATATTCAGGCCGCTTTAGCCGCAGCGCAAAAGCGTAGCCAAGAGTTGGCACAAGAGTTAAGCGAAAGCACCAAATAATTCGATTTGATTTAGGAAAGTTCAAGTATGGGCTCTGCTCAAATTTTTGGAATCATTATTAACGTTGCAATTTTGCTCGTATTTTTCCGTTTTTTAATGCAGCTTGCTGCCGTGAGTCCATATAACCCTGTGGTTTTGGCAACAGCAAAAGCAACAAAAATTGTCGATATCTTTAGCCGAATCTTCCCAACTTTGGCCAAAGGTCGAGTCAATACCGCAGCTTTGGTGTTGGTGGTGATTCTGTATTTGTTAAAAATGTTTGGTTTGATGTATTTGTCTGGCGTGGCAGTGAATAGTCCATTCCATCTGATCATTATGACCTTTGTGACCATGATTCAGGATTTAATCCGTTTCTGTCGTTACTTAATTTTTGCATCGATTATTTTGAGTTGGGTCGTGATGTTTAGTCAGTCACGTTCGCCTTATATTGAAGTGGTTCAAGAATTGGCAGAACCGCTACTTGCACCATTCCGTCGTATCCTTCCAAATATGGGGATGATTGACTTATCACCAATTTTTGCGATTTTGGCATTGTTGGTTGCGGAAACCATTATGAAGCAAGTCGCAATTGCATTATTGACTGGTCTTTAATCTGAGCTAAGACGAGTTAAATTAAAAAGGACGCCTCGGCGTCCTTTTTTATGGCTTCATAATGAGATGTAAATCGAAATATTTCTATTCGTGAATATTTCACCTCCATCCTTACCTTCCTCCTATAAGGAGAAAGGTGTGAATGAACGTGAATGAATTAGTGTGCTTCGTCCCAGTTATTGCCTTGACCGACTTCCACAATCAGTGGAACGGAAATTTTCAACACAGATTGCATCACTTCAGTCAGTTGGGCAGACAGTTCATCGGCAATTGCAGCATCAACTTCAAACACCAATTCATCGTGTACTTGCAGTAACATTTTGGCTTGATCTTTCGGTAAGATTTTATCGACTGCAATCATGGCCAATTTAATAATATCCGCTGCAGAACCTTGTAGTGGTGCATTGATCGCTGCACGTTCAGCGCCTTGTTTCACCATTTTGTTGCTCGCCATAATGTCTGGTGTATACAGACGACGACCTAAAATGGTTTCCACAAAACCTTGTTCACGTGCAACTTGGCGAGTACGTTCCATATATTCCAAAACACCAGGGTAGCGTTGGAAGTATTTACCAATATAGTTACGCGACTCTTCTCGAGTGAAACCCAACTGACGGGTCAAACCAAATTCAGACATACCATAGAGCAGGCCGAAGTTCACCGCTTTGGCTTGACGACGTTGGTTGCTGGTCACTTCATCGAGTGGAATGCCCAAAACTTCTGCCGCAGTACGTTTATGTACGTCTTGTCCATGATTAAAAGCATCGACCAATGCATGATCTTGCGAGAAATGCGCCATTAAACGTAATTCGATTTGCGAGTAATCGGCTGCCAGTAAAATGCGACCTTCAGGTGCAATAAAGGCTTTACGGATTTGACGTCCAATATCTTCACGGACAGGAATGTTCTGTAAGTTTGGATCGGTAGATGACAGACGACCTGTAGCCGTTAAAGCTTGGTGGTAACTGGTATGCACACGATGTGTGTCATTATTCACTTGTTTTAACAGACCATCGGTATAAGTGCTTTTCAGTTTAGAGAGACCACGATATTCCAAAATTAAATCAGTAATCGGATGATCGATTTTTTCTAACACACTTTCACTGGTACTGTACTGACCTGTAGAAGTTTTCTTACCGCCTTTTAAACCTAATTTATCAAACAGAATCTCGCCGACTTGTTTTGGTGAGCTGACATTGAAGCTTTGACCCGCAAGATCGGTAATTTCTGTTTCTAAATTTTGAATGGTATTGGCAAATTCCACACCGAGTTGGTCGAGGAAGTCCATATCTAGCTCAATGCCGTTTTCTTCCATAGAGGTTAGAACACGGGCAACAGGCATTTCAATATTGTGCAAAATATTGATCAGTTCCGGATGGGCTTGTAACTTTTTATCGAGTACTTCATACAGACGATAGGTCACATGGGCATCTTCTGCGGCATAATGGGCTGCCGTTTCGAGCTCAATTTGGTTAAAGGTCTTTTGTTTTGCACCTTTGCCCGCCACTTGTTCGAACGTCGTTGTGAGATGACTTAAATACAAACGCGCGACGTCATCCATCCCATGACGTGTAGCCACAGAGTTAAGGACATAAGAGGCCAACATGGTATCGAAATACCAACCTGCCAAATGAATGCCATGATTTTCTAAGACATGTGCATCATATTTGAGATGATGACCAATTTTTTTTACGTCATTATCTTCAAGTAAAGGTTTGAGTTGATTCAGGATCGTGTCGCGATCAAGTTGTTGCGGTGCACCTTCATAATTATGCGCAAGCGGCACGTAATAGGCATCATGTGCATCTAAAGCCACCGAGAAACCTACAATCTGCGCCACGCGGTAGTCGAGGCTGGTGGTTTCGGTATCAAAGGCAAAACGCTTTTCAGTGCTCAGACGTTTAAATAACACATCCCAATCTTCTTGGGTCAATACCGTGTGATACCGAGCTTCGCCAAGTAAATCATCAACACTGGTTTTGTCCGCTTGATCTTCTACTTCAGGTGCATTGGCTACAGTCGCCGTGGTGTTGATGGCTTTGGCTGCTTGTTTGTAGGTTGCGCCATTGGGGTTGTTCGGATGATCTAAAGACTGCAGTTGGTTACGGAATTCTAGTTCCGTATATAAATCACGCAGTGCTGGAATATTTGGGTCGGCAAGTTTCAAATCTTCGTATTTAAGGCCCATGTCGAGGTCACAAACGATGCTCGCCAGTTGGTGGTCAAGAGTAATCCCTTCGACATTGTCTTTAATGTTTTGACCGACTTTACCTTTAATACTGTCAACATTTTCTAAAATGCCGCCAATCGAGCCGTACTCGGTTAAAAGTTTCGCTGCCGTTTTTGCGCCAACACCAGGTACACCACGAATGCCGTCAGAGGCGTCGCCCATCAGCGTGAGGTAGTCAATGATTTGATTCGGCCACACCCCAAATTTTTCAAAAACGCCTTGAACATCCATCGGTTTGTCTTTGAAGCTGTCTTCTAAAGTGACACGCTCAGTAACGAGCTGCGCCATGTCTTTGTCACCGGTGGAGATCAAAACTTGATGACCGGCTGCTTCAGCGCGTTTGGCTAAAGTTCCGATAATGTCATCGGCTTCAGCACCCGGCAACATATGCAGCGGAATCCCTAGAGCACGAATTAATGCATGAAGATATGGAATTTGTTGTGATAACTCTTCAGGCATGCTTGGACGGTCACCCTTATAAATCGGGGACAATTCATGACGGAAGGTTGGTTCAGGTGTATCGAAAATAACGGCCATATGCGTCGGTTGAATACGACGCATTAATTTTTGGATGGCAGAAATGGCACCTCGGATTGCATTGGTATGCAAACCGGTTGAAGTGGTTAATGGTGGCAGTGCATGGTAGGCACGAAATAAAAAGTATGAGCCATCGACCAAGACAAATGGTGGCATGGATAATTTCCTAATCCTGAAAACGGTTTTATTGTACGTGATTTTTTGCCCGCACGCAGAGTCTAGATTGTATATGTAACTTACCGAATCACTGATGAATAGTTTTAATCCATCGGTCAGGCTCATGTATCATCAAAACATTCAGGAAAATGACGAAGCAGGTATGCTGAAACAGAATAATGAAATCAAGATGATTTGGTTGATGATGCTGATCATGGTGGGGATCGGGGCATGGTACTTAGATGTCCGAATCCTGAGTTATATCAGCGGCATCGGTTTTATGCTCAGTGTGATGAATTATGTCGATGATTTGCAGCACGGCGCTGATGCACTGAGCTCATCCAAACAACCATTTCAAGTGACATCAAAGGTTCCGTTATATATTGCATCGTTATTAACGGTCGTTGGACTGTTAACAGAATTGGGATATTTAGTTGCGATTGGGATAAGCCTGTGGGTCTATTTTTTTCTGCGTTGGCTGAAACGATTAGAACGTCAGCTGCATCTATTGCAAGGACGTGCGCTTCAGTCGCAATCGAGTCATGCAGCTACTTCAATATCAGCGCCTACAATAGACCGTCCTGAAATTTTTGATTCTGACAATACACCATCTGTACATCCCGCGACGGCAATTGGTACAGCTAGACATCAGGCAGTAGTCAATTCATCGTCTACTAATACACCATCCAAGTCTGCGCCAAATCTATCTAGTCAAATTCAGCAATGGCTTTTCCAAGGCAATCCCGTGTTAAAAGTGGCTGTACTGGTCTTGGTGATTGGCGTGGTGCTATTACTTAGATTTGCCACAGAGCATTGGCAACTAAGCTTGGCCATGAAGCTGTTGATTGTGAGTTTGATCAGTGCTGGTGTTGTCGGACTAGGATATTGGCTGCAAGCCAAAAATCGAAGTTTTGCCTTGGCGCTAGAAGGTTTGGGGCTTGCAGCGCTGTTTTTGACCTTATTTTTTGCCTATTACAATGCCGTGATTGCGGGCTTTGGCATGGCCTGTGTACTGTATGCAGTGCTTATGGCATTGACGATTTGGCTCAGTTTGAAACAACAGTCGGTAGAACTGGCAATCATGGCAATGCTGATCGCCTATCTTGCGCCATTTACCTTGCCTGTTCGTGATGCAACTGCAACGGAATTCATCGCCTATTATCTTGTGATTAATATTGCTGTTGCGGTCATGAGTACTTTAAGACCGTGGAAATATCTGAATCAAATCGCATTTTTGATGACGGTGATCATGGGGGGTGGATATACTTTTTACCACGGATACACCACCGAACGGCAGATGATGAGCGTGCTAGTTTTAGCCCATGCCGCGATTTTTATCTGGCTGGGTTTTCGTTTTAGTCAGTTATTGGCAAAACAGGATCTTGCGCATTTTCAGCTCAAACCTGCCTTGGATATTGCACTGATATTTGCTTCGCCAGTGCTTGCTTATCTGGCATTGTATTTGATGTATTTTGAGGAAACCGTATGGCAGGCGGGGTATAGCTTGCTATTTGCAGCGCTTTTTGCCGCACTGTATAGCATCAGTAAACGTAGTGCTGTGATCCCACTGATTGCACAAAGTTATTTGAGTTTGACCTTAATTTTCTTGGCATTGATTCCACCGATAGTATTGAAAGAGCAGTGGAGTGTGGTCGGTTGGGCAGTTGAAGGTGCATTGATATTTATATATGCCCTATACAAGCAGTCCAATATCAGCCGTTATTTAGGCATGGCGCTCTTGGTGATGGCGGGTTGTTCAAGTCTGTATTATTTGGTTCAACTGCCACATTTCCCTGCACAGATGTATTGGGGCGTGTGTTTGAGCTATTTGGCGGCCATTATCGTGACGCATGCTGTTCCTGCATTTCATAAACAGCTTTCAAGTTCGAGTATTGCCTTTCAATGTGTGCAAATGCTCTCAGCAACCACCATGTTCATCATGTTGCTCTTAGATTGGCTGCAGACTAGCCATCAATTGGCCTTGAGTCTATTGATCGTCAGTGTGGCCTATCTGGTGGTGAATGAAGGCTTGTTAAAGCGAAACGCTTCGTGGAGTTGGTCCATCATTAAGTGGACGGGTCTAGTGCCTGTTTATGTGATGGGGCTGTACCAAGTTATTTCAGTGAGTGAGAACGGTCAATTAATTTGGCATTCAACGATGGAGCAGATTTATTTTGCATTCGCTGGGCTGAGCTTGACGCTGCTTTGGCTACGACCATTACTTGGTGTGCGTGAAGAAAAAGAATGGGTCAGTCTCGGAATTTTGAGCAGCTTGGCGTGGATCAGTCTGACGCTGATACCTAGTATGCCATATATCAGTGTGGTGATTTTGCCGCTATTATTTTGTGCATGGTGTTATTGGCAAGCGCAGCAACCGGCCTGGAAAATGTTTTGGCAAGCGCGTAGCAGCTTGTTTTTGGCTTTAAGTTGGATCATTAGTTCGCAATTATTTAGTCAGCAGGCCTTTGTGGGATATATCTTGCCGATACTGAATCCTTTTGATGCAGTGAGTTTGCTGTTGTTAGCGGCTTTTTTATGGATGTTGAATCAACAGTTAAAAGCTGGTTTAGATCGTAGCTTGGCTGCCGTGTTGAGTGTCCTTGGGCTACTTTGGTTAAGTAGCTATGTCGTGCTTCGTGCCTTACATAGGTATCTGGATACGCCTTATAACAGTTTAGACATTTGGAGCGATGCGACCGTTCAACTGAGTTTTACTGTGCTGTGGGTGTTATTGGCTTTGGTGAGTATGCGCTTTGCCACTCAGCGCCAATTACGTTCAGTTTGGCTGCTCGGCGGCAGTATTTTGGTCTTGGTCACTTTGAAATTGGTCTTGCTGGATTTATCTCATGTCGGCACACTCATGCGAGTGATTTCATTTATGGCGGCAGGTTTTGCCATGCTTTTGATTGCCTATATTGCCCCCATGCCGAATGACAAGGTTGAACCATGATGAAATTCTTAAAGGTACGAGATCACTAAGCTGTACAGGTCGATGGCTATAAAAGTACATGATAAAAAAACCCTGCACATTTGAAGATATGCAGGGCCTTTCATATCAAGTCGATAGACCATTATTTGAGTTGAGGCTCTCGTTGAATTTCTTGCGCATTGGCATATTGATCGACGTTAGCATCGCTTGCTTGTGTAGAAAGTGGGTGGTCAACAAAACCCATTTTCGGGACAGGGATTTCAATTTTATTTTCTACAAAGGCATTTCGAATCCGTTCTTGCATCTCATCACGGACTTTTAGGAAATTCTCTCTTTGACACCAAATGGCAAAAAGCAATTCAATGGATGACTCTCGAAAGGCAGTGACGGTCACGGCAGGTTTAGGATCGGCCAAGACCAATGGATATTTACTAACGGCATCTAATAAAACTTCACGGACTTTGATGATGTCTTCATGAAAGTTAATTGCAAGGGTAATTGGAATTCGCCGTATTGGAAACTTAGACAGGTTATGTACAGGTGCCCGAATCAGTTGTTCATTCGGCAAACGGACATAGACATTGTCCTGCGTGAGTAATTTGACCGACAGTAAATCAATCGAGATCACTTCACCTTCAATGGTATGCCCACGAATCAGTGTTAATTGAATGGTATCACCGACTTCAAAAGAACCTTCACCGATCAAGAACATCCCGCTGATCAGGTTGGATGCGGACGTTTGCGAGGCAAAACCCAGTGCGACCGTTAAAATACCCGCTGCACCCAAGAACACGCTGAGTTTAAAGCCGGCTTCTTTTAAACTGGCCATCACAAAGATTAAAAAGATGAAATAGAAAATCCCGCGACGCCAAACCAACTGCTGATGGGCATTGAAACGCATACCTACAGTACGAATAAAGGTATTCGAGATAAAACGGGCAATCAGAAAGCCGATGACTGCCAATAATACAGCCACCAATAATTCCGTCAGCCGATCAGTATTGAGATTGGCGACCATTCCTTTTAGGCTGCTGGTAATTTCTGTCGAAATATTTAAATCTGCCATGGCTCACCGTTAGAAAAATGAATCAAACATATTGAACAGCACATTGGCTGACTCGCGTGGCGGATGTAGATAAACCACGTCACCTGCTTGTGGCGGTGTACGGTTTTCAATTTTGACCCGCGGCGGTTTGTCATGACCTTCATGCACGACCCGAATTTGTGAAGTCCATAAACGTCCCGTACTTTCACTATAAAATAATGGCAAAGCCGGTACAGGGACATTCATACGGTCAAAACGAATCTGTTGATTACTCACGTTATGAAACTCAATAGGGGTTACTGCACGAAATGCACGAGGTTTGAGTTGTTTAAGTTCTGTACGACCATCAACTGCTGTGGCATAGCATATTTCACCCATTCGATGATTCGGACCAAACCAAGTGTCTTTAGGTAAAATCACTGGTATATCAAACAAGGGTTCTCTAAGACCTTCGACAAAACCAGCAATCCACAGCGGTGTGCTGATATATAGCGTTCCGCGCTGTCCGGCTGGAATATAAATCGGATCGACCGGTTTAATCACCACAGACCGATCTGCCAAACGTGGCATGATTTGAATTTTGTCATGTGTTTGGCGGAACATATAGCGTTCCATTTTAATGGGTTGTGGAAAACCAAATTCAGGGTCTTGAATCGGATGCCATTGCTGCTCATAGTCAAACTGAAAGGTCGGGCGATGATATTCCATACGCCACTCTTGCATGCCGCGCGTTACACGAAACAATAAAGACCCAAACTGCCAACTGCGCGGGTGATTCAGTTCAAATTGATATTCCCCCCACCATTTACGTTTTGGGGATTCCTTTTCAGTCAAATCATTTTCTAATGGCAATGCGTATATCCCTTGTCCTGATAAATCCTAAAAACAGACTTCACGCTGTCAGATGCTTAGAGTACACTCAAAACAACTTTTTTCATCATTATAATGCGTGATGCAAGTACTTAAACAATTACAAATACCATATAGTTTTGCCAAACGTCATGGCGTATTGCTTCGATATGAGGGTGATCAAGCTTTTATTGTACGTCGTGACAGCACGCCACTGTTGGCTTTACAGGAAGCACGTCGCTATTTAGGGCATCCTGCACAATATCAATTATGTAGTGAGCAAGAGTTTAATCAATTACTCAGTGCAAGCTTTGCCGGAGACACCGGTGAGTCTCAACAAGTTGCAGCGGGTCTGGAAGATCATCCTGATTTACTCAGCCTTGCAGACTCTGTGCCAGAAGCTGAAGATCTGATGGATCAGGAAGATGATGCACCGATTGTACGGTTAATCAATGCCTTATTGTCGGAAGCAATTCGTGTTGGAGCCTCCGATATTCATATCGAATCTTTTGAAAAAAAGCTGTCTGTCCGCTTACGTGTCGATGGTCAGTTACGTGAAATTGTGCAGCCACGTCGTGAACTAGCACCACTGTTGGTGTCACGTATCAAAGTCATGGCCAAACTCGATATTGCAGAAAAGCGAATTCCACAAGATGGTCGTATTTCACTACGTTTGGCGGGCCGAGAAGTCGATGTTCGTGTATCAACCTTACCATCTTCCTATGGTGAACGTGTGGTGATGCGTTTACTCGATAAACAAGCTGGGCGTTTAAACATGACCCATTTGGGCTTGATGCAGCATGACTATGATCGATTGAAACAACTGGTACATCGTCCGCATGGCATTATTTTAGTTACGGGACCAACGGGTTCGGGTAAAACCACAACCTTATATGCGGCATTGTCTGATCTAAATGATGGTTCAAAAAATATATTGACTGCGGAAGATCCAATTGAGTATCAACTTGAAGGGATCGGGCAGACGCAGGTCAATACCAAAGTGGATATGACCTTTGCTCGTGCATTAAAAGCCATGCTTCGACAAGACCCAGATGTGGTGATGGTCGGGGAGATTCGTGATTTAGAAACTGCTGAAATTGCAGTACAAGCGTCATTAACAGGCCACTTGGTACTTTCAACGCTGCATACCAATACAGCAATCGGTGCGGTGACCCGTCTTAAAGACATGGGGATTGAACCATTTCTACTTTCAAGCTCATTGATCGGTGTGATTGCCCAGCGCTTGGTTCGTACCTTATGTCCACGTTGTGCAACATGGCATGAAGCGGATGCTTTTGAAACAGAAATTTTCCGCCATTTAGATGTCGGCACTGAACTGAAGTTACCGCAACCCAAAGGATGTGAACAATGCTCGCATACTGGATTTACAGGGCGTACCGCAATTTATGAAATCGTCCCGGTCGATGATCAAATGCGCCGTCTAGTGCATGGCAATGCTGCGGAATATGAAATTGAAACCTATGCGCGTAAACAGTCGGGTTCTATTCGGGATGATGGTTTGCGCAAAGTGTTGGCCGGTAAAACCACATTGGAAGAAGTGCTTCGAGTCACCAATGAAGCGGCGGAGTAGAGAGTTTTTCTGTAATTTTTAAATATAAGATGTACTTATAAAGTGCATCTTATATTTTGGTAGGTATGAAATTAGCTTATTTTTCTAAAATCTCTTTTATTTCCATTTCTAATCTTTCATAGAATTGATCTAAAGTCATATTCTTATAAAATTTATTTCTATTTACATAGGGTAAAGCTTCCTGTACCAATTGATTATATAAAGGATCATTAACATGCTTCGCCAAGACTAAACGAGAGATAGCACCTAGCCCTGTAATATATTCTTTTTCATCTCCATGATTCAGCCATTGGTTTAATGTTTCTATATCTTTATGTTTTTCTGCATCATAAATTAAAAAGTCATAGAGCTGATTTAATATATGTTGTAGTTCTTTGGGATTATTAAAATGGCTAGCCTCGCCCTCAATACCATGAATATTTGGAAAATATTGTAGGGTTTTATCATTTATGTGGTGTGTTCTAAATATTTTGATTGCTTTATCTAGTGTAACTTGTACGTAACTTGCCAAACTTAATTCACTATAAGCAAGAACATTTTTTTTTCTTGAACATAGAATAAAAATACTTTCATATATATTTGAATTTATATCCCTATAGAGATTATCTGAAGTAGGATATTGATGCTTTTTTTCTATTTTTGTAAATTTTAATTTATTATAATTTGACTCTAACCATTGGTAAGCGAATCTACTCAATTTATCACTATTTGATGGAACTGCTTTAAATTGTAATAACTGTTCTTTAGTCACTGCTTGAACGGCATTCAACATTTGCTCAATGCTTTTTTGGTCAGGAAAAATAACATCCCGACTGAAAAACACATAATGCTTTGCATCAAAAGCAACGAGATTATGCTTGCGCAATGTTTCGACCAATATTTTATAAAGGTATTTACTTTTTTCCTGCAAATATTCAATCACAAAAACATTCGTAGAAAAGTTAAAGAAGCCCTTTACATTACTAAAGAACTGGATAATTTCTTCATCGAAATTTTCTGCAAGTTCAGGATTAGTCACAATACTTTCAACTTCAATGAGCCAATTTTTCAGATTTTCTGTAAAACCTAAATCTTGAGGATTGGTTGCAAAATATTCTGCCTGTTCTAATGTAGAAATTGTTGTTTGAAAATGATGCTGTTCAGCATCCCATACATAAAATAACGCAGACATTTCTTATAAACTCGGTTTTAATTATTCGTCTTATCTTATTTATGTTTGAAATATAAGGCTATATTTTTTATAAAATTTATTTTGATAATTTAGGAAGCTACCCTAAAACATTTTGTTTTAGGGTAGGAGTTCATCAGGTAATCGCATTTAACGTTACATTGATATTGCCACGTGTTGCATTGGAATAAGGGCAGACAATATGTGCAGCATCGACCAGTTTCTGTGCCTCGCTTGCATCCATACCCTCAAGATGAATATTAAGCGTCACTTCAATACCAAATCCTGTTGGAATAGGGCCGATACCAACATCACCTTCAACATAGGCAGCAGGGGCAATCGAAATTTTATCTCGGTTAGACACAAATTTCATTGCACCTAAAAAACAGGCTGAATAACCAGCGGCGAAGAGTTGTTCAGGATTCGTACCATTACCTGTACCCCCCATAATTTTCGGCACCGCCAATTGAACATCTAAATGACCATCGGACGTCGTTGCACGACCATCACGACCACCAGTGGCTTTTGCATGGGCTGTATAAACTGCTTTTTCTAAAGTCATTTTTCTAATCCCTCAGATGATGGTTCAAAATCATATCGTGGGGGATTTTGTTTAAATAATATTCAGTTTTTTTGTAATTTTATACAGAGTGAAAATCAATATTGAACCAAAACACGGTGCTGCATCAGTGGCATTGATGCGCGAATCTGTTGCTGCTCGTCTAAGTCAAAAGGAACTGTGAGTAGTTGAGCGCCTTCTTCTGCGGTGATTGCTAAAATTTGACCGCGGCTGTTGCTTGCTCCAGCATGCCCCCAAGTTTGACGCTTTTCACCATGCCAACCTTGTTGTGCGGCACCCAGTACAGCACATTGGCTATCCATGGCACGAGCTTGCAGTAACAACTGCCAGTGCATTTCACCCGTGGTATAAGTAAAAGCTGCAGGCGCCGTTAAAATGTTTGCACCTTGGCTACGAAGTTTCAAAGCCAGTTCAGGAAAGCGCAAGTCGTAGCACACCATCAGGCCAATATTGCCAAAAGGTGTTGTTGCAACTACGGTTTCAGTACCAGGTTCAAAGAATTTTGATTCTTGATAGCCACCGACAGCGTCACCAACTTGCACATCAAATAAATGAATTTTGTCATAACGTGCTTCGGTACGTTCAGGGCTGATACACAGGCTGACAGTACGGACACGGCCATCTTGAATGATTGAACCATCTGGACGATAAGGGCATGGGAGTGTGCCCGCAACAATCCAAAGTTGATAACGATGTGCGAGTTGTTCTAGTCGCTGCTGAATACTTTCAAATTGCGCCGCGGTTTCACGTTGTTTACCTGCGGCAAAGCAGACAAAATTTTCAGGAAATACAATGAGACTCGCACCTTGAGCCTGACTTTGTTGCATCAATGATTCGATCACTTTGAAGTTATCTTCAATGTCATTTTGAGAATTCATTTGTGCAACGGAAAGTAAAGTCATGCGAAGAGGGTCTCTGCTGTGATTAACCTAAATTAGACATTTTGCTGCTTGGGTTGCTCTAGATTGTCCTGCTCTTTTTGCAGTTGTTTGACCAAAGGCTCAAACATATTTTGGTTGCTATCATTTAGTTTCATCAGCGTTTTGTGTGCATCTAAAACCGTATTCAGCATATTGCTATGGGTAATGTGTTCTTCCATAAGTGCGCGAGTGCATACACTTGGATCACCACAATAATTCAAAATAACAAACACCTGACCTAAACCCATGCTATTGGCAAGCGTTGTGATATCAGAGTTTGTAGACAACATTACCGCTTGGATATGGTGAACTTGTTTGAGCTTCAAACCCAGTTTAGCCAAAATGCCAAGGACAGTACTATCGATAAATGTCGTTTGGGTTAAATCAACGATTGCACCGACGACATTTTGTTGCTGTTCAATTTTGTTTAATAACTTGTCTAGACTAATACAAGATTGGGCACGCACTTCGCCAATAAGCTTAAAAATATGCGTTCCGTTCAAGCTTGCATATTCAACATGACCTGTTGACATATAAATGCCATTTGCAGAGAAGGATAGTAAATTATCCCATAGGGGCACAGCTTACTCAAGTAGCCGAGCATGATCAGAAAGTCGTATTCAGTTTAAGTGGTTGATTTCGTGACTAATTGATTCGACGTAAACTTAGGATGGCAATATCGTCAGCAACATGGTCTGGTGCTTGAAATGATTGATTTTGCAAGTGATAAACCAATTGACCTAGCTGTTCATTCAATCCACCGTCAAAAGGTTCAAGTGCGCCATCCGAGCAAATTACAAAGCGAGAATAACGATTTAAGGTAAATTCAAACTCTTCAACTTCTAGATCTTCAGTTAAGCCGAGTGGGAAGCTGCTGGTATTTAAAATTCGTGCGGGAAGACCGGGTTCAAATAAAATGGCCGGCGGATAATGGCCTGCACTAGACCATTTCAAGACATGCGTATCGAGATTGAGTATTCCCGCAATCATGGTAATGTGCTTTTCAATATTTTCTTGAACCAACATGCCATTGAGTTTTTTGATCAACTCTCTTGGGGTTTTTGAACGACCGTGGAAAGCTGCCATCCACGAAGTCAGTAAACTACTCGTTACGCCATGACCGGACACATCTGCGAGATAAAACATGATTTCTTTATCGCTGATTTTCCAGTAATCGTACCAATCACCCGATAAATAAGCAGATGGTTGGAAGAATGTTTCAACTTTATAGTTGTGGAGTTCAATCGGGTTGGGCAGTAAACGTTTTTGCAAATCTGCAGCAGAAGGGAGATCACGGCTGTCTTGATTGCGTTTGTATTGCGCATCAATTTTAGTAAGTGCCACCTGAAGATTAGTTGGGATATGATCCCAAACCCATCCTGCTAAAGCGCCTTGTTGCCAAGCTTGAGCCAATGCAGCACCTTCATGCTCAAAAGCGAGCACAATAGTAGGAAGTGTCCATTGGTGATTTAAAAAGTCGGCAACATCAGCAATTGCAATGATCGTTGGATCATACAAGTCTAGATCTTCAATGTTAATCATTTGTACGCTAGGAAGCGCATCAAGTACCTGATCTAAATATGGAATATCACGAGTAGGTTGAATGAAATACATAAAGAATTAGATGAATCCTTCGAATAGATAATAAGTGTACTATAGCAAGCTAATGATGGCTGGAGGGAAAAACCACACCAGCCAATTGAAAAATTTTATTTATTCAGTTGTTGCTGTGTCAGTTTCATCTGAACTTGTGTCATCAATGAAATCGCTAGAATCATCAGATGAAACATCAGTTGAATTATCTTCAGATTCATCAATATCGTCATCTTCTTCATCAATAAATAAGTTTTCTTCAGCAATCCCTTTTTTCTCGGCAATAGAATAGTTCAGGCGTTGCAAATAGATATCACGAATTTGAGCGTATTTATCGCCTTGCAATACACCTTCGATATCCAGTAATTGAGCGCGAGTATCGATTCCACGTAAAGTTTGCTCAGACCAGTAAGCTACATCATGACCATCAAGTATATATTTCTGTGGACGTCCTTGACTATCTACTGCTAGACCGACGGTTTGGCGCAATGTGCTTGGACCAAGCACTGGTAGAACAATATAAGGACCAGAAGGAATACCGTAATAACCTAAAGTCGTGCCAAAGTTTTCATCTTCTGTTTCTAGACCTAGACGGCTTGCAGGGTCAGCAAAGCCTAAAGTTGTCAGTGTATTAACAGTAAAACGCCCCAGACTTTTTGCGGCACGTGTCGGTCGTCCTTGGATGAGTTGGTTAAACGCATTCCACGGTTCGCCC
The DNA here is from genome assembly GCF_013419715.1 of Acinetobacter sp. YH12063. Taxonomy (NCBI): domain Bacteria; kingdom Pseudomonadati; phylum Pseudomonadota; class Gammaproteobacteria; order Moraxellales; family Moraxellaceae; genus Acinetobacter; species Acinetobacter sp. YH12063. The sequence goes on along the minus strand of NZ_VOZO01000001.1, from coordinate 1,493 downwards.
AAATTTTTACGGAATAAACGATACGATTCACGTATATCCTTAGGAGTTTTCGCTACATATTGCACAGCAGCAGGGCGAGCAATATGGACATCTAAATAATCATTAAATGCGTAAACTTTCCGGTTGATCGGTTGGAAAGGGTCTTTATCTTCTTCTGATTGTGCTGCATTGGCATTTACAGATAATTTTTTTGCAACTTCAGATGACTTGACCATCGCAGCATGCGCAAGTTGTTGCGTTTTTGATTTATTGGCAGCTTCTGAGTCTTGAGCAACAGGTGCTGAAGCCTCGTCATTTGCAAATACAGGTGTTGTTACGACAAGTGACAATAATCCTGCATATAAAAAAGAAGTTTGGCGCATATATAGTCCTGACGCTTTTAGCGCGGCAAAATGTTTGCCGTATAATAAGTAAAAACGTTCAAATAATCCTGATTTATTACTATTAAACCAAATTTGATCAAAATATGAATAAAAAAATGTAATTTGAGTGAAAAATGTGCGCTCAAAATAATTATTTAAAAAAAGGTGTTGCGTTGGATCAGAAATGCTGTAGAATGCACATCCATCGGCGGTGATGAAGATTAAAACTTCTGATAAAACAGTAGCTTGGTTGAATTAATTAAGTTGGGTTTTAGAAAGAGAGTTTAAAAATAATTTGAATTACCGGTTGACTCTTTAGAAATAAAGAGTAATATAGCCGACCTAGCTTGCTGGTGACGAACCAACAAGAAGATCATTAAGAGATTATGAAGAACAACTTGTGTGGATTTTTACTGATTGATTGATCGAAATTATTTTCATTGATTGATGGTAGAAATTACTCGAAGTTTATTTGAGCAAATTTTTTGTCAGTAATTGATGAGCCAAGATTGGTACACTATATGTACTATTGATTTTAAACTGAAGAGTTTGATCATGGCTCAGATTGAACGCTGGCGGCAGGCTTAACACATGCAAGTCGAGCGGGGGAAGGTAGCTTGCTACTGGACCTAGCGGCGGACGGGTGAGTAATGCTTAGGAATCTGCCTATTAGTGGGGGACAACATTTCGAAAGGGATGCTAATACCGCATACGTCCTACGGGAGAAAGCAGGGGATCTTCGGACCTTGCGCTAATAGATGAGCCTAAGTCGGATTAGCTAGTTGGTGGGGTAAAGGCCTACCAAGGCGACGATCTGTAGCGGGTCTGAGAGGATGATCCGCCACACTGGGACTGAGACACGGCCCAGACTCCTACGGGAGGCAGCAGTGGGGAATATTGGACAATGGGGGGAACCCTGATCCAGCCATGCCGCGTGTGTGAAGAAGGCCTTTTGGTTGTAAAGCACTTTAAGCGAGGAGGAGGCTACTTTGGTTAATACCTAGAGATAGTGGACGTTACTCGCAGAATAAGCACCGGCTAACTCTGTGCCAGCAGCCGCGGTAATACAGAGGGTGCGAGCGTTAATCGGATTTACTGGGCGTAAAGCGTGCGTAGGCGGCTTTTTAAGTC